>CAKTJC010000019.1 GCA_934567355.1 uncultured Oscillospiraceae bacterium
TTACAAGGTACAGATAAGCTCACGCTCTCGCTGTGAACTTTGCTATTCTATCACGCTGCCATCCGTTTGTCAAGAGGCTTTTTCTCTCTTTTTCGGATTTTCCCGTGATTTCCACCATCCTCCCGCCCGCTTGCGGGGCGTTCATCGGAAAGCTTGCATATATTACCACGCCCACCATCCCTTTGTCAAGCCCTTTTTGCCCCTTTTTCCCCTTTTTTCCTTTTTATTTTTATCACGTACACTTGTCTGCGAGGGGTGGACAAATGCAGCCGTCCTGATCTCACCGGCAGGACAGATTGGTGCTGATCTCGGTAAGGGCATCGGAGGCATCCAAGCTGGTTTCTTCCCATCCGGCCAGATCGCCCAGGCTGACGATGCCCCGCAGGCGGCCATCCTCCACGACGGGGAGGCGGCGGATCTGCTCCCGGCCCATCAGATGGGCAGCGGCAGAGGTCTCCATGGCCGGTGAAGCGGAGACGATGCGCCGGGTCATCACATCCCGGACGCCGGTTTGGGTTGGGTCGCGGCCGGACGCCAGGCAGCGGGTGACAATATCCCGGTCCGTAACCAGGCCGTGCAGCGCGCCATCCGGCGAGCAAACGGGGAGCATGCCGATATTATATTGTGTCAGCAGCCGGGCCGCCACATCCACGGTGGTATTCGGCTCGATCTGCACCGGGTTTGGGGTCATGATCTCCTGCAATTTCATAGGGCTGCACCTCCAAAAGGGAGCATGCCCTCTCCCGAACGGAATTATTCATTCCGATTTTCGGATGCGGCTAAAAAATTTCCGCAAAAGCCCAAAATTTCCCTTTACTTTTTCGTATGTATCATGTATATTGTTGTCGAACAGAGTAGGGATCCCTGCGTGAAGTGCTGCCAGAATGGGGAGTTGTGTGGCAGACGAAGGGTTTCGCATCCGCGATGGGGTTCCCGCACCCGCTGCGCCATAATGGGAGGTTCCTCCTTTTATGTAGCAACGACACTCGGTTGGGCGAACGGCACGGGGCGCTTCCTGTCCCTTCCCCTCGGGTCACTCGAAAAATTTTGATCTCCCCGGCGGCAGTATGTCCGTTGGGGGCTTTTTTTCGATTTCCCTCGGGCAGTATCCCTCCCGATACCGAACGCTCCTACATGAAAGGAGAATTTTTATGCAAAAATCCAGAGCCCTCTATCCCCATCCCTTTTCCAAGGCCTATTGGCGCGACGCGGCGGCGGAGCTGAAGGACACCCGCATGCTGGTGGTCGCTGCGCTGCTGACGGCGCTGCGCATCGCCATGAAGCCCCTGGCCATTCCCCTTGCGCCCCAGCTGAGCATCCAGACCGCCATGCTGGCAACGGCGCTGGGCGCCATGATCTTCGGGCCTGTGGTCGCCATTCCTGCCGCCATCATTTCCGATACCATCGGCTTTATTCTCTTCCCCACCGGCGACTATTTTCTGCCCTTCATCCTGACGGAAATTGCCAGCACCGTGATCTACGCTCTGTGCCTGTACCGCTGCAAGGTGACCCCCACCCGGGTGATGCTTGCCCGGTTCTTCATCTGCCTGGTGGTCAACATCGTGCTGCAGCAGCTGATTTTCGCCTGGTGGTATGTGTACATTGGCAGCCCCGAAAAGGCAAAAAATCAGATCCTGGGCATTATGGGCACGGCGCGGATCCTGAAGAATCTGGCATTCTTCCCCATTGAGTCCGTGGTGATGACGCTGTTTCTCCGGGCGCTGGTGCCGGTGACCAACCGCATGGGGCTGACCTATACCGGTGCGGACGCCAAGGATGCCATGAAATTCACCAAAAAGCAGATCGTCACCCTGGTGGTTCTGGTGGTGGTCGGCTGCGGCTGCGGGCTCGGGTATATGAACTACTACTACGAGAACACCTCCCTCTCCGCCGGCTATTCCGCCGAAGAGCGCTACGAGAAGAACGCCGGCATGGTGGACATTGTTGCCGCCCAGGATCCCGAGCTGAGTGCGGATACCACCGTGACCACCATTGAAAGCGCCTATAAAAAATTCCTCGGGAAGGAAGTCACCTATAACGTGGCCGTCTACACTGTGGACGAGGACGCCCTCGAAAGCTATGACAAGGATCTGGAAACCATTCGCGGGCTGTCGAAATCCAAAGCCAAGGCTGTCGCCGACGACGGCGTGATGCACCAGGTGGGCACCGCCACAGTGGTCATCAACGAAAAAACCGGCGAGGTGCTCAGCTGCGAGATAAAATAACCGGATAGATAAGAGCGCAAATGCAGTGGGAGCTGCCCGAAAAATCGGGGCAGCTCCCACTTTTTGTATGAATTCCTATGCTTTCTCTTTTGCCTGCCTTATCTGGGCGGCAACGGGGCATTCCGGCTCGTAGAGGCAGGAGCCGAAACAGCAGTCGCACTCTTCGATCTCACCGTTTTCCAGGACGATGCAGACCATGCGGCTCTGGTCGATCTGGCGGCAATAGCCGGTAAAGAAAAATTCCTGTTCCATTTTTATTTCACCACCATGCAGAAGCCGTGAGGGGCGAGGGTGAGCCGATCGGAGGAGAGCGCCTGCAGGTTTCTTCCGAAGAGCACCCGGCCTGCCGGAATGTCCCAGGGGTCGCCGCTGCGGTTGATGTGGACGGTCACGGTCTCCTCGCCGTGGGTGCGCTCAAAGGTCAGGTGCCGGTCGGCAGCGGTGAGGAAGCGGATGCTCCCCAAGCGCAGTGCCGGATGGCTGGTGCGCAGCCGACCCAGGCTGCGGAAGTGCGCCAGCAGCTCGGTATCCTCCCGCCCCCAGGGGTAGGTGCGGCGGTTGAAGGGGTCCTTATAGCCCTCCATTCCCGCCTCGTCGGCATAGTAAAGGCTGGGGGAGCCGGGCAGGGTGTATTGCAGGAAGGAGGCCATCATCAGCCGATCCCGCGCCACCTCCAGCTGATTGCGGCTCAGGTGGCGGTGGGCTTTTTCCTCCCGGCTGCCGTCGAAATCATCCACCAGGGCGGTGAGGATGCGGGGCGTATCATGGGTGCCCAGCAGGTTCATGTTGCACGCCACCACCTGGGCGGGGTAATTCTCTACAATGGACAGCACCGTCTCGCGCAGTCCCCTGCCGTCGTCCCGCCCGCGCATGAAATCCAGAATGGCGGTGCGGAAGGGGTAATTCATCACGCTGTCCAGCTCTGCATTGGTGAAGTAGCGGCGGCGGTGGCCGTAGGCGGTTTTGTTGGAGGCGTCCTCCCACACCTCGCCCAGCAGCAGCGCGTCGGGCTTCAGCTGGTGCAGGCGGTCGCGGATCATGCGGATGAATTCATCAGGCAGCTCGTCCGCCACGTCCAGCCGGAAGCCGTCCGCGCCCAGGGTCATCCAGTGGGCAAGGACGCTGTTCTCATCCGTGATGATGAATTTCACGAAGTCCGGGTGCATTTTGTTCACGGTGGGCAGGGTATCGAAATTCCACCAGGAGTGATAATTATCCGGCCAATGGTAGAAGGTATACCAGTTATAATAGGGAGAATCCTGGCGGCAGTACGCGCCGACGCCGCCGAAGGTACGGTTGCGGTCGAAATACAGGCTGTTGGAGCCGGTATGGGAGAACACACCGTCCAGAATCACCCGGATGCCCCTGGCATGGGCAGCCTGGCACAGCTGCGCGAAGTCCGTCTCGGTGCCCAGCATAGGGTCGGGGCGCTTATAGTCGGCGGTATCATAGCGGTGGTTGGAAAACGCCATGCAGACGGGATTGAGATAGATCAGGCTCACGCCCAAGCTGGCGATATAGTCCATTTTGTCGGCAATTCCCCGGAAATTTCCGCCGAAAAAGTCGTTATTCTGAATGATCCCATTTTCGTCCGGCGCCCAGTCCACGTCCTCGTCCCATCGGCTGTGGATGGAGTAGGGCTGGAGCTTGCCGGTGAGGTCGCAGCTGCCGCTGCGGTGGAAGCGGTCAGGGAAGATCTGATAGATCACCGCGCCCTTCGCCCAGTCCGGCGTGGAGAAATCCGGGCTGATGCAGCTGACCTGCCACAGACCGCCCTCCTCCATATTGGTGTCGTCCCCCTGCTTGAACAGGCGGAACATGCCGTGCATGTCGTGGATCTGGAAATAATAGAAGTACAGTCCGGGGGCGAAGAGGGAGAATTCCCCCTCGTAAATGTCATAGTCCCCCCGCTGCTCCCGGCGGAACATCTCCAGGTACCGGGCGGGGCTGCCGTTTTCATAACACAGCACGATCTCCGCCCGCCGGGTGCCCACGGAGGATGGAATGTGCACATGCAGCGTGCACCCCTCCCCCGGGCAAAGGCACCCAAAGGGTGTCTTAAACTCCGCCTTCTTGCTGTCAAACAGGATCCTCATGACTCTTTTCCTTCTTAGTAGTAATTTTATGGCGTTCAGTTGAGTGGAGCGCACCCAGTCACGAATGTAGGGGACGATGCCCACATCGTCCCGAACCCCCGTGGAACCACGCCTGTGCGTTGAATGGGACAGGAAATGCGTTATTCATGCAACATTTCCCCATTCAACCGGGCTGTAGAAATAAACTGACGCGGCACGGGACGATGTAGGCATCGTCCCCTCTACAATTATGTCGCACTGCATGCCGTTCAACGTACCGGGGCGTTAGCCTTTGCCGCTGGTGCGGTCGGCGATGCGGGTGAGGGAATAGGCCATGTCCTTGTAGCAGTCGTCGGTGATCTTGTCCACGAAATTGCCGTCATGCGCCTGCATGGCCTGCTCGATGCGCACGACCCGCTGGCGGCCGTCGACGGACTGGCTGCCGGTGACGGTATAGATGGGGGTGTAGCTGTAGCCGGTGACCTTGGTGGTGCGTTTTTCCGTATCCTTGGTGATCTCCACATCCAGAATGATGGAATAATTGGTGCCGCTGCGGGTTCCGTCGCCGTAGAAATCGCCCAGGGAATAGGCGACCAGGGTGCCGGCGGACTCGTTATAATCGATCTTCTGCACCAGGTGGGGATGGGTGCCCAGGATCAGCCCCACGCCGTTTTTTTGCAGCAGGCTGATGATGGACTCCTGGGTCTTGCTGACGGTATCGTTGTTCTCGCTGCCCCAGTGCACCAGCGCGATGATGAAATCCGGGTTCTCCGCCTTGGCATTTTTCAGGACCTGGGTGATGCCGGCGGTATCCACCCGGCGGTAGGTGCTCTCGTAATCGGTATAGAGCAGATTGACGCAGCCCTCGCTGCCCTCCGGCAGACCGCGGCCGCCCACGCCCTTGGTAAACGCCACCACGGCGATGCGGACGCCCTGCACATCGCAGATGGTATAGCCCTTGCTGCTTCTGAATTCGGCGGTGCTGGAATAGGCGCCCACCGGCTCGATGCCGGCATTGCGGATGGCCTGGAGCGTGGAATTCAGGCCGATCAGGCCATTGTTGATGGTGCAGGAATTGGCCATTTGCAGAATGTCCACACCGGCGTTATTCAGCGCGGTGAGGATCTGATTAGGGGCGGAGGTGGTTGCAGTGCCGTAGGGCTCGCCGCAGATATTGCCCTCCAGATTCATAACGGTCAGATCGGCGGCGGAGAGGGTGCTCGCCACATCCTGAAAGGCGCGGGTAAAATCATAGCCGTTGCTGGACAGGCCGGAGTCCACCACCGAGTCGGTGATGTTCAGGTCGCCCGCCGCCCGGACGTGCACCGTGGTGACTGTCTCCCAGCGGGAGCGGGTCTCTTCCGTCGGAGCGGCAGTGGGCGCCTCCGTCTGCGCCGGGAGCGCGGCAGCGGCGGACATCTCCCCGGTGGGCGCGCTCTGGACGAAATAATAAATCAGCCCGCAGCAAAGCCCCAGCACGACCACCGCCGCCGCAAGCAGCAGCCGCATCCTGCGCTGCTGCTTCCTGCGCCGCCGAATCTGCTCCTCCCGCCGTTTCCGGCGCTTTTCCATATCCTCAGGGCTGTTCGCCATGGTAAAATATCTCCTTTACATAGGGATGGATATTGTATTATACCGTATTTTCGGCTTAGATGCAAGCATTCTCTTTTTGTCACCTCCGGGCGCAAAAAAGCAGGCACCGGAGTGCCTGCTTTTTGATATCGGTCAGATCAGCTCATCGAAGCGGAAGTAGTGCAGGGTGTTGTTGTAGCTGATGTTTTCCACCATGCGGCCCAGGGTCTTCAGGTCGTTGGGATATTCGCCGTCCTCCACCAGCTGACCCAGGAGGTTGCACAGGATGCGACGGAAGTATTCGTGGCGGGTGTAGCTCAGGAAGGATCGGGAATCGGTGAGCATGCCGTTGAAGGTGCCCAGCACGCCCATGGTCATCAGGCTGGTCATCTGTGCCTCCATGCCGGGCTTGTTGTCATTGAACCACCAGGCGGAGCCCTGCTGCACCCGGCCGGGGATAGGGGAATCGGTCTGGAACGCACCGATGAGAGAGGCGATGGCACCGTTGTCGGCAGGGTTCAGGGAATACAAAATGGTCTTGGGCAGTGCGTCCTCCTCTTCCAGTGTGCTCAGCAGGGCGGACAGGGGGGCGGCGTTGGGCTGATCGTTGATGCTGTCGTAGCCGGTGTCGGGGCCGATCTTTGCCAGCATTCTGGCGGAATTATTCCGCAGGCAGGAGAAATGGAACTGGCTGACCCAGTCCAGGCGGGCATACTCCCGGCTCACGGCAATGAGCATGGCGGTGTGGTAGGCCAGCTGCTCCTGGCGGGTGATGGTGCCGCCCTGCTTTGCCCGGGCGAAGATCTCATTCAGCTGCTCCTCCGGCGCCTCCGCGAAGAAGCAATAGTCCAGGCCGTGGTCGGCCACCCGGCAGCGGTGGTCATGGAAATAGCCGATGCGGCTGATCAGTGCGCGGCGCATGTCCTCCGCCGTGCAGATGGGGAAGCCCACCGCCTCCTCCAGCCGGGCAACATAGGCAGGGAAGCCCGGCTTGTCGGCGCGCATGGCGTTATCCGGGCGGAAGGCCGGGAGCACCACGGCAGGCGCGGTGGGGTCGGCTGCCAGCAGGGTATGCCAATGCAGGTCGTCCGCCGGATCGTCGGTGGTGCAGATCAGCCGGACATTGGACTTGCGGATGATGCCCCGGGCGGACATATCCGGCTGCGCCAGGATGGCGTTGCATTTTTCGTAAATCTCCATGGCATTGTCGCCGCACAGCGGCTCGGTAATGCCGAAATAGCGCTGCAGCTCCAGGTGCGTCCAGTGGTACAGAGGATTTCCGATGAGGTTCGGCATGCACGCGGCCCACTTTTGGAACTTTTCGGCGGGGTCTGCGTCGCCGGTGATGTACTTCTCTGCCACGCCGCAGGCGCGCATCACGCGCCACTTATAGTGGTCGCCGCCCAGCCAGACCTCGGTGATGGACTGGTAGCGCTTATCCTCCCAGATCTCTTGGGGGTTGATGTGGCAATGGTAATCGATGATGGGCATGCGGGCGGCATGCTCATGATAGAGCTTCTTCGCGGTCTGCGTTTTCAGCAGGAAATCCGCATCCATAAACGGTGTCATGCTGCTCTTCTCCTTTGATCTTTATCTCTGGATCCGGCCGGAGCCGTCGCCGCCGGCCAGCTTCTCCACCTCGGGAACGGTGACCATGTTGTAGTCGCCCTCGATGGAGTGCTTCAGAGCGGAGGCCGCCACGGCAAACTCAACGGCTGCCTGGGTGCTCTTGCCGTTCATCAGGGAGTAGATCAGGCCGCCGCCAAAGCTGTCGCCGCCGCCGACCCGGTCGATGATGTGCAGGTCATACTTCTTGGAGAAGCAGTATTCGCCGGTTTCCACATTGTACAGCATGGCGCTCCAGCCGTTGTCAAAGGCAGAATGGCTCTCCCGCAGGGTGATGGCCACCATCTGGAAGCCGAATTTGTCCGCCAGCTGCTTGGCGACGCTCTTGTAGCCCTCGCGGTTCAGGCTGCCGCCGTAGATGTCCGTCGCCTCGGCCTCGATGCCGAACACGTCCTTGGCGTCCTCTTCGTTGCTGATGCACACGTCCACATACTGGCACAGCTCGGTCATGGCCTCCCGGGCCTGAGCGCGGGTCCAGAGCTTGCCCCGGTAGTTCAGGTCGCAGGAGATCTTGCAGCCGTGGGCCTTGGCTGCCTGGCAGGCCTGCTTGCAGATCTCTACCAGATTGCCGCCCAGCGCCGGGGTGATGCCGGTGAAATGGAACCACTCGGCACCTTCAAAGATGCTGTCCCAGTCGAAGTCGCCGGGCTGTGCCTGGGTGATGGCGGAATTGGCGCGGTCGTAAATGCACACGCTGCCCCGCTGAGAGGCGCCCTTCTCATTGTAGTAAATGCCCACCCGGTCGCCGCCGCGGACGATCTTCGTGGTGTCCACACCGTAGCGGCGCAGGGAATTCACCGCCGCCTGCCCGATGGCGTGGGCGGGGAGCTTGGTGACATAGGCAACGTCCATATTGTAATTGGCAAGGGACACGGCAACATTTGCCTCGCCGCCGCCGAAAGTGAATTCCACATGATCACACTGGACGAAGCGCTCGTAGTTATAGGGCTGGAGGCGAAGCATCAGCTCGCCGAAGGTCACGATTTTTGCCATTATTTTCTGGCCTCCTTCACAATTTCCACGGACTTGCGGCACAGGTCCGTAATTTCATCCCAGGCGCCCGCCTGGATCAGCTTATCGGGGCACATGTAGCTGCCGCCGCAGGCCGCAATGATGGGGGAAGCGGCATACTCGGCCAGATTCTTCAGGTTCACGCCGCCGGTGGGCATGACCTTGAACATGGGGAAGGGCGCTGCCATGGCCTTGATCTTGGCCAGACCGCCGCTCTGCTCCGCGGGGAAGAACTTCAGCACTTCCAGCCCCAGCTTGTAGGCCGCATGGTAGTCGGTGGGGGTGGTGCAGCCGGGGAAGCAGGTGATGCCCTTCTCCTGGCAGTATTTGACGATCTCAATGTCCAGACCGGGGGTGACCACAAACTTGCCGCCGGCAGCGATGGTCTTATCCACCATCCCGGTGGTCAGCACCGTGCCTGCACCCACCAGCATATCCGGATGACGCTCCAGCATGATGCGCATGGCCTCATCCGCTCCGGCTGCCCGGAAGGTGATCTCCGCCACAGGTACGCCGCCGGCGCACAGGGCATCGGACAGGGGCGCGGCATCCCGGGTGGGGTTCGTCAGCTTGATCACCGGCACCACGCCGATCCTGCTGATCGTCTGCTGCAATTCATTCATACAAGGGTTCCTCCTATCAAAATTCTGTGATGGTAACTTCAAAAGGATCGTCTTCTCCCGACGATTCCTTTTCATTATAAAAACATTCCGCTTCCCCGTAAATGGACAAAACGTCGCGGTTGATTGCACATCCGGGCTTTTGAAGGAAGCTCCGATTAAATCGGCAAGAGCTGGCGGCAGAAGATTTTGTCTCAGCCGAAAGTTCTGAAAGCGGGGGAATACTTTGTGTACCCGCAAGGGGTATGCCGCATCCGTAAGTCGGCTTCCGCCGGCAACGGCTGCGCTATATTTCCCGCTTTCAGAACTGCACGGATGGGGCAAAAGATTCGCCGCGAAAGCCGAAGACGATTTAATCAGAGGTTCCTGAAGTCCGGCAGCGCGTCAAAAAAAGCCGCCGGGGCAAAACTCCGGCGGCACAGCAGTCAGGTCAGCTCCCTGCGGACGCTGCCTTCGTCGGCGCTCTGCTCCGCGCAGTGCATCTGGGTCTCCAGATAGAAGCTGGGCGCCACGCCGAATTTCTTCTTGAACATGCGGGAAAAATACAGCGGCTCCCGGAAGCCGCACTGGCGGGAGATCTCCGCAATGCCGCAGCCGTCGGTAAAGCCGCAGGACAGGGTATCCGCCGCCGTTTGCAGCCGCTTATCCGCCAGGTACTGGTGAGGGGTGACCCCCAGCTCCTTCTTGAAGAGCTTGCGCAGATAATCATAGCTGAAGGGCAGGGATTGCAGATACCGGTCCAGCTCAAAGCCGCAGTCCTGATAATTGCGGATGATGCAGCTCTCGATCTCTTCCACCACCGGTCTCAGGGGCTGGCTCCTGTGGTAGCACAGCAGGTAGCAATAGATCAGGTCGCCATAGGACGGCATGAGCAAACGACGGCGGTGGGAGTCGCCGTTAAAATGGAAATATGCCGCCTGGAATGCCTGCAGCAAGAACTGATTGCCGTCATCCTGGACGAGCACCGGGCTTTTGAAGGGCAGCGCGGCATCTGTCATATTGATGTGGATATTGGCAAATCCGCCGCTGCTGGAATTGCCGTGGGGCACATTGGGCGGCACCACCACCACATCCCCCTTCTTATAGCTCAGGTCAGCCTGGTCAAAGTGGAAGGTCCCGCTGCCCTCGGTGCAATAGACCAGCTCCCAGCTGTCATGGACATGGCGGCCGATCGTCAATGTGAAGAGATGCTTTCCAACATAAATGATGTCATTCAAATCCCCGCGCCCTCCCTTGCTTTTCTGCAATTATAGCAAACGGCGGCATATTTGTCCATTCCCGATTCGGCAGGTTTTGCCGCCTTCTGTGCATTTTCTGCCAAAAAATCCCGCGGCCGGGCAGCCACGGGATTTTTGCAGCAATGATTATTTGGCGTATTCCACAGCCTTGGTCTCGCGGATGACGTTGACCTTGATCTGGCCGGGGTATTCCAGCTCGGATTCGATCTTCTTTGCCACATCCCGGGCAAGCAGGATCATATTGTCCTCGGTGACCTCCTCGGGCTTGACCATAATGCGCACCTCGCGGCCGGCCTGGATGGCGTAAGCCTTTTCCACACCGGGATAGGAGCCGGTGAGTTCCTCCAGCTTCTGCAGGCGGCGGATATAGTTCTCCACGTTCTCGCGGCGGGCGCCGGGACGGGCGGCAGAGATAGCATCGGCTGCCTGCACCAGCACGGCAATAACGGTCTTGGGCTCCACATCGCCATGGTGCGCCTCGATGGCGTTGACGATGACGGGATTTTCCTTGAACTTCCGCGCCAGGTCGGCACCCAGCTGCACATGGCTGCCCTCCACCTCATGGTCGATGGACTTGCCCAGGTCATGCAGCAGGCCTGCCCGCTTTGCCATGGCTACATCCACGCCCAGCTCTGCGGCCATCAGGCCGGCAATGTGGGCAACCTCGATGGAGTGGTTCAGCACGTTCTGACCGTAGGAAGTGCGGTACTTCTGGCGGCCGAGGATCTTGATCAGCTCCGGGTTGAGGTTATGAACGCCGGTCTCATAGCAGGCGCGCTCGCCCTCCTCGCGGATGGTGCGGTCAACCTCCTTGCGGGCCTTCTCCACCATATCCTCGATGCGGGTGGGGTGAATGCGGCCGTCCACGATCAGCTTCTCCAGTGCCAGACGGGCAACCTCCCGGCGCACCGGGTCAAAGGAGCTGACGGTAATGGCCTCGGGGGTATCGTCGATGATGAGGTCAACACCGGTGATGGTTTCCAGAGTACGGATGTTGCGGCCTTCGCGGCCGATGATCCTGCCCTTCATTTCGTCGTTGGGCAGGGTGACCACGGAGACGGTGGTCTCGGCGGCGTGGTCGGCGGCGCAGCGCTGGATGGCAGTGGCAATGATCTCACGACCCTTTTCCTCTGCCTCGTCCTTGTACTGCTGCTCGATTTCCTTGATCTTCTGTGCGGCCTCGTGGCGCACGTCCTGCTCGATGGAGTCCAGCAAGAACTGCTTTGCCTGCTCCTGGGTCAGCCCGGAGATCTTCTCCAGGGTCGCTCGCTGCTGATTGCGGATCTCCTCCGCCTCTGCCTGGGTCTGCTGAACGCCTGCCAGGCGGCGGTTGAGCTCGTCTTCCTTCCGCTCGAAGGCCTCGGTCTTTTTGTCCAGCGTGGCTTCCTTCTGCTCCAGACGGCGCTCCTGCTTGGTCAGCTCCGCCCGGCGTTCCTTGACTTCCTTGTCGTGTTCTGCGCGAGATTTATGGATTTCATCCTTGGCCTCCAGCAGCATTTCCTTCTTCCGGCTCTCGCCGGTGCGGATCGCTTCGTTGACAAGACGGGTAGCCTCTTCCTCGGCGGAGCCGATGGCACGCTCGGCGACCTTCTTGCGATAGAGTACACCGCTGCCAAAGCCCGCAGCGATGCCCAGGATGGTTACAATTGTGGCAATCACCCAAACCATAATTCTTGCAGCACACCTCCTTCCTAAAATTTGCGGCCAGGGGGTGTGCGTTCGTCCCCATGTGAAATTGTTTCGAAAAGTCGCCCAAAAGGGCGGTAAATCATAACAAAACGCCACGCGGCGATAAACGCAGTTCCCGGCCAGATGCCGGTTTTACAAATGAAACACACCGCTGCGAAATTGGCTGTCCCGCAGGGCGCATACCATACCATACCACGCTTATTGTACTTGCATTCTGGCACAATGTCAAGGCTTTTCTTCGCTGCCTTTTGGCGAAATTGCACGCTTTGCTCCGTCCGCATCAAAAAAAGTTTCCCTTTAATTCTTAGTTTTTTCTTACGTCTCTTGAGAAAGTCTCCGATTTATGATAAAATGATGCAAAATATACGCGCAGGCAGACTCAGTTCTTTCAAAAGAAATGCGTATATTCCCGAAAAGCAGAGAAACAAGGAGGTTATTTTATGAAATTTCTTGCAAATATGCACCCTGTCAGCGTGATCGTGATCATTATGATCCTGGCGCTGTTTGCTGTGGCAGTGATCATGCTGTTCGCAGTCAGCTGCGCCTACCGGCGGCAGACGAAGCTGGCCATTGTGGGCGATACCCACCGCAGCGCCCTGGTGCGCGACGCTCTGGAGGAATTCACCGCCGCCTACAAGAGTTTCGGTCAGGAGACCAATACCCCCGCCATCGTCACCAGCACCATCCATGCAGACATGGGATTTTATCTCTTCTGCGAGCGTTTCCTGAGCAACGCCGTTTCCCTGTTTGTCACCATGGGCCTGCTGGGCACCTTCCTGGGCCTGAGCCTTTCCGTCAGCTCCCTGTCCCAGCTGCTGGGCAGCACCGCCGACTGGCAGAATGCCCTGAACAACATGGGCAGCGGCCTGCTGGAGGCACTTTCCGGCATGGGCGTGGCGTTCTATACCTCGCTGTTCGGTGTGGCCTGCTCCATTCTTCTGACCATTCTGCGCTCCATTTTCAGCCCGGAATCCATCCGCGAGCAGCTGGAAAACGAGATGGAATTGTGGCTTGACCACCGGGTCGCGCCCCGGCTGGGCACCGACGCTGCCAAGGACGACTCCGCCGTGGTGCGCCAGATGATCAATGGGATGAACACCGCTGCCGCCGCCATCGACGACACCCTGAAGGGCACCACCGGCGCGCTGCAGCAGAGCCTCACCGGCTTCAATGCCACGGTGGACTGCTTCAACCAGGGCGTGCGGGACTTCTCGGAATTTGATTACAACCTGCGGGGCACCGTGGAGAAAATGGATGTGGCTGTGCGGGATCTCACCGCCGCCATCCGCCGGGTGACCCGAAACGAAAGGGGCGACCAGCAATGAGAAAGGCTCCCCGGCGCACCCAATCCGGCACCAACAACGGGGAACAGGGCTTCTGGCCGTCGTATACAGACATGATGTCCGCCGTAGCGCTGATCCTCTTCTTCCTGATGCTGCTGGCCTACATTCAGAACATCATCACCAACAACAACCTGCTGGACAAGGAATCCGAGCTGCGCGACACCCTGGATAAGCTGATCGTCGCCACTCAGCAGGTGAAGGACAAGGAATCCGAGCTGCAAAACGTCACCGACGATCTGGAAAACGCCCAGAAGGATCTGGACCAGAAGCAGCTGACCCTCGACGAGCAGGCAGACAGCATCGTGGAGCAGGCGAATTTCATCCTTCAGCAGCAGGCGGACATTGCCGCCCAGAAGGAAACCATCGCCCAGCAGCAGCAATACCTGCAGAACACCCAGGCAGAGCTGAGCCAAGTGCGCAGCCAGATGCAGGCCGCCGCCTTCCTGCGGGTGGACATCGTGGAAAAGATCCGGCAGACCGTGGAGGAGGCCATGGGCAGCAGCAACAGCATTTCCGTCAGCGAAACCGGCAGCCTGGTGCTCAGCGAGAGCGTTCTGTTTGACCAGGGCCGGGCGGATCTGAAGGCGAACAGCCGGCAGCTGCTGGATCAGCTGGCCATCGGCTTTGCCAGCTTCCTGGAAAACAGCGACAGCCTGCAATATGTGGACACCATCGTCATCGGCGGTCACGCGGACAGCACCGGTTCGGATTCCCTCAACCGCAAGCTCTCCACCGACCGCGCCAATGCCGTGCTGAGCTACCTGATGACCACGCAGAACGGCGTCCTCGCCCCCTACGCAAAATATTTCTGTGCCGCCGGCTACAGCTCCACCCGCCCCGTCGCCTCCAACGACACCCCCGAAGGCCGCGCCCAGAACCGCCGCATCGAAGTTTCCATCACTCTGAAGGACGAAAGCGTCCTGGACGCCCTGAATCAGTATCTCTCCATCCAGATCCCCGGCGACAACCAGGAATGATTTTCCCCCGGTAAACAAAGTGAAGCCCGTGACCGTTTTGGTCACGGGCTTTTCAGACTGTCAAAAAAGACCGTTGGCCTTTTTTGACAAAAGGATTGCAGTCTGCTGCGCGCACTCCTTGTCCGCCGATGGCGGACAACTCGCACACTTGCAGCCTGTAGTGTATTTTCCGCCAGGTACACGCCCCGGCGGAAAATGATCTGACTTTATTTGCCGCCTGCGGGCGGCAAACTCTGCGAGGCTTTTTTGACACGCTGAGAAGCCCGTGACCGTTTTCTGGTCACGGGCTTTTGGATCGTCTTTTTTATCAGAACAGAGGCACCACGGAGCCGGAATAGGTTTCGTTGATGTAGGCCCTGACGTCGTCGCTGAGCAGCGCCTTCTTCAGTGCCTGGGTCTTCTCGGAGTTCTCGTTGCCTTCCTTCACCACCAGCACATTGGCGTAAGTCTGGGCGGAGACGGAATCGGGATCCTCGGAGGCGATGGCATCCTTTGCCACATTCAGGCCGGCCTGCAGGGCATAGTTGCCGTTGATGACGGCCAGTGCCACGCTGTCCTCACGCACCTTGGGAATCTGAGCGGCTTCCATTTCAACGATTTCCACGTCCACGCTCTTGTCCACAATGTCCACCTTGGTAGCCTGCATGCCCACACCCTCCTTCAGGGTGATGATGCCGTTGGCCTCCAGCAGCAGCAGGGCGCGGGCGCGGTTGGAGCCATCGTTGGGGATGGCAATCTCGTCGCCGTCTTCCAGGTCAGCA
Source organism: uncultured Oscillospiraceae bacterium (assembly GCA_934567355.1). Taxonomy (GTDB): domain Bacteria; phylum Bacillota; class Clostridia; order Oscillospirales; family Oscillospiraceae; genus Faecousia. Next base: position 15,138 of record CAKTJC010000019.1, read on the forward strand.
ATGCTGCTCTTGGTACCGGCGTAGATGCCGAAGGGCTCGTAGTGGACCTGGGCGACGCTCACCAGATGGGTGCCGTTCTCGGCATTGAAGGTATCCAGGTAGGGCTGATGCTGGAAGTAGTTGGCGTCGATCTCGCCGTCTTCCACCACGTTGTTGGGCACCACATAGTCGCTGTATTCCTTCACATCCAGCGTCCAGCCGTCCTTTTCCAGCACCTTGGCGGCAGCCTTCAGGATCTCGGCGTGGGGCGTGGGGGATGCAGCCACAGTGATGACCTTATCGCTCTTCTTGGCGCATGCGCCCAGGCTCAGTACCAGCGCCAGGCACAAAACAACTGCAAATACTTTTTTCATAATTGTACACTCCTTTTTATTTCAGATGCGTTTTCGCATCCAGAATACTTTTTAATGCCGCTTTGAAACGGTGCGGATCCGTTGGTTCCCTGTCATTTCCGGTTCCGCAGGCGCTTGTCGCACTTTACGGACAGCCAGGTGCCGATGCTCTGGAAAATCTGAACCAGCACCACCAGGCCGATGACGGCGATCCACATGACGAGGAACTTGAAATTGTAATAGCCGTAGTTAATGGCGATCTGACCCAGGCCGCCGCCGCCGATGATACCGGCCATGGCGCCGTAGCCCAGGATGGTAGCAACCGTGATGGTGCAGCCGGAGATCAGGCTGGGCAGCGCCTCGGGGAGCATGACCTTGGTGACGATCTGCCAAGGGCTTGCGCCCATGCTCTGCGCCGCCTCCACCACGCCCTGGTCGACTTCGCGGAGGCTTCCTTCCACCATCCGCGCCACCAGAGGAAAGGCGGCGATGACCATGGGAGGGATCGTGGCGATGGTGCCCACCTTGGTGCCCACGATGATCTTGGACAGGGGCAGGCAGATGATCATGAGGATCAGGAAGGGGACGCTGCGCAGCAGGTTGATGATCACGTTCATCACGCTCATCACGGGCTTGGGCAGGGGCTTGACGCCGCCCTTTTCACCGGTGACCAGCAGCACACCCAGGGGCAGGCCGATGACATAGGCGAATACCACCTCCAGCGCCAGGGAGTACAGCGTCTCCCAGATGGCGAAGCCATACTCACTGTAGATGATCTGCATCTGGTTGGCGACCTTTACCGGGTCGGAAAACAAATCGAACATTACTGAATCACCTCCGCAGTCACGCCGTCAAAATGGTTGAGGTATTCCAGAACCTCCTGCTTTTTCTGCTCATCCTCCGGCAGGCTCACCAGCATGGTGCCGAAGGCCTTGCCGTCCACATTCCGGGTGGCGGCGCCCAGGATGCTGAGCTTGATGCCCTTCTCCAATGCCACCTCCGCAATGATGGGCTCTTCGGAGGTGTTGCCGTTGAAGGCGATACGCGCCACCGGCCCGTCCCAGGTGGACAGGGGCAGGGCGGGCACCTCCGGGGACACCAGACGCCGCCCGGCGGCGGACTGGGGGTTGGAGAACACCCGCTCCACTTCGCCGATCTCCGCCACCACGCCGCTGTCCAGAATGGCGACCCGGTTGCAGATCTGCTCGATGACGGACATCTGGTGGGTGATGAGAATGACGGTGATGCCCCGCTCCCGGCTGATGGTCTGCAGCAGGTTCAGGATGGAATTGGTGGTCTGAGGATCCAGGGCGGAGGTCGCTTCGTCGCACAGCAGCACCTCCGGGTCAGAGGCCAGGGCGCGGGCGATGGCGATGCGCTGCTTCTGTCCGCCGGACAGCTGCACCGGGTAGGCGCCCGCCTTATCCGGCAGGCCGACGGTCTCCAGCAGCTCCTTTGCCCGCTGCTTCGCCTTGGCGCGGGGCACGCCCTCCAGCTCCAGGGGGAAGCAGATATTGTCCAGGGCGGTGCGCTGCTCCAGCAGATTGAAGCTCTGGAAGATCATGGAGATCTTCCGCCGCACCTGGCGCAGCTTCTTGGTGGGCATGGTCATCAGGTCTTCGCCGTGGAAGAGCACCTGCCCCTCGTCCGGCCGCTCCAGCAGATTGATGCAGCGCACCAGGGTGCTCTTGCCCGCGCCGGACAGGCCGATGATGCCGAAGATCTCCCCCGGCTGCACCGCCAGCGACACCTGCTGCAGGGCTGCCACCTGATCCGTGCCGGAGCCAAAGGTCTTGGAGAGCCCGCGCAGCTCTACGATGGGTTCCATAAAATCCCTCCTGCAAATAAAAAATCCGTCCTTATGCCTGACGCACAAGGACGGATGAAAATCCGCGTTACCACCTTGTTTCGCAGCCCCCTCACGGAAAGCTGCCTCAGGGAGTACCAGCATACTCCTGCGCTTTAACGGGCGCACCCGTCATGAGCTAACGATCACCCATGCGGCTCCGGGACCATGTTCGGCGCGTCTATCCGTACCCCTTTCCACCACCCGGGGCTCTCTGCACGGCATCGGCGGGCTTACTCTTCCCTTCATTGCCTTGTCAAAACCGATCTCAAAATCGATGGTGCTATACTAGCGCACATCTGTCCGTTTGTCAAGTATTTTTCTGAAATTTTTACCAACTTGTTGAGTAGGTAGAAAATAGCCAAATACAGGAGACATTTTTTGGTGATTGCGCATTGAAGGCGACAGCTTTTTCGCATCCGCGGATGCAAATATGGGTTGAAAAAAAGGAACAAATCGGGTATGATGGAGCAAATCGGAAAGAAGGGTGTGTTTGGTTTGGGTCATCAGGTCCTCCATCCCCGGGATACGAAGGTTCAGGGGATCTTATTTGATATGGACGGCGTCATTCTGGACTCCGAAAAGCTCTACGCCCGGTTCTGGGCAGAGGGGTGCAAATTTTACGGCTACCCCATGACCTATCAGCAGGCGCTGGGGATGCGCAGTCTCAGTGCTCCGGCGGGGCAGGCCTACCTAAGCAGTCTTTTCGGCCCCGCGATCGTATATGAGCAGGTACGCGCCAAGCGGATCGAGCTGATGGATGCCTACATCGCCGAAAACGGCATCGAGGCCAAGCCCGGCGTGTATGCCCTGCTGGATTATTTGCAGGAAAAGGGCATCCCCTACGCCATCACCACCGCTTCCCCCACCGACCGGATCCAGGATCATCTGGGGCAGCTGAATCTCTACCACCGCTTTCCCCTGATCTGCTCCGCCCGCCAGGTGGCGCACGGGAAGCCGGAGCCGGACATCTATCTGTTCGGCGCGAAGACCATCGGCGTGGATCCCGCCCACTGCCTGGCACTGGAGGACAGCTACACCGGCCTCCTGGCCGCCTACCGCGCCGGCTGCATGGCCTCCATCGTCCCCGATCTGGACGAGCCGGGCGAAAATATCCTGAGCATTGCCTACGCACGGTTCGATTCGCTTAGCGATGTGATCGACCTGCTGAAAGCCCAATAAGCCGTACATCCGGGAAGAATTCCGCCCGTACCGATTTCGGTACGGGCTTCAGACTGTCAAAGAGCCTCCACTTTCAGGAAGTGAAAGCGGGGGTTCTTTTGCAATTTAGGCAGTAATAAGCAAATATCAGCGAGAAAATGTAGTTTTTTCAACTCCATTGAGCCAGCTTTTTCAGATTCGTGGCAGCAAATTTAAGCCTGATCCATCTGCCAACTGCGGCCATGCCTCGGTGGTGTATATAACGCATTGCGTGTTCCTCTTCCATATCCGCAAAGACCCGCTCTATGGTTTCTTTCCGCTGTGCATAGTTTTTCTTACCATAGTTGGTCTTTCGGACACCTTCCACAGTATCCAGGTATGCGCTTCATAGGCAAACTGCCGCTCATGCTCTCCTTTTGCAAACATTCCGCAGACTGGAGTTGTGGTTAAACCAGATCTGAAGCAGATACATCTGCGGCATTTTTTCAATTCCCATGGGATGACGACCTCACTTTCTTCTGGGATCTCCGGAAATTCCTCCCGCTTGGTTTTCTTTCTGCGGAAAGCTGTATTCAATGTCTGTAAAGGTATCTTACTTCATTTCAGGCACCACTTTTGTTTGATAATACAATTAAATCAGAGGTTCCCCCAATTTTCCTGGAAACGTGCTGTCTGCGGCAGGTAGCGAAAACAGAATGCACAATACAGCTTGACGAAAATTGTTGAATACAACAATTTTGTAGAAAAAATTTGAAAAGAGGTGGACGCAAAATACTAAAATATGGTAGAAAGAGATAAATAATTTCTCATAAGGAAGAAAAGAGGTATCTTGAAATGAAACGCTGGCGTGTAATTCTTATGGTCGCGATGGTCGCACTACTTCTGACCGGCTGCTGCCTTTCCCACGAGTGGGCAGACGCAACCTGTGAAGAGCCCAAGACCTGCACAAAGTGCGGCAAAACCGAAGGGGATGCTCTGGGGCACACCTGGGTAGATGCCGACTGCGTAAATCCAAAGACCTGTTCCGTCTGTAAAAAGACGGAGGGTGAAGCGCTGGGGCATAAATGGGTAGACGCCGACTGTACAAAGCCCAAGACCTGTTCCGTCTGCGGTGAAACCGAAGGCGAAGCACTGGGGCATAAATGGGTGGATGCCGACTGCACAAAGCCCAAGACCTGTTCCGTCTGTGGTGAAACCGAAGGCGAGGCACTGGGACATAAATGGGTCGATGCCGACTGCACGAAGCCCAAGACCTGTTCCGTCTGCGGTGCAACCGAAGGGGCGGCACTGGGGCATAAATGGGCGGACGCCGACTGCGTAAGTCCGAAGACCTGCTCCGCCTGCGGTGCAACCGAAGGGGCGGCGCTGGGGCATAAATGGGTCGATGCCGACTGCACAAAGCCCAAGACCTGTTCCGTCTGCGGTGAAACCGAAGGCGAAGCACTGGGGCATAAATGGAAGGCTGCGACATGTACTGCCCCCCAAACATGCTCCGTTTGCAACGAAATCACAGGAAGCGCGCTCGGACACCAGGTGGAGACGAAGGTTCGCTTCGACTTCACAAATTCCCTTGCAATCGGCGAGGAGGTATGCAGCAGGTGCGCCAAGGTAATCAATTCCCACAGCGCAGCTCTGGCGACGCTGACGGAAGACTCCGTATTTATTCCCTCCGCAGAAGAATTCTATCAGCGGCTCCAGTACATTGCTCAGCTTGAGGGCTTTGAGGGTGAAATTAAACTTACTGCGGATCGCGACGGCGATGTGGTCTGCTACTTTAGTCTGAACAGAAATTGGATCGCCACCTTGAATTTTAAGGACATCCGCTCCGATTGGATTTCCTACGACAGTAAAGATACACAGTTTATGATCCATTCCCTTTTCCTGTACAGTGCAAACAATTTTGATGATTTCTTCGTGCCATGGGCCTGTACCATACTTGCCTGCGATCCAACTCAGGAAGTGGACGATTCCCTAATTGACCTCATATATGAAATGACTAATTTCTCCCCTGTAAAAAACGGCATCCAATACCAGTTTACCGATTTGAGTGAAGAAGCGGAAGCCTTCCTCGTTGAAATCTTCGTCAAATAACCGTTTTACTAAAAAGGACTGTTGCGAAATAGAAATTTGTGAAAATGCACTTTTCTAAAAGTTAGAAATAGCGGTAGAAATCGCGAAACACTCGTGATTTCTACCGCTAAATTATTAGAATGGTTTTCTAAAAAATCTATTTTACAGCAGCTCCTTTTGAATGCTTCACTTCGTGGGCATCAAAAATGCCGAAACTCCTTTATAGAAAATTAAAAAATACTTAGAGACAATCCCATGAAAATGTGTTATACTATCCTATATTCGTATACCCATTTGTACGGTTACAAATTCACAAGGAGGATTCCCCTTTGAAAAATCTGCGCGGATATTTCACTGCGGCGATTTTTGCTGCGATTACCTATGCGCTGTCCCGGTACGGGCAGAAATTTTCGGCGCTGGTGGATATGGTTTACCCTTACGTCATCCGCACGCTGGAGCAGACGATGGCGCAGTGGAGCAGCCAGGTGGATTTCCTGGTGTGGCAGCTGCTGGCGGTGGCGCTGCTGGCGGTGGTCGTGGCGGCGCTGGTGGTGGTCATCATCACCAAAAAGAGCGTTTTCCAGTGGTTCGGCTGGGTGCTGGCGGCGGCAAGCTTCATTTTTATGCTCCATACCCTGGTCTACGGCATGAATTACTATGCCGGTGATCTGGCCGACGACATCCGCATGGATGTATCCGGCTGCACCCTGGATGAGATCGTAGAGGCCACGGAGTACTATCAGAGCCAGGCCAACACCATGGCCAATCAGCTGTCGCGGGACGCTTCCGGCAATTTGGCCTCTGCGGATTTCGATACCCTGGCCGCCCGGGCGGACAGCGGCTTCCGCTACCTGACCTATAACCGCTATTTCCCCGTCTTCGCCGGCTCCACCCTGCCGGTCAAGAAGCTGGGCTGGGCAAATATGTACAGCTCCATGGGCATCACCGGCTTTACCTTCCCCCTGACCGGCGAGGCGGCGGTGAACCCCCAGATCCCCGCCTCCGTGCTGCCCTTCACGATGTGCCACGAGATGGCGCACCGCATGTGCATCGCCAACGAGCGGGACGCCAATTTTGCCGCGTTCCTGTCCTGCTCCTTCAATCCCAACATGCAGTATCAGTATTCCGGCTATTTCATGGCCTACCGCTATTGCTACACCGCCCTGGTCAGTGTGGGAAAATCCACCTCCATCGACCCCAGCCTGGTGATGCAGGCGGCCAGCGCCGCCAGCCGGATCGACGCCAACGTGAACGCCAACCTGCGCCACGACATGGAGCAGTATGACGCTTTCTTTGCAAACCACCGCGACCCTGTGGCCACCAACCTGGCCGACACCATCAACGATGCCTACCTCAAGGCCAGCGGCGAGGTTTCCGGCCTGGCCTCCTACGGCCAGGTGTGCGACCTGCTGGTCAACTGGCACATCCAGGAGGTCGTCCTGCCCGCCATCACCGTGGTGGAAAACCAGTTTGACCCCTACGACGAGACCCAGGTAGACCTGTCCGGCATCGTCAACGCGAGGGGATAACCATGAAGGAAATGATGGATGCCCTGTCCGCCGGGCTGCCGGCGCTGGGGCTGACCCTGACCCCGGCGCAGCAGGAGACGCTGTGCGCCTTTGGCGAGGCCGTCATCCGGCAGAATGAGGTGATGAACCTCACCGCCATCACCGACCCCGCCCAGGTGGCAAAGCTCCACCTGCTGGACAGCCTGACCGTGCTCACCGCAGGCGACCTTGCGGGCAAGCGCCTGATCGATGTGGGCTGCGGCGCAGGCTTCCCCGGCGTCCCCTTGGCCATCGGCTGCCCCGACCTGAAGGTAACGCTGCTGGACAGCCTGGGCAAGCGGGTGCACTGGCTGGAGGAGATTTTGCCCACCCTGGGCATCCGCGCCGCGTGCGTCACCGCCCGGGCGGAAGAGGCGGTGCAGACCCACCGGGAGCAATACGACGTCGCCACCAGCCGCGCCGTGGCACGGCTGAATATCCTGCTGGAGCTCACCGCCCCCTATGTGAAGGTGGGCGGCCGGGTCATTGCCATGAAGGGCTCCGCCGCCCGGCAGGAGCTGGAGGAGAGCCGGAACGCCATCCGCCGCCTGGGTCTGAAGCTGGAGCAGCTGAAGGACTTCGAATTTGACGGTGCCGTCCATACCCTCATCCTCCTGCAAAAAATCGCCCCCACCCCGGCGCAGTACCCCAGAAGATACGCAAAGATCAAACAGTCGCCGCTGTAAACAATTGCCCCCAATACCGCAAAAGAGCCGAACCCCTTTCCCGGGATTCGGCTCTTGAATGTTTACTTCACCAGCAGCTCCGCGATCTGGATGGCGTTGGTGGCGGCGCCCTTGCGGACCTGGTCGCCGCAGCACCACAGGCACAGGCCGTTGTCGTCCGTCAGGTCGGGGCGGATGCGGCCGACGAAGACGATGTCCTGGTCGCTGGTGTCCAGAGGCATGGGGTACTGCTTGTTTTTCAGGTCGTCCACCAGGCGGCAGCCGGGTGCTTTGGCGATGGCTTCTCTCGCCTGCTCCACGGAGACGGGCTTGTCGAAGTGCAGGCTCACGGAGATGGAGTGGCTGCGCACCACGGGGACGCGGACGCAGGTGCAGCTGACCTTCAGTTCCGGCAGGTGCATGATCTTGCGGCCCTCGTTCTGCATCTTCATTTCCTCGCTGGTGTAGCCCTCGAACTGCTCGCCGCCGATCTGGGGGATAAGGTTGTAGGCGATCTGGTGGGAGAAGACCTTCGGCTCATATTTTTCGCCCTTAGCCAGCGCCTCCACCTCGTTCATCAGCTCGATGGGGCCGCCCGCGCCGGCACCGGACACCGCCTGATAGGTAGAGGCGGTCATGGTGCGGATGGGGCTGATGGCGTTGAGCGCGTTCACGGCGGTGACGGTGATGATGGTGGAGCAGTTGGGGTTGGAAATGATGCCCCGGTGATTTTTCACATCCTCCGGGTTGATCTCCGGCACCACCAGGGGCACGTCGGGATTGAGCCGGAAGGCGGAGGAATTATCCACAAACACCGCCCCGGACTGCACGATGGCAGGCGCAAACTGCTTGGCAATGTCGTTCTCCGCCGCACCCAGCACAATGTCCACCCCGGCGAAAGCGTCGTCCTTCGCCTCCTGAATGGTCACGTCCTCGCCCCGGAATTTCAGGGTCTTGCCCGCCGACCGGGCAGACGCCAGCGGCACCAGCTTCCCCACGGGGAAGTTCCGCTCCGCCAGGATCTTGATCATCTCCTGCCCCACAGCGCCCGTAGCGCCCAGAACAGCAACGGTATATTGTTTCATATTTTTCCCTCCTAAAAGTTGATGGATATGTTGATCATTTCCCCATCCTGCCCCTTCTGGGAGCAAGAACCTCGGCTTCCCCTCTGGGGAAGCTGTCAAAAATCTCCGATTTTTGACTGAAGGGGTGTCCCGGTTGAATGGAACTGGCCCCCAAGCTCTCCTGAAAGGTTTAGCAGCTGTAGCCGCTTGCGGCGTACAGATGCTTAATGCAAAGCTGAGCTGGCAGCCCGAAGGGCTGACTGAGGGGTTTTGGCTTTTCGGAACGAAAAGCCTCGCCGAAGGCGTCGTTCGTTGCAGCAGGCTGATTCAGCAGGGACGGCTGTAAAGACCAAATCGTAAGCCTTTACGAATTCGCCCAGGCTTCCCAAAATGCAATTCTGCCTACTGCGGGCTGACCCCTCCGGCGCACTGCGTGCGCCACCTCCCCTTTCAGGGGAGGTTTACGTCATTTTTACTTCACGAAGCTGTCATACAGCACATGGATCGCGGTTTTGAAATCCTTGTTGTCCACACCGAAGATAATGTTCAGCTCATCCGGGCCCTGGTTGATCATGCGGATGTTGACCCCCGCTTCGCCCAGGGTGGCGAAGATCTTGCCGGAGATGCCGGGGCGGAAGGCCATCTTCCGGCCGACGGCGGCCACCACGGCGATCTGGTCGTGCATCGTCAGGGTGTCCGGCTCCAGTTCCTTCTGGATCTCCGCCAGGATGGTGTACAGGCTCTGGGCGACGGACTCGGTGGGCAGGACAATGGACAGGTTATCAATGCCGTTGGGCACATAGTCGATGGACACATTGTGCCGCTCGAAGATGGAGAGCACCTTGCGCAGGTACCCCACCTCGCCGGAAAGCCCCCGCTTGGTCATGGAAATGATGGAAAAATCCTTCTTGCCGGTGATGCCGGTGATGAACCGGTCGGGGTCGGAGTCCGTGGGGAAGGATTCCTTGATCATGGTGCCGGGATCCTCCGGCGCATTGGTGTTGCGGATGTTCAGGGGGATGTTCTTCTCCCGCACCGGGAAGATGGTGCCCTCGTGGAGCACCTGGGCGCCGGAGTAGCTCAGCTCCCGCAGCTCGTCGTAGGTGACCTCGGGAATGGTGGCGGGATTATCCACAATGCGGGGGTCGGCCATGAGGATGCCGGATACATCCGTCCAGTTTTCGTACACATCCGCGTCCAGCGCGGCGGCGGCCAGGGCGCCGGTGATGTCGGAGCCGCCACGGGAGAAGGTGCGGATCTTGCCGTCGGGCATCCGCCCGTAGAAGCCGGGGATGACCATGCCGAAGCCCTTGTCCCGCTCCTTCAGCAGCTCGTAGGTAGCCGCCTGATCCACGGTGCCGTCGTATTTGAACCGCACCCAGTCCGCCGCGTCCACAAAGGCAAAGCCCAGATAGGCCGCCATCAGCTTGGCGGAAAAGAATTCACCCCGGCTGGCCAGTTCATCCTGGCTGACCATCTTCCGATCCAGCCCGCTTTTCAGCGCGGCGAAATCGGATTCCAGATCCAGCCGGATGCCCAGCTCATCCCGGATCTCCAGATACCGGGAGCGGATCATCTCAAAGATATTGGAGCAGTCCACCCCATACTGGGTGTGGGCGTAGCAGAGGTACAGCAGGTCGGTGATCTTGTGATCCGCGCCGAACCGCTTTCCCGCCGCCGAAACGATCACTACCCGCCGTTCCGGGTCATCCAGCAGAATATCCCGCACCTTCCGGTACTGATTGGCATCCGCCATGGAGCTTCCGCCGAATTTTACAACTTTCATATGGTTTTTCCTCTTTTCCCATGATGTGCAGGAGAATTTTTTGAGGGCGATCGGTAAAATACGAAATGCACTTCGTTGAACGGCACCAGCCTCAAGACCGTTCCCCCAAGCTCTCCTGAAAGGTTTAGCAGCTGTAGCCGCTTGCGGCGTACAGATGCTTAATGCAAAGCTGAGCTGGCAGCCCGATAGGGCTGACTGAGGGGTTTCGGCTTTTCGGTACGAAAAGCCTCGCCGCAGGCGCCGTTCGTTGCAGCAGGCTGATTCAAAAGGAAAAATTGTAGAATTTGAATCGTAGGTTTCTACGAATTCGCCCAAGTTTTCCTCAAATGGTATTCTGCCTACTGCGGGCTGACCCCTCCGCCGTGCTTCGCACGGCGCCTCCCCTTTCAGGGGAGGTTTTTTGAATCCCCCCGGAAAATTAAAAGCGTTATTCCACCGCCGTGATGAATGCGGTCGGGTGCTGCTTCAGCCAGGCGTGCATTTCTTCCACGCTGACCGGGGCAGTCACAATGCCTGCACCCCAGTCTTCTTCTGCCGCGCCGTTCCAGCCGCCGCGGACGTAGTAGCGCAGCTTTCCGTGATTATCCGCCGCCTGGGGCGCGCCGTAGGGGGCGTAAAAGCCCTTGCCGGACAGCACATCCACCAGATCCTGCACCACATTGTATGCGGTGGGGTACCGGCCTGCGCCCTGGCCGTAGAAGCTCATGCGCTCGCTGGTCTTGCCCACGAAGGTGATCAGATTGTAGTTCAGCGGCACCGCGCCCTCGGGGCTGCCCGCGTCCACCAGGGTGGGCTGAACGTAGGCGCTGATGCCTGCTTCCGTCCGGCAGCCGGTGGAGATCAGCTTGCACACCTTGCCGTGAGCCTTGAAGCACTCCACGTCGGCGGCGCTGATGCTGCGGATGCCCGCCGCGGGGACGGTGGCTCTGTCCAGCGAAATGCCGAAGGCAATGTTCGATGAGAGGATCAGCTTGTGCCAGGTGTCGATGCCGTCCACGTCGGTGGCGGGGTTCGCCTCGGCGTAGCCCAGCTGCTGCGCCTGCTTCAGCGCCTCGTCATAGCCCAGACCCAGCCGGGTCATGCTGTCGAGGATATAGTTGCAGGTGCCGTTCATGATGCCGCCCACCCGGTCGATGCGCTGCACCCGGCGGGAGCGCTCCAGCTCCGAGAGCCAGCCGATGCCGCCGCCCACGGCAGCGGTGCAGCGCAGGGATACGCCCTTTTCCGCCGCCAGGGGGATCAGCTCGTCATAAAAGCTGCACACCATGGCCTTGTTGGAGGTGACCACATTCTTGCCCGCCTTCAGCGCGGTGCTGACAAAATCATAGCTCGGATGCAGCCCGCCCATGGCCTCCACCACGGTATCGATCTCCGGATCGTTCACGATCAGGGAAAAATCCTTCACCGCCTGGGCGTCCGGCAGCTGAATGTCCTCCAGGCACAGCACCTTGGCCACATGCATATCCGCGCGTTTCTGCACGATCTCATACACACCCCGCCCCACGACACCAAAGCCGCAAAGTCCGATTTTCATATGATTTCCTCCGTCTCTTTCTATTGTTGTATATAATGCGGAACCGGTCAGGTGAATGGTATACGGTGCCGGTTTCATTGTAGGGGACGATGCCCACATGTTAATTATTATCCCGTTCTCCTGCCCCATTCAACGTACCGTGGCAGTTCCGTAAGGCTGCGGGACGATGTGGGCATCGTCCCCTACATTCACGTTGGGGTGCGTTCCATTCAACGTACCCTTCATTAAGCTTTCAGCGCACGCCGCCCCTCATCAGTCTCGCTTCGCTCGACAGCTATTGAATCAAGGAATGATTGCCACCGGCAATCATTCCTTGAAAGATTCGCTGCGCTCTGCAACACCCCCGGGGGAAGCCAAGGGGGCTGGGAACCCGATCTTTATTCAATTCCCCCATTTTCTCACCCGGTGGGTGGGGCGGCTTCTGTATGCCGTACAAAAACAAAAATCTGCTGTAATAAGGTACTTGCAATTTGTCACGGTTCAGTATATCATATACCTTATCAGATTGCAACTACAACAAAAATCAAATGATTTCGCCATTTACCCCGGGTTTTTGTGCAATTTCATTGTAGAATTAGGAGGAAAACCATGCTCTATCACTCCACAAGAAGCAGTACCCAATGGGTGGACAGTGCCCAGGCTGTGCTGTCCGGTCTTGCGCCGGACGGCGGACTGTATATGCCCCGGAATATTCCGGCTCTGGACTGGATGAATGTTCTGAAAGGCACCAGCCAGGAGATCTCCTGCGCCATTCTGGAAAGCCTGCTGCCGGACATCCCCGATATGCGCCGCCTGGTGGCGAACGCCTACACCGGCAAATTCGAGACCGAGGACATCACCCCCACCGTCCCCGTGGGGCAGGTGAACGTGCTGGAGCTGTTCCGGGGGCCCACCTCCGCCTTCAAGGATGTGGCGCTCTCCATGCTCCCCCAGCTGCTCACCGCCGCCAAGCGGGTCAAGGGCGTGCAGGAAGACATCCTCATCCTCACCGCCACCTCCGGCGATACCGGCAAGGCCGCCCTGGTGGGCTTCCGGGATGTGCCCGGGGTGAAGATCTGCGTGTTCTACCCCAACGGCGGTGTCAGCCAGGTGCAGCGCGCCCAGATGGTCACCCAGGAGGGCGGCAATGTGGCGGTGTGCGCTGTGAAAGGAAATTTCGACGATGCCCAGACCGGCGTGAAACAAATTTTCACCGCGTTTCAGGAGAAAGCGCTGCCCTTCCGCCTGTCCAGCGCCAATTCCATCAACATCGGCCGCCTGGCGCCCCAGGTGATGTATTATTTCCGCGCCTACAAGGATCTGCTGGCCGCCGGAAAGATCCAGTTGGGCGACGAGGTGAATTTCTCCGTTCCCACCGGCAACTTCGGCGACATTCTGGCAGGCTACCTGGCAAAGCGGATGGGGCTGCCCGTGGGCACCCTGATCTGCGCCTCCAATGCCAACAACGTGCTGACGGACTTCATCACCACCGGCACCTATGACCGCCGCCGTCCCCTGCTGAAAACCACCTCCCCCAGCATGGACATTCTGGTGTCCTCCAATCTGGAGCGGCTGCTGTACCTGCTCTGCGGCGACACCAAGCTGGTCGCCTCCCTCATGAAGCAGCTGAAGGAGGAGGGGGCATACACCGTGCCGGAAGATCTGAAAGCTGCCATCCAAAAGGAATTCTGGGCAGCCTGCTGCGACGATGCCCGGGCGGCGGAGATCATCGGCCGGGTGTACCGGCAGGAGCATTACCTCTGCGACCCCCACACCGCCTCCGGCTTTGCGGCGGCGGAGGATTATGAAAACCGGACGGGGGACAAGCGCCCCATGGTGGTGCTCTCCACCGCCTCCCCCTATAAGTTCCCCGCCGCCGTGCTCAGCGCCATCGGCGGCGACACCTCCGGCACCGAATTCGAGCAGATGGCGCGCCTGGAGGAGATCACCGGCGTGCCCATCCCCGCGCCTCTGGCATCCCTGCGCGGCAAGCCGGAGCTGCACACCGACGTGATCGAAAAAGAGGACATGCCCGCCTATGTGCTGGGGCTGGAATGATGGGGGCGCAGATGAAACAAGTAACCATCCGCGTGCCTGCCACCACGGCAAACCTGGGCCCGGGCTTTGATGCCTTCGGCTGTGCCCTGAGCCTGTATACCGACGTGACCTTTGAGGAGACCGAGGAATTCGGCCTGGAGATCACCGGCTGCGACGAAGCCTATACCGGCCCGGATAACCTGGCCTATACCTCCTACTGCGCCGTGCTGGCCTCCCTCAACGAGCCGGTAAAGGGCGTAAAGATCCATATCGACGCCCATATCCCCATCTGCCGGGGTCTGGGCTCCTCCGCCGCCCTGCTGGTGGCGGGCGCCATGGGTGCCAATGTGCTGCGGGGCAGCCGCCTGAGCACCCAGGGTCTGCTGAACATCACCAACGCCATGGAGGGGCACCCGGATAACCTGGCGCCCGCCTTCTACGGCGGCCTCACCGCCTCCATGGTGGATAACGGCCTGCCCGTCACCGTCAGCTTCCCCCTGCACCCCGGCTGGGAATTTCTGGCGCTGGTGCCGGAATTCGACCTGCCCACCAGCCTGGCGCGCAGCGTCCTGCCGGAGCAGGTGAGCCGGGCGGACGCGATTTATAATGTATCCCACGGCGCGATGGTGTTAAAGGCGCTGGAATCCGGGGATGAAAAGCTGCTGCGCAGCGCCATGCAGGATCGGCTCCACCAGAACTACCGGAAAAAGCTGATCCCGGACTATGAAAAGATCGAAGCGCTGGTGCGCACCATCGGCGCCGCCTTCTGCCTCAGCGGCGCAGGCCCCACCCTGCTGTGCATCACCCAGAACCCCGGTCTGGAAGAGAAGCTGGCCAAAAAGCTGGACAGCATCACCCAGCACCACTGGCAAATGCTCCCCCTCCACGTAGAATTCCACGGCGCCCACATCCTGACCCAGGAATAAGCCAAGGGGTACGGTGCAGATTTTAAGGCGGCAGCAACCACCCCACGCCACACCCCCTGGCTTCGCTCCGCCCGGCCATCCCCCGCAAAGCGGGGGCAAGAGCCTGGCTCCCCCTTTGGGGGAGCTGTCGAGCGAAGCGAGACTGAAGGGGTGTCCCCGATTGAAAGGCACCAGCCGCCAAGTTACGACCCCTTGGCTTCCCCCGGGGGTGCCCGACACACGGCGGGCATTTGTATCCGCCCCTACGCACCCAGAATATTTTTGCTGTTGATTCGTACCCAAACGGGAAAACAAAACCTATGTATTTCAATTTGAAGGGAGATAAAATCATGAAAAGAAACCCAGTTTTCCGAATTGTCATTATGCTCCTTGCGCTGTGCATGATGGTGGTCGCGTGCCTTCCCGGGATAGGTACCGCTGCCGTGACGCCGATGTACTCCTTTGACGACGATCCCCCCGCCGGGCTGCGGGTGGGCGACTATGTCTACTTCGGAAGCTACGAGCAGGATAATCTATCTTCACAAAAAGAGGACATCGAGTGGATTGTTCTGGACATCCGCGACGATAAGGCGCTGATCCTCAGCCGCTACATCCTCGATGCCATTCCCTACAATTCCAAGCTCAAGTCCATAACATGGGAAGACTGTACCCTGCGCCAGTGGCTTAACTCTACCTTTAAGAACACCGCCTTTACCTCCGCACAGCAGCGCAGCATTGTCAGCGCCACCATCCAGAATGGGCGCAACGAGGAATATAACATTCCCGGCGGTGCTTCCACCCGCGACCAGATCTTCCTGCTGAGCTACGACGATGCGACCTCCTATTTCTGGGGGAATTCCGAGCGCCAGACCGTAGGCACCGACTATGCCCGCGCCCACGGCGTCTACGTCGATGATGAGAGCAGCTGCTCTTGGTGGTGGCTGCGCTCCCCCGGCAAGACGGCCGATCGGGCGGGCAACGTGGTCTCCCGGGGCATTCCCAGCACCTACGGCGGCTTTGTCAATTCCGGCGAGGGCGGCGTCCGTCCCGCTCTGTGGGTACAGACCGATGCACTCAAAACCTATGCCTCCAATCCCTACAACGGGCCGAAATCCAGTTCCTACGGCATCGTCACCGTGGGCTCCGTCATTACGTTTGGCCACTACGAGCAGGACGATCGTTCCTCCGACGGCAAGGAACCCATCCAGTGGCTGGTGCTGGATGTGCAGGATGACAAAGCTCTGCTGATCAGCAAGTACATTCTGGACGCACAGGCCTACCATGAGCCCTACGAGGATACTACCTGGGCAACCTGCAAGCTGCGCACCTGGCTGAACAGCACCTTCCTGAACACCGCCTTCACCCCGCAGGAGCAGAGCCAGATCGCCTATACCACCGTCTCCACTGCCGACAATCTGGACTACGGCACCCGTGGCGGTGCTTCCACACAGGATCAGATTTTCATCCTCAGCGTCTGGGAGGCGGCGCAGTATTTCTCTACCAATATCTCCCGCCGCGCCTCTACCACCGACTATGTTCTGAATAACCGGGTGATCTATCCGGAGGACGATACCGAGACGGCAGAAGGCGAACCGGCTTGCTGGTGGCGTCTGCGCGACCCCGGCATGACCCAAGGACATGTGGCTCGCGTGATGGGCGACGGCCGCATCTACACCATGGGCGACATCTGCAATTACGTTAATGGCGGCATCCGCCCCGTTCTCTGGCTGGATCTGAATTAAACCGCAAAACACAAAGGAGCGCTGCAAGCCGCAGCGCTCCCATTTTTTATCTATCCGCCCCTTACAGGATCTTTCCGACCTTCTCACAGAACCGCTGCCGGACAGCCGCTTCCGCGCCCAGGCCGCGCAGGCGGGTGTGGACGGTGAAGCCCCGGCGCTCCAGGATGGATTTCCAGGAGTCGTCCCCGTCGCCGGCCAGGTCGTTGTGGGCGTGGTCGCCGGCCACCAGCATCAGCGGCGTCAGGGTCAGTTCCTTTCCGGGCAGCTGCTCCAGCTGGGGCAGAATGCCCTCCAGCCGGTGCGAACCCTCCACACAGGCCAGATATACGTTTTCCGGCAGCATGGCGCGCAGGCGGACATAGGTCTCGTCGGCGGCGTGGTCGGTGCCGTGGCCCATGAAGAGCACAGGGCGGCCCTCCCGGCGGGCGATCTGCCTCATCAGACCGGCGATCCAGTGCAGATCCTCTTCGCTTGTCAGCAGCGCCTCCGATACCGGCAGCCCCTCCGCCGCCCGGCACAGGGAATCGTATTCCTCACCGGGGATGATGTGGGTGGAGGCCAGGACGATCTTTTCAAATCCCTCCTGCTTCAGCTGCTCCAGCGCCTCCTCCACGGTGTTTATCCGCTCCCCCCGCTCCCGCAGGCGGCGGATCACGATGTGCGCGGTGTAAGCCCGCCGCACCTGCCAGTCCGGCCAGGCCTCTGCCAGTGCCTCTTCCACCGGCCGGATGCACTCCCGCTCCGCCTGGGCATAGGTGGTGCCGAAGCTCACCGCAAGAATTGCTTTCTTCATATTGATTACCTCCTGACGAATTTCTGTTAGGGTCTGTCTGAAAACCGGAAATATGACCAACAGCGAGGGATTTTTCTCCTGATGAAGCCATTTTTTTGCAGGAATACTTTGTGTATTGCAAAAAAAAATGGTGCACAGCAGGCGGAAAAGGCCCGCTGTTTGGGCGTGTTGACGGTTTTCAGATAGACCCCAGTAAAAAATAAAAGAGCTGCAAAAAGCAACTCTTTCTCACAATAAAACCCCCGAGGCATAGGATCCCCTATGTCTCAGATGATCACAACCGCCTTGACCTGGAAGCGTTGCCCAACCAATACTGAGCAGGTCTCCTGACTTATGGCTCAAACGCGCCGCCCCGCCTTCTCGCTGTTACGCAATGGACAATTGGAGCGCCGCTCGCCAATCACAGTGACCGGATCGTTCAGGATTCTCACCTGATTCCCTATTATCTTTTCCCCAGTTTCCGGAAAAGCACTCAGTACGTCTATTCACCTTTTTCCCGGAAGCCATCCACACTCCCGGCACGCCCCCATTCTACTATACTCCGCCTCGGAAATCAACACATTTTTCCGCTGTTTTCCCAATTTGCATTCCATAAAATCAACGGATACAGCATAATTTTTAAAGAGAAAATGCAGCATTTGGATCGTAAACAGTGAAATAAATTTCCGAACAGAAAAATCATGGATGCTTTTGACATGTTTTCGGTAAAAATCCTGTTGTGAACGATTTTGACACGCCAGGCGGCTAAGCGAAGAAAAGCGTCCTTATATGTGGAAAACCGAGCCCTCCGACCATTTTTGGATGGCTCGGTTTTTGGAAAGGAAACGATGCCCTGCACGTATGTCTGCTTTCTGGAAATTTACCTTGTCGAGTCGCCGATGACCAGACTGGAGGGAATGTAGATGATCTCCGTTTTCTCCGCCCCTGCTATTTGCTCGAAGAGTTTTTCCAGCGCCGTTTCCACCATGCCAGATGTATCCTGTGCAATATTGGTCAGGTTCATACGAATAACATTTGAAGGCAATGTGACCATGGAAATATCTGCGGAAATGATTGAAAGATCTGTCGGCACATGCAGTCCGTGCTTTACGGCGGCGGCGTAGACGGCCAAGCCGACGGAGGCATTTACGGCAATGACAGAATCAAACTGCCGCCCCTGGGACAGAAGCCTGTCAAACAGGTCAAAGGCGCAGGAATAGTCGGTGTTTTCCAGAGAAAAGTGATTTTCCGCCGGAAAGGATTGCCCGGAGGAAGCAAGGGCATTCCGCAGCCCCTTCAAGCGAAGCTGCGTGCTGACAGAAGCGGCGTAGCCGGTAAGAATGCAGAAGGAACGCCCGCCGTGATCATAGAGGTAAGAGGCGGCCTGATAGGTGGACTGATAGAAATCCTCCATCACGCATGTTGCGGAAATCTCCTGATAGCGTCCGCCCAGAAAGACAAAGGGGATCTGATGCCTTTTCAGGAGATTCACATAGGTCGGGTCGGGGTTTTCCTTGGTCACCGGAAAAATGACCACGCCTTCCACGCGGAAGGCCACAAATTGCTCGATCATTTCGCGCTCGTATTGGTAGTTGTTTTTGCTGGTGGCAATGATGATCTTGTATCCCCGCGCCCGCAGCCAATCCTCCGCGATCTGGACAACGCGGCAATAGTTGGTATTGATCAGATTCGGAACGATCATTCCGATCAGATTGCTGGTTTTCTTTGCAAGATTCTGGGCGGTCTTGTTGGGAATATAACCCAGTGTATCCGCCAGCTGGCGGACACGCTCTTTGGTTGAGGCATTTACGCCCGGACGATCGTTCATTGCCAACGACGCCGTTGCCTCGGATACCCCCGCTACCTTTGCCAGCTCTTTTAAGGATACCATAAGTTCCCTCCTCATTTCCTCTCTGCTGCCGCATCTGCGAAGACAAAGGCGGCACACCAATGTTTATGTAAAAGGTGCCGGCAAGGACGGAACTTGCCCGGACATCTACAACAAAAAAGGAAAGTCTACCTCTTTCCTCAGATTATATCATGTTAAAAAGTGCTTTTGCAAGGACAATAAAGGGAAAAACCTGTTTTTGGACACAATATACAATTACGCCGTCAAAAACTTGTATAAAATGAAAATAAAAATTATGTTGCAAAGCGCTTTAAACTCTGATAAAATACAGAAAGCAGAACATAAAGCGCTTTAAAAAGTAACTGTCGCCCGAAAGGGCGTCACAGCGGCAAACTTCGAAACCATTCCGAATGATTCCGGAACAGATCGATCCGGGCAATGGTCGGAGTCTGTATGCGGTGAGGCGCATGCAGCCCGCAGTTTCCTGTGTCGGTGCTTTCCCGGTGCCAAACGGGATGATTTTGAAGGGAACCCAATAAAAAACAAGGAGGAGACCCCAAAATGAAAAAAGCCTTAGCGATACTGCTTGCGATGTCCCTGCTTCTGCTCTGTGCCGGCTGCGCCGGCAAGCCGACAACTCCTGCTGCTACCACTGCAGATACGGAGGCGGCAGCCTCCGCGCAGACCAATACGGAAGGCACTGCGCAGGAAACCTCGGCCGAACCGACCTACAAGGCAAAGGTTCGCATCGGAACCGTCAGCGATATGCCCTCGGCTTGCCCCTTCGGCAACACCAGCTCCCAGACTGCCATGGTCACCAACTCTACGTTTGACGGCCTGGTTCGTGTGGATATGTCCGGTGATGCCACAGAAGCGCTCGCTACCTCGTGGAGTGCCAATGAGGATTCCAGCGTCTGGACCTTCAAGCTCCGTCAGGGCGTAAAGTTCCACAACGGTGATACGTTCACGGCGAAGGATGTGAAGTTTACCTGGGAGTTTGCCGGGGATTCTTCTCACGAGGGCATCGGCAAGCCCGTAGTCGGCATCGACATGGTGGACAGCATCGAAACGCCGGACGACTATACAGTGGTATTCAATCTGAAGTACAGCACTCCCGATTTCCTCTTCTATGCGGCACAGAAGATTCTCTGCCAGAATGCGGTGGAGACGCTTGGCGTAGCGGACGGCGGAAAGATTGGTACCGGCCCCTACTATCTGGAATCCCAGAAAACCGGTGAGAGCTGGGTCATCCGCCGCTTTGATGAATACTGGGGCGAGAAGGGGATCACCGAACAGATCGAGTTTGTGGTGATTACGGACGCCAATTCCCGGGCACTGACGCTGAAAGCCGGGGATGTGGATGCAATTCTGGAGCCGAACTCCGCCGACCTTGCCAGCTTTGTTGCCGACGGCAGCTACAAAGTGTTCAAGGAGCGTACCGTTGCCACCTTCTTCCTCGGCTTCAATCACACCGAAGGAAAGCTCACTGCCGACGAGACGGTTCGCCGTGCGGTCATGCTGGCCATTAACCGGGA
Organism: uncultured Oscillospiraceae bacterium; assembly: GCA_934567355.1. Taxonomy (GTDB): domain Bacteria; phylum Bacillota; class Clostridia; order Oscillospirales; family Oscillospiraceae; genus Faecousia. The sequence goes on from CAKTJC010000019.1 coordinate 35,962, forward strand.
TGACATCATCAACGCCTGCTTTGAAGGCGGACTGTGCGGCAGTGCTTCCTATAATATCATCACCAGTGTCCAGCCCGGCTTTGCGGATGTAGGCCACTACGACTACGACCCCGAAGGCGCGAAGAAGCTCCTGGCCGACGGCGGCTATGAGAAACTGACCCTGAACCTGACGGCACATCCCCTGTTTATTCCCGTCGCAGAGGTGATCCAGGCCAACCTCAGCATGGTGGGTATTACGGTAAACATCCGTGAAATCGCCCAGTCCAATTATGCAAAGAATCTGATGGCCGATCCGGCTGCTTATGATATGTATATTGCAAACTCCTCCAGTACCGGCGGCGTTCTGAATGTGCTGGATCGCTTCTTCGGCTCCAGCGGCATTGCAAACTGCATGTTCTACCAGGATCCCACCTTTGATTCCATGCTGGCCGAGGCCAAGCAGTCCAAAACCTACGACGAGCTCATTACCGCATTTGGCGCGCTGCAGAAGCGCATTGCGGAGGAAACCGTGCCGTATACCTCTCTGGTCGACCGGTACCATTTCTGCGTGGCGTCTCCCGCGTTCGACGGCGTCATTCTGGGCAACCAGGCCTATGATACAAACTTCTCTTACTGCTATGTAACCCAATAACGGATCACTCAGAGCCGCCGGACTCGACGGCGGCTCTGAATTCTTAATTATTTGCTTATCTATACCGGCGAATTGTCCGTGTTTTCAGTATTTTCCTGCCTGCCGCTGTGAGGCGGTTCGGGGGGAGGTGCCTGCCGAATGCGGACGTTTCCGCCGGCGTCCTGGGAGAGATGAATCAATGCTGAAATATATCCTGAAACGGCTGCTTATGGTGATCCCGGTCATTCTGCTTGTATCCTTTGTGGTGTTTTACGCCATGGATTTTGTGCCGGGTGACGCTGCGATGATCGCACTGGGCGACGAGGCAACCGAGGAGCAGCTGGAGGCATTCCGCGAGGAGAACGGCTTGAATGACCCGCTTCTGGTGCGCTATTTCCGATATATCCGCGGTGTTCTGCACAGGGATTTGGGAAAGAGCTACTACAACGGCGAGAGCGTGTGGGATTTATTCTTCTCAAAATTCGGCTACACCGTGATCCTCGCTGCTGCATCGGTGCTGTTTAATATTTGCCTTTCCATCCCGCTGGGCATTCTGTCCGGCGTGCGGCAGAATTCCTGGTGGGATACCATTGCCTCCTCCGTTTCCTTTGTCGGCCTGGCGATGCCGAATTTCTGGGTTGGTCTGCTGCTGATCATGCTGTTTTCCGTGCAGTTGGGCTGGCTGCCGGCAGTGGGGGCGGATGCCGGCTGGAAAAGCGTGATCCTTCCTGCGATTACCTGCGGTACAGGCAATATGGCTGCACTGACCAGAACCACCCGCAGTGCCATGCTGGATGTCCTGCGCCAGGACTATCTGCGCACCGCCCGCTCCAAGGGCGCCCGGGAGCGGACAGTGATCTGGAAGCATGCACTGAAAAACGCCCAAATCCCCATTGTGACCACCATCGGCAACCAGTGTGCGGCGCTGATTGGCGGCGCATTGGTAACGGAGCGGGTTTTTTCCTGGCCCGGCGTGGGCAACTACCTGGTCAGTGCGATCCTGATCAGCGATTACCAGGTCGTTACCGGATTCGTGATCATGATCGCGATTGCGATTTCCCTGGTGCTGCTGATCGTGGACATCCTCTACGCTTATATTGACCCTCGGGTCAAGGCGCAGTACGTGAAAAATTGAGGTGGATATTATGGGCAAACAGCATATACAGTCCGGCGAGGGGGTAAAAGAAAATCGCGCCCTGGAGGTCTGGCGGCAGTTCCGGCGCAACAAGGGGGCCATGATCGGGCTGGCGATCGTGATCATTCTGATCCTGCTGGCGCTGTTCGGAGGATTTATCTGGAATTACGACACGGATGTGGTTGCACTGAATGTTTCGGAGCGGCTTACGCCGCCGTGCCTGCAGCATCCTTTCGGTACGGATGAGTATGGCAGGGATATGCTCGCGCGGGTCGGTTACGGCACCAGATATTCCCTGCTGATCGGCTTCTGCAGTGTTCTGGTTGCGCTGCTGCTGGGCCTTCCCATCGGTGCGGCAGCCGGCTATATCGGCGGCAGATTCGATGCGGTCTTCATGCGCATTGTTGATGCCATTACGATCATTCCGAGCATACTGATGACGGTGCTGCTGGTTACGATTTTGGGGACCAGCCTGGGAAATTTGATGATCGCACTGGCCATCAGCTCCGTGCCGATCCTGGCGAGAATCACCCGCGCAGCAGTGATGACCGTCAGATACAACGAATATGTGGAGTCTGCCAGAGCAATCGGCGCATCGAACTGGTACATTATTACACACTATGTTCTTCCGAACTGCTATTCGTCCATTCTGGTGCAGGCGACCCTGCGCATGGGAGCGTCCATCATCGGCGCTTCCGGTCTGAGCTATATCGGCCTGGGCGTACCGAAACCGACGCCGGAATGGGGGGCGCTGTTGAATGCCTCCAAGACCTATATTGCCGACAATGCCTACCTTTGCCTGTTTCCGGGGCTTGCAATTATGATCACCGTCATGGCGATCAACCTGGTCGGAGACGGCCTGCGGGATGCACTGGATCCCAAACTGAAGCAGTAGGAGGTATTTCGATGCATTTTAAGAGAAACGAAAACCGGGATGAACCGAAGCTAAGGCGTACAGAGAGTGACTGCGCCGTGGAAATTCTGGATCTGGCTGTGGAATACCGCACCTCGAAATCCGTGGTTCATGCGGTGAACGGGATAACACTGAAGCTTCCCAAGAAGGCGACGCTGGGGCTGGTGGGTGAGACCGGAGCCGGAAAGACAACGTCGATGCTGGCACTGATGGGATTGATTCCCGATCCTCCCGGCGTCATCACCCAAGGATCGATCCATGTAAACGGTCTGGATATGCTGAAGCTGTCCGCAAAGGATCTTTCCGCCGTCCGCGGAAAAGAGGTCGCCATGATCTTCCAGGATCCGATGACCTCGCTCAATCCGGTCATGTCGGTGGGCAGTCAGATTCAGGAAAGCATTCTGCTCCATGAAAATATTTCCAAAAAGGAAGCCTGGGAGCGGGCGAAGGAAATGCTGAAGGTGGTTGGGATCGATCCCAACCGCGCTTCGGAATATCCGCACCAGTTTTCCGGCGGCATGCGGCAGCGGGTGGGAATTGCCATTGCACTTGCCTGCCATCCTTCGGTGCTGATCGCGGATGAACCGACCACTGCGCTGGATGTTACGATCCAGGCGCAGGTGCTGCGGCTGATGCGGCAGCTCATTAAGGATTACGATACCTCTATGATCCTGATAACCCATGATCTGGGTGTTGTTGCGGAGACTTGTGATTTGGTAGCGGTCATGTATGCCGGGCATATCGTGGAGCAGGGCACATTGGAAGACGTGTTCCGGCGGACTAAGCATCCCTATACGGAGGGCCTATTCAACTCCCTGCCCAATATCCATGACCGGGTACAGAAGCTGACCCCGATCCCGGGTCTGATGCCGGATCCGTCCGATTTGCCGCAGGGCTGCCCATTTGCACCCCGCTGTGCTTATGCTACGGCAAGCTGCCGCAGTCAGCTGCCGCAGCCGGTTTCCTTTTCACCCACACACGAGGCTGCCTGTATCCGTTATAAAGAGCAGGAATTCAAAATTGCAAGAGGAGGATAACCAGTGGAAGAAACGATCCTCGAAGTAAAAGACCTGAAAAAATATTTTCATTCTCCCAAAGGAACCGTGCACGCGGTAGACGGCGTGAGCTTTTCGGTGAAACGAGGGAAAACGCTGGGCGTCGTCGGGGAATCCGGCTGCGGGAAATCGACGACCGGACGGGTGATCACCCGCCTGCTGGAGCCTACCTCCGGCAAGATCCTGTTCCATGGCCAGGACATCACCCAGCTGCGCGGCCGGGAGCTCAAGGCACTGCGGCAGAAGATCCAGATTATTTTTCAGGATCCCTTTTCCTCACTGAATCCGAGAATGACGGTCAGTCAGCTGATTGCCGAACCGATCCGGCTCAATGGCCTGATCACAGGAAAGGGCAGGGACACGAGAATTGAACGGCGGGTCCTGGAGCTGATGGATACCGTGGGGCTTGCCCGCCGGCTCTACAATGTCTACCCCCATGAGCTTGACGGCGGCCGCCGGCAGCGGATCGGGATTGCCCGTGCACTGGCCATGGAGCCGGAATTTATCGTATGTGACGAGCCGGTATCCGCATTGGACGTTTCCATTCAGGCTCAGATACTGAACCTGCTGAAGGAGCTTCAGCAGGAGATGGGACTGACCTATCTGTTCATTACGCATAATTTGTCGGTCGTGAATCATTTTGCCGACGAAATTGCGGTGATGTATCTGGGTTCGCTTGTAGAAAAGGCGCCGGTGGAGGAGCTTTTTGCCCACCCGCTGCATCCCTATACCCAAGCGCTGCTCTCTGCAATTCCCGTACCGGAAATTGCGGAACGAAAACCGGAGACGGTGATCTGCGGAGAGATCACCTCGCCGGTCAATTTGCCGCAGGAATGCCGGTTTTACCAAAGATGCCCGCTGGCAGCGGATGTGTGCCGCCGCGGGGTGCCGGAGCTGCGGGAGGTTACATCAGGACATTATGTCGCATGTCCGTATGCCGGATTGGGAGGGAACACACATGCAGAGTAACTTTTCTCAGAATCCCCTCGGCACACTGCCGCTGATCGACGGCGGAAGAAGCCGCTCCATCAGCATGGAGAACCCAACGGGAGAGAAAGGCGGCGGCAGCAAGGCCGCAGGGATCCTGGGTCCGGGGCGCAAGGGTTCTCCGGCGATTCGGAATCTGCCCAGTGGTGCAGTCGTCACGCTGGCGGACGTGGACGGCCCCGGTGTGATCCAGCATATCTGGATCACCATTTCGGAAGCGAGCGACGCCGGGTATTTTACCCTCAGCGATGTGGTGCTGCGCATGTACTGGGATAATGAGCAGTCGCCGTCCGTGGAGGTCCCTCTGGGCGACTTCTTCCTCAACGGCTTCTCCACCTACTGCCAGGTAAATACGCTGCCCATTACGGTCAATCCGGTGCGGGGCTATAACTGCTTTTTCCCAATGCCCTTTCACAGCCATGCCAGGATCACGCTGGAGAATCAGCATCCCGGAGAAGTGAAGAGCTTTTTTTACCAGATCGACTATACGCTGTATGATGAGCTCCCGGAAAACACAGCCTGTTTCCATGCGCAGTACCGCCGCCAGCGGATGACCCAGCTGGGGCAGGATTATGTAATCCTGGATCAGGTGAAGGGCAGCGGTCAATATGTGGGCACCTATATGGCGCTGACGGCACTGGAACGCTATTGGTATGGAGAGGGTGAGGTGAAATTCTTCCTGGATGGGGATAAGGAATATCCCACCATCTGCGGAACAGGGCTGGAGGATTATTTTGGCGGAGGCTTCGGTTTTGTGGTTGACCAGCGAAAAGAAACCCCTGCGGAAGAGACGCTGTTTCAGACACCCTTCCAGGGCTACCACTTCTTTTCCCAGAAGGAGCCCCACCACAGCTGGCGGTTCGAAGGCGCATGCCCGCCGATGCGGAGCTTCTACCGTTTTCACCTGGCGGATGCCATTCGTTTCAGCCAGGATCTGAAGGTAACGGTACAGCAGATCGGCATATGCAACCGTGGCCTTTTCGAGCGGCAGGATGATATATCCACCGTAGCCTACTGGTATCAGACGGAGCCGCACACTCCCTTCCCTGCACTCCCTCCCCGCGAGTATCGCTGGCCGAGATGAGATAAGAAAAAAAGGATAAACGCATCGCTGTATCGCCGGCTTTTTTGCCTCTCCCGAATTCCGTGGAAGAAGGCAAAGCGGCCTTTTCCTTCGGGCGTGCGTAAAAAGGGGCTGTCTTAAAACGCGAATTGCGAGAAAATAGCCCCGCAAAAAGTTATATAAAGCCGTGGAAATCCAATTAAAACCGGATTTCCACGGCTTTTCTGTTGGGCTGATTCTTAGAAAACTCTATCTTTAGACAGCCCCGTTTTTATGATCGGCTGCCTGAAAATTTACCGGCAGAGGGTTGCGATCACGTCGGCGTAGATCGCGGCGCAGCGGAGCAGGGCGGAAATGCTGGCGCGTTCGTTGGCGCCGTGGCAGTTGCTTTCAAAGTCCGGCTCGGCAGGGCCGAAGGCGACGCCGCCGGGGATCTCGTGGACGTAGGTGCCGCCGCCGATGGAGACGCAATGGCCCTCCTTGCCGCTGTAGCGCTCATAGCTGCGCAGCAGGGTACGGACGAATTTGGAATCCCCGTCCACCGCGTGGCCTTCGATGAAATCGCCGGTGCATGTCCAGCCCTCGGCGGCGAAGCGGCGCTCCACCGCGCCCTGGGTGGTCTCCTTCGTGGCGCACAGGCTGGCGCGGCAGTCGAAGCGGGCAGCAAAGCCGGTCTCATTCAGGTTCAGCACCGTCAGCACCAGGGTCAGCTTGCCGGAGATCTCATCCTCCATGGCGATGCCCAGGCCGTCTCCCGCGTCGTCCCCATAGGGGAAGAAACGGTGCAGGGCACGGATGGCCTGAGTGGCCGGATCCTCTGCCAGAGGCAGGGCGCACAGCAGCTCCAGCATGGCGGTGATGGCATTCCTGCCGCCGGCGGGGTGGGCGGCATGGGCCTGAACGCCCGCTGCCCGGATGGTCAGGATGCCTTCCTCCTCCTGTGCGCAGAAGCACACGCCGGTTTTTGCCTGCACCGCCTCCATGGCGGCGAGGGCATCCTGGCGGGTCAGGCCCAGGATCTTCACGGTACAGTTGCCGGGGGCGACATTGACACGAATGCCGCCGTCGATCGACGCCACATGTCCCGCTGCCCGGGGCTGCTCCTGCCAGGCAGCGCCGAACTGGGGCGCGTAGCGCGCCTTTTCCACATTGATCACCGGGAAATCCGCATCCGGCGTCACGGCGTAGGGGGCATAGGGATGGGAGGCATAGTAATGCTCGATGTCCCGGGAGCCGGTCTCCTCGTCGGTGCCCAGGATCAGCCGGACATTGCGGCTGACCGGCAGCCCCAGCTCCTTGACGCACCGCATGGCAAACAGGGCTGCCAGCGCGGGGCCCTTGTCGTCCTGCACGCCCCGGCCGTACACCAGGTCGCCGTCACGCACCAGGGTGAAGGGATCGGTGTCCCAGCCCTCGCCGACGCCCACAATATCCAGGTGCGCCAGAATGTGCAGGGCATCCGCCCGGTCGTTCAGGTCCGCATAGCCCACATAGCCGTCATCCTCGCCGGTGGCAAAGCCCCATTCTTCGGCCATGGACAGCGCCGTCTTCAGCGCCCGGACGGTGCCCTCGCCGAAGGGGCAGCCGGGGGCAGGCTCCCCCATGGTGGAGTCCACGGCGATCAGCTTTGCCAATGCCTGGGTAAATTCATCCTCCCGCCCTGCCATCCAGGCGCAGATTTTTTCCTTCATATCCATGTTTGCGTGCTCCTTTCAAAATATTGGTGTCTTTCTATTGCAGTTGTTCCAGATATGCCTCGGCCTGCCGGGCGTTCCTTCGGATCTCCGCCTGCATGTCCTGCAGGGCGGCGAATTTCCGCTCCGGGCGGAGGAAGGTATAAAATTCCAGGGTGATCTCCCGCCCGTAGAGGTCGCCGGAGTAGTCCAGGATCCAGGTCTCGGCGTTGAGGGTCTCGCCGCCCACGGTGGGGCGGGTGCCGATGTTGGTGACGCCGGTATAATACGCGCCGTCCAGCAGGACGCGGACAGCATACACCCCCCGGCGCAGAACCGCCACGCCCTCAGGATACGGCAGGTTGGCGGTGGGGATGCCCAGGGTGCGGCCGAGCTGGTGGCCGTGCACCACCGTGCCGGTGAGGATATGGGGGTGCCCCAGGAAGCGGACGGCCTGCGCCATCTCGCCGGATTCCAGCAGGGTGCGGATGTAGGTAGAGGATACCCGCGTCCCCTCCACGGTCTGCTCCGGCACCACGGCGCAGGGGATGCCCCGGGCGGCGCAGTACTGCGCCATGGTCTGCCCGCTTCCCGCGCCCCGGCTGCCGAAGCGGAAATCATCGCCGCAGACAAAGCCGGCGGCATCGTGATTCCGGCACAGCATGTCCAGAAAATCCTGCCAGGGAGTTTCCAGCATCTGCCGGTCGAAGGGCAGGGTGACCACCCGGGAGACGAAGCGGCGCAGCAGCCGCTCCCGGTCGGCGGGGGTGTTGATGAGCAGGGGGGACGCGCCGCATACCAGCCCGTCCGGATGGGTGGCGAAGGTCACTGCGCCGGGCTCCATGCCGTTTTCCGCCGCCAGACGGCGGCACTGCTCCAGAAGCGTCCGGTGCCCCAGGTGCACCCCGTCGAAAAAGCCCAATGCATAAATCGTTTTTTTCATTCTACTTCAAAAAAGCTCTTGATCGTCTCCATTTTTCCGTCCTGCACCCGCGCCAGCATGAGAAATTCCCCGCTCTGGGAATAGGCGCGGAAGGTACCCGCCGGGAGGCTCACGGAGAAGCTGTTGCCGCACCGGCAGCGCTTTTCCTGGTTGGCTGTCAGGGTGACGGCGGGGTAAGCGGCGAACATGCTGTCCACCGGCCGCAGGTGATCTTCCGGCGTGTCGGATTCCAGCAGCGCCACCAGCGGCACTGCCTGGGAAATGTCGTATTCCCCGGCTCTGGTACGCCGCAGGGATTCCATGCAGCCGCCGCAGCCCAGCGCCTGGCCGATATCCTGGCAGAGGGTGCGGATATAGGTGCCCTTGGAGCAGTCCACCCGCAGCTTCAGGCAGCCATTCTCCATGCCCAGGTATTCCAACGCGTGGATGGTGATGGGGCGGGGCTGCCGCTCCACGGTTTTGCCCCGGCGCGCCAGGTCGCAGAGCTTCTGGCCGTTCACCTTCAGGGCGGAATACATGGGCGGGATCTGCAGGATGTCGCCCCGGAAAGCCTGCAGGGCGGCCTCGATCTTTTCGTCGTCCAGCGTCACCGGGTGAGTTTCCAGCACCGTGCCGGTGATGTCCTGGGTATCGGTGACAAGCCCGGGGTGCAGCAGGGTGACGTATTCCTTCCGGGCGTGCTCGAAGAACTCCACCCCCCGGGTGGCTCTGCCCACAAACACGGGCAGCACCCCGGTGGCCATGGGGTCGAGGGTGCCGCCGTGGCCGATCCGGCGGGTGCCGTACACCCGGCGCAGCCGGGCGGTCACATCCTGGCTCGTCCAGCCCCGGGGCTTGTCGATGATTACAATTCCGTTCATTTTTTCTCCTGTGAAAAGCGATGGAGCCGATTCTTTTGCCGAGCGCATCGGAGCGCCCTGCAGGGGCAGGGCACAAAACCACATGTTTTCATGCTACCATAGAATTGTAAATAAAGAAAGAACTTTTTTCCGTCCTCTTGCTTTTTCTGAAAAGTGCGGTATAATATTAGCACTCAGAATCAAAGAGTGCTAAATGTACTTTGACGAAAGGAAGCTATTGATTATGGAAAAAATGCAGTTTAAGGCCGAGTCCCAGCGTCTGCTGGATTTGATGATTAACTCTATCTATACCCACCGGGAAATTTTTCTCCGTGAAATTATCTCCAACGCCAGCGACGCCATGGACAAGCTGGCCTATCTGTCCGTCACCGACGGCAGCATGAACGTGAACCGGGCTGACCTGAAAATCACCATCACCCGCAATAAGGATGCGGGCATCCTCACCGTTTCCGACAACGGCATCGGCATGAACAAGGAGGAAATGGAGGAAAACCTGGGCACCATCTGCAAGTCCGGCTCTCTGGGCTTCAAGCAGGCCATGGAGAAGAACGAGGACATCGACATCATCGGCCAGTTCGGCGTGGGCTTCTACTCCGCCTTTATGGTTGCCTCCTCCGTCACCGTCATCTCTAAGAAGTGGGGCGAGGAGACCGGCTGGAAGTGGACTTCCGCCGGCGCGGACGGCTATACCATCGAGCCCTGCGAGCGGGCAGAATGCGGCACCGATGTTATCATGACCCTGAAGGCCGACACCGAGGACGAGAAGTACAGCCAGTACCTTGACGAGTACGAAATCCGCAATCTGGTGAAGAAGTACTCCGACTACATCCGCTACCCCATCGTCATGGAGGTGGAGAAGTCCCGCAAGAAGGAGGATTCCCCCGAGGACAAGCCCGAATACGAAACCTATACCGAGATGGAAACCCTCAACTCCATGGTGCCCATCTGGCAGCGGGCCAAGAAGGATGTCACCGAGGAGGAGTACGACACCTTCTACCGCGAGAAATTCTATGACTACACCAAGCCCCTGCGGGTGATTCACACCAGCGTGGAGGGCGCAGTGTCCTTCAAGGCGCTGCTGTTCGTTCCCGGCAAAGCACCCTATGACTTCTATTCCAAGGACTTCAAGCGGGGCTTGCAGCTGTACTCCTCCGGCGTGATGATTATGGAAAACTGCGAAGACCTGCTGCCGGAGCATTTCCGCTTCGTCCGGGGCATTGTGGACAGCCAGGATTTGAGCCTGAACATCAGCCGTGAGATGCTCCAGCACAACCGCCAGCTGACGGTGATTGCCCGCAGCATCGAAAAGAAGATTAAGAGCGAGCTGAAAGCCATGCTGGAAAATGACCGGGAGAAGTACGAGGAGTTCTATTCCGCCTTCGGTCTCCAGCTGAAATATGGCACCGTCTCCGAATACGGCGCTCACAAGGAAAGCTGCCAGGATTTGCTGCTGTTCTACAGCCACAAGCAGAAGAAGCTCATCAGCCTCAAGGAGTATGTGGATGCCATGCCCGAGGGTCAGGAGAAGATTTACTTCGCCCCCGGCGAAAGCAAGGAGCATCTAGCAAAGCTGCCCCAGGTGGAGCTGCTGTCCTCCAAGGGCTATGACACCTTGCTCTTTACCGAGGAAGTGGACGAGTTCGTGCCCCAGACCCTGAACACCTACATGGAGAAGCCCTTCTGCAACGTAACCACCGAGGATTTGGGTCTCCAGTCCGAGGAGGAGAAGAAGGAAGCCGAAGAAAAGGCAGAGGAGATGAAGGGCTTCCTGACCTTTGTCAAGGACAGCCTGGGCGACCAGGTCAAGGAGGTTCGCCTGTCCCAGAACCTAGGCAGCTACCCCGCCGCCATGGTACCCGAAGCCGGCATGAGCTTTGAAATGGAGAAGTACATGAAGCGGGTGAACCCGGAGTTTGCCTATCCTGTGGGCAGAGTGCTGGAGCTGAATCCGGAGCATGAGACGGTGAAGACCTTGCAGCGGGTGATGACCGAAGATCCTGTGCTTGCCAAGGACTATGCCCAGCTGCTGTGCTGCCAGGCCCAGCTGATGGCCCAGCTGCCCCTGGACGACCCCTTCGCCTACAGCGAGCTGGTGTGCAGGCTGATGAAGTGATCCTGCAAAGGCAGAACATTTTCACATTTACGGCATCCCGGACGAATTCGTCCGGGATGGTTTTTTGTGTCGGCTTCCCAGGGGAAGCGGACGGTCGGATACAGCACAGGACCGTATTAAACAGTTCTTAAGAATTCCCCTACTTTCTTCTTAACAAATTAGATGCTATAATGGCACCAAAAGGAGGGGGAAGTCATGTATAAGATCCTGATTTGCGATGATCAGCCGGATATTGTCAATGCGCTGAAAATTTATCTCTCCCCGGAGGGCTATTCCCTGCTGGAGGCCTATAACGGCGCGGACGCGGTAAAACTGGCAAAGGAAAACGATGTGCAGCTGATTTTGCTGGACATCATGATGCCCGGCATGGACGGCATCACCGCCACTTCCAAGATCCGGGAATTTTCCAATGTGCCCATCATTCTGCTCACCGCCAAGAGCGAGACCGAGGACAAGGTGCTGGGGCTGAACGTGGGGGCGGACGACTATATCACCAAGCCCTTTGCCCCGGTGGAAGTGCTGGCGCGGGTGAAGAGCCAGCTGCGGCGGTTTTCCAGCCTGGGCAGCCGGACGGAGGACGCCAGCGTCATCACCCTGGGGGGCATCGTCCTGGACGACCGCACCAAGCAGGTGACCGTGGAGGGCGAACCGGTGAGCCTGACGCCCACGGAATACGCCATTCTCAAGCTGCTCATGTCCAGCCCCGGCAAGGTGTTCTCCACCAAGGTGCTGTATGAATCCGTGTGGCAGGAGGTGGCGCTGGGCAGCGAAGGCGCTGTGGCCGTGCACATCCGCCACCTGCGGGAGAAAATCGAGATCAACCCCTCCGAGCCCCGCTACCTCAAGGTCATGTGGGGTCAGGGCTACAAAATCGAGGCAAGGCCATGAGAAATACACTTTGGGTCAAATTCATTGCCATTTTGCTGTGCGCCGCCTGCCTGGCTGCGGCGGCGGGCAGCGCGCTCTGCCTGCTTTTTCTGGCGCAGGAGGGACTGCTGGAAGACGGCGCATATGACACCTATGTAGATAACCAGACGCAGCGCAATCTTCCCAGCGCTGCCCGGGCGCTGGCGGAAAAATGGGCCAGCGTGAAATACGGCGGGATGCCGGAGGAGCTGGCGGAAAGCGTTTTCCGGGATCAGTGCTGGAGATGGCTGGATCCGGAGGAAGTCTCCTATGAGATCCTGGACGAAAAGGGGAAGGCCCTGGAGTCGGTGGACTGCGGCACAACGCCGGTGCAGACGCTGGAATACTCCGGCGAAGCGCTGGGCTACCGGAAATACGTGGAAAAAGACCAGATCACGGAGCATCCGGAGGCCGAATTCGACGTCATCCGGGACGCGGGGAACAGCTACACCACCTACCGTTTTCTGCCGGAGACGCTGGATATTTCCTTTACCGTCAAGCTCTCCCTGGGGGCGAACGCCATCCAGCCGGACGAGGGCACCCAGATTCTGGGGATCTTAAGCGGCCACCGGGTGGCGCTGGGCATCGCCCTGGCGGCGGGGCTGCTGCTGTTTGCCGCCAGCGCCGTATTCCTGTGCAGCGTCGCCGGATGCAAAAAGGGGACGGAGGAGATCCGGGCAGGCGGTCTGAACGCCCTGCCCCTGGATCTGTACGCCGCCGGTGTGATCGGGATCTGCGCCGTGGGCGTCTACATGTGCCGGGAGTTCTTTGGAGAGCTGGGGCTGAAGACTGCACTGGCAGCGGCAGCAGGCGCGATCTACGCGGCGTGCGTGCTCTTTGTGTGCTTCTGCTTTGCCTTCGCCGCCCAGGTGAAGATGGGGCATGGCCACTGGTTCTGGAATACCGTCACCGGCTGGTGCCTGAAGCTGGCCGGGTGGATCCTGAAAAAGCTCTGGCTCTTCCTTCCCGCGCTGTGGCGCTTCCTCCTGCGGATCATCCGGGATATTTTCAAGGTGATCGGCGCGCTGGCAGTGCTGCTGTGGAGCTGGGTGCGGAAGGCAGCCGCCTTTATCGGCCGGTGGCTGAGAAAACTCCTGCGGGTGTGCGAGCGAACCCTCTCCCTGCTGCCGCTGACATGGCAGTGGATCGTGGTGGGAGGCGTGCTGGCAGTGTGGCTGCTGCTGGCCTTCGTGCAGCGGAGCGAAGGGATGACGGTACTGTGGTGCGTCGCCGCCTTTGTGACGGTGATGTACGGCTCCAACTGCTTCGGCAAGCTCTTTGAGGCGACCAAGCGCATGCGCGGCGGCGACCTGGAGAGCAAGGTGGAAAGCAAATACATGGTGGGCTGCTTCCGGGAATTTTCCGAGGAGCTCAACGGTCTGGCGGACGTGGCCATGGTGGCGGCGCAGAACCAGCTGAAAAGCGAGCGGATGAAGACGGAGCTGATCACCAACGTCTCCCACGACATCAAGACCCCCCTCACCTCCATCATCAACTATGTGGATCTGCTGGAAAAGCCCCACACCGACGAGGAGGAAAAAACCTATGTGGAGGTGCTCTCCCGCCAGAGCCAGCGGCTCAAGAAGCTCATTGACGACCTGATGGAAATGAGCAAGGCCTCCACCGGCAACATCCAGGTGGAGATTGCCGAAATCGATGCGGTAGAGGCCGTCACCCAGGCAATGGGCGAATTTGCCGACAAGCTCACTGCCGCCGGGCTGACCCCGGTGTTCCACCAGAGCGAGGAACACATCCACCTGCTGGCGGACGGGCGGCTGCTGTGGCGCGCCATGAGCAATGTACTGAGCAACGCGGTGAAATACGCCATGCCGGGCACCCGGCTGTATGTGGATGTATCCGCCACTGAGGACAAGGCGCTGATCTCCTTCAAGAACATTTCCGGCGCGCAGCTGAACATCAGCGCCGACGAGCTGATGGAGCGCTTCGTCCGGGGGGATTCCTCCCGCAACACCGAAGGCAGCGGCCTGGGGCTGAACATCGCAAAGAGCCTCATGGAGCTGCAGAAGGGTCAGCTGCAACTGCTGGTGGACGGCGACCTCTTCAAGGTCACCTTGGTCTTCCCAAGAGCCGGATAAATTTCATATTTCCCGGAGGAGGCATGATTTCGGTCATGCCTCTTCCGCTTTTATGGGAAAAGCGGGACGGCTTTGCTGCTTACTGCTCCAGACTATCAGGATTCAGCATGAAATCAAAGATACTCATAATCAGCACACCGCTGTCGTTATAATACGGTGCCGGTGCGTCTTTGGTAATAATGATTTTCTTGAAAGCATCGCCGGTCATCATCAGGGAACGCTGTTCTTGTTCCATTTTTGCCTGATCCGGGATAGCGTAAGCCGACTGAATATAGTAACGCTTGGAGCCTTTGTTGCATACGAAATCTATTTCATACTGCTTGCGGACACTGCTTCCGTCCTTGTTGCTGCCATTGGCTGCCACAACGCCGATATCTACGTTGAATCCCCTGATTTTCAGCTCATTGAAAATGATGTTCTCCATCGTATGAGTTTCCTCCAACTGACGGAAGTTCAGCCGTGCATTGCGAAGTCCCATATCGGTGAAATAATATTTGACTGGGGTGTCGATATACCTTTTCCCCTTGATATCATAACGCACTGCGCTGTCAATCAGGAACGCATCACACAGATATTCGATGTATCTGGTGATCGTCACATTGCTGATCGTCTTTTGCTTGACGCTTTTGAAAGTGGCTGACAGTTTGTTCGGATTGGTGAGGGATCCGATGGCAGAGGAAAGAATATTCAGCAGCTCTTCCAGCTCGGCACGGTTGCGAATCTTGTGTCTGCCCACGATGTCTGAAATGTAGGTCTCTTCAAAAAGAGACTTCAGAAAAGCAATTTTCTCCTCCGGCTTTTCAAAACGCAGGACAAGCGGAAGCCCGCCGTAAAGCATATACTCGTTCCACCCGTCCTGCTTCGTGCCGGAGTAGACCGACATGAACTCTGAAAAACTAAGTGGGAACATATGAATTTCGTCCCCGCGGCCACGGAACTCCGTGATGACATCCTTGGACAGAAATCTGGCGTTGCTGCCAGTCACATATACATCAACATTTTCCATACGGATAAGGCTGTTGAGGACAGCTTCAAACTCGCCCAAAAGCTGCACCTCATCAAGCAAAACATAGTACATTTCATCGTCCGTGATCTGCTCTTTCAGATACGGCACCAGCACATAAGGATCTTGAAAACGCTTATTTTCAAACGCATCAAAAGCAATTTCTATGACGTGCTTTTGATCCACTCCTTCAGAAAGAAGATGCTCCTTAAAAAGGCTGAACAGCAGATAGGACTTCCCGCATCGGCGAACGCCGGTGACGACCTTGATAAGACCATTGTGCTTCTTGCTGATGAGCTTGTTCAGGTAGATGTCTCTTTTTACGACCATGCTTCCATACCTCCTATTAAAAATTTTTGCAGATACCCGCACTTTTTTTCAATAGAATTATACCAAACGAGAGGCTGTTTTACAACCGCCTAATGAAAATTTTTGCGGGAACCCGCATTTTTCTTCAATAGCGGCGGTGTGGAAGCCGTAAGGCTCCCGGCTTTTTTGTCTTGCATTTGGGCACAAATCGTGATATTATGACAGCTCATGATCTTAGTATAATGAGGGGTAACTATGCGCAGTCGTTACATTGGGGATAAGGCATTTTACAAGCGGGTCATCACCATTGTGGTGCCCATCATCATTCAGAACGGCATTACGAATTTCGTGTCGCTGCTGGATAACATCATGGTCGGGCAGGTGGGGACGCTGCCCATGAGCGGCGTTTCCATCGTCAATCAGCTGCTGTTTGTATTCAACTTGTGCATCTTCGGCGCCACGGCGGGAGCGGGCATCTTTACCGCCCAGTTCCAGGGCTCCGGGGATAACGAGGGCATCCGGCACACCTTCCGGTTCAAGTTTCTCATCTGTGTAGTGCTGGCAGCCGTGGGCGCGGTGCTGTTCTCCCTGGCGGATACGCCGCTGATCTCCCTCTTCCTCAAGGGCGACGGGGATGCGGAGGACGCCGCCGCCATCCTGGGCTATGGCGAGGCATATCTGAAAATGATGCTGCCCGGCCTGCTGCCCTTTGCCATCACCAATGCCTATGCGGGCACGCTGAAGGAGACCGGCGAGACGGTGGTGCCCATGGTGGGCGGCATCGCAGCGACGCTGGTGAACCTGGTGCTCAACTATATCCTGATCTTCGGCCACTTCGGCGCGCCGGAGATGGGCGTGGAGGGCGCGGCGCTGGCCACCGTCATCTCCCGCTTTGCAGAGCTTGCCGTCGTGGCGGGCTGGACGCACCGGCACAAGCAGAAGAATCCCTTCATCGTGGGGGCTTACCGCTCCATGCGCATCCCCGCCGGGCTGCTGCGCAGCATCACCGTCAAGGGCATGCCGCTGCTGGCAAACGAGCTGCTGTGGTCCACGGGTATGACCTTCCTGACCCAGTGCTACTCCACCTGCGGGCTGGACGTGGTGCCTGCGCTGAACATCTCCACCACCCTGTTCAATCTGACCAGCGTGGTATTCATGTCCATGGGCGTGGCGGACGGCATTCTGATGGGGCAGATGCTGGGCGCCTCCGCCCCGGAGGCGGAGGTGCGGGACTACAGCCGCAAGCTCATTGCCATTTCCATCACGGCAGGCGTGCTCTTCGGCGTGCTGACCATGGCGCTCTCCGGCGCTTTCCCCCATATCTACAACACCTCCATCCAGGTGCGGACACTGGCAACCAGACTGATCCTGATCGCCGCCCTGTTCATGCCCTTTGACGCGCTGGCAAACGCCGCCTATTTCACCCTGCGCTCCGGCGGCCAGACCTATATCACCTTCCTGTTTGACAGCGGCTTCGTGTGGGCGGTGATGGTGCCCCTGGCCTTCGTCCTCAGCCGGTTTGCGAATATGACGATCCTGCCGCTGTACCTGATCTGCCAGAGCACCAACATGCTCAAGGGCGCCCTGGGCGTCGTCTTCCTGAAGCAGGGCAAATGGATCCAGAACCTGGCGGTTGACCGATAAATATGCGAAATTCCCGGACGCAAAGTCCGGGAATTTTTATTTCGTGCACTCCCCTGCGGACTGGCGCAGGATAATCTCCGGGTGGAGCTTCAGGCAGCTGATGTGGATGCCGTGGATCTGGCTGCGCAGTGCGTAGTAGGCGCTCTTGCCCAGTTCGGTGCGATCCTGACGGACGGAGGAGAGTGGGGGGACCGCAGTCTGGCAGGCGGGCAGATCGTCGATGCCCAGGATGCTCACATCCTCCGGCACCCGCACGTTCAGGCGGCGGCAGTGCTCCAGCACCTCCAGCGCCAGCAGATCGTGGCTGCACAGGATCGCCGTGCAGCCCGCCTCCAGCAGCCGGGGCAGATGGGTGCGGATGCACGCGGTGTTGGATTCGGCGGTCTCGGAGCAGGCGGCGCAGCTGTGCTCCGCTTCCAGGCCGTGGACATTCAGGGCGCGGAAGAAGGCGGCATACCGCTGCTGGTAGATATAGGAGCCCAGACTGGCGCTGAGATAGCCGAATTTCCGGTGCCCCAGCTGCGTCAGGCGGCGGACGGCAGATTCCAGCGCCTCGTCGTTGTCGATGCCCACCTGGGAGACCCGGGGGTTATGCTGGGTGTCGTTATCCAGCAGCACCGTGGGGGTGCGGCAGGTTTTGAATTCCGCCGTCCAGGGGTCGCTGAGGGTGGTGCCCAGGAAAAAGCCGCCCTGGTAGCTGTAGCGCAGCATGAATTCATCGTAGCGGTGCTGCCGCTGCATGCCGATGTCCAGCGGGCGGATGTCCACCACGCACCCCTCCGGCTCCGCCAGCTTGCGGAAGCCCGTCACCAGCCCCCAGCCGAAGTCATCGGGGTTCTCATAGGTCATGTTCTCGATGAATACGCATATCCGCGGCGCCTGCCAGGAACGCAGCTGCCGGGTATAGCCTAGCTCCACCGCCGTCTCCAGCACTGCCCGGCGCATGCTCTCGCTCACATCCTCTGCGCCGCTGAAGGCCTTGGACACCGTCCCCTTGGACACGCCCAGCCGCTTGGCAATATCATCCATGGTCGCCACATCAGTCACCCCAAAATGTTTGCTTTTCACT
>CAKTJC010000020.1 GCA_934567355.1 uncultured Oscillospiraceae bacterium
CCCCACACGGGGAGCGTGGATTGAAATAAACAAGTCAGTATCCATTCCGGCATCGTGTGAAGTCGCTCCCCACACGGGGAGCGTGGATTGAAATGTCTGCAAAAGGTGCGCATACGTGGTATAAAATTGTCGCTCCCCACACGGGGAGCGTGGATTGAAATTCACATTGTCTACCGTCTGCGCTGCGCCAGAGGGGTCGCTCCCCACACGGGGAGCGTGGATTGAAATCACCGTCACGCCGGAGATTTTCACGCCGTCATACGTCGCTCCCCACACGGGGAGCGTGGATTGAAATATCCTTTGTGCCTTTATTGTATCACCTTTATCAGTCGCTCCCCACACGGGGAGCGTGGATTGAAATCTGCTGCTGCTGTGCCTGCCGGATGTGCTGCAAGGTCGCTCCCCACACGGGGAGCGTGGATTGAAATGTTGACTGCGTCCACCAGATTGTCCTTTGCCTCCGGTCGCTCCCCACACGGGGAGCGTGGGTTAATGTATTCTATTCAGCCACTGTGCGGCTGTCTTAGCGTCTTTGTCGTCATATAGGCTCGGAGTACTTCATTGTATGGATGCCCTGATAGGCGTTATCTGTCTCCCAGAAGGGAAGCCCACCGTAACTTCAGTGAAATTACAGTGGACTTTTGGCAAAGAGCCGCCATTTTGATTGAACCCTTTTCAGGAAGCGCATCATTTTGCACTTGTATTTCCCGGCTGAGACGCCGCGGCGAAACGGGATTTGCAAAATGAGATACGTGAGGTAAACCCAAAAAGGTTTGCGAATGTGGCTCAGCAAGCTTCAGACAATCAGATGCAATTTCTGAAACGGGGAGCATCCGATTTACAGTGGAAGTGGTGAATTCCATAAAGAAGAAAAGTGACGGCAGTAGAATTTTGCCATTTCCTCCCCTTCATCCATAAGATGGTCCTTGAGATAATTTGCGTGTCTCTTCTGTTCTGCCGGATCCACCTCAGAATATCTGTGGATAACCATATTCCCCAGAGCTTCTTCCCGCAGAATTTCACTGTACACATCGGCAATAATCTCACATTGCGCTACGGGAACATCATGTTCACTCTCCCATGAGTGTCCTTTCCCGCGTATCATACCATCCGCCGAGTCCAGAAAATAAAGATAACCTTTCCTGTCCTTGTAGAGAGTTTCCAGCTGATTTGGAAAACGCTCGAAATAGTGCTGCCTGCCGTCCGCCCCGACGCCCATAGTAACAAAATTTTCAGCCCTACTTCTGCAGCAGACCAAAGCATAGCATCTGTCCACACTGAAATAAGCAACCAATTTTCCGGTAGAATGAGATCTTGAATTTGCCTTAATTGTGTGCAGTCCAGGAATGCACGAACCGTGATAAATCACAATGTACCTCCGAAAGTTTTTTGTATTACTCCTATTATATCATTTTCAAAAGCGCTTGTACAGTAAAAACTTCACCCTAAAATTGATTGAAAACTGCCATGGGGTGCAAATTCTGTACAGAGGGAGCGCAGTTCTCATTTTAGAGGGTGCATTGTTTTCCTGATAATTACACTCCCTGCTTTGCAACACACTTAAATTTATCGTTCAATGCGATAGTATTTGAACGTACCATCGTCCCCAACAAAGCGGAATCCCACCTTTTCCAACACATGCTGACTCCGAGTATTTTTCATGATGGTATCTGCATTGACTGCAACCATTCCCATTTCTTCAAAAGCAATTTTTACCGCCAAACGTTCAGCCTGCGTTCCGTACCCTTTTCCTTTTACAGTATCGTTTTGCATATGAATGCTCAGAGTGCACTCAGCTTTTTCCCAATCTATCCGTTTCAGTTGCAGTTCCCCGATAGGGCTTCCATCAAGCATAATCGCAAATACAATACGAGACGGTTCATTTTTCGATTCAAAATATCTGCCAACATGAGCTTCGTTATAGGTGTATGGCTTAAATTCAGATATATCCGCATAAATAGATGCATCATTGCTCCAATGCTTATACAGTTCATGACATAATTCCCGAGTCATCTTCTTTAGCTGAATTATTTGCATCTCTATCCTCCGAATTCTCATTCGTCAAACTCAAGTATACTGTGTCAGCACAAAAAAGCCCACCATAATTCTATCAAAATTACGGTGGACTTATGGCGGAGAGTCAGGGATTTGAACCCTGGCGACATTATTCATGCCCTACGAGATTTCGAGTCACGCCTCTTCGACCACTTGAGTAACTCTCCATGCTTCCCATAAAGCAGGAGTATTATATCAGCATTGGGGAGAAAAATCAAGGATTTTCCGGTTTCTTTTTTGCAAGCTCAATCACCTCACGGAGCTTTGCGGTGATTTCCCGGTAATTTTCTCGCTGGTGGGGACGAAGGCAATAGGTACAGTCTTTGATTCCCTTGGCGTTGTAGCGGAAGTTGCCGCCGCATTGGTCACCCAGTGCGTACAGGGGGCAATAGCAGAACAGGCAGCTGAAGGTTTCCGGGTCAGCACCGGGGTGGCAGGGGTAATATTCGCATTCTTTATTCTGGAAAAAATCATAGTGGCTCATAAAAATTCTCTTTTCTTTGCATTCTCCCGGGCACTATGGTATAATCAGGCCGGAAGGAGAGTGAATATGCGCGTTTTGATCGATGGCGACGGCTGTCCGGTGGTGGGCATCGCCGCCGAATTATGCAGCCAAAAGGGCATCCCTTGTGTGCTGCTGTGCGACACTGCACACGAAATGCGGCGAAGTGACGTGCAGGTGCTCACCTTTGACAAGGGAGCGGACAGCGTGGACTATGCGCTGGCCAACCGGGTGACGCCCGGCGACGTGGTCATCACGCAGGACTATGGCGTTGCCTCCATGTGTCTGGCCAAGGGGGCGCGGGTGCTGCATCAGGACGGGTGGGAATACACTCCCTGGAATATCGACGCTCTGCTCTGGGAGCGGCACGAGGCACGAAAGTTCCGCCAGGGCGGCGGAAGAACAAAGGGGCAAAGCAAGCGAAAATCGGAGCAGGATCAATGCTTCCGCGCCGCCTTGTCAGCGATTTTGGAACATATCCCAGGGAAAGATTGACGGCGGTTCATGCACGAACTCCATCCATTGCCCCGTTTGGGGATGCCGGAAGCCGATTTTTTGGGAAAACAGTGCGATTTCGCAGGGGTCATCCCGCGTCGAATATTTCCGTTCTCCCCACAGCGGATAGCCCCGGCTGGCAAACTGGACGCGAATCTGGTGGGTCCTGCCGGTATGGAGCTGAATCTGCACCAGGCTCGCACCGTCTGCCTGCGCAAGAACCTGGTAGCTGAGGCTGGCAGGCTGGATGCCCTTCCCCGGCTCCGAGGCGACGAAGGTCATTTTTCTGGCCTTGTCTCTGCCCAGGAGGTCGGTAAGGGTATCCTGCATTTTTTCGGGAACGCCATGGAGCACCGCAAGATAGGTCTTTTGAAAAACTCCTTCCCGCACCTGGCGGGAGAGCTCCGAAGCGGACTGCGCACTGCGTGCCAGCACCATCAGGCCGCCGACCACACGATCCAGCCGATGCACCGTTCGGATGTCCGCAGCCGGGTCTTCCAGCTGACTCCTGAGCAGCTCCGGTAAGCCACCCGGTTCGTCCGTAGAGAGCACCCGGGGCGGTTTGACGCAGACCAGGACAGAATCGTCCTGATAGCACAGTTCAATCAATTTCATCACATCCTCAGCCTATTGTAACAAAAACAGGCTGCGACTTCAAGCATTCGGGAGGTTCAATCTATGAAAATTGTTGTTTTGGATGGCGCGGCGCTGAATCCCGGCGACCTGAGCTGGGATTGGCTTGGAGAAATTGGGGAATATACCGTCTATCCCCGCACAGACACTGCCGAAGAGGCGATTGATCGAATCGGTGACTGTGAAATCGTACTAACCAACAAAACACCCATCGATGCGGATATTCTGGACCGCTGCCCCTGCATTCGATATATCGGAGTACTTGCTACCGGATACAACGTGGTTGACGTAACAGCAGCAAGAGAACGCGGCATCCCGGTGACCAACGTGCCCAGCTACGGGACCGAATCGGTCGCCCAATTCACCTTTGCCCTGCTGCTGGAAATCTGCCACAGGGTCGGCCTGCACGATGAGGCAGTGCATCACGGTGCATGGGAGCAATCTCCCGTTTTCTCCTTCTGGCTCACACAGCAGCGGGAGCTGGCCGGGAAAACCATGGGCATCATCGGGCTGGGACGGATCGGAATGGCCGCTGCAAAGCTGGCACGCGCCTTTGGCATGGAGGTACTGGCCTATACCAGGACAGAAAAAGAGGGCACCCAGTGTGTGGAGCTGGATACCCTGCTGCGGCGCTCGGATGTGATCTCGCTGCACTGTCCCCTTCTGCCGGAAACGACGGAACTGATACGCAGTGAGACGATTGCAAAAATGAAAGACGGTGCAATACTGCTCAATACTTCCCGCGGCGGTCTGCTGAATGAAGCAGACGTTGCAGAAGCACTGCGCAGCGGGAAGCTTGGCTATGCTGCCGTGGATGTGGTATCCCAAGAACCGATGAACCATAATAATCCCCTGCTCACTGCCCCGAACTGCATCATCACGCCCCACATTGCCTGGGCACCGCTGGAGAGCCGCCGGCGGCTGATGGAATGCGTGGAGGACAATCTGCGCTGCTTCCTCGATGGAGTTTCAAAAAACGCAGTGAACTAAGCTCTGATATGCTGCCGCAGCCTTTTACTTTTTCTTATCAAAGAGAAGAGCAATTCCTAACCCGCCCAGCACCAGCAGCATAGCGGAGGCCAGGGGAGTGGAGCTGCGGATGGCGCTGCTTCTTGACAGGGTCGCGCGGACAGGCGGTGCGCTTTTCCACGCCTGCGCACCGGCGCGGATTCCGAAAAATGTCATCATCAGTACCACCGCTGCACAGATCAGACACAAAACCCTTATTCCCATTTTTCTGAATCCTCCCTTGAATGATTTCGGATTCAGTATACATGCGGCGCTTTTGGAAAAAGGTCTAACTGGCACTTGCGATTTTGGAATCGAACGCCCTTCTGCGCCCGGTTACCGCATAATGAGCGCTACAGCACTGCGAATGCTGACTGCGCTCCCCGAAGCATCGGGCTGTGGGGGAAAACTTTTGTTAGCGCCTTGTTTTTTCAATGAATACCTGATAAAATCCATGAGAATGTTTAATTACACGGGAAGGAAGGAGCATGAGCGCAGAATGTACGAAACGAATCGATTGACATTAATGAAAAAGCTTCCCCTGCCGCATTTTGAACGGCAGGGGCTTCTGTTATTTTTCCACAGTGTTCACGATCAGCTTTACCAGCGCATCCCTTCCGTCCCCCTTTTCGGCGGAGAAGGGGATCACGGGACAGCTGTCGGGCAGCTCCAGATCCTGGCGGATAAGCTGAAGATTCGGTTCCAGTTCGCTTTTTTTCAGCTTGTCCATCTTATTGGCAACTACCGCGAAGGGGCAGCCGCTGTCCAGGAACCAGCGTGCCATGGTGATGTCGTTATTCGTAGGCGGATGGCGGTAATCCACGATCAGGATGCCCAGGGTGATGCGGTTGGCGGCGAAATAATCCTCCATCAGCTTGCCCCAGCGCTCTTTTTCGCTCTGGGAAACCTTGGCGAAGCCATAGCCCGGGAGATCTACCAGGTAGCATTTCCGATCCAGCGTAAAGTAATTGACATGGACGGTTTTTCCCGGCTTATCCCCTACCCTGGCAAAATTCTTCCGCTGCAGCAGCCGGTTGATGACGGAGGATTTTCCAACGTTGGACTTTCCGGCAAAGGCGATCTCCGGCAGCCGATTGGCGGGGAAATCCTTGGGCGACGCGGCGGAAATGAGGAACTCCACATTCTGAAAATTCATCCGTTCCCCCTTACTGCTGCAGGCCGGGGCGGCGCAGCTTGGCGGCATCCTCCGGGATGGTTCCCAGCACCGTGGGCGGCACCTCCACCTGACGGTTGAGGGCAGCGTCCAGGACGGTATCCACCGTGCGGGCAGTGATGAAATTCAGCTGCTTGCGGACGGTCTGGTCGATTTCCTCCAGATCGCGCTCGTTTTCGGCAGGGATGATCACCGTGCGGATGCCGTGGCGCAGGGCAGCCATGGTCTTTTCCTTGAGGCCGCCGATGCGCAGGACTCTGCCGCGCAGGGTCACCTCGCCGGTCATAGCCACATCCCGGCGGACAGTGGTGCCGGTGAGGGCGGAGACAATGGCGGTGGTCACGGTCACACCGGCAGAGGGGCCGTCCTTGGGCACAGCGCCCTCCGGGAAGTGAACGTGAATATCCTTGGTCTTATAGAAATCCGGGGCAATGCCCAGCCTGGAGGCGTTGGCGCGGATATAGCTCAGGGCAGCGTGGACGGATTCCTTCATCACATCGCCCAGGTTGCCGGTCAGTTCCAGCTTGCCGGAGCCATCCATCACGTTTACCTCTACCTCCAGCGTCTCACCGCCCACGGATGTCCAGGCGAGCCCGGTGACAAGGCCGACCTGATCGGTTCCGGGCAGACGGTCGGGCAGGAATTTGCGGACGCCCAGGAACTGCTCCACATTGGCGGCGTTCACGGTGACGCGCTTCAGCTCCGGGTCGCTCAGCAGCTGCATATCCGTCTTGCGGCAGATGTCGCCAATGGAACGCTCCAGATTCCGCACGCCGGATTCCCGGGTGTAGCACTCGATGATCTCCCGCAGGGCATCATCAATGATGCGCAGCTGAGATTTTTTCAGACCGTGCTTTGCAATCTGCTTGGGCACCAGGTGGTTCTTGGCAATCATCAGCTTCTCTTCGTCGGTGTAGGAGCTGAGCTCAATGACCTCCATGCGGTCAAGCAGGGGTCTGGGGACGGTGTCCAGGGTATTGGCGGTGGTAATGAACATGACGTTCGAAAGGTCAAAGGGAATTTCCAGATAATGATCGCGGTAGGAGTTGTTCTGCTCGGAATCCAGCACCTCCAGCAGCGCGGCGCTGGGGTCGCCCCGATAGTCAGAACCCATTTTATCGATCTCATCCAGCAGCAGCACCGGGTTGCAGGTGCCCGCCTGGGTCATGGCCGTCATGATGCGGCCGGGCATGGCGCCCACATAGGTCTTGCGGTGGCCGCGGATGTCCGCCTCGTCGTGGACGCCGCCCAGGGAGATTCGAACCATTTTGCGGTTCAGGCTCCGGGCGATGGAATAGGAAATGGAGGTCTTGCCCACGCCCGGGGGGCCAACCATGCAGAGAATCTGGGGCGGCATCTGGGGCGCCAGCTGGCGCACGGCGATGGTTTCCAGGATGCGCTGCTTCACCTTTTCCAGGCCGAAGTGGTCGTGCTCCAGGATTTTGGAGGCTGCCTGAACATCCAGCCGCTCCTTGGAATATTTTCCCCAGGGCAGGTCAAGGACGGTATCCAGATAATTGCGCAGAACGGAGGCCTCCGAAGAGCCGAAGGGCTGCTTTTTCAGCTTCATGGCGTCCTTCAGGAGCTTGTTCCGGTATTCTTCTTTCAGCGGGAGCGCATCGATGCGGGCAGCGTCCTCGTCGTATTCCTCTTCCTCATCGCCTTCACCCAGCTCCTCGCGGATGGTGCGCATCTGCTCGCGCAGGTAATAATCGCGCTGGTTCTGGTCGATGGCGGCGCGGGTCTTATCCTGGATCTCGGATTCCAGGCGAAGAACCTCCAGCTCCTTGGTCAGGTAGCTCACTGCCATCTCCAGGCGGCGGGTGGGATTGAGCTGGAGCAGAAGCTTTGTCTTTTCGGGATAGTCCAGGCCGGAATTCTGGGCGATGCAGTCGGCAACGAAGCCGCTCTTTTCGCTTGCCAGCATCCGAAGCTGCACCATCTGGGCGGGGTGCTCCGTCAGCTCCAGATAGGAATTATAAAGCGTACAGGCTTCCCGGCGCAGCGCCTTGCTCTTGGGGGTATCGGTTTCCTCCGGGCAGGGAATGGACTCCACCAAGGCGGAAAGGTAGGGCTCGGTCTGCTGCATCTGGGCAATCCGGGCGCGGGTCAGGCCGGTGACAAGGACGCGCAGATTCTCCTCCGGGGCGCTCAGCAGCTGCTTGATCTTGACCACCGTACCGACGGCGCAGAGGTCGGAGAGCTTAGGATCATCCACAAGGATGTCCTTCTGGGGCACCAGGAACAGAATCTGATCCTTCTTCATTGCGGCGTCCAGCGCCATGGCCGATTTGGTTCTGCCCACATCGAAGTGGACGGTCTGCTCCGGGTAAACGGCCAAGCCGCGGAGCGCCAGCACAGGCATGGAGCCTGCATAAGTAATTTCAGACAAGGGATGATCCCTCCTTACTGGGGTAATGGAAAAAGGGGATAGAAAACTACCCCCTTCAAAGTGCAATTATTTTCCTGCCAGCTTTTCCCGGGGGTGGCTGGCATCCCGGACGATCTGCGCAGGTGCGCCGTCCACGCATTCCGGCGTGATAACGACCTTACGGATGGTCAGGTCGGACGGGATCTGGTACATGATGCCGGTCATGAGTTTCTCCATGATTGCTCGGAGGCCTCTGGCGCCGATCTCCCGCTCCAGCGCCTTCTGCGCAATGCGCTCCAGCGCCTCGTCGGTGATCTCCAGGCTGACGCCGTCCATGCTCAGGAGCGCCTGGTACTGCTTGCACAGGGCGTTCTTCGGCTCCACCATGATGCGAACCAGGTCTTCCTTTGTCAGGCTCTGCAGGTTGGTGATGACGGGCATACGGCCGACGAGCTCCGGGATAATGCCGAATTTCAGCAGATCGTGAGGCTCCACCTGGGCAAGGATCTTGCCCACATCCCGCTTCTTGCGACTTTCCACCGGAGAGTCAAAGCCGATGGCGGAGCGGTCGGTTCTCGCCTCGATGATCTTATCCAGGCCGTCAAACGCGCCGCCGCAGATAAAGAGGATGTTGGTGGTATCCACCTGGATCATTTCCTGCTGGGGGTGCTTGCGGCCGCCCTGGGGCGGAACGCCGGCGACGGTGCCTTCCAGGATCTTCAGCAGTGCCTGCTGTACCCCCTCGCCGGAAACATCCCGGGTAATGGAGGTATTTTCGCTCTTGCGGGCGATCTTATCCATTTCGTCAATGTAAATGATGCCGGTCTGCGCCCGCTCTACATCAAAGTCGGCTGCCTGCAGGAGGCGAAGCAGGATATTCTCCACATCGTCGCCCACATAACCGGCCTCGGTCAGCGTGGTGGCATCAGCAATGGCAAAGGGCACATTCAGGATCTTCGCCAGGGTCTGGGCAAAGAGGGTCTTGCCGGAGCCCGTGGGGCCGATCAGAAGAATGTTGCTCTTTTGCAGCTCTACATCGGTGTCGCCGCCGAAATAGATCCGCTTATAATGATTGTACACCGCGACGGAGAGGGCGACCTTAGCATCCTCCTGGCCGACGATGTAATGATCCATGAAGGTTTTGATCTCAATGGGAGTGGGCAGCTTATCCAGCGTGGGGCGGCCGCCCTGCCCTGCATCGATCTCATCGCGCAGCAGATCGTTGCATGCATGCACGCAGTCGCTGCAGATATACACTCCCGGGCCGGCAATCATCTTTGAGGTTTGGTTCTCCCGCTTTCCGCAGAAGCTGCAGCGAATCGGCTGCTCTGAATTTCTTGCCATGAAGGCATTACCTCATTTCCAA
Source organism: uncultured Oscillospiraceae bacterium (assembly GCA_934567355.1). Taxonomy (GTDB): domain Bacteria; phylum Bacillota; class Clostridia; order Oscillospirales; family Oscillospiraceae; genus Faecousia. The sequence goes on from CAKTJC010000020.1 coordinate 9,605, forward strand.
ATAATCAATGATGCTCCAGCACCCGGTCGATCAGGCCAAAGTCCTTGGCCTCCTGCGCCATCATGAAGTTATCGCGCTCGCAGGCGGCGGTGACCTCTTCGATGCTTCTGCCGGTATTTTCGGCGAGGATGCGGTTCATCCGCTCCTTCACGGTTTGCAGGCGCTTGAGGTGAATGGCCATATCCGTGATCTGACCCTGGGTACCGGCGGAGGGCTGGTGGATCATGATCTCGGAATTGGGCAGCGCCATCCGCTTGCCCTTGGTGCCTGCGCTGAGCAGGAAAGCAGCCATGGATGCGGCCAGGCCGACACAGATGGTAGCCACGTCGCACTTGATATACTGCATGGTATCATAGATCGCCATGCCGGCTGTGACGCTGCCGCCGGGGCTGTTGATATAAAACTGGATGTCCTTGTCCGGATCCTGGGCTTCCAGGTACAGCAGCTGCGCCACGACCAGGCTGGCGGTGGTATCGTTGACTTCCTCGGACAGGAAAATGATGCGGTCGTTCAGCAGGCGGGAAAAAATATCGTAGCTGCGTTCGCCGCGGCTGGTCTGCTCAACAACATAGGGTACTAAACTCATGGTGATGTCTCCTTTCATAGAGAAAAAGCTCCGAAGTGCGCTGCCGGAAACCCAGCCGTGCGGCCTGCTGCCGGAATACCGGCGCATCGCCACGACGGCTGGGGAAATTTCTCACGGACAGGCGGCAGCTTCGCAGGTGCCTTGAAACATTCTAACCATCGCGGGGGAAGCTTATTCCTCGGTCTTCTCCTCGGCCTTGGGAGCAACGGCAACGGCGCTGTCCACAATGATCTGGACGGCCTTGCGAACCTTCAGGCTCTCGGTCAGCTCCTCGGCGGGAACCATTTCCTTGACCTTTGCGGCATCCATCTCATACTGCTTGGCCAGGGACTCGATCTCGGCAGCGATCTCCTCGTCGGTGACAGCCACATTCTCGACCTCAGCGATCTTCTCCAGCGTGACGGACTCCTTGGCCTGCTTCTCGGCAGCAGGACGGAAGGCATTGCGCATGGTATTCACATCGCCGCCCATCATCTTGGCGTACTGCTCCATGGAGTAGCCACCCATCTGCAACTGGTATGCAAAGCGCTCCATCTGGGTATCCAGCTCCCGCTCGATCAGCGCGTTGGGCAGATCGACGGTGGTATTCTCGGCAGCCTTGGCAATGCAGGCGGTCTCGAAATCGGTCTGGGCGGTCTTCTCGGCACGCTCCAGCGCCTTGGCGCGGATGTCGGCCTTCAGCTCGTCCAGCGTATCGAACTCGGAGACGTCCTTGGCAAACTCGTCGTCCATCTCGGGCACGATGGTCTCGGTGACCTTATTGACCTTCACATGGAACACGACCGCCTTGCCGGCCAGATCCTTGTGATAATCCTCGGGGAAGGTGATGTCGATGTCCTTCTCCTCACCGGCGGACATGCCGACGATCTGCTCCTCAAAGCCGGGGACGAAGGAGCCGCTGCCCAGCTTCAGGTCGTGGTTCTCGCCCTTGCCGCCTTCGAAGGGAACGCCGTTGTCAAATCCCTCGAAGTCGATATTGGCGGTGTCGCCCGTCTTGGCAGGTCCGTCAACGGTCTCGGTGGCGGCGACGTTCTGCGCCATCCGCTCCAGCTCTGCATTCACCTGCTCATCGGAAACGGTGACTTCGGCCTTCTCCACTTCCAGCCCCTTGTATTGCCCCAGGGTGACCTCGGGGTAGACCTCGGTGGTGAGGGTCAGGGTGACGATGTTATCGTCGCCGATCTGCATATCGGTCAGGTTGGGGCGGCCGATGGCCTTGAAGCCCTCCTGGTGTGCAATGGCAAAATCGTAGATTTCGGGGAAGATCTCTTCCAGGCCGTCTTCATAGAAAACATGTGCGCCGTACATGCTCTCGATCATCTTACGGGTGGCCTTGCCCTTACGGAAGCCGGGAACCATGATGTTCTTGCGTGCCTTCAGGTACGCCTTGTTGATGCCGGATTCCATCAGTTCCTTGTCGATCTCCACCACGACGGTGGCCTTATTGCCGCTTTTTTCTACGCTATTTACTTTCATTTCACTATTTCCTCCTAATAGGCGCTGCATTGCTGCGCCTTTCTATATCATTATGATTCAGCCGATATATTCTATCAAAATAAATCCGGGTTGTCCACACATTTCTGAAAAGTTTTCTAATATTTCACATTATTTCTAAGGAAGAATTTTTTGCGGTGTGAAATTTATGAAATCTGCTGCCAGCAGACGATAGTCCACCCCATCGTGCTGTCCCTCCAGCGCCAGGCGGTGGCTGGGGCCGTGGAGATGGGCATAAAAGCAGCGGCGCACCTGGTAGCGGTGGAGCAGCTCCAGAATCTCGGGGCACTCATAGCCCTTACTGCGGGGCGGATAGTGGAGAAACACCAGCTTTTCCCTGTCTCCTGCCGCCTTCAGGGATGCCTCCAGGCGGATCAGCTCCCGCTTGAAGATCTTCTCGTCGTGGGGGGTGCCGCGCTTTTCCTCATAGTTCCAGCCCCGGGTGCCGCAGATGGCATAGCCATCATATTCGTAGCAATTGTTATTGAGAATGTACATATCCGTCAGGCCGTTTTCCTGACAGAATTTATAGAATTTCGCAGCGGTGCTCCACCAATAGTCGTGATTTCCTTTCAGGATGATCTTCCGTCCCGGGATCTCATTGATCCACTGAAAATCCGCCGTGGCGGACGCAATGTCCAGCGCCCAGCTCAGGTCGCCCATGAGCACGGTGGTATCCTCCGGGCAAAGGACAGACAGCCCCGCACGAAGCTTTTCCATATAGCCGACCCATGCGCCGCCGAAAATGTCCATTGGCTTGGGAGCGCCCAGGCATAAGTGCAAATCTCCGATGGCATACAGCGCCATGCAGCACCTCCCTATCCCTTCCGCTGCGCCCTGCGCAGTACGTTCAGAGCGTTATTCCAGAAAATATTCCGAACCAGCGTCTCCCCCGCTCCCCGCTGGAGCAGCCGGTCGGCCAGCGCCGGATAGCTCTCGATGCCGGTGAAGCCCTGGGCGAATGCCTCGCAGCCGTCCAGGTCGCCGCCCAGGGCGATGTGGGTGCCGTCGGGATCCGACTCCAGGAAGTGGAAAATATGGTCGCAGACGGTGTCCAGCGTGGGCGATTCTCCCAGGAAATCCGCATACTGGTTGATGCCCGCCACACCGCCGGTGCGGCAGATGGCGCGGAACATGTCATCGGTCAGATTGCGGGAGTGGCCGCACAGCGCGCGGCTGTTGGAGTGAGAGGCAATCACGGGAGCCTCTGTTATGTCCATGATGTCCCAGAAGCCCTCATCACTGATGTGGCTCACATCCACCAGGATGCCCAGGCGCTGCGCCTCCTTCACATACTCCCTGCCCTTGTCGGTCAGACCGCCGCCGGTGACATTGGAACCCGTAAGTACGTTTGTTTCATTCCAGCCCAGGGTGGAGATACGGAAGCCGATCTGGTGCAGATTTTCCAGCAGCGCCGGGTCAAAATCGAACCCGGCAGGCCCCTCGATGGTGAGGATGGCGGACATTTTCCCCGCCTCCCGGTTGGCCTCCACCTCGTCGGCACTGTAGGCAAAGCGAATCAGGCGCTTATTCCTGTCCGCCTCCCGCTGGATGGTGGCAAGCTCCCGCTCAAACACCACAATGGGCGAAATTCCAAACCGCTCCTGCATCATGGGCGTGGTATAGCAGGCAAAGCACTGGCAGTAGCCCTCCAGCGCGGCGGCGCGCTCCAGGTCGATATGCAGCGTATTCTTCTTCAGGCTCCCCGCCTCGTTGACGGATTCGCCGAGGAGTGCCAGTGCCGTATCGCAATGAAGATCAAATACGGGAAAATTCATTGAAAAGCGTCCTCCAAATGGTTAATGACGGGATTTTTTGTTTCCATACCCTGGGGGGCATAGATTTCGATAACATCAAAGCGGGGCTGCAAATCGGTGGGATTCCAGGACAGGTACAGCGCCGCCGTGGCGCGGATGCGGTTTTGTTTTCTGAAATCCACAAATTCCCTCGCCTGGGCAAAGTCGGAATCCTTGCGGAGCTTTACCTCCACAAAGGCCAGATATTTTCTGTCGGCGGCGATCAGGTCGATCTCCCCCACCCGGCAGCGGTAATTGACGGCGATGATCTTATAGCGCTTCCGGCGCAGGTACTCCGCCGCCGCAGCCTCGCCCCAGGCGCCCAGCAGATTACTTCTGCTCATAGAATTTTTTCAGAAAGCTCATGCGGTGGATGGGACACGCGCCGTATTGCTCCAGCGCGGCATAATGGGCGCGGGTACCGTAGCCCTTGTGAATTTCAAAGCCGTACTGCGGATATAGCTCCGCCTGACGCACCATAAAATCATCACGGGTCACCTTTGCAAGCACAGAGGCGGCGGCAATATTGGCGCTGAGGCTGTCGCCCTTAATCACCGTCTTCACCGGCAGACCAAAGTTCTTTTCCCGGTTGCCGTCGATCAGCGCCAGGTCGGGTCTGATCTTCAGCTGGGCCAGCGCCCGCTCCATGGCAAGGAAGGTCGCCTGCAAAATATTGATCTCGTCGATCTCCTGCGCGGTGGCAAAGGCGATCCCGTAGGCAAGCGCCTGCTCGCAGATGACCGGGAAGAGCTCCCGGCGGCGCTTATCGGAGAGTTTTTTGCTGTCGTTCAGCCCCGGGATGGCGCAGTGAGGCGGCAGAATGACAGCGGCAGCACACACGGGGCCTGCCAGCGGGCCGCGCCCGGCCTCGTCAATGCCGCAGATGGTCTGGAAGCCTGCGGCGTACTGCTCATCCTCAATTTCCCACATGGTAATTTCCATTATGTCATATCCTCCGGCATTTCCAGGGTGAATTTGCCCAGCTTGCCGCTGCGAAATTCGTCCATCAACACCTTTGCCATGCGCTCGGTGTGGACTTCGCCGCCCCGCAGCAGCAGCCCCCGCTTTCTGCCCGCCTGCTCCAGAAGCGCATAGCCCGGGGTCCCCGGCTCTGCTTCCACTTTATAGCGGTCGGCAAGCACCTGGGGATAGTATTTATGCAGCAGCTCCATCAGGCGGCAGGAAAGCTCCTCAATGTCAATCACGTCCTCTTTCACCGCGCCGGTGTATGCCAGCATCATGCCCACCTGGGGGTCATCGAATTTCGGCCATAGGATGCCGGGGGTGTCCAGCAGCTGGAGGCCGGAATCCACCGTCACCCACTGCTTGCCCCGGGTCACACCGGGGCGATTTTCTGCCTTGGCACCCTTGCGTCCCGAAATCTGGTTGATAAGGGTGGATTTTCCCACGTTGGGAATGCCCACAATCATCACCCGCAGGGGGCGGTTCATACCCCGGGCGGCATCCCGCGCCAGCTTTTCGGCACAGGCGACCCGGGCGGCGGGAGTAAATTCATTGATGCCCTGGCGGCTTTTGCAATCCGTTGCCAGCACCGCCATGCCCTTGCTCTTGAAATAGTCCCGCCATTTTCTGGTGGCAGCGGGGTCGGCCAAATCCATGCGGTTGAGCACAATCATCCGGGGCTTATTGCCGCAGATGGCATCAATGTCCGGGTTGCGGCTGGAAAGCGGAATCCGGGCATCCACAATTTCGCAGACGGCATCCACTTGCTTTAGGTCTGTCTCAATCTGCCGCCGGGTTTTGGTCATGTGGCCGGGATACCACTGGATGTTCATGTTATCGGTCATTTCACCACTCCGATTCTGCCAAAGTCCCGCTGCTCCGTGCCGCCCATGCCCGTGCCGGGGAAAAGAATAAAGGCAACCTTGCCCAGCACCTCCCGCTTATCCACCTGCCCAATCTGGGTGGAGCGGCTGTCCTTGGAATTGTTGCGGTTGTCGCCCATGACGAACACCTTGCCCTCCTCCACTACCAGGGGGAAGACGGTGCCCTCCTTCAAGGTGGTCAGAGTTTTGGTATAGGGCTCGTCCAGGGCCACGCCGTCCACATAGACGACGCCCTCGTTAAAGTCGAGGTCCACGGTCTGGCCCTCGGTGGCGATGACGCGCTTGACGATGGGCTTGCCGTTGTCGTAGGCCTGCTTGCTGACTACCACAATATCCCCATAGCTGGGATTCTTATAGAACATATTGCCGACAAGGAGCATGTAATCCCCGTTCAGCAGCGTACTTTCCATGGACGGGCCATCCACCACAATGATGCGCAGAAACAGCATCAGCACTGCCATGACGATGACGAGCATAAAGATCATATCATGCAGATACAGCGCCACATTCTGCTGCCAGGTATATTTTACTTTCTTTTTTTCGTCCGCTTTTTTGTCCTGCCCGGCCTTGCCGAACATGCCCGCAAGCTTATTATGTGCATTCATCTGAATCCACGTCCTTTCATAAAAGGCATATTTCGCATTGTCACTTACTATATCACATTTCTTTTGATAATTCCACCCGATACCGGAAGTTTTACAAATATTTTCCTGGAAATATAAAAAGAGAGGGACAAAGCCCTCTCTTTTTATTTCGGTTGGAATTACACGTTCTCCTTGATCTTGGCAGCCTTGCCGAAGCGACCACGCAGGTAGTACAGCTTTGCACGGCGAACCTTGCCCTTGCGGACAGTCTCGATCATTGCAACATTGGGAGAATGCAGGGGGAAGACCTTCTCGCAGCCGACACCATAGGAAATACGGCGGACGGTGATGGTCTCGCCGATGCCGCCATGCTTACGGGCAATGACAGTACCTTCGAAAACCTGGATACGCTCACGGGAGCCTTCCTTGATGCGAACGTGCACACGAACGGTGTCGCCCACCCGAGCCTCGGGCAGCTCTTCCTTCATGTACTGGCTGTTGAGAGCCTTTACAAGATCCATTTCTTTGTCCTCCTTAAATATTAGGCGTTCATGCTCACGGTAACGCGGCAGAGGACTCACCTTGATTTCAGACCGGCTTATTTTAGCATAGGTTTCCTTGAAAATCAAGCACTTTTTTCAAATCTTTCCGGGTTTTTGGAAGCTCTGAAACAATTGGCAGGATACGCTGCCCGGCCGCAGACGATTGAACCAGCGCTTCCCCGTTTATCAGTCCGGCGTGCATGCCGCCAGATTATGAACCGGCGGAGCAGTAGTGCTTTACCCCCTGCCGCCAGACGGCATAGCAGGGAATCAAAAACCACAGTGATGCGATGGGAAACAGGCCGTAAATCCAGCTTCCCCGCCCCGTCAGATAGCGCAGCGGCCAGGTCTGCACCATGGCCATGGGGATGATGCAGGTAGTGAAAAAGAGGACGCCCCGGCCATAAATATCAAAGGGGAATTGACTGTAGGTGCGGATGCCATGGGTGAAAATATTGAAGAGCTCAAGCCCCTCGTATGTATAAAAGCACAGCGCCGCGTACAGCAGGAATGCGCCAAAGAACAGCAGGCTGCCGCACAGGAGCATGCTCAGCAGCACCAGAATCCTTGCGGCATTCCATGCGATTGCAGCCACGCGGACGCCATAAAAGATAACCAAAAAGCCCAGCAACGTATCCGGCAATGCGTCCAGACGGATGTCCTGGCAAATCGTCTGAAAAATCAGCCCTCTGGGGCGTACCATCAGGCGGTCAAAGCTGCCCTGGCGGACGATATGGTCAAATCTGTCGAAGCCACGGGCGAAGCATTCAGCCAGGGAAAATGCCGTTTTCACCACGCCGAAGCCCAGCAGCACCTCACCGGCGCTGTACCCCGCGATACCCCCAAAGCGCCACAGCATGACATGGATGCCCAGGAGGCTATTGACCGTGAGCAGAATGCGCCCGATGCAGCGCAGAAAAAATGCGCCGGGATAGGCCATCTCGCTTTTCAGGTGAATGGCAAAGAATTTTAAGTACAGCTTCATCTTTTCACCCTCCCGCGATTACGACTCTGCGCAGCCCCCGCCGCAGCAGGTAGCAGCCAAGCCCGGTAATGCACAGGCACCAGGAGAGCTGCAGACCAACGGCGCAAATACATGCCATTCCCGCAATATCCCCGCCGAAAATCCGTAGGGGAACGTTTTGCAGGGAACCGAAGGGGCTCTTCTCCGCAATGCGGCGCAGAATTGGCGGAAAGAAGGGAAGCGGAAGCAAATCCCCGGAAAAAGCCTCGGTCAGTGCCACGAGGAAGGTGGTAATGCTCCGATAGTCCGTCAGGAAAAAGGCCGCGCCATAGCACACCAGTTCAATCGCCACGCACAGCCAGAGGGTGAGCAGCATCGAAAGCAGGAACATGGCGAACGCGGAAGCGGGAATAGTCAGTCGCAGTCCATAAGGTGCCGGAAGAAGGCTCCCCACCAGCAGCACGGGGAGAAAACGGAGCGCCGCCCGGCTCAGGCGGCTGCCGAAGCTGCGAGCACTCCACATAGCATAGAGATTTGAGGGGCGAATCAGCTCATAGGCGACCGCGCCGGACTGGATGGACTGGAACAGCTCAAAATCCCACCCTGACACGATCCAGATGCTCAGCGTCGCCTGCTGAACCCACACATAATTGCTCAGCGCCTGCATGGACATGGGAAGCCTCTCCGGTGCGTAACGGTAAAAGGCTCGGAACATGAGAATTTCCATCAGTCCCCAGAACAGCTGGGTGCATATCCCCGCCCAGGCCGCCGCCCGGTATTGCAGGCCGGAGGTGAAGCGGATGCGGAAGAAGGAAAAATACTGCTTCATGCTGCACCTCTCAGATTCCGAACCGGCGGTAGAGATCCGCGACGGATTCTTCGGTGGAGAGGTTCTCCCCTGCCATGGCGCGGATCTCCCCGATGGAGCCATCCAGCAGGAGCTGCCCCTTGCCGATCAGCAGGACACGTTGGCAGAGGGCATCAATATCCTGCATATCGTGGGTCGTGAGAATGACGGTGATTTTTCTCTCGCGGTTCTCGCTCTGGATAAACTCCCGCACCTTCAGCTTGGACACGGCGTCCAGGCCGATGGTCGGCTCGTCCAGGAAGAGGATCTCGGGGCTGTGCAGCAGGGATGCCGCGATCTCACAGCGCATCCGCTGCCCGAGGGAGAGCAGGCGCACCGGCGCATTGAGGAAGGACTGCAAATCGAGCTGCTCCGTCAGGCGGCTCAGATTGCTTTGGAACTCTCCCCTTTCCACCCGGTAAATATCCCGCAGCAGCTGGAAGGATTCGATCACCGGCACATCCCACCAGAGCTGGCTGCGCTGGCCGAAGACCACGCCCAGCTTCGAGACGTACCTCTTCCGATCCTCCCAGGGCACCATGCCGTTTACAGTGCACTCCCCGCTGTCCGGCCGCAGAATACCGGAGAGAATTTTGATGGTGGTGCTCTTCCCCGCCCCGTTGGGACCGATGTAGCCGACGATCTGGCCGTCCGGGATGGTAAAGGTCATGCTCTGCAGCGCGTGAATTTCCGTGCAGTCCCTGGTAAACAGAGCCTTCACCGCGTTTCCGATGCCCGCTTTCCGCTTGCGAATGCGGTAGGTTTTGCTGATTCCTTTCATTTCGATCATTTTGTTTTCTTCCTTTTTCATATCTCCACAGCGTTCAGGCCAGAGGATGACATTGGGAACCATCTTGGTCTTAAAGGCACATTGGGAGATACTCTGCCGGAAAAAGCCGTCCGGCGGTCACGTGCCATCCCGGGCGGCAGGCAAAATACCCTCTTTTCGCAGGAAAAGGAAGGTTATTTTACCACTCAATTGGGGAGAAATCAATACAATTTTTTGCAGCAATCAAATGTGCCGCTTTTTTGCAGGGCCAGCAGGATCACAAGTCCAATTTTGCAGTGATGATATTGTTCATCGGTATTTCCTCGAATCCCAGCTTCTCATACAGATGATTTGCAGGCGCATTGTCCATATCGACGGTCAGCACCAGGCAGTTTTCCTTGTTGGCATAGATTGCCTTCTTCAGCAGTAGCGCACCAATTCCACAATTCTGGTATTCCGGCAGGACCCGAATATCCATGATCTCATTTGTATTCTCGCCCTTGCTCAAATCAATATAGCCAACAAGCTTATTGTCCCGTATGCAAAGGAAAACATAGAAATCGTCCTTCTTTTCCAGAACCTTTTCGCCATCCCAGTAGCCCTCTTCGCTGTGAATGCCAATATATTCGTCTTTGTACAAATCCTCATACAGAATGATTTCACCGATATTCTCTTCCCCGGTGCCTTTGTACTCCATATACCGCTGCTCTTCATAGAAGAACGCTTCTTTTTGGGACAAATAGGCGCTTAAGACCGGATTTCTCGGATTAAAGACGAACCACATCTCATATCCGTGATATTCGATTGATAAATACGCCAGCAGATCCTCATATGCCTGCTTCTCCCTGGTATACAGGAAGACTGTTTCGATATATTTTTCCGCATCAAGAACCATAAGGCAGAACACGCCGGTCAATCTTTCCGCTTCATATGCGCCGAGCAGCAGACTATTGTCTTTTCCCGAAATAGAAAGGATCCTTTCTCTGTTGCAGAAGGGAGTGGAAAAGGATTCGTCACAAATCAGGTCATTCATCCACTCCAAGCATTCCGTAATATCATTCAGTCTCTTGATCATTTTTGCAGTCCTCTATATCCCTATTTGATCATACCATATTCAAACATCCAGCGGTTTTTATTTTATCACTCTGCCGGTGAGAAATCAACGCAGAAAACTTTTTTGCCGCGAACGAACCCGCACAGAGAGCAATGCCGCCAAGCCGGCGGAATTGAGTGGACGGCAAGAATAATCGGGGCATATCACACGATAATTCGGTGATATGCCCCGATTATGGGTCCATTTGACGACTGGAAATTGTTTTTATGGTAATCAACGCCCAAAAACCGCTGCAGATTACGGCATTGCGGAGATTCGGGCGCGCGCCGCCGCGCTACTTCACACAATGAAAATATACCATCGAACCATCGGTATGAATATCGATCTCCTGGTACATTTTCTGCAAAATATCCCTCAGCTCTTTCTCCGTCTGGAACGGCGGAGAAAACCAGCCCTTTTTCGCAAGAATGTTTTTTACAAGCCAGTCGGTTCTTTTGGATTTTCCCTTGATATAGAAACAGGCAATAAAATCACCGCCGGGTTTCAAAACGCGCCATGTTTCGCTGAAGGCTTTCTGCTTATCGGGGAATGCATGGAAACCATTCATGCTGACGACTGTATCAAAGGACTCATCACCCATTTGCAGATTCCCCACATCGCCCCGAATGCACTTGATATTCGCGCAGCTGCTCAGCCTTTTCTCAGCCTGCGCAAGCATATCCGCACTGTAATCAAGGCAGGTAATGTGCGCATTTTTCAGCTGCATCCATTTGTGTTCCGTGAACACAGCCGTTCCCACCGGAACATCGAGAAGCGCCCCCGAAAAATCATCGGGAATATAGGATAAGACCTTTCGTGCGATCTCGTTGTCATCCGTACCGCTCCAAAACAGCCTGATGTACAATCTGCTGAAGAAATTCCCCTGGGTGAGAACATCGTCATATATGTTTTTTGATGATTCGTAGGCGCTTTGTATTTTATCTGCCATTTAATTCACTCCATATAAGCATCCGCAAAAGGCACATCCTCTTGCTTATTCCATGCAAATCAGTGGGGGCTTAATACCGCATCTCGGGTGTCTGGCCGTCTACAAGCACGTCGGTACAGGAGGGGTCAACATAGATAACCCAGACATCGCCGCCATCGCCAATGTCATGGATGTCACACTGGTCGACCCGGACGGTATTGCAGCTGAAGAACCAGAGCGCGCCATTGCTGCATTCGTAGATTTCACAGCCGAAAACATTTACATTCTTGCAGTAGATTCCCTGAATTCCCAGGATGCCGCAGCCATAGAGCTTGCATGCCTCCACATTGGAATTGGTGACGCTTTCCATCTGGATAACGCCGCCGGTGCAGTAGCCGGGCGCTGTGGTGTGCCCTACCTTCACGCCCCTGATGGTCAGGCCGGTGAGGTTTTCAAAGTGCAGCACATTGGCATAGCGCGGCGAGGTCACAATGGAGACCTTGTCCGGGCTTTCCGCCTCGATGGTCAGCTTGTTCGCGCCGGTGATCACCAGCTCGTAGCCGTCGTAGACCTTTTCCCAGCGGAAGAAATCACTGCCCACACCGGCATAGGTCTCAGCCTGGCTCAGGTCATACTCGCCCGGCTCCAGGCAGATGGTCGCCTCGCTTCCGATTGCCGCCAGGAATTCATCCACGGTGGAGACATGAATCTTGCCATCCTCTCCCGCTTCCACTGTGGGAAGCACCGCGCCGCCCTTTGGCTCCCAGGTGACGACACGCATCTTCATGGACTGCAGATCCACGGCGGAGAGCCGTTCGCCTGCAGGGGATGCCGCCGGGATGTCCCCCTCTGCCCACGCGCTCCCGCTATTGAAGCGGCAGCTTTCCACCGTCACCGGCACGCCGTTGGGGGCGAACATCGCTGCGATCTCATTGCTGTGCACGTCCAGGCCGCCCAGGTACACGCCGGGACTGTCAGCGGAGAAGAGATAGGAATACATCTCTCCCCTGTTATTGTAAATTTCCGAATTGATGATCGCCACATCCTGGGAACTGCGGATGGCGAAGCCCTCCATGACGATCTCGCAGTCGTGGAATTTGCTGTTTTCAAACAGGACATTCTCGCAGCCGCTGACATCGATGCAGCCATAGGTGCATTCATAGATCTCGCTGTGATCCACATGGACATTCCGGCAGCCCACCAGCGTGATGCCGATGGTGCCGCAGCCGTAGAGACGGGTGTTCTGAATCTCTACATCCCGGCAGTCCTCCAGCCAGAGCACGCCGCCGGTGCAGGTGCCCTGCTCTATCGTGTGACCGACTACCAGGTTGGAAAGCGTCAGTCCGCTTACATTGTCGAAGCGCAGGACATCGGAATAGCGCGGCACGGTGCAGATGGTCACCTCTGCGCCGTCCTCCCCTTTGATCGTGAGGTTTTCAACATCGGTGATGACCAGCTCATGGCCGTCGTAATTGCCCTCCCAGTGGTAATAGTCTCCGCCCGTCCAGGGATAGTTCGCGGCTCGGGTCAGGTCGTACTCCCCTGCCGCCAGGACGATTTGCGTATTGGGCGCAATGGCTGCCAAAAATTCATCCACGGTGGACACCTCGATGGTATTTACCGTCCCTTCCTCTGCAGAAACGGCAGCGCCGATCCCTGTCAGGAGCAGCAGCGCACACAGGAGCAGCGCCCCTCTTTTTACGATTGTACGAAGCATTGCATTTCCATCCTTTCCATTTTTTGTTTGCTGAAATCAACATACCATGGACGGAGTTTTCTGTCAAGCAAAGTGGGAATTCTTAGGAGAATCTTAAAATATGGAGCCGATCATACAGAGAAAAACGGGGGTCCTCTCTGTCTTTTTACCATATATCTGCGCAGCCGCTTGCCTGCGGTCGTTCCATTCGTTTTTTTGGGGGTGCAGGTGTAAAAAAGCAGGCCGCGAAAACGGTCTGCTTTTGCGCTATTGTTCCCATGGGAAAGGCTTTCCCTTGAGGACGCTCTGGCGGATGTAGCGGAAGGCGGCATCCTCGCCGGATTCCTGCATCATCGTCAGGATGTATTCCAGCTGACGGAAAGTCTCGGGGTGCATCAGCTTGCTTTCCTTGCTTTTATGCAGATACTCCAGCTCCGCGCCGGGATGGTAGGCGCTGCCCTGGTAGGTCATGCAGGCCGCGCGGCGATCCATGACCATTTCCGCTAGATATTTGCGGGGCATGGGCACTGGCTCGTAATGGTCGGATTTTGGCTTCATATCCGTCCAATATTCAAAATGATGACGGTTGCGCCCCTTGTGGTGCATCCAGGCCTCGCTGTAGCCGTGTGCCTCCCGCTCGGCGGCATTGGGGCTGCGGGTGCCCTGGTAATACCGGGCACCGCGCCAGAATTCCGTGGGAGAATATTTGGACAGGTCATGGGTCAGCCCCTGCCAATATAAGCCAACACGGAAGCACCCCTGCATGACCCGCAGGCGATGCGCCGTGATGGTGACAAAATGCTTCCATGCGTGCATTCTCTTAACCTTCCGACACAACAATTTCCGAAACTTCCAGCCCCGGGTTCCGGCGGCAGGTAAAGTCAATTGCCCAGAAGCTGGTGAACACCAGCAGATTTCTGCCCCTGTAATCCTCCAGCAGCTCTGCATCGCTGCCCAGATTCATATCGTTCATGTCGCCGGGGTATTTATCAATCAGGCGAATTTCCTCGTAGGGCAGCCCCTCCATGCGCAGATCGACGCCGTACTCGTTTTTCATGCGGTACTCGAACACGTCAAATTGCAGCGTACCGACGACGCCGACAATGACCTCTTCCATGCCGGAATTGGGCACCTTGAAAATCTGGATGGCGCCCTCCTGGGCAATCTGCTCGGTGCCCTTGACGAACTGCTTGCGCTTCATGGAATCCTTGGCGGACACCCGGGCGAAATGCTCCGGGGCAAACACGGGGATACCGGAATACTTGAACTTCTTGCCGGGGACGGTGATGGTGTCGCCGATGGAGAAGATGCCGGGGTCGAACACGCCGATCACGTCGCCGGCATAGGCCTCGTCCACAATCTCGCGCTCGGCGGCCATGAGCTGCTGGGGCTGGGACAGACGCATTTTGCGGCCGGACTGGACATGATAATATTCCGCATCCCGCTGGAACTTGCCGGAGCAGATGCGCATAAAGGCAAGACGGTCGCGGTGAGCCTTGTTCATGTTGGCCTGAATCTTAAACACAAAGGCGGAGAAATCCGGGCTGAAGGTGTCGATTTCGCCGCAGTCCGCCACCCGGGGCAGCGGAGACGGGGTGAGCTTCAGGAAGGATTCCAGAAAGGGCTCGATGCCGAAATTGGTCAGCGCGGAGCCGAAGAACACCGGGCTAAGCGCGCCGCGCCGCACCTCGTCCACATCCAGCTCCCGTCCGGCGGAGAGCAGCTCCACATCGTCGATGAGCTGCTGGTGCTTCTGCTCGCTGTCCAGCAGCCGGGCAACCTCCGGGTCGTACAGGTCAATGACATGCTTTTCCGCTTTATTCTTGCCGGAGATACCGGAGAAGAAGAGCAGCTGACTCTTTTCCCGGTCGTAAACGCCCTGAAAATCCTTGCCGGAACCGATGGGCCAGTTCATGGCGTAGGTCTCGATGCCCAGCTCCCGCTCCAATTCATCCAGCAGGTCGAAGGGATCCTTCGCCTCCCGGTCCATTTTGTTGACGAAGGTAAAGATGGGAATATGGCGCATGGCGCAGACCTTAAAGAGCTTGCGGGTCTGGGGTTCCACGCCCTTGGCACCGTCGATGACCATCACGGCGGAGTCGGCAGCCATCAGGGTGCGGTAGGTGTCCTCGGAGAAGTCCTGGTGACCGGGGGTGTCCAGGATGTTGATGCAGAAGCCTTCGTACTGGAACTGCATCACGGAAGAGGTGACGGAAATACCACGCTGCTTCTCGATCTCCATCCAGTCGGAGGTAGCAGCGCGGGAATTCTTCTTGCCCTTGACCACGCCTGCCTGGGCGATGGCGCCGCCATAGAGCAGGAATTTCTCGGTCAGGGTGGTTTTACCGGCGTCGGGATGGGAAATAATCGCAAACGTCCGACGGCGGCTGATTTGCTTTTCTAATTCAGTCATGTATCGTTTCCTCCAAAGTATTTGATTTTCATCTGCTCTGGAAGAAGGCTATGTGGGAGCAAAACGCATGGTGCTGCCTCCTAAAGGTAAGAAATGCATTATCTTTAAGAGTCTATCACAGCTTTTCCCTATTTACAAGAGGAAAACGGCAAATAGTTTATTGCATTTGCAAAAAGCCCCGATCCGAGCCGTTTCCGGCAGGGATCAGGGGCTTGTTTTTACAGGACGTGAACGTTTTCCTTTTCGAAGGCGACATATGCGGTGTCGCCCACCTGGTAGATTTTCTTGTTCTTGGGGTTGAAATCGGTGATCTTTACCATGGTATTGCCGACCATCACATGGTAGTTCTGGTAGGAGCCCATGAAGCAGGAGAGGATGACCTTGCAGGGCAGCTGCCCTTTCTCTGCCAGGACGGCAGATTCAGGGCGCAGCACCAGGGTGCACTGCTTGCCCATATCGATGCCCCAGACGCCAACCACGTCGACCGGATTTCCTTCTACATTCACAACGCCCTCGTCGCCGTTTTTGTCGGTCAGCTCGCCGCGGAGGAAATTCGCTTCACCGATGAAATCGGCGACAAATTCATTGGCGGGGTGATAATAGATCTCCTGGGGGGTGCCGATCTGGCGGACATCGCCTTTCTCCATGATGATGATCTGGTCGGACAGCGCCATGGCCTCGGACTGGTCATGGGTGACGTATACGGCGGTGATGCCTGCCTCCTGCTGGATGCGGCGAATCTCGGTGCGCATGGTCACGCGCAGCTTGGCATCCAGGTTGGACAGGGGCTCATCAAAGAGCAGCACGCCGGGCTCCAGCACCAGCGCCCTTGCCAGCGCCACGCGCTGCTGCTGGCCGCCGGAGAGCTGGTTGGTCATTCTGGCCTCCATGCCTTCCAGACCCACAAGCTTCAGGATATTCGTGACCTTCTCCTTGATGGTCGCTTTGTCCATATGGCGCAGCTTCAGACCATAGGCAACGTTATCGAAGATATTATAGTGCGGCAGCAGCGCATAGCTCTGGAACACCATGGCAGTGTCCCGCTTATTGGGGGTCAGGGCATTGATAGGCTCGCCGCCCAGGTAAATTTCGCCCTCGTCCGGGCTTTCAAAGCCGGCGATCATGCGCAATGTCGTGGTCTTGCCGCAGCCGGAGGGGCCGAGCAGGGTCACAAAGGAGCCGGGGGCAATTTCCAGGTTCGCATCCTTCACGGCATAGAAATCCTTGCCGGTTTTGGGATCCTTATAGATCTTGGAAATATGCTCCAGGCGAACGCCTTTTTTTGTTTTCGCCATATCAGTTGTCCTCCTTTATTTTGCGGCTGGTGCCGAAGAACTTGATGACCAGGTTCATCAGCAGGACGCTTCCGTAAGTAATTGCAATCAAAATGGTGGCGAAGGCACAGGCCACGCCGTAGGAGCCCTTCTCGGCAAATTCATTGATCTGCACGGTGATCAGCAGGAATTCCGGAGTCACCAGCAGAATGATGGCGGAGATGGCGGTGATGCTGCGCACAAAGGCCGTGACCAGGCCGCTGAGGAAGGAATCCTTGATCAGCGGCAGGGTGACCGTCATGAATACCTTGAAGCTGTTGGCACCCATATCATAGGCGGATTCCTCGATGCTCTTATCGATCTGGCGCAGGGCGGAAATGCCGCTTCTGGTTCCGGTGGGCAGGCTGCGGATGACAAAGACGATGATCAGGATGGCTGCGCTGCCGTAAAGCCCCGCCAGGAAGCCGGTGCCGAACACGCCCTTGACAAAGCCGCGGATATAGCCGATGCCCAGCACCGTGCCGGGGACGGCCATGGCCAGCATGGAGACGAACTCAATGAAGCCCTTGGCCTTGAATTTCCGCTTGACCACCAGATAGGAAATGATCATGCTCAGCAGCGCCGTAATGGGCGCGGAAATCAGGGACAGCACGAAGGAATCCCGGAAGGCCTTCAATCCCTTGTACTTTTCAAAGACGCGGACGAACCACTTGGTCGTCAGGTGGAAATCATAGCCCCAGGTTTTGAACAAAGCGCCAAAGGGGACACAGACATACATCATGATAACAAAGATCGCAATCAGGGAGCACAGCACCGTAAGCGGCGCGGTGACGGAGCGATCCTCGATGAGCATTCTGCCCCGGGACGCCTTGCCGGTCAGGGTGGCGGCAGTCTTCTTTTCCAGCACATATTTCTGCACCAGGTACATGACCAAAGTAATGCTCAGCAGCACCACAGCCATGGCGGCAGCGCCCTGCTTATCGTAAGCACCGGTGATCTGCAAATAGATGGTGGTTGCCAGGGTATCATAGGAGCCGCCGATAATCATGGGGTTTGCAAAGTCGGCAATGGACTCGATGAAGGTCACCAGGAACGCATTGCCAAGGCCGGGCAGAATCAGCGGCAGCGTGACACTGGTAAACACCTTGAACCGGGAAGCGCCCATGTCCCGGGCTGCTTCTTCCAGGCTCGGGTCGATGTTTTTCAGCAGGCCCTTGAGCATCATGTAGCACACCGGGAAGAAGGTCAGCGTCTGCACCACGGTGATGCCGCCGAAGCCATAAACGCTGTTATCATAGATGTGCAGCAGGTATCTTGTGATGATGCCCGCTTTGCCGAAAAGCATGATCATGCTCAGGCTGAGCACGAACGGAGGCGATACGACCGGCAGCATGGAAACAACCTTAAACAGACCGCCCATGAATTTGGTGCGAACCTTGACGTAAACCTCCACATAGGCAAACAGCAGGCCGATCACCGTGGAGAGAATGCCAACCGTCAAGCCGACCTTCAGCGTATTGGAAATTGCCTTCTGGAAATTGGGCATTGCAAGAACCCGTTTGAAAATGGACAGGGTCAGGCCGGTTTCCTCACCGTAGACGCTGTCCACCAGCAGAATTGCGAGGGGATACAAAATAAAGAGTGTTAAAAAGGCGATCAAAACCACGATGGTAGTGACCAGGATCGGGTCGCCCATCAGCTTCTTTCGCTCCAGCGCTGCACCTTGGCGGCTGGCCATAGGCAGGTTCCTCCCTTCGGAAATCTTGGGAAACTCTGAATAAACCACCTTGCCAATGGTCTATTCAGAGTCTCCCGATAAAGAAGGGGGATGGAGACTGACTCCATCCCCCGAAGGTTATTTTAATTACTCGGTCTTGAAACGGTCGTCGCCGCCGCCCAGAGCATTCATGACCTCTTCGATGTAGGTCTTGATGTTGTTCTTGGCATCCTCGAAGTCATAGTCCATGACATTCTCGGGATCCAGACCGAACTCGGTAGCGACCTCGGGCTGCTTGGCATTGTCGATGACCAGGAACTGATAGGAACCGTTGTCCTGTGCCAGCTCGACGCAGTCGGGGCTCAGAGCGTACTCAATCCACAGCTTGGCAGCGTTGGGATGGGCGGCACCCTTGAAGATGGCGGTAGCGCCGATCTCGAAGGAGGTGCCGGAGGAAGGAATGACCAGCTGAATGTTGCCGTAGCCATTGTCAACGATCTGAGTAATGCCATCGTGCAGGAAGCCGATGCCGATGACGCACTCACCGGTGCCGACGTTCTTGGACGGGCCGGAGCCGGACTTGGTGTAGACGTGGATGTTCTTATCCAGGTCGGCCAGATACTGGATGCCTTCGTCGTGGCCGTACTTCTGGATCATGGTGTTGATGACCAGTTTCGCGGTGCCGGCGGTATTGTAGTTGGACAGCCAGATCAGATCCTTGTACTCGGGCTTGAGCAGGTCAGCCCAGTCCTGAGGAACTTCCAGACCCATGCGGTTGAGCTCATCGATGTTGACGATGAAGCCCAGGATGCCCTTGTAGATGCCATACCACTGGCCGTCGGCGTCCTTGTAGGCGTCGCCCAGCAGGTGGGAGGCGTTGATGGCTTCGTAGGGCTCCAGCAGGCCTTCGGCAGCGCAGACGTTGTAGGGATCGGTGGTGCCGCCGAACCAGACGTCAGCAGAAGGAGTGCCGTTCTCTTCTTCGATCTTGCTCTGCACCTCGCCGGTGGACAGACGCTGATACTTTACCTTGATGCCATAGAGCTCTTCAAAGTGCTCGCAGGCGGCTGCCAGGTACTCTTCTTCGCAGGAGCCGTAAACAATCAGTTCGCCCTCTGCCTTTGCAGCGGCGATCAGATCATCCATGCCCTCAGCCTGCACGCCGTGAACAGCGAACAGCCCGAAAACCATGACCAGGGACAGCGTAATTGCTAAGATTTTTTTCATATAGTTTCCCTCCATTGGTTAAAATTTACAATGGGATTATATATCTTACACAAAGCTTTGTCAACAATCATTTAAGAAAATATGCGTTTTGTCAATAGAAAAAGCAGAATTATAGGGTACTAAAAGAGGAGATACATAAAATGTCACCCTCTATTTGCATTTATCCTTTTGATAATCCTTAATCAATAATGACAAATGAGCTACAACCTCCGGCGGAAGTCCTTCTACTTCAAGACGTGCTGTGTCTTCCAATCCCAAGAGATAATCAGTTGTAACGCCAAAAATCCGGGATAATCGTACAAGCATTTCAATAGACGGCTGTATATTCTCATTTTCCCAATTTGAAATCGTTTGCTTTGCTACACCTAACCGCTTTGCCAAATCCACCTGACTCCAATTACGCGTAGTGCGCTGTTGCGAAATTCTTTCACCTAACATAGTATCCTCCAAGGGCTAATATTACGATACCATTGTCAATTATTATTTGACTTTTTAGAAATACTATGGTATCTTAATATTGGACTTTCAAAATATGACACATCCTTAGGGGGTATGCGTAAAAAAACATCTAGCCCAGCACCCTTTTTACCGCACATTTTATGAGACAAAATTTAAAAACGAAAGGATCGGACTTAAAGTGAAAAGAATTATAACTATTCTAGTGGTATGTGCACTGTTCATCTCCTCCATTACCTCTGTTTCCGCCACCATTGAGCAAAGTGAAAGCTCATCCCAAAGCATAGAGGAAACCGAAACAAATTATGATTTTAAGACATTCAAGTGGGGAGATACCAGAGAGCATGTAATTGAAATTGAGGGGGAACCATCAATGGATGGTGACATGGATGGATTAGAGGCCTCCTATATTGTGTATACAACAACTGTTGTCGGTGTAGATGTTCTTCTTGCATATTATTTTTGCAGTGACGGACTTTTCCAAATCAGGTATATCTCAACTGAAGAACATAGCAAAGATTCACTATATATAGATGACTACAATCAGATTAAGAAGGCTCTTATTCGCAAATACGGTGAGACCTCTCTCGATTTTGAAAATTGGGACAGTGATTCACACAAATCATATTATGCCAACAAAAAAGGTGATGCTTTATGTTATGGATTTTTAACTTATTCCACTTGGTGGAAAACTGATACCAGTTTGATTGTCATGGAAATGGATGCAGATAACTACGATATCAGCACAACTATTACTTACCAAAGTCTTGAGATTTCTGCCGAAGAACGAGATTTTTCTGATTCTTTCTGAAAAGCCTCTGAACAAATCGACTTCGGCTGTCTGCTCCTGCCGATTTCATCAGAACATCCCTAAATGTATGTCTTGCCTATGATCCCGAACCACGCTTCCGCATAATTGTCAAAAAGGTATTCTTAATAGCATTTAACAAAATTGAGAGAACTTCACTCTGTCTAGCAAGTTCTCTCAATTTTGTTTTTGCTTTTTATTTTTGAAATCCCCTTAATGTTCTTGACCATCATGATTGACATCCAGCTGTAAGAAACTATAATAGTCTTTATTAGGCACAGTTCTTATCATCATTGAGTTATCCAAGGTGCAAATATATGATACTGCAATCAATAAATAAAATATTAAAAGGCGGTCAAGTCTGCATCCTACGCAGCGCCGAAGGAGCAGATGCGGAAGCCTTTGTGCGCTATTCTTTACAGGTACGTACCGAAACAGACTATCTTCTGGCTGGTGTGGACGAGGCGGAGCATGATCCGGTGAAGATGGTACAGCGGTTGGAAACTGCCAAAAACAGCCCGACGGACATTCAAATCTGCGCGTTCGTGGATGGAGCGCTGGTCGGTTCCGCCGGCGTGACGCTCATTCAGAATCGGCGTAAAATGCTGCATCGGGCTGAATTTGGGATCAGCATTTTGCAGGCTTACAATGGGCTTGGCATCGGCGATGCCCTGACGGAGCAGTGCATCGCCTGTGCAAAGCAGGCTGGCTTCCTGCAGCTGGAGCTGGAGGTCGTGGCCGAAAATGAGAAAGCGATCAGGCTGTATCAAAAGCACGGCTTCGTGGAATATGGCAGGAACCCGCTGGGCTTCCGGTGCGGCGACGGGCACTGGCAGGAGCTGGTGCTGATGCGCCTTGAATTGGGTGACCGGTAGCGCGCAAGTCCCGTTTTCTTCGGCTTGACAAGGCCGGAGCGTTTGTGCTATCATTAACCCACCAAATCAGTATGTTTATGAGGTGAACTCCTTTGCTGAATCAATTTTCTAGGACGGAGCTGCTTTTTGGCCGGGAGGCCATGGAAAGATTAGCATCGGCGCGGGTGGCTGTGTTTGGCATCGGCGGCGTGGGCGGATACACGGTGGAGGCGCTGGCGCGCTCCGGCGTGGGCGCGCTGGATCTGATCGACGACGACCGGGTCTGCCTGACCAATATCAACCGCCAGATCCTGGCCACCCGGAACAGCGTCGGCAAATACAAGGTGGACGAGGCAGAGCAGCGCGTTCTGTCCATCAATCCGAAATGCGTCGTCTCCACCTACAAGACCTTCTACCTGCCTAGCACGGAAGATCAGTTTGATTTTACCCAGTATGACTATGTCGTAGACGCCATCGATACGGTATCCGGCAAGCTGGCGCTGATCGTGAACGCGCAAAGGGCAGGGACGCCGATCATCTGCTCCATGGGTGCGGGCAACAAGCTTGATCCCACCGCATTCCGGGTGGCTGATATTTACAAAACCTCCGTCGACCCCCTCGCCCGGGTGATCCGCAGGGAGTGCCGCAAGCGCGGGATCGAGCATCTCAAGGTGGTCTACTCCGAAGAGGAGGCGCTGCGTCCCATTGAAGATATGGAAATCAGCTGCCGAAATCACTGCATCTGCCCGCCGGGGACGGCGCGCAAATGCACCGAACGCCGGGATATTCCCGGCTCCACCGCCTTTGTTCCCTCCGTTGTGGGGCTGATCATCGCCGGAGAAGTGATCAAGGATCTCACCGGAGTACGGGGCGCCAGGGGATAAAACGCATGCAAAAGCCGCCGCAGTGCCATCTCTGTACACTCCGGCGGCCGTTTTGTATCTGTGACCGGCTTAGGGAACCTCTGAATAAATCGTCTACGGCTGAAGAGCAGGCAAAAAACCGCTTGCTCCCAGCTCTTGCCGATTTAATCCGAGGTTCCCTTAGACGGACGTCTGGCTGAGCCACTGCTTCACCGTGGTAAGGCTTACATTGACGGCTTTCGCAATAAAATCCATATCCATGCCCATATTGTGGAGGTTGACCGCTGTTTCCATCTTTCCCTTCAGTTCACCCTCTGCGCGGCCTTCTCTGCGGCCTTCCATACGCCCCTCCATGCGGCCTTCTTTGCGGCCTCTGTCCTCAATCTTATCCAACACTTCACACATATTCTTCAGCCCTCCTTCTGCGGCTTCCTTGCAGACCTCTTCAAAGCGATCATCCCGGGTCATGGCGGACAGGAGCTGCATGGTCTCCTGGACATGCCTGATCTGCTGCGGATCGGGTATATAATCGCCGCTCTCACGCATCTGGACGAAATAGTCCGCGACAATACGGAAATCACTTTTGAACAGCGCGACCTGTTGTCTTGTCAGGTACGCAATTTCAAACAAATTAATTTTATAATCGTTGACGAATTCCGCAAGCTCCTTCGGAATCTCCAGACATTGCTTAAGGGAAAGCGGTTTATCCCAGCGCTTTTTATATCCGAAATACAGTACCAGCGTCACGACCGGGTATCTGCTTTTCCCTTTATTATCAGGCAGCAGCTGCGAGCGGTACTCTGCGCCATCGTAACCGATGACGCGAAGCGGCATATCTGCATCTGCATCCGTCTGATTTTCCAGCCCGACGCAGGCGACACGGATGTTTCCCTTCTTCCAGCGCTTTGCTACATCCCGCTCCATCTCGCGAAGCTGTCCGGCTGCCTTGTAGTAGGCACGCGGTGCCTGCTCCTCCAGCTCGTCTTCGGAAATGACGCTCCGCCCGCCAAATAAGAGGACATTCACAATGTCAGAAAACACATCATTATATGATTCCAGGATTTTTTGCGTCTTATCCTTCTCTCCCACAGCTTCACCTGCTTTCTGTACACTTCCATGTTCATCTTAACACGAACGGGTGCAATTATCAAGAAAAAACTATGTTAATAATTTGTCTCTTTCCGACTGCACGTGTCCACAGTACGAATAAATCCTCTTCTTTTTATTCGGAATATGTAGATACTGCCCATTGAAATTTGGGCTGTTTCGTAGTATCATATATATGTTATGCAGGACGCAATGGACGAACTTGCAAATTTTGACCATTCGGAGGTAGTATATGAAACCTTATTCCGAGCTGAGCCGCGAAGAGCTTCTGGCGCTGAGGGATTCCCTGAAAGCCGAATATTCCGAATACCAGGAGCGCAAGCTGTCGCTGAATATGGCGCGGGGAAAGCCCTCCCAAGCGCAACTGAATCTTTCCATGGGAATGATGGACGTGCTGAACAGCGAAAGCGATCTGACCTGTGAGGACGGCACCGACTGCCGGAACTACGGCGTGCTGGATGGCATCGAGGAATGCAAGGAGCTGATGGCCGACATGATGGAGGTGCGCCCCGATCAGGTCATTATCTACGGCAATTCCAGCCTGAACGTGATGTACGACACGGTCGCCCGCTCCATGCTCCGCGGCGTCATGGGCAGCACGCCCTGGTGCCAGCTGGATAAGGTGAAATTCCTCTGCCCCGTCCCCGGCTACGACCGGCATTTTGCTATCACGGAGTATTTCGGGATCGAGATGCTCAATGTTCCCATGCTGCCCACAGGCCCCGATATGGACATGGTGGAGCAGCTCGTTTCCTCCGACCCGACCATCAAGGGCATTTGGTGCGTGCCGAAGTACTCGAACCCCCAGGGCATTTCCTATTCCGACGAGACCGTGCGCCGCTTTGCGCGGCTGAAGCCCGCCGCAGTGGATTTCCGCATTTACTGGGACAATGCCTATACCATTCACCACCTGTACGACCACGACCAGGATCACCTGATCGAGATCCTGGCAGAGTGCAAGCGCGCAGGGAATCCGGATATGGTGTATAAATTTGCCTCCACCTCCAAAATCAGCTTCCCCGGCTCCGGCATCTCCGCGCTGGCATCCTCCCAGAACAATCTGGTAGACATCCGCGCCCAGATGAAGGTGCAGACCATCGGTCATGATAAGGTGAACCAGCTGCGGCATGTGCGGTTCTTTAAGGACATCCACGGTATGATGGAGCACATGCGCCGTCATGCGGATATTCTGCGCCCGAAATTTGAAATCGTCCGCGATACACTGGAGCGGGAGCTGGGCGGCCTGGGCATCGGCAGCTGGACAAATCCGAAGGGCGGCTATTTCGTCTCCTTCGACTCGCTGGACGGCTGCGCCAAGGAAATCGTAGCGCAGTGCAAAAAGGCCGGTCTGGTGCTCACCGGTGCAGGTGCAACCTATCCCTACGGCAAGGATCCCCACGACAGCAACATCCGCATTGCCCCCTCCTTCCCTGCCGACGCCGACCTGCAGCTTGCAATGAAGGTCTTCACCTGCGTGGTGAAGCTGGTCAGCGTCAAAAAATTCTTGGCAGAAATGGACGGCGCGGTTTAATTGCACATTTTCCCGAAATCCCGCCGAGGCTGGTGCCCTGGCGGGATTTTCGATTTGGGAGAACTGGACAAATCGCGTGCTGCTGTGTTGTATGTTTTTTCAGTTGCTTTTCCCGGAGATATGGAATATACCACCCTCGTAGCACAAATTAATAGCAATGCACGGGATAGTGTGTTTTTTGCTTTGGCGAAAACGTATGTCATTTTGTGCATTGAGGAAGTCGTGTCGCAGTAATCGGGACTGTGTTTTTTGAGGGCGCAGCTAACCATCCCCCGTATTTCGATATATTCTGCCTTTCATCTTACACTACCACGAAAATATTCTTCTGCAGATTGAAAACGAGATCTTTTACGGGCTTGAAAATACACCACTTTTAAGACCTTCTCCAGAACTGCCGCAGACTGTATTGAATATAAATTACGAATACCTATCCACTTACCCGTTTGTCCGGGAGCAGGTGTTGAAATGCGGAGGACTGTATGCTATCATTTAACCTACAAATTGGAATCTGTCGGAGGAAATGATGATCAGGAAAGTTGATAGGGACACAGAGCTGGCAAAGATGCTTTTGTCATATGTGGAAAGCTGTTCCTGGGTGGACGTGAAAGAGCATATTGCCGGAATGATCCGCTGCTGGACGTTTTCAGATTGGGAAACGATGTTTGCAGCGGTCATGGAGGGGAGAATTGTCGGCATGGCGTCTGTGATGAAAACGGATTATTATCCGCTGCCGGACATCTATCCATGGGTATCCTGTGTTTTTGTCTCTGAGGACCATCGGGGACGAAGGATCAGCGGAGCGCTGATTGATCATGCGAACCGGTATTTGAAGGAAAACGGCTTTGATAAAAGCTATATCCCCTCGGCTTTTTTCGGATTATACGAACATTACGGATACACATATCTCAGGGACATCATCAACTATGGCGGTGGAACGGATCATTTGTTTGTGAAGGATCTGTAATGGAAAATTTCTCTCCAAGGAGCAAGGCTTCCCCCTATTGACAAAAAAACTGTTTCTCGGTATAATGCTCAATATGCAACGCATGATGCGTATTGGCAATTCTTAAGGTCAATGCATCATCCAACTGAAAAAAATCAAAACAGGAAAGAATTAAAATGCCAGACGCTCAGACGCAGTGCAGACCGATGGGATCGGTTTGGGCTGCGTCTTTCATTTTTAGGGTTAGCCGACCAAACCGCAAGCCGTACCGGGAGAAAACATATCTATGGTACTCAACCGGTGATACCGCCTATGTTGAACCTGTTGCAACTGTTCCCGAACACAGGAGGCAGGGCTTGGCGAAAGCAGTTATCTACGAAGCATGTGCCCGTGCAAAAGCACTCGGCGCCAAACGTGCTATCGTTGTGTCCGAACAAGAATTTTATTTTCGAATTGGGTTCACACTTTCTTCGGAAGTGTATGCTTGGACGAGAAAAAAATTAAACAGATTCACTGTTGAAAAATTGGAAGTACGGGAGAAAACGGAATGAAAAAGTTATATGAGAAAAACGAACTGACCTTTGCGATTGCATGGATCGTGGTTTACTGCGTTCTGCAATCCCTGGCAAATCCACTCAACAAAATAATCGGAATTGAATACGCTGCAAGCGCCGCTTTTTGCATCTTGCAGACTGTCATTCTCTTCACCTTTATCCGGAAAAACAACTTGCTGAAGCGATACGGGCTTTGCAAATCCTCCGTTCCTGCATGGCGGTTTCTTTACTATGTGCCGCTGCTTCTCTTGGTATCGGGAAATCTATGGAACGGTTTTGCCATCAATTATTCACCGACTGAAACGGTCTGCCGGATCATATGCATGCTCTGCGTCGGATTCTTAGAGGAAGTGATCTTCCGGGGACTTCTGTTTGAGGCCATTGCAAAGGATAATATCAAATCCGCCGTTATACCATATATAGGATATACATAATCAAAATAATCTTGAGGGAGATTCATCTCTTCCATTGAACTACATATCAGATTTGCCGCATATCCATATTTTTCCAGATACTTTTTGGCGTTATCAAGTTGATTCTGAGAAATGTCAATTTCCCATAACTCGCCAGCGCCTCTTTCAGCATGATATTTTATGGAATGACCGCTGCCGCTATATGAACTTCAGAACGATTACGTCATCAGATAAATTGTGGTGTAAAGTACGAAATTATGCAGAAAGCTGTTCATGGAGAGCGGGGAAAGCGCTGGCAAGTGCTATGGATCATAATGGATTCAGCGATTGGGAAAGAGTTATTGCCGCAATAGATAATGAAAAAATCTGCGGTTATTGTACGGTTTCAAAAACGGACTGTATCCCGGATGTGGATTATACACCTTACATTGGCTTTGTATTCGTTGGCGAAGAATACAGAGGTAACCGATTAAGTCAACAGCTGATTGAGTATGCCATTGACTATATAAAAAATATCGGCTATAACAAAGTGTATATCGTAAGCGACCATGAGAATTTATACGAAAAATATGGGTTTCGTGTGGTAGACCGAAAAATTGCCCCCTGGGGCTCTGAAGAAAAAATATATATACGGGAGCTATGATGCAGACAAATTGAGGATTGCAGGAGCGTCACCGTTCATTCTCCGTCAGCAGAGGGAGTCTGCCTGACGGAGAATATTCCGCCACTTCGTCCCGTCAGGTTGGCTGCCCCCCTTGCGCCGCCAGAGCAGCCATTCCCTGTGGACTTGCCGTCTGCAAACAGAATCAAATGCTGTTCACCTCCGGCAAGTTTGAATGCCAATAAATTGAATTTGACAAGGAGTGAAAAGAAAAGTGTGCGAAGAATGTTACTCTGATGAAAACAGAATAACGCCTTTACGAAATCCTTTGGAATGTTTGGAGAACCACACCCAATATATTTGTGGAACTTGCGGACGCTGCATCTGTATCGAGCATGACCCAAACAGAGGATTGCAGCGGTGGAATTTCCCTTTTAAGTCATTGGAAATCGCAAAACTTTATTTGCGAACGGCAGACTATACAGCAAAAAGTGCGTGCGGTATTTATGAGATAGAGGACAATAAAGGAAGAGTATCTTATAAAATATTGATAAGTAATGATGAGTTAAATCTATTCCTGAAAAAGAATACTGCCAAGAAATGCAGACAGATGATACCTGTGTTTCGTGCCGGAAAGTATAAAGAATATCCACACACAGAGGTACGAAAATTGACGCCTGATGAAATAGCACAATATATGAGCGAACGCTAAATTCCCGTTTGCTGAGAAAAAGATGTGAAAAAATAACAGCTTAAAGTTTATGGAGGCAACTATGAAAAACACAAACCAACTGATCGGCTGCTGCGGGCTGGACTGCGAAAAATGCGACGCCCGCATCGCAACGCTCACAAACGATAACGCCCTGCGGGAGAAAACCGCCGCCCTGTGGGCAACGCTCAACGGGGTAACGATCACACCGGAAATGATCAACTGCACCGGCTGCCGCGTAGAGGGTGCAAAAACACCGTTCTGCGACAAGCTCTGCCCTGTACACAACTGCATCCGGGAGAAGGGGCTGGATACCTGCGCCGACTGCGGACAGATGGACGGGTGCCCCACACTGGGATGCATCACCGCCAATAGCCCGTCGGCGCTGGAAAACCTGAAGCGGCTCCGCCAGCCGGCGCAGACATAAGACGAAGCGGCGGAAACCGCAGCAGACATGACGCTGCTTGGAATATTATAAAAAAGAAAGGAAACACCATGAATAAACTTTATCCCCGTCCGCATGACGGGCAGATCGTATACTTGAAAGATGTCATAACTGCGCCAAATATTGAGGTTGGCGACTATACGATATACAACGATTTTGTGCACGATCCCCGGGATTTTGAAAAGAACAATGTGCTATACCACTATCCGGTCAACGGCGACAGACTGATCATCGGCAAGTTCTGCTCCATTGCCTGCGGAGCAAAATTCCTGTTCACCAGCGGAAATCATTCGCTGAAATCGCTGGCGACATATACCTTCCCCATCTTCTTCGATGAGTGGGGGCTGGATGCGAAAAATATCCGCGACGCTTGGGAGAACAAAGGCGACACCGTCATCGGCAATGATGTCTGGATCGGCTACGAAGCCGTGATCATGCCGGGTGTAAAAATCGGGGATGGTGCAATCATCGCTACGCGCGCCGTTGTTACAAAGGATGTGCCGCCCTATGCCATTGTCGGCGGCGTCCCGGCAAAGCCGATCCGCAAGCGCTTTGCCGATGCCGCGATTGAAAAGCTGGAGGCGCTGCGCTGGTGGGACTGGGACTATGAAAAAATCAAGCGCAGCATCCCCGCCATCCAATCCGGAGACATTGCAGCCTTGGAGGAACAGGAATGAGGCCGCCGTCCAGCCGCAGATGAATTCATCAGAGTTTCCCCTTAAAAATTGGAATTTTCTTCCAAAACTACTTTGAAAGCCCCACCTTGTTTGTAAATCTTTCCATTTTCCCGTTTCGTCGCTTTTGCACAGATTCATTCTGTGATCATGCAGAAAAATTGTTGAAAATACAAATACGCCATTGACATTATGTACAAATTATGATATTCTTATGACTGGAAAGTGACTGCGGTTTGAACAATCCTTTTCAATCCTCAGCAGCGCTGAAAAAGCCGTTCATCCCCCGCCGGTCAATTTCCGGGAAACACAAGCACAAAATTGAATGGAGGAAAAACAATGAAAAAGGTTCTGTCTCTGGTTCTCGCAATCGCACTCCTCGCTGCCTGCGCTGTCAGCGCTTCCGCCATCACCGTCGGCTTCTCCCAGGTTGGTCAGGAGTCCGACTGGCGTACCGCCAATACCGACGATATGTGTGCCGCTATCGAAGCCGAGGGCTGGACTCTGGTTTATGACGATGCACAGCAGAAGCAGGAAAACCAGGTTAAGGCTCTGCGGAACTTCATCACCCAGGGCGTTGACTACATCCTCTTCACTGGCGTTGTGACCACCGGCTGGGACGAAGTCCTGAAGGAAGTCAACGAAGCCGAAATTCCTTTGTTCCTGCTTGACCGTATGCCTGACTGCATGGACAAGATCGACTACGTTGCTGCATTTGGCGGTGACTTCCTGGAGGAAGGCCGTCGTATGGCTCGCTGGACCGTCAACTATCTGGACTCCATCGGCCGCGGTGACGAAGAAGTCAACATCGTCATCCTGGAAGGCACCACCGGCGCTGCCGCTGCTACCGACCGCACCAAGGGCATCATGGAAATTCTGGACGGCAACGAAAAGATGAAGGTCATCGCTTCTCAGACCGGCAACTTCACCCGTGCTGAGGGTCAGGCCGTTATGGAGAGCTTCCTGAAGGCTCACGACAAGATCGACGTCCTGCTGGCTGAGAATGACGACATGGCTCTGGGCGCTATCGACGCCATCAAGGCTGCCGGTAAGGTTCCCGGCAAGGACATCATCATTGTTGGTTGCGACGGCGTTAAGGCTGCTTTCGACGCCATTGTCGCCGGCGAAATGAACTGCACCGTTGAGTGCAACCCCCTGTACTCCAGCGCTGTCATTCCCATGATCAAGGGTCTGGAAGCCGGCGAAACCTTTGATAAGGGCATCGTCCACCCGGTAGAGGGCGTCTTCTGCATGGAGGGCGGCATTGCTTACGATGAAGCTGGCGAGCTGCTGTCCGTCAAGGCTGCCGATGTGATCGCTGACCGCAAGTACTAAGATGAATCCAAATCCGTTGACCGTTGACGGATAAATACTGAAACCCACTTGCAGCGGATGGGAGATTTTCTCCCATCCGCTCTTTTGAAACGAAGGGATGATAAAACTTGGATCATGATGTGATCTTATCCATGCAAGGCATCGAAATTCAGTTTCCCGGTGTAAAAGCCCTGGACGGAGTTGATTTTTCGCTGCGCCGCGGCGAAATCCACGCCCTGTTGGGTGAAAATGGCGCAGGTAAATCCACCCTTATCAAATGTCTCACCGGCGTAAACAAAATGGATGCAGGCAAAATCATACTGGACGGTAAAGAAATTCGACCCACAAATCCTCAGAATGCTGTAGACATGGGTATATCCACTGTTTTCCAGGAAATCAATCTGTGCGACAACCTGTCTGTTGCGGAGAATATTTTCATCGGCCGCCAGCCCATGAAGCGCGGAGGAATTGACTGGAAAATGATCAACAAGCGCTCTGAAGAGCTGCTTGAGCGCTTCCATGTACATATTGATGTAACACGCCCGCTTTCCCAGTATTCAACCGCTATTCAGCAGATGGTTTCCATCGCCCGTGCGGTGGATGTGGACGCAAAAGTGTTGATATTGGACGAGCCCACCTCATCTCTTGACAACGACGAAGTGGAAAAGCTCTTTGACGTAATGCGGGATCTGAAAGCGCGAGGCATCAGCATTATTTTCATCACGCATTTTCTGGATCAGGTATTTGAAATGAGCGACCGCATAACCGTTCTGAGAAACGGCCGGTTGGTGGGCGTATACAACGCGAGTGAAATCACGAAGCTGGAGCTGGTTTCCAGCATGATCGGCAAGGATCTTGGACAGATTTTTGACCTGAAGCGTGCCACACAGAAAGAGGATGCGCCCCAGATGCTGGAGGCTGACCACATCGGAGTTCCCGGCAAAGTGGAGGACATTTCTTTCAGCCTGAAAAAAGGTGAGCTGCTGGGCTTCGCAGGGCTTTTGGGTTCCGGCCGCACCGAGACCGCCGAGATGCTTTTTGGCGTCACCAAAATGCATGACGGCACCCTGAAAATTGCCGGTATTCCCGTGAAGATCGGTGAACCGATGGATGCAATCAACCACAAGATCGCGTTCTGCCCCGAAGACCGCAAGCGGGACGGAATCATCGGCGACCTGACCATCCGGGAGAACATTGCTCTGGCACTGCAAGCTCGCCGGGGCATGATGAAGCCGATGAGCCGCAGGGAGCAGGAAGAATTGGCTGATAAATACATCAAGCTTCTTGCCATTGCCACACCCGATGCGGAAAAGAAGATCCGTGAGCTCTCCGGCGGCAATCAGCAGAAGGTGATTCTGGCACGCTGGATGGCTACCGAGCCGGATCTGCTGATTCTTGATGAGCCTACCCGCGGCATTGACGTGGGAGCCAAAGCCGAAATTCAGCGCCTGATGCTGCAAATGTGTGAGGATGGCATGTCCATCATCTTCATCAGCTCGGAGCTTGATGAGATCATCCGCTGCTCCAACCGGATCGTCGTTATGCGCGACGGCAAGAAGGCCGGCGAATTGGATGGCGCAAGCTGCACACAGGCAGATATTATGAAAATGATTGCTGGAGAACAGGACGGTGAAAGCGCATGAAAAGCAAAGAATCCATCTTCAAAAGCAAGCTGGCATGGGCTGTAATCGCCGAGCTCGCAATTCTGGCCGTGGCTGGTATTCTGCGGCCCGATTTTTTCCGCATTGAGTATAATGCAACCACAGGTATGTTCTATGGTTCCATTGTGGACATCATCAACCGAAGCTCTGAGATCACCATTATTGCCATGGGCATGACCATGGTCATCGCACTGGGCGGCACTGATATTTCCGTCGGCGCTCTTGTAGCTGTGGCAGGCGCATTTGCGCTGAAGCTGCTGCGCTGGAACGTAACCGAGTACCCGACCCCCGGAGACTATACCGTCTATCCGTTTGTACTTGTCATCCTGGTTCCTTTGGTCGTGTGTACGCTGATGGGGCTTTTCAATGGCATCCTGATTGGAAAATTCAAGCTTGAGCCAATTATTGCCACTTTGATCCTTATGGTGGCAGGTCGCGGCATCGCCCAGATTGCCACCAATGGCAAGCAATTCACCACCGGCTATACCCCCTTCCGCTTCATCGGTCAGGGGAGCCTGTTTGGATTGCCGTTCCCCATTATCCTTGCTGTTGTTATCTGCACCGTTGTAATGATTTTCGTGCGGAAAACCGCCTTTGGCACCTTTGTTGAGTCCGTTGGTATCAACCCCAGCGCATCCCGGGTAACGGGTCTGAAATCCAGCAAAATTATCATCATTGTGTACACCCTCACCGGCTTCCTTTCCGGTGTGGCCGGCCTGATCTATTCCAGCCGCATTTCGTCCTGTGATTCCAACAATGCAGGTGTAAACTATGAGATGGATGCCATCCTGGCCGTGGTGCTGGGCGGTACCAGCATGACCGGCGGCAAGTTCTCACTGACCGGCACCATTATCGGTTCGCTCATTATCCGAACCATTACAACTCTGGTATATTACTTCGGCATCACTTCCGAATCCATCATGGCTTTCAAGGCAGTGATCATTTTGGTGGTTATCATCATTCAGTCCGAGCCGGTACGCAAGAAGCTGGCCGTCAGAAAATCCCGCAAGCAGAAAGCAGGTGCGCTCCATGGATAAACGGAAAAACAGAAAGCTCCTGAATTTTGTCTCCAACCCCAAATATCTGATGGTGCTGGCTACCATTGGCATCTTTCTGGTAATTTATGCCTTCGGTGCAATTGCCTATGGCGCCAAAGGCTTTACCAAGCTGCGAACCTTTATGATGCTGTTTGTAGACAACGCTTATATCGGCATCTCCGCCGTGGGTATGACCATGGTGCTGATCACCGGCGGCATCGACCTGTCCGTAGCCGCTGTTGCTTCCCTGACCGGTATGTTTTTGGCCTATGGTACCACGGTGCTTGGACTTGATCCCTGGCTGTGCATGGCGTTCTCCATTTTCGTGGGCATAGCGCTGGGGCTCGGAATGGGCGCTCTGGTCACCTATCTGAAAATTCCCCCCTTCGTTGCCACGCTGACCGGAATGTTCCTGGCGCGCGGTGTATGCTCGCTGATCAGCCGGGAGTCCATCTCCATCAACAACGAGGTGATCGACGCTCTGGCAGGCTGGAAGGTAAACTTCATGAAATACTCCGGGGGGGAATGGGTAAAAATCAAACCCGTTGCCTACATCAACCTGAATGTTGTGTTGTTCATTGTCATGATCCTGCTGGGTACCTACATTCTGCAAAAGACCCGCTTTGGCCGCAATGTTTATGCTATCGGCGGCAATGAGCAGTCCGCTCGGCTGATGGGTCTGCCTGTTGACCGAACCAAGATGATCGTCTACGGCTTTAATGGCCTGTGCTCTGCTCTGGCTGGTATTGCCTACGCGCTGTATGTTAAGTCCGGCTGGAATCTGGCGTTGCAGGGCGGCGAGCTGGATGTGATTTCCTCGGCGGTCATCGGCGGTGTGCTGCTGTCCGGCGGCGTTGGCTACATGATAGGCACTTTCTTCGGCGTTCTGCTGAAAGCAGTGATTCCCTGCCTGATTACTTTCAATGGCACACTTTCCTCCTGGTGGGGCAAGATCATCACAGGTTTCTTGGTTCTTTTGTTCGTCGCACTTCAGCAGATTGTGATATCCCGGAGCCGCCGCAGCAAAAAAAGTAAAACGAAAATTCCTGTAAAAAAATAGGAAAGCTCGGAAGACCCCGGCAAGAGCTGATATGTACCCGCAAAGAGTATGCTACATCCGTAAGCTGGCAGATGCCGGCTTACGGATGTACTATATTTCCCACCTTGGATGTCGATGAATGGGCAAATAAAGATTCGCTCTTCGGCCGCAGATGAATTATTCAGGGATTCCATAATTCTCAAGGCAGCACAGCAGCATCAGGAGGATTGACTGCAAAGCCGAAACAGCTTTCCATCATCTCCCGCGGTTTTTTACATCCTCGCCAATTTACACGATCGGATGCAAAAATCAACCAGGCCACAGCAATACAGTTCGCGGCGCAGCCCCCAATGTGTGGGGCTGCGCCGCAGAAATATGCCGCAATAACAGCTATTACTTTGCCCGAATATCCAGGTGATAGTCCACCTCTCCGGCCTCCGTGTCTTCGATCACAATATGGTAAACCAGATCGATGCACCCGCCGTCTTCCACAATGTCATAGAACAGCCGGGTGGCCTTCACTGTGATCATCAGGGCGCCAAATTCCATTTTATACAGAGAATCATGGGCAATACCCTCCTGGAAAATCATGGTGCTGGAAAGTTTGCCGGTACGAACCAGACTCACCTTGCCCGGCTCCACCCGGAAAGTGGTGGTGACGCCCGCCAGTCCTGTCAGCTCGCTTTCCTCATAGGTGATGTCCCAGCCACCGTCGCGAAACTCCATGGTTCCCTCGGTATCCAGGCGAATCACCTCCGGATCCTGCCCCGCATAGGATTGCCGCCCCTGGATGGACAGGATGACCGGCGTGCTCATTGCGCATCCTCCATGGCAAGCTTCAAAAGCTCATCGATCAGCTGCGAGTAAGGGATCCCACTGGCCGCAAAGAGCTTGGGATACATGGAAATGGAGGTAAAACCGGGAATGGTGTTGATTTCATTGAGGATCACACGGTTCCCCTCGTCAGTAACAAAGAAATCCACCCGGCTCAGGCCACGGCAGCCGATCGCCTGATACACCCGCACAGCCATATCCCGCACCTCTTCGGAAGTCGCCTCGGGAATACGGGCGGGAATATAGGCAACGGAAGTATCGGTGATATACTTGGCTTCATAGTCGTAGAATTCCGCGCCGGAGTCGATCTCTCCGCATACGGAGGCCATGGGGCTGCGATTGCCCATCACTGCGACCTCAATTTCCTTGCCCTTGATGAATTCCTCCACCAGCACCTTTTCATCGTACACAGCGGCGCTCAGGAGTCCCTGGAGCAGTTCCTCCCGGCTGCCGACCTTGCTGACACCCACGGAAGAGCCGGTGCCCGCAGGCTTGACAAACATCGGGTATGCGAACCGGCCTTCCAGCTGATCCAGCACAGAGTCGGCACGGCAATCCAGGTCACAGCGGCGCACCAGCTCCCAGGCCGCCTGGGGGATCTTTGCCTGGTCAGCCACCAGCTTGGTCAGCGTCTTATCCATCGCCACGGCGGAGGCAGCCACATGCGGCCCCACATAGGGGATCCCCGCCAGCTGGAGCAGCCCCTGGATGGTGCCGTCTTCCCCGTTTTCACCGTGCAGAACCGGGAACACCACATCGATCCGCTCCCGCACGACGCAGTCGCCTTCAAAGCTCAGCAGCCCCTGCCCCCGCACGGGAGAGATGGCCGCGCGGCGGTTTCCGGGATACTCACGCCACTGGCCGGTGGGCAGCAGAGAATAATCCTTGCCCACGTAATGGATCCAGTCGCCATCTTTCGTAATGCCGACGGGAAATACATTGTATTTATTATGATCAATATTGTTCAGGACGGATTCCGCGCTGCGCAGAGACACCTCATGCTCCGGGCTGACTCCTCCGAACAGAATGCAAACACTCAGTTTTTTCATGGTCTCTTTCCCCTTTCCTCACTCTTTAAGAAGTGCCTCGCCCGCACGGAAAATATCTCCCGCGCCGATGGTGAGCACCAGATCTCCCGGCTGCACATGCTGCCGAAGATATTCCGTGACCTCCGGCAGAGTCTGGCAGTATACCGAACCGGGAATCTGCGCAGCCAGATCCATCGATGAGATCCCGTAGGTATTTCGTTCCCGTGCGGCATAAATCTCTGCCAGCACAAGCACATCCGGCTTGGAAAGCTCCCGGACAAAATCATCAAACAGCGCCTTGGTTCTGGAATAGGTATGGGGCTGGAACGCCACCACAAGGCGGCGGGCGCCCATGGAGCGGGCGGTATCCAGCGTAGCACGGAGTTCATCAGGGTGGTGTGCGTAGTCGTCGTAGATCTCTGCGCCGTTAAAGCTCCCCTTGCGCTCCATCCGGCGGCCTGCGCCGTGGAACGCGGCAACGCCCCGCGTCACTGCCTCGCCGGGAATTCCCAGCATCCAAGAAGCTGCAGCGGCTCCCAGGGTGTTCATGGCGTTGTGCTTCCCCATCACGCCCATATCCACATGGCAATAGATCTCTCCGTTCACCGCCACATCGAAATGGCGCCAATCCGGGGAAATGTTTTCGGCGCGAACCTGATTCTGTTCTCCCAGACCAAAGCTGATATGCTTGATCCCCTTCATTGCCTCAACAGTGTGCGGATCATCCCCATTGGAGGCAACACCGAAGGTGGCCAGCTCCGCAAACTTGTGGAAGGATTTCTGGATGTCCGCCAGATCCTTGAAGTAGTCCAGGTGGTCAGCCTCCACATTGAGCACGACCGCCAATGTCGGGAAGAAATTCAGGAAAGAATCGCAGTACTCGCAGCTCTCCAGGACGATGGTATCTCCCTTGCCCACCCGGTGCCCTGCGTGCAGCAGCGGCAGGTAGCCGCCGATCATTACCGTGGGATCCATCTTCGCTTCCATCAGGATGTGGGTCATCATGGAGGTGGTGGTGGTTTTGCCATGAGTGCCGGAAATACAGATGGCGTTTTTATAGGACTTCATGATCTCGCCCCAGGCCTGGGCACGCTCGAACACCGGAATGCCGGCACTGCGGGCGGCTGCGATCTCAGGGTTGTCGTTGTGGACGGCGGCAGTGCGGATCACACAGTCTGCATTGCGGATGTTCTCCGCGCGATGGCCGATGTCCACGTGGATCCCCTTCTCGATCAGCTCCTCAGTGGACAGGGAGGCGCTCATGTCGGAGCCGGAGACCTCCAGCCCCATTCCTTTCAGCACCAACCCCAGCGGCCGCATGGAAACGCCGCCGATGCCGACCAGGTGCACCCGCCGGCCGGGGACAATATATTCTGAAATATCATATTTCACCATAAAAACAAACTTCCTTACAAGAGCACATATTCATACGATTTTGCATTATACATCATGAGCCAAAATGAAACAACCACAAAATGTAACCTATTGAAATATAATCAGAAATCTTTCAATTTTTGGTTATTTCACCCATGAAATGCAACCTTTCAGCGGCTCTCTAACAGCGTTTTACAGTAAATATTTTATTCAGATCCTAAAGGGGCGGTGCCAAAAAAACAAGCTTGCTTCACATAAAGAAAATATTTGTTTTTTTGTGAGAAACGTTCAAAGCTCCCCCTTTGCGATTAGGGCGTCCCAATGATTCAATCCAAACGGCAGCATCCTGGAAAGCAGGGATTTTGCTTTTGTGTTCATACAGATGATCTCCGATAAAAAAATGGGGCAAAGCCCTGATAAGCCCCGCCCCACGCAAAAACAAAAAGTGGGGTAAGGCCCGAAACGGTCTTATCCCACTTCAACGACATATCAAATCGCAAATCCTCTGATAAGCAGGGGAATCAGATCATGCTTGAAAAGGAATGTCAACAGGCCGGCATAAAATATTGCCGGGAAAATCTCCGACGCAGTTATAGCTGTGACCTCGATGACACCTGTATCGAATTGCTTTTTCCATCATATAAACATTACAATAAGCCCGACAATCGGTGCAAATACAAGCCCGATTATCATGCCTCTCACGCTGGCTTTGAAATGAAACCAAACGGCTGTTTTTCAAACGGGCTGACCTTAGCCATCTTATAGAATTTATCAAACGGTGCCAATAAGATGTCCACCACCAAA
This sequence comes from uncultured Oscillospiraceae bacterium, assembly GCA_934567355.1. Classification (GTDB taxonomy): domain Bacteria; phylum Bacillota; class Clostridia; order Oscillospirales; family Oscillospiraceae; genus Faecousia. The sequence goes on from CAKTJC010000020.1 coordinate 48,431, forward strand.
AAGTCATACCAGTCAACAACCAGCCATAAAAGATATGCGGTCACTGCGGCATTCAGAAATGTCGTAATGCCATTGACAAATCGCAGAACTACGGCGAACAAAACCGCATAAATAATGACCACTACCAGTTTACGGATTATATCGCTCTTTTTTGCCGGCGGTTTATCGCTGACCATGTTCAGGCTGCGCAGCTTATCCGTCACAACGGGAGGATAATCGTTTGTAAAGATTTCTCTTCGCTTCGCACATAATATCTATTGCGGTCACTGCGGAAACAGGCTCACACTGACCACCAGCGGTCGCATGATAAACCGGGCGGATGGCACAATCCGAAATGGAGTCAAACTGAGGTACAACTGCCATTATAAGGCGAGGCACCCTGACAAATGTGATGGCCCCAGCGGCTACGGTGTAACGAAGCTGGACAGCATCGTTGACCAGATCATCCGCTATCAGCTATCCAAAATACAGGCAAATTCCAGTTCACAAACCATTATCAAGCAGCATGAGCAGTCGGTTGCTTTGGCAAAAGCCAGATACCGTCTGGCCTGTAGCCAGCTCTCAGAAAAGCAAACGGAGCTGACTGATCTGCAAGCCGAAACCATCAAAGTAATTCGTGGAGAAAGCTGACTGAGCATCGACTTACTGAATGAATTGGTCGTAAAAGCACAGGAAGAGATTCACCGGCTGTCACTCAGTTCAGAAGAAGCCCGGTCATCTCTCGAAGAAGTGCAGCACAGCGCCGCTCAGGAGGAACAGGAAATGAACCAGTTGAAAACCTGGGCTGACATCTACGATAATTGCACGTTTGCCGCAAAGAAAATGATCGTATCGCAATTCATGAAATCCGTCCACGTCTATCGGGACTACACGCTGGAAATCGTATTCAACGTTTCCTTTGACGAATTCAGAAAGCTTTCCGCTGATACCAAAAATCTCGGCAATGAAAAAGCCGAAGTATACGCAAGGGTAGAGTAAAAGGCGGGTCTGCAAAAATGCAAACCCGCCTTGGTGGACCTGAAGAGACTCGAACTCTCGACCTCTCGGATGCGAACCGAACGCTCTCCCAGCTGAGCTACAGGCCCATAAGGGTCATATATGCGAACCTTTTGCCTACCATCGTCGCCACATCCCCGGCTCTTAGGGACTGGAACTTGCCCGCTTGCTCTCCCAGCTGCGCTACAAGCCCATACAATTTACTGGCTTATTATAGCCCTAACGGGCTGCAAAGTCAAGAAAAAGATATGATTTTTTCGTTCTTCTTTTCTGTGCTGTAAATAGATATGACCCAATGAAGGAGAAAAAACATGATGTGGCATATGAGGTTACAGGGTGGACGCATCATCAGATGTGTCCACCCTGTAACCTTTGCCAAGGCCTTTAGGCCGCGGTCAGCTTTTCACGCAAAAGCTCCAGTGGACTCCTTCCACCCAGCGTCCGCATCGGCTTGCGGTTGCTCCATGCCAGAT
>CAKTJC010000021.1 GCA_934567355.1 uncultured Oscillospiraceae bacterium
CTCACCGGCAATGACCTCGCTGGCGGTCTTGCGCATCTGGTCGGCTGCCAGGTGGATCAGCAGATCAGAAACCATCAGGATGGGCTCGTCTTCCTGCTCACCGATGGTCACGTTGACGGTGGTGCCGTCCTTGCGGCACACAACACCGTGGATGGCCAAGGGAACACAGGTCCACTGATACTTCTTGATGCCGCCGTAGTAGTGGGTCTTGAAGTAGGCAATCTCGCTGTCCTCATACAGGGGCTGAGGCTTTACATCCATGCGGGGGGAGTCCACATGGGCGGCGCAGATGTTGGCACCCTTGGACAGCGGCTCCTTGCCGATGACGGCAATCATAAAGCTCTTGCCCCGGTTGTTCAGGTAAATCTTGTCGCCGGGCTTCACATCCATGCCGGGGACGGCAGGCACAAAGCCATTCTTCTCAGCCATTTCGGTGGCCCAGGCGGTGGCCTCCCGCTCGGTCTTACAGGCATCCATAAAGGCGCGGTAGCGCAGTGCATACGCTTCCATTTCCTTGCGCTGCTCGGCGGTCAGGCTGGTGTAGCCGTTCTTGGGGGCGCTGAGCAGGGAAGTGCGCAGTTCTTCAGCAGTCATTTTCTGTTCTCCTTGTCTATGTTCATTCAGTATCCGCCATGGGCGGTAAGTTTACGCTAACGCTATTATACCGTGTGCATCCAAAAAATCAATGCATTTTTTGTGAAAATCCGCCTGTGTACCGTCGTTTTCCAGCACATAATCGCAGTGCCGGGAAAACCAGTGCGTATCGTGCTGTGCGTTGATCCGGCTTTCGGCGTAGGCCTCTGAAATTCCGTCACGCTGCACCAGGCGCATGATTCGCGCTTGCCTGGGCGCGGTGACCGCTACGGTGAGGTCACACAGCCGGTTCAGCCCGCTTTCAAAAAGCGCAATGGCATCGATGGCAGCCAGAGCGGGGGAGGGATCCAACCGGCGTACCACTTCCCGCGTCACGGCGGCGTGGGTAATGGCATTCAGCTCAGCAAGCGCCTCCGGGTCGGCAAACGCGATTTTTCCCAGCTCCCTGCGGACAAAGCATCCACCCGGAAACGCCCCGGGGAAGCGAAGCTTCAGTGCGCCGAGCATTTGCGCATCGGATTCCAGCAGCCGGTGGTAAATCTCGTCGCAGTCCAGCACCAGTCCGCCGCGCTCACGAATGATATTGAGCAGCGTGGTCTTGCCGCAGCCGGTGCCGCCGGTAATGCCCAGGATCATTCCTCTGCCTCCGCGTCTACAATGTGGAATGCAGCGGCCTTTTTCAGCCGGTTCTGCACCGCGTAGGCCACGCCACCGCCCACCGGGCAGCGGGCATAAACCTGATGGATCCGGGCGTCGTCCAGCTCCCGCAGAGCGGAGAAAAGACCGGCGCTCAGGGTATCCACATCGGATTCCAATCCGTAGGCCAGGGGAGCGCAGTCCGCGTACAGGGGCAGCTCTTCCTCAAAGCACAGTACCCGGTCGCCGGGGACGAAGTGACGGTGGATATACTGCGCCGCCTTTTCCCGACTGCCTGCCACGATCACGACGGGCTCCGCCGGGGCATAGTGCCGGTATTTCATGCCAGGGGCTTTCACCACGGCATCCTTGTCGATTTGGGCAGTGACGGCTTTATCGATCACCAGGTCGCCCAGCACCTGCATCAGCTGCTCCGGGGTGATCCCGCCGGGGCGCAGCAGCCGGGGACGCGTCTCCGTCAGATCCACGATGGTGGATTCCACACCCACCCTGCATGCGCCGCCGTCCACAATGGCGTCGATTTTGCCGTTGTGGTCGTTGAGCACATGCTGCGCAGTGGTGGTGGAGGGTTTGCCGGAAATATTTGCCGACGGGGCGGCAATGGGCACCCCGGACAGACGGATGATTTCTCGAGTGACGGCATTATCCGGGCAGCGCACGGCCACCGTATCCAGCCCCGCCGTGGTATGCCGGGGGACGATCTCCCGGGCGGGCAGCACCATGGTCAGCGGCCCCGGCCAGAATTTTTCTGCCAGGTCGTAGGCGGCCTGAGGAATGTCATGGCAGAATTTTTCAATTTCGGCGGGCTCTGCCACATGAAGAATCAGGGGATTGTCCTGCGGGCGCCCCTTTGCCTCAAAGATCTTAATAACCGCCTGCTCGTCCAGCCCATTGGCGCCCAGACCGTAAACCGTCTCCGTGGGAATGGCCACCAGGCCGCCCCTGCGGATGATGTCGGCGGCGGTCTGCGCCGTGGCAGGATCGGCGGCGGGAAGAAGAAGTGTTTTCATAGTCGTAACCTGCAAAATGGCCAATCAGCGCAGCTGCTAGAAACAGCTGCGCTGAAAAAATGGCACGGATGAATTAAGCGGTGGGCTGGTTGGCAGCGTTGACGATCTGCACGAACTTCTCGGGAACCAGGGAAGCGCCGCCGATCAGGCCGCCGTCGATGTCGGGCTGAGCCAGCAGCTCGAATGCGTTCTTCTCGTTCATGGAGCCGCCGTACAGGATGGAGATGGCGCGGGCATTTTTGGAGGAATACAGCTTGCGCACCACGGCACGGATGCCCTCGCAGACTTCCTCGGCCTGCTCGGGAGTGGCGGTGCGGCCGGTGCCGATGGCCCAGATGGGCTCGTAGGCGATGATGACTCTGCGGATCTTCTCCTCGGACACGTCCTTCAGACCCAGCTTGATCTGCATGGCGATCCACTCTTCGGTGATGCCGGCTTCACGCTGCTCCAGGGTCTCGCCGCAGCACATGATGGGCACCAGACCGGCGTCCAGAGCGGCCAGAACCTTGGCGTTGATGTCGGCGTCGGTCTCGCCCATGGCGCGGCGCTCGGAGTGGCCGATGATGACGTACTTGCAGCCGGCGTCCACCAGCATGTTGGTGGCGATCTCACCGGTGTAAGCACCGGAGGCCTTGGCGTTGCAGTTCTCGGCGCCGATGCCTACGCGGGTCTCCCGCATGGAGCGGACGGCAGTGGGGATGCACACGGCGGGCACGCACAGGGCAACGTCACACCAGCGCCCCTTGGGCATGATGGCCTTGAGCTTGGTCATGAACTCCTTGGTTTCGGAGGGGGTCTTATTCATCTTCCAGTTACCGGCGATGACGGTCTTGCGGTATTTTCTGTTCATGTTAAAAATTCTCCTCTATCTAAGTATCATTCTTCCGTAATGATAAAATTCACGCAGGATTACTTGTCCTCCAGGCAGGCAATGCCGGGCAGCTCCAGACCTTCCAGGAACTCCAGGGAGGCGCCGCCGCCGGTGGAAATGTGGGTGATCTTGTCGGCGAAGCCCAGCTGCTCGCAGGCGGCCGCAGAGTCGCCGCCGCCGACGATGGTCACGGCGTCGGAATCAGCCAGTGCCTGTGCAACGGCGATGGTGCCCTTTGCCAGGGTGGGGTTCTCAAACACGCCCATGGGGCCGTTCCAGACGACGGTCTTGGCAGACTTGGCAGCCTCGGCAAACAGCGCGCGGGTCTTCTCACCAATGTCCAGACCCATCTTGTCGGCGGGAATGGCATCGGCGGGAACAGTCTCAACGGAAATCTCACCGTCGATGGGATCGGGGAAAGCAGCGGCGACCACGGTGTCAATGGGCAGCAGGAGCTTGACGCCCTTGGCCTCGGCCTTGGCCATCATTTCCTTGCAGTAGTCGATCTTCTCGGTATCCAGCAGGGAGGTGCCCACGCTGTAGCCCTTGGCAGCCAGGAAGGTATAGGCCATGCCGCCGCCGATGATCAGGGTATCGACCTTTTCCAGCAGGTTGTTGATAACATTCAGCTTGTCGGAGACCTTTGCGCCGCCCAGGATGGCGACGAAGGGACGCTCGGGGTTGGACAGTGCCTTACCCATGATGGAAACTTCCTTCTGCACCAGGAAGCCGCAGACGGCGGGCAGGTAGTCAGCCACACCGGCGGTAGAGGAGTGCGCACGGTGCGCAGTGCCGAAAGCGTCGTTGACGAAAATGTCAGCCATGGAGGCCAGAGCCTTGCTCAGCTCGGGATCATTCTTGGTCTCACCCTTTTCAAAGCGGGTGTTCTCCAGCATCATCACATCGCCGTCCTTCAGTGCGGCGGCCTTGGCATGGGCATCTTCACCTGCAACATCGGCAGCCATCACAACAGGCTTGCCCAGCAGCTCGGAGATGCGGTCTGCAACCACCTTCAGGCTCAGCTCGGGCTTCCACTCGCCCTTGGGCTTGCCCATGTGGGAGCACAGGATGACCTTGGCACCGTGATTGACCAGATATTCCACGGTGGGCATGGCAGCGACGATGCGCTTATCGGAAGTGATTTTGCCATTCTTGGTGGGGACGTTGAAATCGCAGCGGCACAGAACGCGCTTACCGGCAACGTCAATATCCTCAATAGACTTCTTGTTGTAATTCATATAAGTACCTCCATTCAGAATTCATCAGGGGTTTGCCCCCGCATTTTGCCAAAATCCTTCAGGTTTGGGAAAGAGAGTTGACGCAGCGCCTCATAGGTCGTGATGGCCACCGCGTTGCTTAGGTTGAGGCTCCGGGCTTCGGAGCGCATGGGTATCCGCACACAGCTTTCAAAATGCTTGTCCAGGAAGCTCTCGGGCAGACCCTTGGTTTCCTTGCCGAAGAACAGGTAGCAGCCGTCGTGAAATTCTGCCTCCACATAGCTCCGCGGTGCTTTGGTGGACAGGCACCACATTTCTTTTACGTCATTTCTGGCGAAGAAATCATCCAGATTTTCGTAATCGAAAACCTCAACCAGGTGCCAATAGTCCAGCCCTGCGCGCTTGACAGCCTTTTCGGAGATGTCAAACCCAAGGGGGCGGATCAGGTGGAGACGGCTTCCGGTGGCGGCGCAGGTTCTGGCAACGTTGCCGCAGTTCTGGGGAATCTCAGGCTCAACCAATACAATATTCAGCATGAAATTCACCTCCCGGTTCGGCGCAATGAGGGCAGCGCGCGCAAATCCGTACATCGCTTATTGTATGCCAAAGCGCCGCTAAAATCAATCCCAAAACTTGCATTTTTTTCTGTTTTTATAGTATTCACATAAAAAGGAACAGGAGTCGCCGAAATTTGTGAAAAAAATACATTGACAGGAAATTGCACCGGTTGAGCCGAAAGTTTCTTCGTGAATTCACTGCCAACGGCGTTTGACAACCTTTCAAAAAAAGCGGCAGATTGTTTCGGAATCTTTTGATGTTTCCGGTATAAAAAAGGCACACCGCGCGTCGCGGTGTGCCGGAAGACAGGGGAATCAGCCCGCTGCCATTTTCAGTTCGTTGCTGTTATAGAACCAGCTGCCGCCGTTGGAGGCAGGGAGCTGCGTCCCGTCGGACAGGGTGACCACCAGCATCAGATCCAGCTGATAATCGTCTTCCATCTGGGGCATCTTGAAGCTGATGTTGGACAGGCTGCTTTCGTAGCTGCCCTGACCTTCGCCCTGGGGAAGGTCGATGTCCTTGGTCTCGCATTCTTCACCGTTGAGCATGAACACCAGCTGCGCTTTCTGGAAGCCGACGGAAGCTCCGGCAGTGGTCAGCTGGGGCAGCTGCACGCTTGCATAACCGGCGGTGACCACAAACTGACCATTTTCTTCCTTGAAATCGGAAATAAAGAGATTGCAGTAGGTATCCAGGGAGCGCTTCATGTACACCAGAGAATCATAGGCGTCGCTGAGCGTATAGTTTTCAGCGGAGCCCTGGGGGGAGAACAGAACAAACTCATACTCGTAACCATCGGCGGCTTCCAGATCGACAGAGGCGGTGTAGTAGCTTCCATCCCAGGTGCACATGGCATTTTCAACCATCTCACCGTTCAGGCGCACAACAAAGGAGCCGGACTGACCTTCTTCATAGGCTCTGGGGTGGCCGGTAAAGGTGACGGTGGCGCCGTTGCTGCTGCTCCACACGGCGGGGGTCAGCTCCCAGGATTCCAGGGCGCCTTCGCTCTCCACATTGGCCAGAACGCCTACAGGATTGGTGGCGGCGATGGGAGCGGTCTCGGTTGCTGCCTCGATGGGGGCAACGGTTTCCGGCTCAGCTGCTTTGCCGGAACAGCCGGAGAGGATGGATGCCGCGAGACACACCAGCACAGCGGCAGAAATGAGGATAGATTTCTTTTTTTGAAGCATTTTGATTCCTCCCAATATCCAAAATCCGTCGGCCTTTGAGGGCGCACCTCCGGAAAAACCGACGATCCATGGCATCAAATTCAATTTGGTTTCATTATAATGCATGGTCAGCTGTTTTGCAACTTAAAAAAACTTTAATTTTTTGCAAAAGAAAGGAAAAGAGACCAGAAAAATCATCCCCGGAGGCTACCCTCCGGGGATGGAAAAAGATTTGTTATTCCTCAGCGGCCTTGGCGTCGGCAATGATCTTCGCCTGGTTGGCCTTGGGCACTTCCTCGTAGCGGTCGAAGGTCAGCTCGAAGGAGCCGCGAGCCTGGGTCATTGCCCGCAGATCGATGGCGTAGCTGCCCATCTCAGCCATGGGAACCTCGGCCTCCACCACGGTGTTGCCGTCGCCGGCGGGGTTCATGCCCATGACGCGGCCGCGGCGCTTGTTCAGGTCGCCGATAACGTCGCCCATGTAGCTGTCGGGAATGGTGACCTTCAGGGAGCCGATGGGCTCCAGCAGAGTGGGCATGGCGTTGGGCATGGCTTCCTTGAAGGCCAGAATGGCAGCCATCTTGAATGCCATTTCGTTGGAGTCAACGGGGTGATAGGAGCCGTCGTACAGCACAGCCTTCAGGCCGACCATGGGATACCCGGCCAGGGGACCCTTCTGAACGGCTTCCTGGATGCCCTTTTCAACGGCGGGATAGAAGTTGCGGGGCACGGAGCCGCCGAAGACTTCTTCTGCGAAGATCATATCGTCCTGCTCGTCCTGGGGCTCGAAGCGGATCCACACATCGCCGAACTGGCCGCTGCCGCCGGTCTGCTTCTTGTGGCGGCCGTGAGCCTCTACCTTCTTCTTGATACGCTCACGGTAAGCAACCTTGGCGGGGCTGAGCACGGCATCCACACCGAAGCGGGTCTTCAGCTTGGAAACCAACACGTCCAGCTGCTGGTCGCCAGTGCCGGAGAGAATCAGCTGCTTGGTTTCGGGGTTCTGATAGGTGGAGAAGGAGGGATCTTCCTCGTTCAGACGGTTCAGACCGGTGCCCACCTTTTCTTCCTGGCCGCGGGTCTTGGGAGCGATGGCCATGGAGTAGCAGGGAGCGGGATAGGGGATCTGCTTCAGGCTGACGACCTTTCTGGGGTCGCACAAGGTATCGCCGGTTTTTACCTTGTCCATCTTGCCGATGGCGCCGATGTCGCCGCAGGTGAGCATCTTGACTTCGGTGTTCTTTTTGCCGCACATGGTATACAGACGGCCCAGCTTCTCGGTCTCGCCGGTGCGGGAGTTGACCAGAGTGGTGTCGGAGGTGATCTCACCGGACAGAACCTTGACGAAGGAATACTTGCCGAACTGGTCGGACACGGTCTTCCACACGAAGGCAGCGGGCACGCCGCCGGGGGAGACGACGAATTCCTCTACCTTGCCGTCGGCGGTGGTAGCTTTGTGATAGTTGCCCTCCACGGGGTTGGGCAGCAGCTCAATAATATGATCCATCAGCATCAGGCTGCCCAGGCAGGTAACGGCGGAGCCGCAGAAAACGGGGAAGAGGCTCAGCTCTGCCACGCCCTGGTGCAGACCGTTGATCATTTCGCGGTAAGAAAAGTCGTCGCCTTCGAAGAAGCGCTCCATCAGAGCCTCATCGGTCTCTGCCACGCCTTCCTTCAGCACGTCGTAGAACTCGTCGATCACACCGGCCTTGTCGGCAGGCAGCTGGATCTCCACTCTCTTGAGCTTCTGCATCTCGTAGGCGCGCTTGTTCAGCACGTCGATGATGCCGGTGACCTTCTTGGAGGAATCCCAGATGGGAACGATGACGGGAGCGATCTTGTTGCCGTAGCGCTCACGCAGAGCTTCGAAGGTGGCGTTGTAGTCGGAATTGTCCTCATCCACCTTGGAGATGTAGATGAAGCGGGGCATATTCCGCTCTTCGCAGTACTTCCATGCCTTTTCAAAGCCGACGGTGATGCCGTCCTTGGCAGACAGAACCAGGATGGCGGCATCGGAAGCACGCAGCGCTTCCATCACGGCACCGGCAAAATCAAAGCCGCCCGGGGTGTCCAGGATGTTGATCTTGGTATTGTTGTATTCGATGGGGATCACGGAAGTAGAGATGGAAATGTGACGGCGAATTTCTTCGGGGTCATAATCACTAACGGTGTTGCCGTCGGCGTTCTTGCCGATACGGTCGATGGCACCGGTCATGTAAAGTAAGCTCTCTGCCAGGGCGGACTTGCCGCTTCCGCTGTGGCCCAGCAGACAGACATTGCGAATGGCGTTGACAGTGTACATAGTTGCAATACTCCTTTCGGGACGGTGTGCCTTGCAGACACCCGAATAGGGACATTATACACGAACAAGGAATGAATTTCAATGACTATTTCGTTCAAAATGCAAAATTGTGTATATTATCCTACGGACATTTGTTTTTCTGTGCAATTCACACAAAAATAAACCCCTCATTTTGGCACAATCCGCCTTATTTTTGTTCGCTGGAAGAAATAAATAGGATGCGAAAGACATACATTGTTCTCAGAAGCAGATTTTCTAAGATAATGGGAAAATGAAAAAGGGGGTTGCCTCAAAATAGATTTCTAAAGGAATTCTGGCTATCTCGGCATTCAGAAACGCCCTGAAATCAGAAAGAATAAACATCTTTCAAACATTGATTTTCGTATTAACCGCTGCCCATCAGTTTACCTCAAGTAAGTGACAATGCAATTGATTGGGAACGATACATCGAAAACTGCAAATCTTCCATTTGCTGTAAAGTGAAACACGTATTCCGGATTATAAAGTGCCAGTTTAGCTGTAAGAAAGTGGCGTACAGAGGTTTGAAGAAAAAGAGAATCGTCTGTGCAAATTTTTTGCTTGCAGTTGACGAACGAAAGTTTCCTACAACCTGATATGAGCCTGCTCTTTTCCAGAAACCAGTAGCTAAAAGTATTCAAAAATCATGAAAAATAAACATTTTCTCAATCTGATTTCTACAAGAATTCCAAAAAGTTGGAATAGTAGAATATGGAGTTATTTGCTCAGAGGTTCCCTGAAATTTGGTTCGACAAAAAGCCGTGAAAACCCGATGGAAATTTCGAGTTTTCACGGCTCTTTAACATTTAATGAGGCTGTCCCTTTGTAATTTGCACTTTGAGGCGGCCCGAAGGGGAGTCACACGACTCTGGTCCATTCGGTTGCCAGCCAGGTGGGGATCATCCAGGCCAGCTGGTACAGCAGGATGCGTGCAGGTGTCAGCAGTTCGGTGCGGCCCAAGTAGGACAGTGCCAGCATGATCAAGATCCCGGCGACGCCTCCAATCAGGCTTATCACGGTGCCTACAATGCAGGCCCGACGCAGGGACATGGCACCGGTAATGGCATAAGCAGTGGAGAGCAGGTCGTCCCGGGTGACCAATGCCAGCACATCGGCATCTGGATCTGCCCGACGGGCGGCCAGCTCGGCACGCTCCTCCTGCGGCGGCAGGATCAGCCGCTTTGTACGAATGGAAAACTTTTCACGGATAAAACTGTCGGTCAGCATAAAGTCACCGGTCAGCAGCAGGGTTTTCAGCTTCCGGCAGCCGCACAGGGACACGATACCTGCGGAGGCAGAGCGCATCTTGGCGTAGGAAATAGCGATCACCGCGGCAAGCTGCCCGTCAATGGCAACGTAAACCGCCTGATTTACCATCGTGCCCTGGGGAATTTCTACCCCCATATCCTGCAAAAATTCCAGACTGCCCAGCAGTACCGGTTCACCGTTGACCTCACCACCGACACCGCCCAGACCGTAGTCACGGAAGGATTCCACCGAATATTCAGCGGCATTGCGGCTGGCAAGAAGCTTGCGGAACAGGGGAACCAATGCACCGCCTGCGGCAAAGATCAAAGAAGCGGTATAGGACACTACCTCGGTGCCGGGGCGGTCAGAATAGAATTTGATGCCATTGAGCTTCGTAGAGCCGCGGGGGAACAGATCTTTGTCCCGCAGGGGTACGACGGCCCGCCCGCAGAGCTTTTTTACGCCCTGCCATCCGCAGATCACCGCGCCGACCATATGCAGCCGCTTTTGCAGCAGTGCAGCGGGGCGGGTCAGCGTCACAAAATACCCTGCGGGAATGGAAACCAGAAGCGAAGTAGAGAAAATCTTCACTGCCATGCTGACGCTGCCATGAAGCAGCCAGGTGAGCGCAACAATACCGATGCAGGCCAGCAGCGACACCAATGCGTACACCCGCTGAATGATCTCCGGCGCACCGGGGCGGGAATAGGTGTCCATAAAGTCTTCCACATCACCGTCACCCCGCAGAATGCCGGGACGTTTTCCATAGAACATGGGCTCCTTTACCAGGCTGGTCAGGTTGGTTGCCTTGCGCATGGTATCCAACTGGGCGAGCTCTGTGGTGTGGCGATGATAATTTGCCAGCATCGCCATGGTCATCTCCAGCACAAAGGCAGAGCAGAAGGGAACCCGCTGCTCATCCAGGCAGAACCAAGCGTCTGCCATGCAGGCAATGAAAGAGATCGCCAGCGTGGTATTCAGGGAATAGCGCAGGCGGAACAGGTCACTGATGCCGTCCATTATCAGGTTGCAGCCCAGAAGGCCGGAAACCATCATTCCGAGCACCTGGGTGTAGACCATCAGTTTTGTGCGGCTGGCGGGCACCATTCCCCTGGCGTACAGGAAAACTCCCAGGAAGCACAGCATCAATACAATGAAATTAAGAATGATTCCTACCTGGAGCTTGCCAACGCCTTGCCCGCTCAGGGCATAGTACCGCTTTTCGGGACCGGCCACCAGCTTCCGTTTCAGCTCCCGCAGTTTGGCACTGCGCAGCAGCGGAACGGTATTGGCGCCGCTTTCGGGGGCTGCTGCCTCCTGCGGTGCTTCCTCATGAGAAGAGGGCTCATCGCCTGCCGGGTGCTCTGTCTCAGCAGATTCTGCCTGAGGCTGGGGGCCTTCGGGCATATTTGCCGGTGCCTGATCATCGGGAGACTCCGCAGCTTCCGGCGGCAGCTGGGGAAGGGGATCGGTATTGTCGGAAACGGTTTGCGCAGCCGAAATATCGGGCAGAGGATCGGTGTTGTCAGAAATTGCATCGCTTCCGGCGGCGGAAAAGAGCTGCGAGGCCTGGGCCACGGCGTCAAAATCCGCCCCTTCGAATGCAGGCTCCTCCTCAACCGCTTCAACATGCTCCAGCGTCACGGCAACATCAGCGGTCTGCGCCTCCTCTTGGGTGGAGGCCTCGTGGAGCTGCTGCATAATATCGTCCAGATTATAGTCTAATTCTTTTTCCTGATTGTCCATATCGGTTTCTCCCCTTTAACCCAGGCGCTGGCGCAGGGCCTCGTAAAGCAGAATAGAAGCGGCAGCGGACGCATTCAGGGAGCTGATGCGGCCCTTCATAGGGATGTTCACCATCACGTCGCAGTTTTTGCGTACCAGCTGACTCATGCCGCCTCCCTCGTTGCCGATCACAATGGCGGCGGGACCCGACAGATCGGCCTGATACATGGGAATAGAACCCTCGGCAGCGGTGCCGAAGATCCAAACGCCCTTTTCCTTCAGATCGGCAATGGCAGCACTGATGTTGGTCACCCGAGCCACCTTCATATACTCAATGGCACCGGCAGAGGCCTTGGCCACTGTGGCGGTGAGCCCTACGCTGCGCCGCTTGGGAATGATCACACCGTGGGCACCGGCGCACTCGGCGCTCCTTAAAATGGCGCCCAGGTTGTGGGGATCGGAGAGCTCGTCGCAGATCACGATCAGCGGTGCTTCCCCACGGGCAGCGGCCTGCTCCAGAATGTCGTCGATGGAGTAGTACACATGGGCGGCAGCCAGCGCGATCACGCCCTGATGAGCGTGGGTAAAGGACATGGTGTCCAGCTTCCGCCGGTCAACCGGCATTACCACCGCGCCTGCTTCCTTCGCTTCCGCGGCCAGACGCTGTAAACCCCGGTCGACCTCGCCGGCGGCAATGAAAACCTTGTCCACCGTGCGCCCACTTTTCAGCGCCTCCTGCAATGCATTCCGGCCTTCCAGCTGCCCCTCGGTTTCCTCGACGGGTGCAGCCGCTGCAGGACGCACAGGACGGCGATTTTTTTCGTACATAGGGGAATCCTCCGTATTCTTCGGGAATCAAAAATCACAGTTTCACACATTATATCAGATTTTTTTCGAAGATTCAATATCTTTTTTATCCCAGCCCGTGCCCGGTTTTTTTGCAAGAAAAGGGAAGAATTTTGGCAGCGTCGGAAGAGAAAAAACCCCGCCGGGGCAGTTCAGAAACTGATCCGGCGGGTGCGGCTGCTTTGTATGGCCAGTGCTCAGCGGCACTGCTTATTATCCTGGTTCTGATTCTGGTTCTGGTTCTGAGACTGATTCTGGCTCTGATTCTTGCTTTGATTCTGATTCTGGTTCTTGGTGTTCATTTCTGTTTCCTCCTAAAAATGGTTGCGGTTTCCCGCGTGGATAGATTGCCCCGAAATTCAGGATTTATCCTTGGGCTTGAAAAGAATTCCGGCGAGAAGTCCAAAAATGATCGCTGCCGTGATGCCGCCTGCCGTGGCCTTCAGACCGCCGGTGAGGATCCCCAGCGCGCCTTTTTCGGTGACGGCTTCCTTGACGCCCTTTGCAAGCGTTGCACCGAAGCCGGTCAGGGGAACGGACGCTCCGGCACCTGCAAAGTCGATCAGCGGCTGATACAGTCCCACTGCGCCCAGGATTACCCCGGCCACCACATAGCCCACCAGGATTCGTGCGGGTGTCAGCGTTGTTTTGTCAATGAGGATCTGCCCAATCAGGCAGAAACAACCGCCGATAAGAAATGCTTTCAAATAATCCATTCAGTCCATGCCTCCTTCGATCGCCACTGCGTGGCACACCCCCGGAATGGGCAGCCCCTGCTGGGTGGAGGTGGGGGAGAGCAGCGCACCCGTGCCGCAGAAAAGAATCTTTTTCAGCTTTCCCGTGCGCAGCTGCCCCAGAAGATGCCCGCACAGGGTGACGGCGCTGCATCCGCAGCCGGAGCCGCCGGAGTGCACATCCTGCCTTGTGTTGTCAAAGACCATGGTGCCGCAGTCCGCCAGAATGCCGCCCAGCTCCAGTCCGTCCCGGCTGGCCAGCTCCAGCAGCAGCTCCTTGCCCAGCTGTCCCAGGTCGCCGGTGACGATCATGTCGTAGTCCTTTGGTGTCAGATTCATATCCTCCAGATGGGCTTTGATGGTGGAATAGGCGGCGGGAGCCATGGCAGCGCCCATGTTGCAGGCGTCCTTGATGCCCAGGTCACGCACGGTGCCCACCGTGGCGCAGGTCAGGCGGGGACCCTTCCCTGTGCTGCAGACCAGCGCAGAGCCGGAGCCGGTGACTGTCCACTGCGCCGTGGGCGTCCGCTGTCCGCCGTAGCCCAGGGGAAAGCGATACTGCCGCTCAGAGGATGCAAAGTGGGAAGAGGTCATGGCGGCCACCCGATCTGCATAGCCGCCGTCCACCGTCAGCGCCGCCAGCAGTAGGCTTTCCGCCATGGTGGAGCACGCGCCGTAAAGCCCCAGGTGGGGAATGTTCAAATTCCGCAGAGAGAAGGAAGAGCCGATGCACTGGTTCAGCAGGTCGCCGGAATAAACCAGATCGATTTCCCACATGTGCAGCCCCGCCTTCTCCGCCAGTGTTTTCAGGCAGAGCTCCTGCATCTTCTTTTCCGCCTGCTCCCAGGTTTTTTGACCCAGCAGAGTATCGGTAAAGGTTCTGTCAAAGCTCTCCGCCAGCGGCCCCTGTGCCTCTTTTTTTCCTGCTATGCTTGCCCAGACATCGATCACCGGCCTGCTGCCAAAGCAGAAGCTGCATTTGCCCCGCTTGTTCTTTGCCATCGGAAATTCCTCCCGCAAAAATCATTTTGGTGTTCCATTATCCCCAAAGCTGCGAAAAAAATACCCGACTGCCGAAGCAGTCGGGTAAAAATTGATTTACACCACGCGGATGCCGCAGTAGAAATGCTCGCTCCAGTAGCCGCTGGTCAGATCGGAATAGGACACGGTGCTGCGGGAATTGGGGGAATGGATGAACTGCCCATTTCCGGCGTAGATACCGGCATGGGTGATGCCGCTGCCGCCGGTTCCCGCAAACAGGACGATGTCGCCCACCTGCAGGGAGGACCTGTCCACCTGCGTCCCAGCGCTGTACTGCGCCGCCGGGGTACGCCCGACGGAAATGCCGAAGGTGCCGTATACATAGTACACAAATCCGGAGCAGTCAAAGCCGCTGGGGGAAGCGCCGCCGTAAACATAGGGGGTGCCCAGATAGCTTTCTGCCTTGGCGAGGATCTGCGCGCCGGTGGCAGTCCCGGTGTAAGAAACGTTGCCGGAACTGCTGGTGCTGCCGGAGCTTACGGCGTTCCCGGTGCCGCTCGGCACGGTGCCGATGGCCTGTCCCCGCCGGAAATACTGGGGTGCATTGGAGGATGCGCGGTTTTCATAGGGGATTTCCGTCAGCGTCAGAAAATCGCTGCGGATGTAGCAGGTCTGGCTGTTGTAAAGCACCTTGTACCAGCCCTGATTCAGGCCGATTATGTAGCACTTTTCGCCGTAGGAGGCGGTGGCGATCCGGTTATAGCCGATGCCGGGGCCGCTGCGCAGATTCACGCCGCTGCCGCTGATGGTGCCGTAGCCCAGCTCCGCATTTTCGGCGGTGGCGACGCTCAGATAGTCGGCGCTCATGTAGCCCTCCTGCAGATTGTAGCTGACGCGGTACCACCCGTCCTCCAGCCCGAGCACGACGATGCATTCGCCGGAGTAGGCGGTGGCCAGCACCTGGGAGCCGGTATTGGGGCTCTGCCGCAGGTTCAGGCCGGAGGCATTGACAAAGCCAATGCCATACACCAGCTGCTCATTGTCCGCAGCCGCAGTGATGGAAAAACATCCGATAAAAAGCATCAAAGCCGCTACAATTGCAGCGGCTCGCGTGGAAAATTTCATACGTTTACCTCCGTCGCTGTGGAATTCGGCGGGTATGGGAAAACTCACACCCAAAACCGAAGCAGTTATTTATTTTCCGGCAAGAGCACGCTCCAGCCAGACGCTGCCCACATCCAGGGCAGTATAGAAGCCGTCCTTTTCGCTCTTTTTGACAACTCTGTCGCGGCTTCTGGCAGTGGGATCGGTAAGCTGAAGCTGAACGGAAACCCGGGTGGCAATATCGGTATCGTTCACCTTCTTGGTTTCCAGAATCTGCATCATCACGATGTGGCTGTCCGCCATGGAGCCGTAATACACCAGATTGTCCTTGCGCATCAGCGGACGACCCTTGTACATCAGAACCTTTTTTTCATCAGCCATGATAGGAACCTCCTGAAATTGTAGTGGAATTGTAACACATTGTAACCGATATGTCAACCCTAATTCACCCGAAAAACGGCAAAATGGAAAGAATTTACAATTACGATGCAAGGAATATGCTGAAAAGACGGAGGAAATATGAAGTTTTCAAGTTACATAACAAGTTACATAACAAGAGGCTTTTGCCGTGGCAAAAGCCTCTTGGCGGGGGCAATCTGGCTGCTACGCTTTGGAAAGATACTCCTTGACCAGCGCCTGCATCAGCTCGTCCCGGTCGATCTTGCAGATCATGCTCCGGGCGTTGTGATAGTTGGTGATGTAGGTGGGATCCTCGGTGAGGAGGTATCCAACGATCTGGTTGACAGGGTTGTAGCCTTTTTCGTTCAGGGCATCGAACACACTCCGGAGTATATGCCGCATGGTCTCCTTGTCGTCAGGAACCGTAAAGGTCTGGGTTTCCATTCCCGTCATGGTCTCAGCCTCCTTTTGTTGATATTTTTCCTGGGGAATCTCTGAGTAAATCGACTTCGGCTGAGCAGCGGATCTTTTTCCCCGGCTGTGCGGTTTCAAAAGTGGGAAGTACATACAGTATTCCTCCGCTTTTGAAACCTTCATCCGGTGAAAAATCTCTCGCTGTCAGCTCTTGCCGATTTAATCATAGTTTTCCCTATTATAGCCCAAACGGGGAATTCTGTAAAGACCTACATTTGAATATTTTGTAAATCCCGTTACCGCAGGGTGGCGTTCAGCTTTTCCTTCAGGGCGGAAAGGACGTCGCTCACAACTTTTTCGGAATCGCTGTCGGTGAGGGTGCGGTCGTCCGCCCGCAGCTGCAAGGAGAAGGCCATGCTCTTTTTGCCCTCGGGCACACCCACGCCGCGGTAGATGTCAAACAGCTGAATCTTCCGCAGCAGCTTTCCGGCGGAAGCGGAGATAACCTCCTCCACCTGGGCAACGGTGATGTCCTCGCTGCAAATCAGCGCCAAATCGCGGCTGACGGCGGGGTACTTGGGCAGGGCGGTGAAGGTAGGCTCAGGCAGCCGCAGGCAAAGCATCTTGGTGAAGTTCAGCTCGGCGCAGTACACCTCGCTGTCGATGCCATAGTTCTTGGCAACCAGGGGATGCACCTGACCCATCACGCCGATGACCTCACCATCAATGGAAATGGAAGCGCAGCGGCCGGGATGGTAGCTGGGGTTGTTCTTTTCGGCAGTGTAGCTGGCCTTCTTCATCCGCAGACCGGCAAACAGCGCCTCAATTTCCCCCTTGAGCTTGAAGAAAGTCTCCTTCTCGCCGTAAGAGCCGAACACCAGCATCTTGGGTTCTTCGGGCAGGGGCTGACCCTCCACAGGCAGGTAGACCTTTGCCACCTCATAGAGCTTGGCGGCCTTGTTGTGGTAGGCGTTGTTCCGGCTGAGAATTTCCAGCATGGAGGGCAGGGCGATGGTGCGCATGATGGAGGTATCTTCGCCCAGGGGGTTCTGAATCCGCAGGGTGCTGCGCAGGGGAGAATCGGCAGGAAGGCGAATCTGGTCGAACACCGTGGGAGAGGTGAAGGAGTAGGTGATGATTTCGCTGTAGCCCAGGCCGCGGCACAAAGCCCCTGCCTTGGCTTCCAGCTTCATCTCCTGGGAGTAGCCGCCGTGGGTGGCGGTACGGAACTGGGTCACGGGAATCTCGTTATAGCCGAAGGAACGTCCCACCTCCTCGGCAATGTCCACCATCCGCACCAGGTCAGGCCGGAAGGAGGGAACCACAATGGTGTCGCCCTCCACCGGGATTTCCAGCCGGTTCAGGTACATGACCATATCTTCCTTGGAAATGCTGGTGCCCAGCAGACGGTTGATTTTCTCCGGTTCCAGGGGCAGGCGGCGCTCCTGGGGAACATAGTTGATGATGTCGATGGTGCCGTCCAGCACATCGCCGCAGTCCAGCAGCTCCACCAGTTCACAGGCACGCTGCACGGCGGGAATGGTCATCATGGGGTCAAGGCTCTTTTCAAACTTGCCGGAAGCCTCGGTGCGCATACCCAGCGCCAGGGCGGTCTGGCGGATGGAGGTGCCGTTGAAGTTGGCGGACTCAAAAACCACCATGGTGGTGTCGTCCTTGATTTCGGAGTTCTCGCCACCCATGATACCGGCCAGGCCGATGGGCTTTGCATCATCGGCAATCACCAGCATACCGGCCTTCAGGTTCCGCACATTGCCGTCCAGGGTGGTCAGGGCTTCGCCGGCTTCGGCCTCCCGCACCACAATCTTGCCGGAGGAAACATAGCGGTAGTCAAAGGCGTGCATGGGCTGGCCGTATTCCAGCATCACATAGTTGGTGATGTCCACGATGTTGTTGATGGGGCGCACGCCGTTGGCACGCAGCCGCTGGCGCAGCCACTTGGGGGAGGAGCCAATCTTCACATTGGCAACCATCCGGGAGGAATAGCGGTTGCACAGGGCGGTGGCGGGAACCTCCACGTCCAGGTGCTCAAAAATGGAACCGGCATCGCTGCCATGCACCACCGGCTCATGATGCTTCATGGGCTTGCCGAAGGCGGCTGCTGCCTCCCGTGCCAGACCGATGATGGAGTAGCAGTCGGGGCGGTTGTTGGTTATCTCAAAGTCAACAATGGTATCGTCATTGCCGATGATGGGGTTGATGTCGTCGCCGGGCTTGGCGGAGTCGGGTTCCAGAATCCAGATGCCGTCGGCGAACACGCCGGGCAGGTCGTTCTGGGTCAGCCCCAGCTCTGCAAAGGAGCACAGCATACCGTTGGACACTTCGCCCCGGAGCTTGCCCTTGGTGATGTGGACACCGCCGGGCAGCCAGGAATTGTGAAGGGCAGCGGGAACCAGATCGCCCTCATGAACGTTCTGCGCACCGGTGACAATCTGCACCGGTTCATCCTTGCCCACGTCCACCTGGCAGATGAACATATGGTCAGAGTTGGGGTGGCGCACCATGGACAGCACCCGGCCCACGACCACGTTTTTAATTTCTGCGTCCATCCGCTCCCAGGTTTCCACCTTCTGACCGAATACGGTGAGGGTTTCCACAAATTCCTTATCGGACACAGCGCTCAGGTCAACAAAATCCTCGTTGAGCCATTTTCTGTTCAGTTTCATTTTGCATCCTCCTTAGAACTGGTTCAGGAACCGCACGTCATTGTCGAAAATGAGACGCAGGTCGTTGATTTTCAGCTGACCCATGGCCATTCGCTCCAGACCCATGCCAAAGGCAAAGCCGGTGTACTTTTCGGGGTCAATGCCGCAGTTTTCCAGCACCTTGGGATGTACCATACCGGCACCCAGCACCTCAATCCAGCCCTCGCCGTGGCAGGTGGAGCACACCTGACCGTCCAGCTCACCGGTGCCGTGGCACTTGTGGCAGGCCATGTCCATTTCGCAGCTTGGCTCGGTGAAGGGGAAGTGATGGGGGCGGAACCGGGTGGCGGCGCTCTCGCCGTACACCTTTTGCAGAATGCTGATGAGCGCGCCCTTCAGGTCGCCCATGGTGATGTCCTCGGCAACCACCAGACCTTCAATCTGATGGAACATGGGGGAGTGGGTGGCGTCGGCCTCGTCCTTCCGGAACACCCGGCCGGGGGCCAGCATGCAGATGGGGGGCTTGTGGGTTTCCATGTAGCGAATCTGCATGGGGCTGGTCTGGGTGCGCAGCAGCACGCTGTCGTCATCG
The DNA here is from genome assembly GCA_934567355.1 of uncultured Oscillospiraceae bacterium. GTDB lineage: Bacteria > Bacillota > Clostridia > Oscillospirales > Oscillospiraceae > Faecousia. Next base: position 19,103 of record CAKTJC010000021.1, read on the forward strand.
GTGAAATAGAAGGTGTCGCTGCGATCCCGGGAGGGGTGGCCTTCTTCAATGTTCAGCCGGGTGAAGTTGTAGTCTGCCAGCTCCACCTCCGGGGCCTCGTATACCTCGTAGCCCATGCCCACAAAGGTGTCCTTAATCTGCTGGAGCACCTGATTCATGGGGTGCTGATGACCGATTTCAATCTCATCGCCGGGGATGGTCACGTCGATTGCCTCGGCAGCCAGCTTTGCTTCCATTGCAGCGGCATGGACGGCGGCCTTCCGCTCCTCCAGGGTTTCCTCAATGGCGGCACGGACGCTGTTTGCCAGCTGACCCATGACGGGGCGCTCCTCTGCGGAGAGCTTGCCCATCTGCTTGAGCACAGCGGTCAGCTCGCCTTTCTTGCCCAGCAGCTTCACCCGCAGCTCATCCAGCTCGGCAGGCGTGGTAGCCTTGCCCAGCGCTTCAATGGCTCTTTGACGAATGGATTCCAGTTCTTGTTTCATTTTATCTCCTCCTGAAAGGTTTACGATGGCAAAATGGGAATAAAAAAACCCTCCGCCCGAAAAATCGGGACGAAAGGCAAATCCTTCCGCGGTACCACCCGCAATTCGCCGCTCTCGCGGCGCGCTCTCCGGCGCATTCACGCCATTGACGCATAACGGCGTCACCCGTCCGACCCTACTGAAGTTCAGGCGGCAGCTCCTGGGAGAAAGCCCGGCATTGCACGCAAGCGGATCCCACCGTCCCGCTCTCTCTGAGGTCGCAAACCAATGCAAGGCAGCCCAATCACAGCTTTTCGATATCAGCGCCAATTCTACCACATCCCATAAGAAGATGCAACCCCTTTTTGCAGTTTTTCTGCCATTTTGGTAAAAAACGGGTTTTGCCGGAACAGGAAAGCGAAGAATCGGCATCACGCCGCAGTATGAATATGCATTGTCTGCTGCAAAACATTGCGGATCACTTGACAATCGATCCATAACCGGTTACAATAATAAAACGTTGTTGCAATATAACTGCTTTTAACCCCGGCATCATCCGTCATACCGGATGGCTGCCGGATGCAGTAAAGGGAGAGGAAACGGGATCATATGGAAAATATCATCGAAATTGAGCACCTGCACAAATCCTATGGCAAGGTCAAGGCCGTTCAGGATCTGAGCTTTCGGGTGAAGGAAGGGGAGCTGTTTGCCTTCTTGGGCGTCAACGGCGCCGGGAAATCCACCACCATCAACATTCTCTGCGGCCAGCTGCCCAAGGATGGCGGCACGGTGACCATCTGCGGCAGGGACGCGGATACCGACCAGGATGCCATCAAGCGCAGTCTGGGCGTGGTGTTCCAGTCCTCCGTGCTGGATAAGGAGCTGTCCGTCCGGGATAACCTGCGCAGCCGCGCAGCGCTTTATGGCATCCATGGCAGGGAGTTTGAAAAGCGGCTGGCGGAGCTTTCCGAATTGCTGGACTTCGGCGACCTGCTCAGGCGCCCGGTGGGGAAGCTCTCCGGCGGCCAGCGGCGGCGCATTGATATTGCCCGCGCGCTGCTGCACCGGCCGGAGATCCTGATTCTGGACGAGCCGACCACCGGTCTGGATCCCCAGACCAGGAGCCTGCTGTGGGAGGTGGTCAGCCGCCTGCGCCGCCAGGAGAATATGACCGTGTTCCTCACCACCCATTACATGGAGGAGGCGGCGGATGCCGACTTCGTGGTGATCCTCGACCATGGCAGGATCGCCGCCGAGGGAACACCCCTGCAATTGAAGAACACCTACACCGGCGACTTCCTCACCCTGTACGGCGTGGAGGAGCAGACCGTCAAGGCACTCGGCCGCCCCTATGAGGCGATCCGGGATGCCTACCGGGTATCCGTCCCCGACCCTGCTGCCGCAACGCAGATGATCCTTCAAAACCCGGAGCTGTTCCGGGACTATGAGCTTACCAAGGGAAAAATGGACGATGTATTCCTTGCCGTCACCGGCAAGAAGCTGACGGGAGGTACGGAAAAATGATGGGACTCGGTGCGCTGATCCGGCGCAATGTAAAGCTTTACTTCAAGGATAAGGGAATGTTCTTTACGTCTCTTATCACGCCCATGATCCTGCTGGTGCTCTACGGCACCTTCCTGCGCAATGTGTATGTGGATTCCTTCCGCTCCGCGCTGGCAGAAGCGGGCGCGACTGTCCCCGATGCGCTGATCAACGGCTGCGTGGGCGGTCAGCTGATCACATCCCTGCTTGCCGTCAGCTGCGTGACGGTGGCGTTCTGCTCCAATCTGCTGATGGTGCAGGATAAAATTTCCGGTGCGCGGCACGACCTGACCATCACCCCGGTGAAGCCCTCCACTATGGCGCTGGGCTACTACTTGGCCACGCTGATTTCCTCGCTGATCATTGCCCTGATCGCCACCGGCATCTGCCTGGTTTATCTGGCCGTTACCGGCTGGTATCTGTCGGGCTGGGATGTGGCGGAGCTGCTGGGCGGCGTGGTGCTGCTGGTTCTCTTCGGCACGGCGCTGTCCTCCTGCGTTATCTTCCCCCTGTCCACTCAGGGGCAGGCCAGCGCCGTGGGCACCATCGTCAGCTCTGCCTATGGCTTTATCTGCGGCGCGTACATGCCCATTTCCAGCTTTTCGGATGGATTGCAGAAGGTGATCTCCTTCCTGCCCGGCACCTACGGCACCAGCCTGCTGCGCAACTGCGCCATGCGGGGCACCTTCGATGAAATGCTCAAGCTGGGCTTCCCCACCGAGGTCGTGGAGGCCATCCGCGACAGCGTGGACTGCAATCTCTATTTCTTCGGAAACAAGGTGGAGCAGCCGGCCATGTACCTGATCCTCTGCGGCAGCATTGCGGTGCTGATCGGCCTGTATGTGCTGCTCAATTCCAACCTGAGAAAGAGGGCATCAAGGTGAAATTTCAAATCGAACCCGCCCGCCCGGAGGATGCGGAGGCGCTGCTTGCCTATTTGAAGCAGATCGGCGGCGAATCGGATAACCTTACCTTTGGTGCGGAGGGGCTTCCCCTTACGGCAGAGCAGGAGCGGGTGCATCTGCAGTCCGTGCTGGATTCGGAGGATGACATCCAGCTGATTGTAAAGCAGGGCGGCGCCATCATTGCCGATGCCAGTATGCAGCGTTTTCGCCGCAGAATGAGCCACCGGGCAGAGATCGGTATTTCCGTGGCAAAGGACTATTGGGGCATGGGCATCGGCAGCGCCCTGATGGCAGCACTTCTCTCCTTTGCCAAAGAGCGCGGCATCCGCCAGCTGAATCTGGAGGTGCGCAGTGATAACGAAAGAGCCATCCGCCTGTACCAAAAATTTGGCTTCCAAAAGCTCGTGACCTTCCCAGCCTTTTTCAGGATCGATGGCCGGGACGTGGATTTTGATCTGATGAACCTGGATTTGACAACGCGAAAGGAGAGAGAGCATGCTGCGTCCCTGCTCTGAGGATGAATTTTATAAGTACGCCGATTTTGCGTATGAGCTGGCCTGTGACCTGACGAAGTCCGGCTACCCCACCTATTGCGACGGGGTCAAGACGAAGGCGATGTTTATTGACAGAGCCCTGAAGGCATTTGAACGGGAAACGGAGCAGATGCTTCTGTTCGAAGTCCAGGGTCGGGTGCAGGGCCTGATCCACTGTTACTGGATCCCGGAGGATCATTATCTCGATACGGTCAGCTTCAATGTCAACGAGGCAATGGAGCAGGCATTGGCGGAATTCCTGACGTTTGCCGGTGCGCGCTTTAAGGGCTACAAGCTGTTTCTGGGCTTCCCCGCAGAAAATCAGGCGGCGGTAAATTTCCTTGCCGAACGCGGCTTTAAATGCATTGAGGACGACTATAATAACATCGCCCTTCTTGAAAAGCTGGAGAACGTACCGGCTGCCAGCGGCTTGCCCCGCGTTGGCCGGGAGAATTACGAAAGCTTCAGGAAGCTACACTGCCAGATAGAGGGCGATATGTACTGGAATTCGGATAGAATTCTCGCGAATCTGGACGACTGGGTCATCTTTGTCAAGGAAGAGAACGGCAGCCCCCGGGGAACGGTCTATTACATGGATTCCAGGGACGGGTGGTTCGAAATCTTTGGGGTCGACCTGGATGGCATGGCGCATGCCCCGGGGCTGCTCAAGGAATTGGTGCGTGCGGCTCTGCTTGACGCAAAGCGCAGGGGCGGCAAGGTGATGAGCTTCTTCTGCGAACGGGAGGACGAGGAAGCCGCGCTGGAATGCGGCTTTACATGCATCGGGAACTATCGCTGTTATAAGGCCAGCCTGGAATAAAGGACGGTCGGCGATTATCAGTGACCGTCCTTACCGCTGGGCAAAGAAAGGACAAAATGCTAAGCTAGGAAGGAGGCAAAGCCGGTGCTGTATGAATTGGAGGACACCTCCCGGGTGGAAGACCTGTTTGCCGGGTGGAATGAGACGCTGATCTTCTCATGCCTTCAAGGGGTGATGGGAAAGATCTATGTGACCGACCTGGAAAGCCCAAAGTCGGCCTTTGCGTTCGTGGGCTGCTTAGGCTTTTACGCCGGAACCCCCGACCGGGAAATGGTGATGCGCAAGCCGGACGGCTATACGATTCTGGTGCCTCAGAGCAGGGAATGGGAGGCGCTGATCGAGGCGTGCCACCCTGCGGCGAAAAAAATTACACGATACGCCATAAAGAAGGATACCGTATTTGATCGTACCGTGCTGAAAAATCAGCTCAGCAGATTGCCCGCGGGCTATGAGCTGAGAAGGATCGACGGGGAGCTTTACGACCAATGCCTGGAAACGCCCGCGACGGAGGACTTCGTCTCCGCCTTTGGAAGCAAGGAAAGGTATTTGCGGCTGGGCAGGGGAATGGTCATCCTGAAGGATGGGAGGATCGTATCCGGCGCGTCGTCCTATACGCGCTATCGCGGCGGCATCGAGATCGAGGTGGATACCATTGCGTCCGAGCGAAGACGCCATCTGGCTACGGTCGCCTGCGCCGCGCTGATTCTGGATTGCCTGGAGGAGGGGCTGTACCCCAGCTGGGACGCGCACAATATGAACTCGGTTCGTCTGGCACAGAAGCTGGGCTACGAACTCGACCACGAATATACGGCGTATGAGGTTTCATAAGCCTCTTTTCAAAGCCAGCAGCCATTGCGGCGAAAACCGCAGTGGCTGCTGATTCTGCATTCTGAATTTCCAATGATACGCCTGCAGGTTTGGCAGAAACACTTTTTGAAAATGCGGATGGACTTTTGCGGCATAACGTGGTAGAATCCCGGTGAATACCGAAAGGAGTCTTTGACCGGATGCAGACGCAGGTAAAGCAGCCGCAGATCACCGAAGGGGTCATCTGGAAGCAGCTGCTGATATTCTTTTTCCCAATTTTGCTGGGCACCTTTTTCCAGCAGATGTACAATACCGTCGATACCATCATCGTCGGCCGCCTGGTGGGCACCGAGGCGCTGGCTGCCGTGGGCGCGACCGGACCGCTGGTGAACATGACGAACGGCTTTTTCATCGGCGTCAGCTCCGGCGCGACGGTGATCTTATCTCAGTTTTACGGGGCAGGGGACAGGAAGGGCGTGTCCGATGCCATCCATACCGGCGTGGCGCTGTCGCTGCTGCTGGGTGCGATGCTCACGGTGCTGGGCGTCGGATTGGGCGCGCAGGTGTTGGGCTTGATGCAGATGCCGGAAAGCTGCATGGAGGATGCGGCAGTCTATATCCGCATCTATTTTGCGGGCTCCATCGGCACGGTGGTGTATAATATGGGCGCAGGCATTCTGCGCGCCATGGGCGATTCCAGGCGGCCGATGCTCTTCCTGATGGCCACATGCCTGCTCAATGTGGTGCTGGATCTTCTCTTCGTGGCGGTGCTGCACATGGGCGTCGCCGGTGCGGCGCTGGCGACCATCCTCTCCCAGTTCATCAGCGCGGCGCTGCCCATCATCGTGCTTGCGCGCATGCCCCAGGATCGGCTGGAGCTTAAGAAGCTGCGCATTGAAAGGACGCTGCTGGGGCGGATCCTGCGCATCGGGGTTCCGGCGGGGCTGCAGTTCGTCACCTTTGATTTTTCCAATATCCTCATTCAGTCCGGTATCAATTCCTTCGGCGAGGTGACCATGGCTGCCTGGACGGCGCATGGCAAGACCGATGCCTTTACCTGGATGATCTCCGGCGCGTTCGGCATCGCCATTACCACCTTTGTCGGGCAGAATTTTGGTGCACAGAAGTATCGCCGCATCCGCCAGGGTGCATGGACGTGCCTTGCCATGAGCGTGGCGCTGGTGGGCGCGGTGGCGGCGTTCCTGCTGACCTTCCGTACCCAGATCCTGGGCATCTATACGGATAACCCGGAGGTGATTGCAGTGGGAAGCTTCATCATGCTGTCCATCATGCCGTTTAATGTGATTTTCATGCCCATCGAGGTATTCGCGGGCACCATGCGCGGTGTGGGCAATTCCCTGATGCCCACCCTGATCACCGGCAGCTGTGTGTGCCTGTTCCGGGTGGTGTGGCTGATGACGGTGGTGCAGCGCTGGCATACCCTGAAAATGCTCACCCTCAGCTATCCCATCAGCTGGGCGATTGCCGCTGCCACGTTTTTTATCGTATATTTCCGCGGCAACTGGCTGAGCAAACGAATTGAAGCGTGCGGGATGGAGCCGGAAGTGCGATGAAGGGAAAATTGATTGCAGCGATCATCATTGAACTATGCGCTCTGGCGGTGATTGTGCTGCTTGCCAATCAGGCGGCGGTACCCGCCGCAGGCTCGGCAGAGGAAGCAACGCAGGCGGAGGAAACGTTTCCTCCCACCGCCCCGCCCACTGCCGCACCGGCCGACCCACCGGCTACCCAGCCGCCCGACCCCATCGGGGAGCGGCTGGCTGCCATGACGCTGGAGGAAAAGGTGGGGCAGATCTTCCTGGCGCGCTGCCCGGAGACGGGAGCGGCGGAGGCGGCGCGGAATTACCATCTGGGCGGCTTTGTGCTATTCGGCCGGGATTTTGACGGCGAAACCCCGGATTCCCTGTGCCAAAAGCTCAGCACCTACCAGTCTGCCGCTGTGATCCCCCTGCTGCTGGCGGTGGACGAGGAGGGCGGCACCGTCACCCGCGTCAGCAATCACACAGCCTTCCGCAGCAGCCGCTTTGCCTCGCCGCGGGAGCTGTATAATCAGGGCGGCGTGGAGCTGGTGCTGGAAACCGAGACGGAAAAGGCGCAGATGCTGGCATCCCTTGGCATCAATGTCAACCTTGCCCCGGTATGCGATATTTCTACTCAGCCCGGTGCATTTATGTACAGCCGCTCCCTGGGGCAGCCAACGGAGGTCACGGGGCAGTTTGTTTCCGGTGCGGTCAGCGCCATGCAGGCGCAGGGCGTGGCGGCTGTGATGAAGCATTTCCCCGGCTATGGGAACAATGCCGATACCCACGTGGGCATCGCCACGGACAGCCGTAGCCTGGAAAGCCTGGAAGCCTCGGACATGCAGCCGTTTTTTGAGGGAATATACGCCGGCGGCGGCGCCATCCTGGTCAGCCACAACATTGTCACTGCCCTCGATGCCGATGCCCCGGCCAGCCTCTCCCAGCCGATGCACCGCTACCTGCGCCTTGCCATGGGGTTTGACGGCGTGATCATGACGGATGATCTGTTCATGGATGCCATCACCCAGCGCTACGGCGCAGGGGAGGCGGCAGTCCTGGCGGTGCTGGCGGGCAACGACCTGCTGTGCTCCACGGAGTTTGAAATTCAGTATCAGGCAGTACTGGATGCCTGCCGCAGCGGAAGGATCCCGGAGGAGACCCTCAACCGGGCGGTTCGCCATGTGCTTGCCTGGAAGGAAAACATGGGGATTCTTTAGGCAGGATAGAAGATCAAAAGCTGTCAAAGGGGCGGATGCTGCGGTGTCCGCCCTTCATTTATTGACATGTTTTCTGCTGATATTGACATTCCTTTTGTGCATGTTGACATTCCGGCTGCATCTGTTATAATCAAACCGAAAGGCAAATGCGGCATTGGCCGCAATGATGAAGGAGGAAACAAAATGAAGTGGCTTAGGCATTTTTACCAGCCCTGCAAGGGTCTGGGCGTGAACGGTACGATGGTTTCCGGCAGCCGGGAGCACATCGAGCTGTCCCGTCAGGCAGCCGGAGAGGGCATCGTCCTGCTGAAGAACGAGAACTGGGCGCTCCCGCTGCCCCAGGGGAAAAAGATCGTCCTGCTGGGCAAGGCCGGAGAGGAATACATCAAGGGCGGCGGCGGCAGCGGCGAAGTCTCCACGGCCTATATCCGCACTCTGTTTGAAGGACTGAAGATCAAGCAGAAGGAAGAAAAGGTTTTCCTTTACGATGGGCTGCATGATTTCTACGCCGCAGACCTGGCAAGCCAGTTCGCTCTGGGGCGTGAGCCGGGCATGACCAAGGAGCCTACCCTCAGCACTGAGCAGCTGCAGAAGGCTGCTGCATTCTCCGATACCGCCATTGTTGCCATCTGCCGTTTCTCCGGCGAGGGCTGGGATCGCTCCTGCGATATTGCAGGCAGCGAATCGGCGGATGTCAAGAGCTTCTGGGAGAGCGAGGATAACCGTCGCGAGGCAGGCAAGGAGATTTTCCGGCGTGGCGACTTCTACCTCTCCGATGAGGAGCAGGCGCTGGTGCAGCAGGCCAAGGCACATTTTGCCCATGTGATCGTCACGCTGAATGTGGGCGGCATTGTGGATACCTGCTGGTTCCATGACGACGACCGGATCGAAGCCGCCGTCATGATCGGTCAGGGCGGCATGGAGGGCGCGCTGGCTGCCGCCGATGTGCTGGTGGGCGATGTGAACCCCAGCGGCCATTTGGTGGATACCTACGCCAGAGATCTGACCGACTATCCCTTCACTGCCTCCTTCCATGAGTCCGCCGACTATGTGAAGTACTACGAGGATATTTACGTCGGCTACCGCTACTTTGAGACGCTGCCCGGTGCCCGGGAAAAGGTGAATTATCCCTTCGGCTTCGGTCTGTCGTATACCGACTTTGAGTGGAACGCCCTCAGCTGCGCCGTGGCAGAGGGAATGGTGGTGTGCAATGTTGCCGTCCGCAACATCGGCTCCCGCCCCGGCAAGCAGGTGCTCCAGCTCTATTTCTCCGCCCCTCAGGGCAAGCTGGGCAAGCCCGCTCTGGAGCTGGGCGCTTATGCCAAGACGAAGCTTCTGAAGCCCGGCCAGCAGACCGTGCTGACCCTTACCATGCCCGTGGGCGATATGGCGTCCTACGATGACCTGGGCAAGGTGTGCAAATCCGCCTGGGTGCTGGAGCAGGGCGACTACCATATCTACATTGGCACCGATGTGCGCACGGTGCAGGAGGTGCTCTCCTATGGCCTGGAGCAGGACGTGGTGGCAGAGCAGCTCAGCGAGCACCTGAAGCCCCGCAAGCTGGAAAAGAGAATGCTGGCCGACGGCTCCTTCGAAGCGCTGGAGCAGGGCGAATACGAGGAAATCACCCGCCCCTTCACGGCAGCGCAGTACGAGGAGCTGGAGGGCGTTACGCCCGAGGTTCGCCCCGAAAAGCGCAGCAAGCTTTGGGGCGTGGAGAAGGGCATCCAGCTGGCAGACGTGGCAGACAGCAAGGCGACTCTGGATGAATTCCTGGACGCCCTGAGCCTGGAGGAGCAGGTGTGGCTGCTGGGCGGTCAGCCCAATACCGGCGTTGCCAATACCTTCGGCATCGGCAACAACCGCGACCGGGGCATCCCCAATGTGATGACCGCCGACGGCCCTGCCGGTGTGCGCATCCAGCCTCAGCTGGAGGTCTACACCACCGCCTGGCCTACCGCGACCATGCTGGCCAGCACCTGGAACCGGGAACTGGTGGAGCGCATCGGCGTGGCGGGTGCCATGGAGCTGAAGGAAAATAACATGGGCAGCTGGCTGACCCCCGCTATGAACATCCACCGCAGCCCTCTGTGCGGCCGGAATTTCGAGTATTATTCCGAGGATCCCCTGATCGCGGGTACCATGGCTTCCTCCATGATCACCGGCATCCAGTCCCAGCATGTGGCGGCTACCCCCAAGCATTTCGCCTTCAACAACAAGGAGACCAACCGCAAGAGCAGCGATTCCCGCGTCTCCGAGCGCGCCGCACGCGAAATTTACCTGAAGGGCTTTGAGATCGCCGTCAAGGAGGCTGACCCCTGGATGATCATGTCCAGCTACAACCTCGTCAACGGCCGCCAGACCTCTGAATGCCGGGAACTGCTTACCGACATTCTGCGCGGTGAATGGGGCTTCGGCGGCATCGTCACCACCGACTGGTGGACGCGCGGCGAACACTGGCGGGAGGTTGCCGCCGGAAACGACCTGAAGATGGCAAACGGGTATCCGGAAACCGTCCTGGAAGCCGTTGCCGATGGCCGCGTCTCCAGGCAGCAGGTAAGAGACTGCACCAAGAGGATCCTGGAGCTGATCCTGAAAATGGAATAAAAATAGGAGGAATCGCCTTAAAGGGGCGATTCCTCCCACTTTTTCCATCAAATACAAACCACTTGCTGTTCACGGGGCGAAATGTTGAGTGGGAGCAGCCCACCCGTAAGGGCGGATACCAGCCGCCCGAAAGGTAACGAACGTGAGCTGTATAGACGAACCGCTCAATCCCGGTACACGGCGGGCGGCTAATATCCGCCCCTACGGAAACAATCCAATAAAAAATTAACACAGTGCTTGCTTTTGGTTTCCAGATATTGTATGATTGCAATATATACCCAATACAGGCGGCTCGGACTGCGGAGCTGCCATCCATGCGCTCTGCGCTGAAGGAAGGGAAACACGGAACATAAAGGAGGATTTCACCATGAAGAAACGGCTTTTCACATCCCTGCTTGCTCTGCTGATGCTGCTTCCCCTGCTGGCGGCAACGCCCACCGTTGGTGCGGCTGAACCGCCGCAGACCTATGATTTCTGGTGTAGAAAATGCGAACTGGATACTACCGGGGATTTTGTTTCGTATGTCTATTATTCAAGTAGCGAACACCAACCGATGTACCAGTGTCCAACCTGTTCATATCGCCGTTCCGAGCCATCATTTAAAGAACCCCATACCGGCGGAACGGCGACCTGCACGAAAAAGGCTGTTTGTTTCGCCTGTGGTCATGAATACGGAAGTCCGCTGCATCACGACTGGGCATTTTCACCCAACAACGATCAAACCCATGTGCGCACCTGTCAGCGCGACGGCTGCGGCTATACTGAGACGGTGCCCTGTACGCTGGACAGTGCCAACTGTGCCAGGGGTGCGCAGTGCAGCGGCTGCAAGGCCGTCTATGGTGAGATCGACCCCAACAATCACGATTGGGGGCGCTGGACGTGCAACGGCGATATGACCCACTACCGCGCCTGTAACCTGAACGCCAGCCACACCGAAACGGGAAACTGTTCTCTCTGGGAGGCTGACTGCACAAATCCTTCCCGCTGTAGTGTCTGTTGGGGCTGGTATAGCGACGTAAATCCCAACAAACATCGTCCCCGTACACCTTACTCTAACGGCAACGGAACCCATACGATCAAGTGCGATCACAACGCCAGCACCACTCACGACACCATAGAAAGATGCTACGGCGACAGCAGCGCGACCTGCCAGCAGAAGGGAAAATGCAGCGCCTGCGGCGGTGAATACTATGCAGACCATGTATTCACAAGATGGATAAGCGATTCCAGGCAGCATGCGCAGCCCTGCGATGTATGTTATGGTGCTGGCAATGGAGCATTTCAGAATCTTGGGACACATTTTGACGACGACCGCGACCACCAATGCGATGCCTGCGGATGGGTGATGTCGGAGTGCAGCTTTGAGCCGCACGCCGAGGAAAAATATCTGGCAACTGCGGCCACCTGCGTATCCAAGGCGCAATATTACCTGCATTGCAATTATTGCGGTCGGGTGTCAACGTCAACCTTTGAAGGCGACATTGACCCGGACAATCACGACCTGGAGCACCACGACGGCAAGGTTCCCACCTGCACCGAAAAGGGATGGGCTGCCTACGATACCTGCCAGCGCGAGGGCTACAATTACACCAGCTACAAGGAAATTCCCGCCCTGGATCACGATCGGATTCACCATGATGCCCAGGCTCCTACCTGCACCAAAATCGGCTGGGAGACCTACGATGTCTGCACGCGCTGCGGGTACAATACGATTAAGGAACTGCCCGCCCTGAGCCACTGGTACGGCGAGTGGACGCCCAACGGAAGCCACACCCACCTTGCCTCCTGCAAGCGCGGCTGCGGCCAACGAGCCGACACGGCCTGCGCCGCACTGGACTACGCTCTGCTCATCGGGGAGGACACCTGCGAATTCACCCTATGCCCCGTGTGCGGCAAGGTCAGCAACGGCTCTCAGCTGAGACTGATTGAGCTGACTACCGTCCAGCCCATAACCCGTTGGCTCCCCGCCGGGGAGGAGGTTCTGCGTCTGGGTACCCTGGAAAACGGCGAGATCCTTCTCACCGCCGCCTTTGAAATCAGCGGCCAGCTCACCCAGCCCACCGGCCAAGTCCAATTCACCCTCCCCGCCGAACATCTGGAGGGCTTCACTCTGACCATCCTCCACCCCGACGGCACCGAGGAGCCGCTGCCCTACACCACGGCAGACAAAACGGCAACCTTCACCCTGGATTTTACAGACCAGGAGACTCCCGCCATGACGCTCCGCCTGACGCCGGAGACCTAAAAATCATACAACCCGTAAGGGGCGGCAGGTTGCCGCCCCTTAACTTTACGGTTTGTGAAGTAATAAAGATGAGAGTATATCTGAAAAAGTACAATGCTCAACATTCTAAAAGCGTAGGGGCGGATATTAGCCGCCCGCCATGCGCCGGGATTGATCTGTTGTCTATACAGCTCACTTTTGTTACCCTTCGGGCGGCTAATATCCGCCCCCACGGGGAGTTGCTATTCATTTGCATGGCAACCTTACTTTCGGATATTAAACAGCGGCGCGGCCACATGCTTGTACAGAAGCATGGTCAGCACGGAAACCAGCACACCCTTTACCACATTCAGCGGGGCGACGCAGAAGAAGACGAAGGTGCTCACACTGCTTACTCCCGGGAAGATACTGGTGCCCATGGCGATGATGCTGTCCAGGCTCATGTGGAAGAGCTCCGAGAATTTGGGCAGCAGATACACCGCATTGAAGGCGCTGCCGAAAACCGCCATGCATGCCGTACCAACGACCAGACCAATGACGGCACTTTTTCTTGTTTTACGCATGTGGTAGATCACGGTTGCGGGCAGCACGAAGCAGCAGCCCACCACAAAATTCGCAAAGTCTCCTACGAAGGCGGTGGAGGTACCCTTGAGCAGCAGCTTCAGAAGGATTTTAATTCCCTCGCAGGCAACGGAAGCGCTCGGCCCCAGGAAGAAGCCGGCCAGAAGCACGGGAACCTCCGAGAAATCCAGCTTGTAAAAGCTGGGTGCCAGGAATGGAAGGGGAAAGTCCAGAATGTGCAGCACCGCCGCCAGTGCCGCGCAGATGCCGATGATGCTCACCCGCCGCGCCGGTGTGACCTGACGCAGCTGGGGCAGCGCCCGCTCGATCAGCCGTGCGGCGACGCCGATGGCCGCAATGATGGCGGCACAGATGAGCACAAAGCTCAGATTATTGGATACATCCTGACAGAACGAATTCATATTTATCTGCTCCTTGAACAAAAAATACCCTCTGAGCATGCACTCAGAGGGCGAAAATAAACGCAGAAGCCCTGCGTATCTTCTTCCATCCAGACTGTACTGTCGGTATCGGAATTTCACCGATTCAACGCCGGAGCGCTCGCGGACTGTCACCGCCGGTGGGGAATTGCACCCCGCCCTGAAGATACTCTGGGAAGCGCTGAACAAGTCCAGCAAGAGCCGACGACTGCAAGACGATTTGTCCGGAGGCTTCCCTATTCAGTTGTCACCAAAATAGCACAGCGCGCGCCGCTTGTCAAGAGCGGAATTGTGTGATACACTTTCCGGAGAACTGCGGACTATTCCTGTATGGCGGCGTCCGTGGGCAGGGTTGCGGGCGGTGTCGTCGGCACAGTGGGCGTGGTGGGCGCGGCAGCGGCGGGAGGCATCTGGAAGCCCCGGATTTTCCCCTTGACGGAGGTGTCCGTCACATCGCCGCCGATGACCTTCCCCCTGTACACCAGCACTGTGGCATACACCGGCTCCTGCGCCCCGGGGAAATTGGTGATCTCATATACGTAGCGCATCACCTTTTTCCCGGCAAATTTGCTCAGGTCATACCCCTGCCCCTTCTGCAGGGCATTGTAGCGGCGGAACATCTCCCCCTCTTCCGCAGGGATGCGCACCTGCGTGGATTCCTTCGGCGCGGGGGTGACCTCCCAGCCAAATTCCGACAGGAATTTTACCCGGTCGTCGTTGGCTGTGACGGCGGAGGTCTGGGCGGCGGCGTCCTCGCTTTTTCCGCCGAAAATCAGAATGGCGGCCAGCAGCACGGCGGCGAGAATCAGCAGTACCAGCATGATCTTTTTGAAATCGACCTTTGCGGTCAGAATCATCATATACAATTCCCTCCTGTAAGTTCGGTTGCTTTACCTTATTCCGGCGCGGGGGAGAATAGAACGGAGGAGCAATGGAGCGTCTGGATAAATTCCTGTGCGACAGCGGCGCAGGCACCCGCAGCCAGGTAAAGCAGATATTGAAAACCGGCAGGGTGCAGGTGGATGGAAAGCCGGAAAAGGACGGCAGCCGAAAAATCGACCCCGCCCGGAATGAGGTCACCCTGGACGGAACGCGGATGGGCGGAAAATATCGCGCGGTCTATATGATGAATAAGCCCGCGGGCTATGTGACGGCGACGGAGGATCCGGCGGAGAAAACCGTGATGGAGCTCCTGCCCGAGTCGCTCCGGCACCTGGAGCTGAAGCCCGTCGGCCGCCTGGACAAGGCAACGGAGGGGCTGCTGCTCTTTACGAACGACGGCGACCTGCTCCATCGCCTCATTTCCCCCAGGAAGGAGGTGCCGAAGGTCTATTATGCCCGCCATGAGGGCACTGCCGGCCAGTCGGATGTGGACGCCTTCGCCGCCGGACTGACGCTGGCGGACGGCACCGTGTGCCGCAGCGCCGTCCTGGAGCCGCTGGGGGCAGGGGAGAGCATGGTCACTGTGTGCGAGGGAAAGTACCACCAGGTGCGCCGGATGATGGCGTCGCGCGGCATGACCGTGACCTACCTGGAGCGCCGCCGGGAGGGCGGGCTCACGCTGGAAAACCTGCCACGGGGCAGTGTCCGTCCGCTGTGCGAAGAGGAAATTGCCCTGCTGGATCGCTGAGATTTTTCGCCCGGTTTTGGCCGCAGCTGTCGGCATTTTGCAGTATAAAAAAGCGGCCAATTTGGTATTGACTTCTGACACACTTGGAATAATACCTAAAAAGAGCGTAAGATTTTGCAATAAAATGTCAAATGGTACTTGCAAAATGCGCAAAAGCTGTGTATACTAATCGTAAGCTTTTATGTAATATGCATTTATGCGAGATACTAAGGAGGCAGCGTTATGTCCAACAGTGTTTTCCAGAGCGTAATTGTCCAGTTAAAAGAAATTCCCGGTTATACCTTCGGTGTGATCGATACAGAGGGAAGCGTTGTTTCCTGTACCGATGCCGCCCTGCTGGGCGAGCGGTGGAGCGATGCGGCGATGAAGGTCGCTTCTGCGGGTGAGAATCTGGTCACCTTCGGCCAGAAGTGCTTTAAGGCCATTGTAGGCAGCTCCAATTTCTTTGAGTATGCCGTGTTCTGCACCGGTGATGACGAGCTTTCCAAGAATTTCTGCTCCATGGCCTACATCGCTCTGAGTGACGCCAAGGACTATTACGAGGAAAAGCACGACCGCGGTACCTTCGTCAAGAATATCATCATGGATAATATCCTGCCCGGCGACATCTATATCCGCGCCAAGGAGCTGCACTTTGCCACCGACGCGCCCCGCGCCGTGTTCCTGATCCGTCAGGTTGGGCATAACGATGTGGCTGCCGTGGATGTGCTGGCCGGCCTGTTCCCCGATAAGATGCAGGACTTTGTGCTGAGCGTCAACGAGAGCGATGTCGCCATTGTCAAGCAGATTACCCCCACTACCACCAGCGATGATCTGGAGAAGATCGCCGTCAGCGTGGAAAATACTCTGAAAACCGAGCTGCGCATCAAGACTGTCATCGGCATCGGCACCGTGGCCGAGCACCTGCGGGAGCTGGCCGATTCCTACAAGGAAGCCCAGACTGCCATCGAGGTCGGCAAGGTGTTCGATACCGAAAAGAGCATCATGCACTATGAGAATCTGGGCATCGGCCGCCTGATTTATCAGCTGCCCACCACCCTGTGCGAGATCTTCCTGTGCGAGGTCTTCAAGAAGAATTCCATTGATTCCCTGGATCAGGAGACTCTGTTCACCATCAATAAATTCTTCGAGAACAACCTGAATGTCTCTGAGACCTCCCGCAAGCTCTTCGTCCACCGCAATACCCTGGTGTACCGCCTGGAGAAGATCAAGAAGCTCACCGGATTGGATCTGCGCCAGTTCGATCACGCCATCGTCTTCAAGGTGGCACTGATGGTGCGCAAGTACCTTTCGTCCAGAGAAACCAGATAATTCCCTCTGCCGCCCGCATTCCGCAGGCGGCAGATTTCATCTCAAAAAGGAAGGGAGAAACCCAAATTGAAAATGCCTGATAAGCTGACCGTAAACGGAAAAGAATATGTCATCAGGTCTCTGCTCGGCAAAGGAAAGGGCGGCTATTCCTATCTGGCTGCCGATGACGGGGGGAACGAGTATGTCCTCAAGCAGCTCCATCACGAGCCCTGTGACTATTACCAGTTCGGCGACAAATTCCAGTCCGAGCTGCGCGATTATGCCCGCCTGAAGCAAATCGGTATCCCCATGCCAGAGCTGCTGGAGGCCGACCGGGAGCAGGAGCGGATCCTGAAAACCTACATCTGCGGCGAAACCGTTGCAAGCCTGGTATCCGAAAACCGGATGGAGCCGGATTACTACCGCCAGATCGAGGCCATGTGCGCAAAACTCTACCCGGCGAACACCAACATCGACTACTATCCCACCAATTTCGTGGTGCAGGACGGAAAGCTCTATTACATCGATTTTGAATGCAACGACTATATGCGGCAGTGGGATTATGAGCACTGGGGCAGGCAGTACTGGTATGCCAAAACGGAATAAAGGTTTGAAAGTGAATAAGAAGATAAGATTGGAAGATGTAAACGAAGAGAATTGGCGCATTCCACTGTCCGTTTCTGAAGCACAGAGGGCTTATGTTGCCGACCGGGTGAACATGCTTGCCCGCGCGTATGCCTATCGCGATGCACGAAGCAGAGCGTATATCATATTCCATGAGGATATTCCCGTAGGCATGGGACTTTATTACGACTGCCCCACACTTGATGCGTATATCTTCAGCGAATTTTTCATTGATGAACGCTACCAGGGGCGCGGTCTCGGGGAAGAGGCAGCCAGACTGGTTTTGACCCGAATGCGTGAGGACGGCAAATATCGTAAGGTAGTTCTGTGCTGTATTGATGGCAACGATGCGGCCAGAAGGCTATACCAAAAGCTCGGATTCGTGGAAACGGGCAGGGATGAGGATGAAGTGATCATGGAGCTAAGGAACCTCTGATTAAATCGTCTTCGGCTGGGCGGCGAATCTTTTGCCCCATCCGCGCAGTTCTGAAAGCGGGAAATACACAAAGCATTCCGGTGCTTTCGGAACTTTCGGCTGAGACAAAATCTTCCGCCGCCAGCTCTTGTTGATTTAATCAGAGTTTCCCTGAGTTTTAATACCGGCAGTGGCCTTTTCACTACCGCCTTCCTGAAAAAGACATGCTTCGGCGGAAAAGAGACTTGAAAAACGTTGCTCTTTTGCTTATAATATAGTGCACTGTGCAAATCGCAATGCTGTGTCCCAGGGGAGGGAAAAATCTTGTACGTTTTTCAGCGGAATTCTTCCGAAAAGCCGAAGCGCCGCAGAAGACCCATGAGCGCCACCAGGCTGATTGCCGTGTGTTTTCTTGCCATTATTCTCACGGGGACGGGACTGCTGATGCTGCCCGCTGCATCCCGCAGCGGCAGCCCATGTCCGTTCCTTCCGGCGCTGTTTACCGCCACCTCTGCCACCTGCGTCACGGGGCTGACCCCCTTTGACACCTGGACGCAGTGGAGCGGCTTCGGGCAGACGGTGCTGATCTGCCTGATCGAGGTGGGCGGCCTGGGCTTTATGTCGGCGGCGACGCTGGTGATTTTCCTGTTCCGCCGGAAGGTAGGGCTGCGCCAGAGGATGATCATGGCGCAGGCGCTTTCTCTGAATGAAATGGATGGCGTGGTGCGTATCCAGCGGACTGTCCTGGTGGGCAGCCTGAGCGTAGAGGCGATCGGCGCGGCGATCCTGACGGCTTGGTTCTGGCCAAAATACGGCTTTTCCCACGCCATAAAATGGGGCGTGTTTCATTCCGTATCCGCTTTCTGCAATGCGGGGTTTGATATTTTCGGCGAGCTTTCTCCCGGCACGAGCCTTCAGCTGTTCCGGAACGACCCGGTGGTGCTGCTTACCCTGGGCACCCTAGTGACCCTGGGCGGCCTGGGCTTCCTGGTGTGGGAGGACGTGGCGGAAAAGCGCCGCTGGCGCGATCTGAGCGTCTATTCCCGCCTGGTGCTCTCTGCCACCGGCATCCTGCTGCTGAGCGGCTGGGTGCTGATCTGCCTGCTGGAATGGAACAATCCCGAAACGCTTGGCAAGCTGGGCGTGGGCGGCAGACTGCTGGGCGGACTTTTCCAGTCCGCAACGCTGCGCACTGCCGGGTTCGACGCACTGAATCAGGCAGGCCTGACCGAGGGCGGCAAGGCGGTGTCCATGGTTCTGATGCTCATCGGCGGCTCCTCCGGCTCAACGGCGGGCGGACTGAAAACCGTCACCTTCCTGGTGGTGCTGCTGTTTATCGGCGCACGCGCCCGGGGGCGCAGTACGGTCACGGTGTATCACCGCACCATCCCGGAGGCGCAGGTGATGAACGCCATGACCATCTCCCTTATTATGATCGTTCTGGCCGTGTTCGGCGGCATTTTTGTCAGCGCGACCTCGCCTGTCAGCCTTGCAGATGCTCTGTATGAGTCGGTTTCCGCCTTGGCAACGGTGGGGCTTACGGCCGGTGCAACGACGCTGCTCAGCGTCCCGGCGAAGATTTTGATGATTATTTTCATGTATTTCGGACGGGTGGGCGTGCTCACCATCAGCCTGGGCTTCCTGATGGGCAACCAGGCGGTGGAGCGGTTCCGCTATGCGGAAACCAGCCTGCTGATCGGATAGGAGGTATCCCATGAAATCCTATATGATAATCGGTCTGGGGCGCTTCGGCTCCGGGCTGGCAAGAAGCCTGAGCCAGCTGGGCGCAGAGGTGCTGGCAATGGACGTTCGCCCCGAGCTGGTACAGCAGCTGTCCGCTGAGGTGACCCACGCCGTGGTGGGCGACGGGCAGGACAAAGAGGTGCTGCGCGCGCTGGGCGCGCGGAATTTTGACTGCGCCGTGGTCGCCATCGGCGACAATCTGGCGGCCTCCGTGCTCACCGTTATGAATCTGCAGGAGCTGGGCGTTCCGCGTCTGGTCTGCAAGGCGCACGATGAAATGCACAGCCGTGTGCTGCAAAAGCTGGGGGTTGACCAGGTAGTCGTCCCGGAGCTGGAGCAGGCGCAGCGGCTTGCCAGAATTTTGCAGTCCCACAATGTGCTTGATTACATCGAGCTGTCCAGCGACTATGGCATTCTGGAGGTTCCCGCCCCTAAGTCCTGGGCGGATAAGACCATCCGGGAGCTGAATGTCCGCGCCAAGATGGATATAAATATTATCGCCGTCAAGAATGGGGAAAAGACCATGGTATCCCCCTCCGCCGACTATCGGATCTGCGGGGATGATGTGCTGGCTGTTCTGGGCGATACGGCGGCGCTGGAGGCAATGCAGAAGCTGTGAGAGAAGAGCAGATTACCTCCCGGAAAAATCCCCTGCTCCAGCAGGTCAGGCGGCTGCTTTCCTCCAAAAAGGAACGGGAGAGCGCCGGACTTTTCGCCGCAGACGGGACGAAGCTCCTGGCGGAGGCGGTGCGCTACTGCCCCGGGCTGGATACGGTCATCCTCTCCGATGGCGTCCAGGCGGAGGTGCCGGAACGCGTTCGGCTTGTCCGTGTGCCGGGGGACGTGATGGAATCCGTTTCTCCCATGTCCGCACCCCAGGGGGCGGTGTTCCTGTGCCGCCTGCCGGAGAAGGCACCCTTTGCGCCGCGCCCTGGCATGCTCCTGCTGGATGGAATTCAGGATCCCGGAAATCTGGGCACCATATTGCGCACGGCAGATGCGCTGGATGTCCCGGTGTGTCTGCTGGAAAGCTGCGCCGACCCTTACAGTCATAAGGTGGTGCGTGCCAGCATGGGCGCGGTATTCCGCACCCGGGTCGTCACCGCCTCCTGGGAGGAGGCGCGGGAGGGCTGCATCCGCGCCGGGGTTCCCGTCGCCGTGACGGCGCTCAGTGAGCGGGCGGTGGACATCCGCAGTGCTCCGCTGGAAAAAATGGCGGTGGTCATCGGCAGCGAAGGTCAGGGCGTCCGCCGTGAGATCCTGGAAGCGGCGGACAGG
This sequence comes from uncultured Oscillospiraceae bacterium, assembly GCA_934567355.1. Classification (GTDB taxonomy): domain Bacteria; phylum Bacillota; class Clostridia; order Oscillospirales; family Oscillospiraceae; genus Faecousia. The sequence goes on from CAKTJC010000021.1 coordinate 39,744, forward strand.
CAGCTGATCATTCCCATGAATCCCCACTGCGAGTCGCTGAATGCGGCAGTGGCGGCTGCCATTGCCATGTGGCAGATGAAAAGATAGAAAGAGAGAAACGTGATGCAGGAACTGGAATACTGGCTCTGGCTGGCACATCGTCCAAACCTGGGTGACCACCAGAAGGTTCTGCTTTTGCAGTCCTTCGGCTCACCGGGGGAGGTTTATCATGCCGACCCGGCGGAATTTCAGTATTTTTCCGGCATCACCGCCCAGGGGAAAAGCGCCCTGATGGATAAAAACCTGGATCCTTTCCTGGCAGCGCTGAAATACTGCCAGCAGGAGCATATCCGGATCCTTACCTACAGCGACGGGGAATACCCCGACCGGCTGAAGAATATCTATGATCCGCCGCTGGTGCTCTATTACAAGGGTACCCTCCCGCAGTTCGACGGCGTTCCCGTGGTCAGCATTGTAGGCACGCGGAAATGCACGGCCTATGGCCGCAGTGTGGCGGTAAGGCTGGGCGCGGAGATCAGCGCCTGCGGCGGTATGATCGTCTCCGGTCTGGCTGCCGGAATTGATGCCGCCGCCATGCAGGGGGCGCTCCAGGCAGGCTGCCCCACCGTGGGGGTGCTGGGCACCGGTGTGGATGTGATTTTTCCCAAGGAAAACAGGGAGCTGTTTTACCAGGTGGAGCGGTACGGCTGCCTCCTGTCGGAATTTCTGCCCAAAACCGTGGGCTTCCGGTGGAATTTTCCCCGGCGCAACCGCATCATCAGCGGCTTGAGTATCGCAACGGTGGTGGTGGAAGCGCCGGAGCGCAGCGGTGCGCTGAATACCGCCCGGCAGGCACTGAACCAGGGACGGGATGTATACGCCGTTCCCGGCAATATCGATCTGCCCACCTTTGCCGGAAGCAATCAGCTGCTCAGCGAAGGGGCTGCACCCGTCACCGGCGGATGGAGCGTTCTCGGCGAATACGCTGCCCTTTTCCCGGACAAAATCCGAAGGGCGGAGCAGCCCGCGCCATACATTCCTGTGGCGCAAAAGCAGCCTGCCGCACCAAAGCAGAAGCAACCGGAGCCAAAACTTCACAAAAAAGACATTGACAATAAGGCCGCAACGCCTTATATTGACATAAAAACCGCACTCCCCGCGCTATCGCCGGAGGAGAGCGCCATTGTGACCGCACTGGGCGGCACAGAAATGCGGGTGGATGACCTGATCGCCCAAACCGGCATCCCGTCCGGGACGCTTCTGCGTCACCTGACCATGCTGGAGCTGAAAAAGGTGATCGTCCGTCTGCCCGGCAACCGGATTGCCCGCAAATAGGGCATCCCCGGAAAACAATCATGGAAAAGGAAGTTATTCATGGCAAAACCGACTAACCTCGTCATCGTGGAGTCGCCCTCCAAGGCGAAAACGATTGGAAAATACCTGGGGCCCGACTATCTGGTGAAGGCCAGCATGGGGCACCTGCGCGACCTGCCCAAGAGCAAGATGGGCGTGGATCTGGAGCATGATTTCAAGCCCGACTACATCCCCGTCCGGGGCAAGGAAGAGCTGATCAAAGAGCTGAAAAAGGATGCCGGCGAGGTTCAGACCGTCTACCTGGCAACCGACCCGGATCGGGAGGGCGAGGCCATCTCCTGGCACCTGAAGGAGCTGTTGAATCTTTCCGATGAGAAGGCGCACCGGGTGACCTTCAATGAGATCACCCAGCGGGTGGTGCGGGAATCCATTCAGCACCCCCGTGATATTGACTATGACCTGGTAGATGCCCAGCAGGCGCGGCGGATCCTCGACCGCATCGTGGGCTATCAGCTCTCCCCGCTGCTGTGGAAGAAAGTGCGCCGGGGGCTGTCCGCCGGCCGTGTGCAGTCCGTGGCAACGCGTATGGTGGTGGATCGGGAGAATGAGATCCGCGCTTTCCAGCCCAGGGAATATTGGTCGCTGGATGTGACGCTGAACCGGCAGGGAAGACCCGGCAGCTTTGTCGCCCGCTATTACGGCGAGGATAAAAAGCGCGAGCTGGAAAACGAGCAGCAGACCCAAGCCGTGATCGACGATGTGAAGGACGGTGAATTCACCGTCACCAATGTAAAGAAGGCGGAGAAGAAGCGCTCTGCCGCGCCTCCCTTCACCACCTCCACCCTGCAGCAGGAAGCATCCCGGAAGCTGAACATGACCCCCAAGCGCACCATGATGATCGCGCAGCAGCTGTATGAGGGCGTGGATGTGGAAGGCGAGGGCACGCTGGGTCTGATTACCTATATGCGTACCGACTCTCTGCGCCTTTCCGACGAGGCCATGGCTGCAGCCGCTGATTTCATCCGCAGCCGCTATGGAAAGGACTATTACTATGGTTCCTTCCATGTATATAAGACCAAGGCAGGCGCTCAGGATGCCCACGAGGCCATCCGACCCACCCATGTGGAGCTTGACCCCGAGCGGGTGCGCTCCAGCCTGACGGGGGATCAGTACCGGCTGTATAAGCTGATCTGGAGCCGCTTTCTTGCAAGCCAGATGGCCAATGCGGTGTACGATACCGTTGCCATCGATACGGTCTGCGCTGGGCACACCTTCCGTGCAACCAACCAAAGCCTGCGATTCCCCGGCTTCATTGCCGTCTACGAGGAAGGACGGGACGACGAAGCGGAGGCGAACGGCTCCCCGCTGCCGGATCTGCAGGCGGGAGAAAAGACGCTGCCCACGAAATTTGACAAGCAGCAGCACTTCACCCAGCCCCCCGCCCGCTTCACCGAGGCCAGCCTGGTCAAGGCCATGGAGGAAAAGGGCGTCGGCCGCCCCTCCACCTATGCCGCCACCATTTCCACCATTGAGGATCGGGAGTATGTGGTGAAGGAGGACAAGCACCTTGCCCCCACCGCCCTGGGCGAGGTGGTCACAGGACTGATGGTGGAGCGATTCCAGGACATCATCGATGTGGAGTTCACTGCCAACATGGAAAATCGCCTGGATGCGGTGGAAGAGGGTAAGCAAAATTGGGTCAGTCTGCTCCACGATTTCTATAACGATTTTGAAAAGGAACTGAAGGATGCCGAGACGGCGCTGGAGGGCGTCCGCCTGAAGGTGCCCGAAGAGGAGACCGACGAGGTCTGCGAGCTCTGCGGCCGGAAGATGGTCATCAAAACCGGGCGCTTCGGCAAATTCCTGGCATGCCCCGGCTTCCCGGAGTGCAAAAATGCCAAGCCCCTGGTGGAGCGGATGCCCGGTCGGTGCCCCAAGTGCGGCAGCGCCATCCTCAAGCGCAAGAGCAAGCGCGGCTTTGCCTACTACGCCTGCGAGCGGGGGGCGGACTGCGGCTTTATGACCTGGGACGTGCCCACGGCGGAGGACTGTCCGGAGTGCGGCCAGACCCTGTTCAAGAAGTCCGGCCGAGGCAGAATGAAGACCTTCTGCATCAACGAAAAATGTCCCCGTTTCCTCCCGGAGGATCAGCGGGGTTACTATAAGAAAAAGCCCAAAGAGGACGGTCAGACGGAGGAAGCTTCCGCTGCCGCCGAACCGGCAGCAGCGGAGCCCCAAAAGGTAGCGCCGAAGAAGACGACGGCAAAGAAAACGGCTTCGGCAAAGAAGACTGCGGCTGCAAAAAAGGCGCCGGCAAAAAAGACGACCGCCAAGAAAACCGCCGCGAAGACCACCGCCGCAAAGAAGAGGGCACAGTCATGAATGTAAAGGTGATCGGAGCAGGTCTTGCCGGATCGGAAGCCGCCTGGCAGCTGGCCAGACGCGGCATCTCGGTGGACCTGTATGAAATGAAGCCCACGAAGATGACTCCGGCACACCACAGCCCGGATTTTGCGGAGCTGGTGTGCTCTAACTCCCTGCGCGGCGATCGGCTGGAAAATGCGGTGGGGCTCCTGAAGGAGGAGCTGCGCCGCTGCGGCAGCCTGATCATGGAGTGCGCCGAGGCGACCCGGGTGGAGGCGGGCGGCTGCCTGGCGGTTGACCGCGCTGGGTTTTCCGCGCTGGTCACGGAAAAAATCAGGGCGAACCCCAATATCCGCGTGATTCCCGGCGAGGTGACGCAGGTGCCGGAGGCGCCCGTTATTATCGCCACGGGGCCGCTGACCTCCGATGCTCTTTCCAAGGCCATCGGGGAATATTTCGGCACGGATTATCTGCATTTCTTCGATGCCGCCGCTCCGCTGGTCACGGCGGAGTCGGTGGATATGAGCCTTGCCTGGTGGCAGTCCCGCTACGACCGGGGCACCCCGGATTACATTAACTGCGCGATGGACAAAGAGCAGTACGAGGCTTTTGTGCGGGAACTGGTCGCGGCCGAAGAGGCAGAGGTACACGGCTTTGAAGACCGCAATGTGTTTGAAGGCTGCATGCCCGTGGAGGTCATGGCGCGCCGGGGGCTGGATACCCTGCGTTTCGGTCCTATGAAGCCCGTCGGCCTCACCGATCCGAAAACCGGCCGAGAGCCCTATGCGGTGCTCCAGCTGCGGCAGGACAACGCGGCAAAGAGTGTATTCAATCTGGTGGGCTTCCAGACCCATCTGAAATTCGGCGAGCAGAAACGGGTGTTCTCTATGATCCCGGCGCTCCACGATGCGGAGTTTGTCCGCTACGGCGTGATGCACCAGAATACTTTCCTGCAAAGCCCCAAGCTGCTGGATAAGTATTATGCCGACCGGCGCAATCCACTGGTTGCCTTTGCCGGGCAGATGACCGGCGTGGAGGGATATGTGGAATCCACCGCCTCCGGCTACCTCGCTGCCGTTGTCATGGCTGCAAGATTGCAGGGCAGGCAGCTGCCCGATTTCCCCAAAACCACTGCCATCGGTGCGCTGGGCAGCTATATCAGCGACGGATCGATCGAGAATTTCCAGCCGATGAATGTGAATTTCAGCATCATTTCCCCGCTGGAGCAGCGGATTCGTAAAAAAGCAGAGAAGAATCTGGCAATTTCCAACCGCGCACTGGGTGTGATCGACGCACTGGTTGCCAGCGGAATATAGAAGGGGTGACGCAATGAAAATCATTCTCGATGCCATGGGCGGGGACAATGCCCCGGAGGCAGCCGTCCTGGGCGCAATTGATGCGGCAAAGAAATTCGGTGCAGAAATTACTCTGGTTGGCCGCGCCGAGGCAATTCTGGAGGTCATGGGGCGCCATGGCATTGCCGATCTGCCGGAGGGCATGGAGATCATGGGCGCCGACGATGTGGTGGACATGCACGACGATCCGGCAAGCATCATCCACAAGCGGAAGAATTCCTCCATGGTGGTCGGTCTGAAGCTTCTGGCCGACGGAAAGGGCGACGCCTTCGTCTCCGCCGGCTCCACCGGTGCGCTGCTCACCGGCGCAACGCTGCTGGTCAAGCGCGTCAAGGGCATCCGCCGTGCCGCCATGGCACCTGCCATGCCCAATAAAAAGGGCGGTAAGACCATCATCTGCGACTGCGGCGCCAATGCCGAGTGCACCCCGGAATTTCTGCTGCAATTCGGCCTTGTCGGCTCCGCCTACGCAAAAAAGCAGCTGGGCATTGAAATGCCCCGGGTCGGCCTGCTGAACATCGGCACCGAGGACAGCAAGGGCACCCAGCTTCAAAAGGACGCCTACGCTCTGCTGAAGGATGCGGATGCCAAGGGACTGCTGCATTTCATCGGCAACTTGGAGGGCAGGGATGTGCCTCTGGGCGAGGTGGACGTGGTGGTTTGCGACGGCTTCTCCGGCAATGTGCTGCTCAAATCCATTGAGGGCACCGCCATGTTCATGGGCAGCCTGATGAAGCGGATGTTCAAGAAGAACCTGCTGAGCAAGCTCGGCTACCTGCTGTGTTCCTCCGGCGTCAAGGATATGATGAAGCTGATGGACTACCGGGAGATCGGCGGCACCCAATTTTTGGGCATTAAGAAGCCGGTGATCAAGGCGCACGGCGCATCGGATGCCGTTGCCTTCTGCAATGCGGTGAAGCAGGCGCAGCAGGCTGCCGAAAACGATATGACCCCGGAATTGGAGCGGGCACTCCAGCTCCTGGCGAAAGCAAAGGAGCAGAACCATGATTAAGGATTTGGAAGCCGCAATCGGCTATCGGTTTCACAATATTTCCCTGCTGCAAAATGCGCTGACCCACTCTTCCTATGCCAATGAGCGCTGGCACAACAGTCTGCTGAGCAACGAGCGTCTGGAATTTCTGGGCGACAGTATTCTGGGCATGCTGGTGGCGGAGTACCTCTACCGGAATTTTCCCGACCGCCCAGAGGGGGAGCTGACCCGAATGCGGGCGGACATGGTGTGCGAAAAGACGCTGGCCGCCGTTGCCAATTCCATCCACCTGGGCGACCATCTCCTGCTGGGGCACGGCGAGGAACAGGGCGGCGGCAGAACACGGGATTCCATCCTGGCCGATGCCGTTGAGTCGGTGATCGCCGCTTCGTTCCTGGATGGCGGCATGGAGGCGGCTCTGCAGTTTATCCGGCGCTTTATTCTGGTGCAGGTTCCCGTGACCAAGCTCCACAACACAGATTATAAGACCCAGCTTCAGGAGCTGGTGCAGCAGAAGCGCAATCAGTTGCTTTCCTACCAGCTGGTAGGCGAATCCGGGCCGGATCACGACAAGCATTTTGATGTGGAAGTTACCTTAAACGGTGCCGTGGTAGGCAGCGGCCAGGGCAGCAGCAAGAAGCGGGCAGAGCAGGACGCTGCCCGCAACGCCATTGCGGTGCTGTTCCCCGGACAAATTTGAAGTGGAAGTGGAAAACGATGGATGAAAAAATGAAACAGATCTGTGCGGCATTTTGTCTGCCGGGTACATACGTTGGGTATGAGTCCATTCAGGTGGGCAATGTCAACCGCACTTATAAGGTCAATGTCCGTTTGGATGACGGCAGTGAAAAATCCTTCCTGGTTCAAAATGTCAATACTTATGCATTCCGCAACCCGATTGGACTGATGAACAATATTGA
>CAKTJC010000022.1 GCA_934567355.1 uncultured Oscillospiraceae bacterium
TTACAAGGTACAGATAAGCTCACGCTCTCGCTGTGAACTTTGCTATTCTATCACGCTGCCATCCGTTTGTCAAGAGGTTTTTTCTCTCTTTTTCGGATTTTCCCGTGATTTTCGCCATCCTCCCGCCCGCTTGCGGGGCGTTCATCGGAAAGCTTGCATATATTACCACGCCCACCACCCCTTTGTCAAGCCCTTTTTACCTCTTTTTCCCCTTTTTTCCTTTTTATTTTTATCACGCACACTTGTCTGTGAAGGGCGGACATTTTTGTGTCCCGAGGGACTGCAACTCATGCGTTTCCAGCGGATTTTCTTTGACATTTTCAGCCGCATTCATTATAATATTTCAAAGATTTGTTTTGCCGAGTTTGGAGGATTTTCTATGAGAATGAGAAAAATGCGGAATCTGGAGCCGCGGATGGAGCGTTGCAGCGCCTACCGCATCTCCAATCCCGCCACTTTAAAAGGGAATTGGCGCAGCCTGATGCCCGGATGCACCGCCCTGTGGGTGGAGGTTGGCTGCGGCAAGGGCAAATTCACCGCCGAAACCGCCCAGGCCAATCCCGATGTGCTTTTGATTGCCGTGGAGCGCTGCAAGGAGGCCGTGGTGGTCGCCATGGAGAAGGCGCGGGACATGGGCCTGAAAAACGTCTTCTATATTGATATGGATGTGGCGATGATTGAGGATTTCTTCGCCCCTGCCGAAATCGACCGGCTGTTCATCAACTTCCCCGACCCCTGGCCCCGGAAGAAGAACGGCAAGCGCCGTCTGACCCATCGGGGCTTCCTGGACAAGTATTGCCGGGTGGTGCGTCAGGGCGGTGAGATTCACTTCAAGACCGACAACGCCCCCCTGTTTGAGTTCAGCCTGGAGGAGTTTGCTGCCTGTGGTCTGGAAACCAAGAACGTGACCCGGAATCTCCACGAGAACGGCATCGTTGGCATCACGACCGGGTACGAGGAGAAGTTCCACGCCCTGGGTACCCCCATCAATCGCTGTGAGGTTGTGTGCAAGCCTTTCCTGCTGCCGCCGGAGGAGAAGAAGCACCCCGAAGCCGAAGCGGAGGAAGCCCAATGAGCTTTGTTGCCGGAAGCTGTGACGTTGCCGTTATCGGCGCAGGTCACGCCGGAATCGAGGCTGCCCTGGCTGCCGCCCGGCTGGGACTGCACACCATTCTGTTTACCATCAATCTGGATGCCGTGGGCAATATGCCCTGCAATCCCGCCATTGGCGGCACGGGCAAGGGGCATCTGGTGCGGGAGCTGGACGCTCTGGGCGGCGAAATGGGCGTGGCTGCCGATGCCAGCTGCATTCAGTATCGGATGCTCAACCGGGGCAAAGGCCCCGCCGTCCACTCCCTGCGGGCCCAGGCTGACCGCCAGCGGTACAAAATGTATATGAAGCACACCCTGGAACAGCAGGAGCACCTGGAACTGAAACAGGCGCAGATTGTAGACATCCAGGTGGAGGATGGCCGGGTGTGCGGTGTACGCACCCAGCTGGGAACCCAATACACCGCCAAGGCCGTGGTGGTTGCCACCGGCACCTATCTGGACAGCACCGTCATCACCGGTGAAAGCGTTGTTTCCTCCGGTCCTGACGGAATGCACGCCAGCATCGGCCTTGCCGACCGGCTGCGCCAGCTGGGGCTTTCCCTGCGGCGGTTCAAAACCGGCACCCCGCCCCGGGTCAACCGGCGGAGCATTGATTTTTCCAAAATGGAATTGCAGCCCGGGGACGAAACCGTAGAGCCATTCTCTTTCCGCACCACCCACAAGGTGAACAACTCCGCCGTCTGCTATCTCACCTATACCAACGAGGAAACCCACCGCATCATCCGGGAGAATCTCCACCGCAGCCCCATGTATGACGGCACCATCTCCGGTGTCGGACCCCGCTACTGCCCCAGCATTGAGACGAAAATCGTCCGCTTTGCCGACAAGCCCCGCCACCAGCTGTTTATTGAGCCATGCGGGCTGGACACCGAAGAAATGTACATTCAGGGTTTTTCTTCCAGTCTGCCGGAGGATGTGCAGTTGGAAATGCTGCATACTGTTGTCGGGCTGGAACACGCAGAGATGATGCGTCCCGCCTATGCCATTGAATACGAATGCGTTGACCCCACCGAGCTGCTGCCCACCCTGGAAAGCAAAAAAATTTCCGGTCTGTACGGCGCAGGTCAGTTCAACGGTACCTCCGGCTATGAGGAAGCCGCCGTGCAGGGGCTGGTGGCCGGTGTCAATGCGGCGCTAAAGATTCTGGGGCGGGAGCCTCTGATTCTCACCCGGGACACCAGTTATATTGGCACGCTGATTGACGATCTGGTGACCAAGGGCACCCAAGAGCCATACCGGATTATGACCAGCCGCAGCGAATACCGGATTTTGCATCGCCAGGACAATGCCGACCAGCGGCTCACTGCCATCGGCGCTGCCATTGGGCTGGTGCCCCAGCAGCGGGCGCAGCAGGTGGAAGAAAAATACGAAGCTGTCCGCCGGGAAAAGAATCGGCTGGAAGCCACCGGCGTTGCCGCCAGCGAAGCGCTGAACGAAATGCTGGAGCGGCGCCACAGCACCCCCGTTACCAATTCCGCACGGCTGGCCGACCTGCTGCGCAGACCGGAAATCAGCTACGGCGACCTACTCCCCTTCGACCCGGAGAATCCGGGGCTGCCCCAGGCGGTGACGGAGGAAGTGGAGATTCAGATTAAATATGCCGGTTACCTGCTGCGCCAGGAGCGCCAGGTGGAGGAATTTAAGAAGGAGGAAGCGCGGCTGCTGCCCGCCGACATCGACTATGAATCCATCCGGGGACTTCGACTGGAAGCGCAGCAGAAGCTGTCCGCCATCCGCCCCCTGTCCATCGGGCAGGCCGGACGCATTTCCGGTGTCAGCCCGGCAGACATTGCGGTGCTGCTGATTTATTTGGAGCAAGGCGGCAGCGCCGCCAGGCAGTGATGCCGCAGGGCATACTGATCATTTGCCCCCTATCAGCTCACATTTTTCTTGTCCCGTGCATATCCTTTTCCGAGGCGATGCATTTTGGGAATTGTGAAAACCGATGTACCCATGACCGCTGCGCTGTGCAGTGAAACCATTGATGCGCTGGTGCGCGCCTATCCCTTCTGCCGCAGTGAGGTGCTGACCGACACTGCCTTTGGACGGCCGATGAAAACGCTGGTCATCGGCGATGGGGAACGGCAGGTGCTCTTCACCGCTGCCCACCACGCCAACGAATGGATCACCGCGCCCCTGCTGCTGAAATTTGTGGAAGAGCTGGCTGCCGCAATGCGCGGCGGCGGCAAACTCTGGGGCGTGGATGCCCGCACCATTGGAAACCTGGTCACCATCCATACCGTCCCCATGGTTGACCCGGACGGGGTCGATCTGGTGACCGGCGCCATTGAACCGGGAACGCTTCAATTTGCCGCTGCAGAAAGCCTGGCGGCAAACTATCCGGGCATTCCCTTTCCGGACGGTTGGAAAGCAAACCTCCTGGGGGTCGACCTGAACCTGCAATACCCTGCCGGTTGGCTGACCGCCCGGGAAATCAAGTTTTCCGCCGGATATACCCGTCCCGGCCCGCGGGATTATGTCGGCCGTGCCCCGCTGACCCAGCGGGAGAGCAAGGCGTTGGCAGAATATACCCGCGCCGTCGACCCCCGCCTGGTGCTGGCCTACCACACCCAGGGGAAGGTCATATACTGGCAGTTCCGGGACTATCAGGTGACCGGTGCCCGAGAGTTGGCGCAGGAATTTGCGCGGGTCAGCGGCTACGAAGTGGAGGACACCCCCTACGAGTCCAGCTTTGCAGGCTTCAAGGACTGGTTCATCCAGGATTTCCGCCGCCCCGGCTTCACCATTGAAGCAGGAATCGGTGAAAACCCGCTGTCCATCACACAGTTTGATTCCATTTACCGGGATAATCTGGGCATCCTGGTCACTGCCGCTCTCGGGCTTCCCGGTGGCGCATAACAATGCATTTACAAAGGAGAAAAAATGGTTATCTTTTTTGACATTGACGGAACCATCATCGATGCAGTCACACAAATCATCCCCGATTCCGCCGTCCGCGCGGTGGAACGGCTGAAGGAAAACGGGCATGTGCCCATCATCAATACCGGCCGCCCCTATTTACAGATCGACCATCGGATCAATAAGATGGCCTTTCGCGGCTTTGCCTGCGGCTGCGGCATGGAGGTATTGCTGGACGGGGAATATCTGATCCGCGTTCAGCCGTCGCTGGAGCTGCGGCGCAGGAGCGTGGAATGCTCCCGCAAATATCACATGATCTCCTTTTACGAGGCAATGGACGGCGGCATTCTGCTCGACGGTGAAAATTCCTTCCATCCGCTGATGTCCCGGGAGGTGGAGCGGCTGCGCCGGGCGGGGTATCCCATCCACCAGCTGGCAGAGGAAGGCGAGCCGGATTTTATGAAATTCGTCACCTTCTGCGGTGAACGTGGGGATATTGACGCCTTCAAGGCGGAAATGAGTCGGGACTACGTCATCACCGACCGGGAGGCCGGAATGTATGAGCTGGTGCTGAAGGGCTATTCCAAGGCCGCCGGGATGCAGCGCATTCTGAGCCATCTGGGCACCGCGCCGGAGGACACCTGCGCCATCGGCGACAGCGCCAACGATATTCCCATGTTCCGCATGGCCTCCCACTCCGCCTGCATGGGCGGCGGTGCGGAGGAGGCCATGCAAGCCGCCGAATTCGTCACCGCCCCGGTGCTGGAGGACGGCATTGAGAAAGCACTGAAGCATTTTGGACTGATTTGAGGGACTACATATGATTGCAAAAACACCGCCCATGGGCTGGAACAGCTGGGACTGCTACGGCCCCGCCGTCACCGAGGAGACCGTGCGCCGTAATGCCGCATTCATGGCAAAGCATCTGAAGCAGTATGGCTGGGAATACATCGTCGTGGACATTCAGTGGTATGAACCGGCCGCCGTGTCCCATCACTACAACCCCTTTGCAGACTTATGCATGGATGAATATTCCCGACTGATGCCCGCAGAGAACCGCTTTCCCTCCGCCGCCGGCGGCAGGGGCTTTGCGCCGCTGGCGGAATATGTGCACTCCCTGGGGCTGAAATTCGGCATTCACATCATGCGGGGCATCCCCCGTCAGGCCGTCCACCGCAATACAAAAATCAAAGGCAGCGCCAGAACCGCCCGGGAAATTGCCAAGCGGAACAGCATCTGCCAGTGGAATACGGATATGTACGGCGTGGATGCATCCAAAGACGGCGCAAGGGAATACTATGCCAGCCTCTTTGAGCTCTACGCCTCCTGGGGCGTGGACTTCATCAAATGCGACGACATCTGCCGGGAGCTGCCCCACGAGGAGTCGGAACTCCTGCTTCTGAGCGACTGCCTGCGCCGCTGCGGCCGGGACATGGTGCTCAGCCTCTCCCCCGGTCCGGCGCTGCTGGAGAAGGCGGAGCTGTATAAGCAGACTTCCAACATGTGGCGCATTACCGACGATTTCTGGGACGATTGGCAGCTGCTCTATGCCATGTTTGAGCGGGCGGAAAAATGGTGCACCCACGCCGGCCCCGGCCACTGGCCGGATGCCGACATGCTTCCCATCGGTCCCATCCGTCAAACCGAGGGGCAGGAAAACCGCACGCAGTTCACCCCGGATGAGCAGTGCACCATGCTCACCCTGTGGAGCATCTTCCGCTCCCCGCTGATCATCGGCGGCGATATGACCGGCTTCGACCCCTTCACCATGAGCCTGATCACCAACGGGCAAATTCTTGCCATGCACCGGCTTTCCCGCCACGCCCATCAGGTATGGCGCAGAGAGATCGGCGGCACCGAGTTTGCCCTCTGGACAGCCGCCTGTGCCCAAGGCGGCCAGTACGTTGCCATCTTTAACCTCGGCGAGCACGCGAACCACATCCGGATCCCCCTGTGCGACCTGGAGGCAGACGACGCTTCCCAGGCAGAAAACCTGTGGACAGGTGACGTTATCCCCATCTGCGACGCATTGGAAGCATCCGTTCCCGCCCATGGAGCTGCGGCATTCCGGCTGGTGCCCTGACGGCGCGTTCTCTTCCTCACATTTGAAATTGCGAACCTTTCCCAGCCTCGGCAAATCCCGCCAAATAAGCTGACAAATCCTCCTGCCCTCAAAGGATGAAGGCGGGAGGATTTTTTCAATCAGGAAGACGGCTTATCCGCCATATCAATATAATCATAGGTTCCCTAATACACGGCGCCGTTACACCGTCCGTTCCATTCTTCCCGCTTCCATCCGGTACACCTTGTCAAACCGGTGCATGAAATCTCCGGAGGTATCGTGGGTGATGACGATCATAGCACAGGGGAGGCTCAGCAGGTTTTCCATCACCTGCTGGGTCGTTTCAGCATCCAGGCTGGCAGTTACCTCGTCGGCAATGACCAGGGCGTATTTTCGGATGATCATGCGCGCAATGCCAATGCGCTGGCGCTGGCCGCCGGAGAGATCGCGGCCGTTTTCCTCCAGGGTGGTGTCAACGCCTTCCGGCGCGGTGGCAACGAAGCTCTGCAGCCCCGCCAGCCTTACCGCCTCGTTCACCGCTTCCTCGGAAAACGGCTCATACAGGCAGATGTTGTTTCGGATGCTGTCGGCGAACAGGAAGGTGCTTTGGGACACATAGCCCACCTTCCGGTACAGCGAGTGCCGGTCAATTTCCCACAGCTCCTGCCCGCCAAAGCGGATACTGCCCTCATATTCCTACCACCTCGCGCCAGGTCATGGGGCTTACGGCGGTGAAAGCTGCAATGGCTGCGCCGCAGGCGGCTTCTTCCCTGCATTGAGAGAGCTGCAGCTGCATGCCGAACCGCTCCCGGACGATTTTCTGAAGGTGTGCGTTTTTCCGCAGTCCGTTCCCGGAGCCGATGATCCGGCTGTGGGAGCAGGGGGCACCTGGGCGCATAGTTTGGTAGCGCTCATAAAGCTCCCGGGCAATGCCATCCAGGACGCCGTAGGTCAGCGAGGCGGGATCAAAATTGCCGGTGGTCAGGTTGCGGATGGAGCCGCAGCGTTCCGGATGGTCGCGCGTGCCCTCAAAGGCGGTGTCTATCAGAAGGTGATTCGGGTTTCTGTATGTATCCAACATGCCGTCCATCACTGCATAAATATCGATCTTTTCTGTATGGAATGCCTGCGCGCACTGCGCAAAGAAATCTGCCAGCGCCGCATAGGCTCTCCCGCCGCACAGGGACGCGCCCACAGCAAGATAGGAATTTTCGACAAAGGGGCGCGCCTCAATATCGTCGCCGGTGACGATTCGATCCGTCAGCATCGAAACCTGGCTGCCGGTACCCACGTTGACAAGAATCTCCTCCCGGCCGTGGCGGACGGAGCCAAAGAAGCTGGCCTGATTATCGCCGATCGCGATGGCAACGGGAACCCCCCGGTAGCTGCCCAGCGGCGCAATGGAGGCGGTAAGCTCCGGCAGCACTGCACCGGAAATCCTCTCCGCCTCCAGCTGCTCCCGCCGAAAATCGGCGGCAGAGAGGTCATAAAAACCGAATCCGGCCGCATTGCTTGTGTGAACCAGGGGCATCCTCCGCCCGGTCAGCACCATGCCCAGATAGTCCATAATGGTGCACAGCTTCGCAGCTCCCGGCGGGACGAGACCGTGCCGGAGATTATACAGGTGCGTCACCAGTCCGTAGCCGGGATAGAACCCGCCGCCATACCGTTCCTTCAGTCTTTCACATAGATTCTTCCCATCCGCGTCGAGCAATGCCCCACGTCCGTCCTGCCAGGTATACAACGGACTAACGCAGCTGCCGTCTTCATCGGTATATACAATCCCGTGCATCTGCCCGGTCAGCCCGATAGCTGCTGCCCCCGGGTAATCATCCAGTATTTCATCCAAAAGCTTCTGCGTCTTCGCCACGATCAGCGCCGGATCCTGTACCCGCTCCCAGGCATGCCCGGTTTGCAGAAAGCTCCCGTTCGGCACCGTATAGGCACGCAGCGTTTTCCCCGTATGCGGCTCCAGCACCGCCGCGCTGATGCTGGTCGTTCCGATATCCAGCCCGATCACCTTTACCGACTTTTCCATTGCTGCCCTCCGCTGTGCAAATCAGAATGCTTTTTGTTTCCTGTGGGAAATATTCCCTCGCTGATATTATCACAGGCCTTCATAAAAAGATACACCGAAAATGGAAAAAAAGCCCTCACAGAAGCACTTCATTCCTGTGAGGGCAGATGATTACCGAACGTATTCGATGACAACGCAGCGGTTGGGTTCGACGCCGGTGGAATGAGTAGTGATATTGTCCATATCCTGCAGAGCGGCGTGGATGACGTGGCGCTCGTAGGCGTTCATGGGCTCCAGCGTGGTGCGGCGGCGCATTTTCAGCACCTGCTGCGCCTTCTTCACCGCGTAACGGCGCAGGCTCTCTTCGCGCTTTTCCCGGTAGCTCTCGGCGTCCACGTTGATGCGGATGTGACCCTCCACGCCACGGTTGATGGAGTAGTTGGCCAGGTGCTGAATGGCATCCAGCGTGTCGCCCCGGCGACCGATCAGGTAGCCCAGATCTTCACCCACCAGCTCCACCTGGTATGTATTGCCGTCCTCCTTCCAGCAGTGGGGTACGGCCTTGGAATCCATGCGCTCCAGCAGGCCTGCAATGAAGGTCTCGATCTTCTCCTCTACACTGCCCGGCTCAGCGGGGACATATACCTTCGGCTCCTTGGGTGCCTTGGGCGTCTGGGGCTTTTTCTCCCGGGGCTCTCTCGGCTCGCGGGGCGGGCGCTCCCTTTTCTCCTGGCGAGGGGCAGCAGGCTCGGCCTTTTCCGCAGGCTCCGCCTTGGGCTGAGGCGCAGGAGCAGGGGCGGGAGCGGGCTTGGGCGGCTCCTGCTTCGGCTCGGGCTTCTTGGGCGGCTTGGGCTTGGAGCGGGAGGCGGACGACAGGGCGACCTTGGGCGCCTCGGGCACGGGATCGGGCACCTCGTAGGTCACCTCGATCTTGGCAGGCTGCGCGCCGATGCCCAGGAAACCGGACTTGGGCATCTGAATCACCTGATAGGAGAAGCTGTCGGCATCCAGCCCCAGCTGCGCAGCGGCGTTGGCCTTGGCTTCGTCAATGGTTTTGCCGGAAATAATGCTCTTCTTTTCCATGGATCATTCCTCCGTTTGCTTGGAAGCGTAGCGATTAGGATCGTAATTGCGCCCCTTGCAGTAGGGACGGTCGGCAATGCCGGACAGGGTCTCGCACTTGATTTCTTTCTCTTCCGTTACCAGGCCCTTTCTGGCGGCGTACTCTTTCGCAGCGGCGGAGCGCTCGGCTTCCTCCTGCTCACGCTGCTTTTTCTGCATTTTTTTCTTGCTGGTGTTTTCGGTAATGCCGTCGGGGTTGGCAGCCCGGCGCTCGGCGCGCTGCTGCTCCTTCTCGGCCTCCAGCCGATCCTGCTCCAGGCGGCGCTTGAGCCGCTCGGCATCCTCGGCGTCATACTGGGTGCGATACTTCTTGGTCAGCAGCACATCCTCGATGGTTCTCACCACGCCGCCCACAAACCAGTACAGCGACAGGGAAGCGGGCACCGTAAAACCGATCACCAGCATCATGATCGGCATGGTATACATCATGGCCTTGCTGGTCTGGGCAGCCTGAGAATTCTTGGCAGTTTCCTCATCCTGAATGCCATCCTTGTTGGTGACCACGGAATCATTCATCTTTTGGTTGATCCACATGGTAACCACCTGGTTGCCGGCAGACAGCAGCGCCAGCAGGAACAGGCCCACGTTCGGCCAGCTCCAGAAGGTGGAGGCAAAGACATTAAACGGCGGGATCAAGCCCAGGTTGCAGCCCAGGAAATTGAAATTGACGCCGTTCAGGACGGTATCGCTGATGGTGGGGATCGCTTCCTTCAGTACATCGGCGTACTGAGGGATCAGCTGGGCAGCCGTAAGCTGGCTGTAATAGGCATTGGAGCCGAAGGCCTCGGGAGCGGCATTTTTCAGCACCTCTACGATCTGATTGGCAGTCTCCGCGCTCTCATGGAGCATGTACACCAGGGGCTGACGCACCACGGTATACAGGGGGATGATGATCAGCATGGGCACCAGGCTCCACAGGCAGCCTCCGCCCATGGACACGCCCTCTTCCTTATACATTGCCTGGATGGCTGCATTCTGGCGCTGGGGATCGTCGGCATAGCGGCGCTGGATCTCCTGCATCCGGGGCTGAAGGCGGGACATTTTCATCATGCTCTTTTTGGACTTCGCCGTCATGGGCAGCATCACCAGCTGCACAATGATGGCGAACAGGGTCAGCGCTACGCCGTAGTTGTTGGTAAATTGATACAGCCAGCCCATCAGATAGCCGAAGGGAACCTGGATGATATCAGCGAGGGAGAACAGGAACATGGACTTTCCTCCTTATTCTTTGAAGTCATTGCTTCACGGGACGGGGTCATAGGTATCCCCGTGATAAAACGGGTGGCACTTGGCAATCCGCTTGATTGCCAGCCATCCGCCGCGGATGGCCCCATAGCGGCAGATTGCCTCGTAGGCATAAGCCGAGCAGGTGGGGCGAAAGCGGCATCTGGGCGGAAACGCCGGGGAAATGCATCTCTGATAGAATCGGATCAGGCCAAGCAGCACTCTTTTCACGGCCGCTCACCATCTTCCCGCAGGATACCGGCCCTGGCAGCCAGATTCAGGTAGCTTGCCGTCAGGCGCTGGAAGGGAGCCTCCACTGCGCGGGTGCGCGCCACCACCACAATGTCCCAGCCACGCTGGAACTGCTGCTCATTCAGCCGGTAAATCTCGCGCAGGCGGCGGCGGGTACGGTTGCGGTACACCGCATGTCCCAGCTTCTTGCCGACGGTGATGCCCACCCGGTTGATCTCCAGGCGGTTTTTGCGGGCATAGAGCACCAAGTACGAGTCGGCCACGCCGCTCGTGTGGTACAGCCGCCGGAAAATATGATTGAGCTTCAAGCTGGTGGAATACTTCATAGTGCAAACTCCAAAATTCGATTGCCGTCTCCGGGAGCATAAGGCGCAATAAAAAGGGAGCGGGGCGAATTGCCTTCACCCCGCTTTTGCTCCCATTTCGCTCAGAGCAATATTCCCACTCCGGGGCGCCCAATGCTCATCAAGCGGACAGAACCTTGCGGCCCTTCGCACGGCGGCGGGCAAGAACCTTACGACCGTTGGAAGAAGCCATTCTCTGACGGAAACCATGCACCTTGGAACGGTGACGTTTGCTGGGCTGATAGGTACGCTTCATGAAAGATACACCTCCTTATTCTGCTTCATATGCTCGACAGCCCCGAGGGCCGCAGCAACGCACATTCACTGACTTTCACAGTCATGCCAAGATATTATAACCGAAAAAAAGCAGCAGGTCAACACATTTTTTCATTTTTTGCCGATCGTTCCCTTACTGTTTAAGATTTTCCGAACCCCACTTGCGCTCAAGGCACTTTTGCTGTAAAATACTCCCGATATGATCTTGCGACAGGAAGGACGTGTTTTCCTATATGATAAAGCTCGACATTTCCAATGTGTGGGGAAGTGTTGAATTTGGAGATCTGATGGCAATTGAAAAGGACGTATCCGCCGCCCATGCCTGCCTGACCGGCAGCGACCCGGAGGTGCGGACGCACCTGGGCTGGCTGGCGCTCCCGGCCAGGGAAACGGCAGAAGAAATTTCCAGGATTCATGCCGCGGCGGAAAAGCTCCGTAGCTGCTCCGATGTGCTGGTGGTAATTGGTGTTGGCGGCTCATATCTGGGTGCCCGCGCTGCGATAGAGCTGCTGCAGGGGGAAACCCGCAACCTGGGGCGGGGGCAAAAGGGCGATCCGCAGATCCTTTATGCCGGCAGCAGCCTGAGTACCCGGCAGTGGAACGAGCTGATGCGGCTGCTGGACAGCCGGGACTTTTCTCTTATCATCATCTCCAAATCCGGCGTCACCACCGAGCCCGCCATTGCCACCCGTGCCCTGCGATGGATGCTGGAACGCAAATATGGCACCGACGGCGCGCGGGAGCGCATTGTCGCCGTTACCGATCCCATCAAGGGTGCGCTTCGTCAGATGGCACAGGAGGAGCGATGGGAGTCCTTTTCCATCCCTGCAGATGTGGGCGGACGGTATTCCGTGCTCAGTCCGGCCGGACTTCTGCCCATGGCGGCAGCCGGCTTGGACATTCAAAAGCTGCTCTCCGGCGCAGCTGCGGCAAAGGACGTTTACGACCTTCGTTCCTATGAGAATCCCGTCTGGCTCTATGCCGCCATGCGGAATCTGATGAGCCGCCACGGCAAATTTATTGAAATACTTGGAAGCTTTGAACCGGATTTCCGCATGTTCGGCGCCTGGTGGCAGCAGCTGTTTGCCGAATCCGAGGGCAAGCAGGGCAAGGGGCTGTTCCCCGCCGCCGCCGCATTCACCACGGATCTGCACTCCCTGGGGCAGCTGATCCAGCAGGGCAGACGCAACCTTTTCGAAACCCTGCTCCGTTTCGATCCCCCGGCGCAGCAATGCACCATCGGCACCGACGTCAAGAATCTGGATCAGCTGAATTACCTGGCAGGCAAACGGCTGGACGAGGTGGACGAGTGCGCTTACCTCGGCACGATCGCGGCACATGTGGACGGCGGCGTGCCCGTGATCACGGTGGACTGTGGGGCGCTGGATGAAGAGAAGGCAGGAGAGCTTTTCTATTTTATGGAGCTCAGCTGTGCCATTTCCGCATCTATTTTGGGGGTTAATCCCTTCGATCAGCCCGGAGTGGAGGAATACAAGCGCAATATGTTTGCACTTCTGGGAAAACCCGGCTTCGAAAATCTGTAAACATATTTGAAATTGCCAAAAATATAGTTGCAAATTTCTTCGATTCCTGTTAAAATGATATCAAGCCAATTACTCTGGCATAGCAAAGGAGGATATTCCGATGATTCATGTTATTCTGGGCCTGAAGGGCTCCGGCAAAACCAAAAAACTGATCGACGGCATCAACGCAGCGGTGGCGCAGGCCAGCGGCGATGTGGTGTGCATCGAATATGGCAAGAAGCTTACCTATGACGTTACCTACAAGGTTCGCCTGGTAGATTCCCAGGAATACGGCATTCAGTCTGCCGAAATGCTCAAGGGCTTCCTGAGCGGTCTGCACGCGGGCAACTTTGATATTACCCACGTATTTGTTGACAATCTGTATAAGACCATTGGCCACGACCTGTCTGCCGCCGAAGGCTTCATCGCCTGGGCTGCCAAGTTCGCCGCCGACAACAACATGGAGATCACCGTCACCCTGTCCGAGGATCCCGCCAACATCTCCGAATCCATTAAGCAGTATCTGTAAAAGTACATTTTTAACGCCGCTGCAACGTTGCAGCGGCGTTTTTCCGTTCATCTTAAATCCTGCACTTGTAGCCCGTCTGTGCCAATGTTACCGGGAAAAGGATCGCTTGTATGTCGGCAGCACATGCTTCCAGAATACCAGACCGTTTACAAGAAGCAGTGCGCCGAACAGGCACCTTGCCGGAAGCTCCGGGCAGAGAAGGGAAATGCCGTTCATATCCCCGCCGCCGA
Organism: uncultured Oscillospiraceae bacterium; assembly: GCA_934567355.1. GTDB lineage: Bacteria > Bacillota > Clostridia > Oscillospirales > Oscillospiraceae > Faecousia. Next base: position 13,552 of record CAKTJC010000022.1, read on the forward strand.
AAAAGCCACACAGGACACTTAAGTACAGCGGGTCGAGCAGCAGGAGGGCGATCGTGATGTAATACAGACTTGCACGGAGGAGCTTGCTTTTTGCGCGGCAGATATGCCCTGCGAGTGCTGAAAGCAGGTACCCGGTGCAGAGAGTCGCCAGTGCACCTGCAAGGCAGAAGATGCCCAGCTGGGTATCCGTCAGACGCTCGGCATAGACGTCGATCTGCACGCCAAGCCCCATGAAATTGATTTGCCTGAACACACCGGTCAGCAGCGCATAGAGTAGATGCGCCCCCTCGTGGATGAGATAATAGGCAGCCAGCGCCGCCAGAATGCCGATGTATTGCCGTACACGTTTTGACATGATTATTTTATCCTCCCAAAATTATTTTCTTCCCAAATAACGGGATACATGGCAGCCGTACTCCCGGTAGGGTGCGCCAAAGGTATTTGCAAGATAGACACCGCAGCGTTCCGTTGCTGCTGCCTCGCCGGTATCCGCTGTCCAAATGCTGGTTTCCATTCGCTTTGTTTTCAGAATGACCTTCTGAATTTCACCCTTGACGGGAATGGTCACATCAAAATCGCCGGTTTCAAAGAAACCGAAAACCGCGCTGAAGTTAAAGCCCACATAGAGTGTCCCGTCCTGTTCTTCGGCATAGTATCCGCAGAACCCCTCCGGGAAGGAACCGGGGTAAAATCCTTTGATTTTTACGGTGGATTCTCCCACTTCTACGGATTCGATTCCAGCCCCTTCGCAGCCCCGAAAACCCAGCAGCTTCCAGCCATAACGTCCCAACGCAAAAATTGCAGCCAGAATCAGCAGCAGGGTAAGTAATATGGAGATGATTCTTTTCAGTAGTTTCATCTATGTTCCTTTTTCGTCCTAAATATCGAAAAACCCGACGGCAGTATTCCCGGTAGGGCTCTCCGAAGGTGCTTGCCAGAAATCGCTCTTCCTGTAAAATCTGCAAATGCAGCATAATCATGGCAAACAGAGAAAATCCCAATGTCAGCACATTGCAATACATCAGCAGCACACCGATGTACATAAAATCAAAGCCAAGGAAGGCCGGGTTGCGGCTGAAGGCGTATATGCCGGTGGTGACCAGCTGCGTTTTGTCCGTATCAGGGATCCCTGCCCGCCAGCTGTCCTTCATGCACAGGACGGAAAGCAGGAATATCATATCGCCCAGCATTCCGGTGCAGAAGCCGGTGAACCTTGCGCCTGCCGGGAGCAGGCTCCAGCCGAAGGCAATGGAAATCAGCTGCGCAGCGGGGGCCCCCAGCGTCGCAATGCTCATGAGCAGCTCAACCGTGCGGATGGATTTTTCTTTTCTTCGCCCGATCTGCCGGGTTTGGATGCCGCGCCGCTTCTGCGCCAGCATTTTGGTAAAATAGATGCCATAGAAGACTGCCAGCACAAGCAGCGCCAGCAGGGCATCGGAGAGCTTTTCTTCCAGGGGAAATTTCATATTTTTCCTCTCTTCTTATAACTTTTCCTTCTTAAGCAGAACAGAACCGACGAGATGATTCTTTGTTGCCGTTATTTTCTCCGCAGGCAGCCTTTTCCCATCGGTCTGTTCAGCCATTTGCCCAACCGCAAATTCCGCGATGGTCAGGCAGGTGAACATCCGTCACTCCAGCGCGGCGAGATCGGAGGGTTCATATCGGTTGTGCCCCGGCAGGCTCTTTTTGTATCTCCAGCATGCAATTGCTTCATCGAGACCCCTGCCCGGGTTATTTTCGAAAAAGGCGCGAATGTATGCATTATACTCAAACTGGCTGCCGATTGCCGTTTTTCCCTGCCTCTTCTCCGCAAGGATCCTGCCATACGCAAGGACGGCATCCCCGTAGGTCTTTCCGGCATTCTCCTTTAACCATTTCTGAAACGGGAGGCAAAAGGAAAAGCTTTTTCCGATTTTACCGATGAAAAACGCTCTGTGCTTTTCGGAGCAGACGATATTAGATTCGATCACCGTGTCTTCGGTAATCGCGCCAATTGCCCGAGTCGGCTTCCTTTTGGCAGTAGAGGAGGGCAGCACGTTCCCATTTTCCAGAAAGCAGGCGATCCTATCCGTCAGCTCCTGCTTTCCTCCTGAAGCAGGCAGGCCGTTTTCTCTGCAAAAAGTGACCAGCTCTTCTTTCAGGTAATAGTAGCTCCGAAAATCGGCTCCGCTCAAATTTTTATTCAAATCAGGTCGTTTGCCCATCCGAATATACTCCCTCCATAACGGATTAAGGAAGCTCTGAATAAATCGGCAAGAGCTGACAGCGAGAGATTTTTCACTGGATGAAGGTTTCAAAAGTGGCGGAATACTGTATGTATTTCCCACTTTTGAAACCGCACAGCCAGAGGAAAAGATCCGCTGCTCAGCCGAAGTTGATTTATTCAGAGGTTCCTTAAAACAGGTTCAGAAAGATCTGCGTCTGAATTTTGTTGATATTCTCCTGGAGTCGCTCCAGGAAACGCCCGGCATGAGCACCATCCATCTGCGTGTGGTGGAACTGGAACGACAGCTTGATCGTCGTTTTCAGAAGCCCTCTGTGATATTTGCCCCAGATGAGGAACGGATTGTTGAATATCCCGCTGTTCATGCCCACCGCCCCGTCAATTTCCGTATCGATAATGGCGGAGGTTCCGATGACCATACTGTCAGTCAGGTCGTGATTTTCACAGGTTTCAGCCACCTGCTTTGTCAGGCGCAGGTAATCCGCGCCAAACTGTACGAAGTTCGTAGAAAACGGCACATCGCAGGAGCTGACTTCGCCCGTTCTGTTTTTGACAATGGTATTGACTGCAATGGAATCATATTGCAGCAGCTCCCGCCCCACGGGGAGCAGGTAAAACTCCCTGATCTCACAGGCAGCCTTGCCGATGCAAAAGCACAGCAGCATATTGAATTTCAGCCCCCGCCGTCGGCTGAACCGAAGAAGCGGCGTAACATCCAGCGTTTTGAAAAACGTCACCATGGGATTCGGCGCATCCATCCAGAGTTCAAACGCCTCCGCGCGGGTAGTGGCCTTGGGATCGACGACTGTCGGCTTCATAGAAGCGCCTCCAGGGGGCTGACCGTGCAGCCCTTGCCTTCATAATAGGCAAGCATTTCGGGGATCTTTTTCTTATCGTAGCTGGTAATGCAGTCAGAAAGCACGTGGACGGTATAGCCGGCTTTGCGCATATTGTAGCAGGTGGATTTGATGCAGACCGTGGCATCCGCACCGGCAACGAAGAATTTATTGATGCCGTTTTCCCGGATGAAGGCTGCAAATTCCTCGCTTGTCAGCGCATTGCCGGCGGTTTTGGTAAAAATGTGGTCAGAGACAACGTTCAGCTCCGGTACGAATTCCGCACCGCGGGTGCCGGGCTTAAACGCCCTTGCTCCCGGGGAGAGGTAATGATTTCGGATGTAAACAATGCTCATTTTTTCGCTGACTGCCCAGGTGATCGCCTGATTGACACGATCGATGATGTCTGCGTAGTTCTTGGTGATGTCATTTTGAAGGTCGATGACGACCAATGCCTTGTTGTTCATTTTTCTGTTTCCTTTCAGTCAAAAAAGCGGCATCTCACCGCCGAAATGTGCTGTCTTTTCCAGCAGAGGGCCTTTCTCGCCCATGGTAAAGGCAATGTCGCTGCTGCGGATGCAGAGCAGACGCATGCCGGGCGTCAAGCGGAGAAATTCCAGCATTTCCTCCGTCAGCCGAACTTCCCCCGCTGCCGAAATCTCCGCCCAGCAATAGGCGCGCCCTTTGTAGGGAAGAAACAGGCCGGAGGGTGCTTCATAGTGCAGAAGCGCCGGTGTCCCGGTCAGGATGTGCCCCAGCTTCGACGGCAGGAGCAGCCCTTGCCGCGTCACGCAGAAACCGCCCGTGACCTTGCTGCCGGTAAAAAGATATACCCTGCCTTCCGAAGCGATGTGATACTCCTCCACTGCCTGCGGCGGGAGCCGGACGCTCCCGTCCGGACGAATCAACGATTCCCCGAAAATGAATTTCCCGCTCTTGTTCATCTGCGGCATTAGGCTCGCCCGCTTTCTTCACGGTACCGATCCGGCGCCGCGCGCAAATTGGCCAGAGAGAGGGCGGGAAGCCCCGCTTCATGTGCTGGCAGCTTTGCACAGTGCTCTGTGCTGCCGGAATCGGTGATGTAAATGATCGCGTCCATTGTATCCTCTTTTCAAAAAAACAGACGCAGTGCACGATCCGTTTTGTGATCAGCACTGCGTCTTAGCGTCTGACGCTACTATAGTCACCGAACGGCTGCTTGTCAAGAATTTTTTCAAAAAGCCTCCCCGGCATACAGCCGTGGGAAGCTGCGCCGGTCAAGGGGGTAGACCAGAATGTACAGCGCCACGCCTATCAAGCCGATGCCGATAAAAATCAGCCATAGCAAATGGTACTGCCCCTGCGCCGCCATGAGCACGAAGCTGATCAAATACTGGTTGACGGTTTGGAAGATGGCATACAGCACACTGCCAATCCCGCCAATGCGCCCCCGGTGGGAGGCGGGAACCCGGCGGGACGCATAGGGATTGCTGCCCAGCACACATACGATCTCCCCCAGCGTGTACGCAAAAATGCCCGCATACAGCCGCCACATTGCTCCGGCGTTTCTGAATAGTATCATGCTGCTTACGAACAGCACCATGCTCAGCACCGTCTTGGGGATCTCCGTCAGGCGTTTCAGCGCCATGGTCAGGATCGGCGTAAACAGGATCACCACCAGGCCATTGAAGGAATTGAGATAACCATAGACCGCCGCTCCCTGTTCCCCCATGGCGCCCTTCAGCTGCAGGGGCAGCAGCATACACACGGTACTGTTGCCCACGGAGGTCAGGCAGCCGATCAGCAGCACAAAAAGCACCGCCCTGCGCTGCCAGAGCACCCGCGCAACGGGGACGGATTCCGGCAGGGGCATTTCATATTCACCATAGCACTCCGCCTCGGTCTGCTGCTCCCGGACGGCATTTTCCGGCTTGACGAAAAAGAAAATCAGCACCGTGGAGGTGAAAATTGCCAGTGCATTGACCAGAAATGCCAGGTTGGTATGATCCCGGAACAGCATTCCCCCCAAGCTGGCGCCGAACACATAGCCCAGGTTGAAGCCCAGGTACGACAGCGAAAACGCCCGCTCCCGCTGTGCGGTGGTGGAATAGTCGGCATTCAGGGCATCGTAGGCAGGGGTTTCCACATTCTGGAACAGGGACGCCAGAAACGCCAGCATCGCCGTGTGGTTGCCGATGGGCAGCAGAAAGGCCAGAATATACATGCCGACTGTGAGGCAGTCAAAAAAGAGGATGATATTTTTGCGGGCGAAACGATCCGCCAGCTTGCCGCCCAAAAGCGTCACCGGCAGAGAAATCAGTCCCGCCGTGGCAATCAGCATGGCAGCGGTGCCGTCGCTGAAGCCCAGCTTGGCGGTGAGCAAAAAGGTGAGCATCGGCCAGACGAAGGAACCCATAGCCGTGACCAGCTTGCCCACAAAGAGAATATAAACCTCCCGCTTCAGGCCGGAATATTGTGTGATCATATTTTTCATACAAATAAACTCTTCCAAATAAAAGGTTCTATTCTTATCTCTGCCCGGCAGCCTGCATAATGGCTTCGATCGGCTCAAGCGGTTCGCTGCCCCAGGTGATCTGTACCTCGGCGCAATCTGCGGCATCCAGCAGCTCCCGCGCATCAGCGGTCAGCAGCTTCTGGTAGGCGGAATCCACCAGGGCAAGTTTTTGCAGGCACTCTATCAGCTCGAAATTCTTTGCGGCCAGCCATGTGGAGGTGGTGTCGCTGATCTCATCCACGCCAAGCTCGGTATTTTGTGCCCAGCCGATCAGCCGGACGGCTGTCTGCATGGCTGTCCGCTGCGAAGCGTCGGTCGTCCCGGCAGGGATCGCGTCGATCTCCTCCAGAATGGGAAGCGTCAGAACCTGCGCAATATCCGCCGGGGCATCCGGTGCATCCGAAGAAGAGCAGGTCACGCCGTCCGCGCCAATCGTCACATAGAGCTTTCCCCGCACATAATCGTAAAGGAAAGAGCCTTCTTCCAGGACAGTACCGTCCGCCGCTCCCGCGCCGATGCGAAAGAGGATGGAACGGTTCTCGGTTCTGGAAAGCTGCGCAATATCCTCCCCCATAAAGATCCATTCTCCGGCGTGCAGCAGCGAACCGTCCGCGTTCTCACACACCTTTGTAAAGCTGCCGCCATGCAGGAATACGGAGTCGGCATCGTCCCGCTCCAGCCTGACATATGCGCCACATTCCTCCGCTTTTTCACCTTCCCCCGCCTCCGTCGGGCGGGAGCAGCCCGCCATCAAAACAGCAGCCAGGAATGCTGCCGCAGTGAAAAGTACCGAAATTCTCTTTTTGCTTTTTGCCATATATTCTCCTATGTTTTATAAATTACCGACTACGGATGACAAAATGCGCCTGTTGCTTACTGATCTGTATCATCCGGCTTTTTGTGAAAGCACATTCCCACCGCGAGTCCGATCAGCATGCCAAAGGAAATGCCGATGCCGGTGTTGTTTGCAAACACTGTTCCGATGGTCGCACCGAAGTACATTCCGAGACACATCCCCTCCATCCCGTAGGTCTCTTCCTGCTTTTTACCCTTCTTTTTCCCAGCCAAAGCGCGAATGATCAAGATCACCGCTACTAGGGCAATTGCCGCCCAGCAGGGTGCAGCGGTGCGGAAAGAATGCAAAAGCATGTTCCCCGCCACGCGGATGTTACTCCCAATCGTATCTGCCATTGTTCCTCCTGTATTATCGTTTCATTTTTGTGCCGTAGGTGCGGCATAGGCGGAATTTACCACCTGTTCCAATGAATGCGTGTCTTCACATCGATGTCCTTTTGCTTGATCACCGGCGCATCCGGCTTTGGTCTGCCGATGAAGCAGGGCATGAAATAATCCCCCGGGAAATCCAGGACATTTCTTGCATATTCCGCTTCGCCGCCCAGCGGAATGCGGAGCGTACAGGCATAGCCCTCCGCCGCAGAGGCGAGGAAAATATTCTCGATGCTGCACCAGATGGAGGCAAAGCCGTTCAGATGAGATATGTTTTCGGGATGCAAAATATCCGTCTTCTGCTTCAGCAGCGGGATCACGACTGCAGAAGCATCCAGCAGCATGCGATACTGCTTGGGCACGGCATCCCTGTAGGCCGCCTGCTGCTCCGGGTCGCTCAGGTTCCAGTCCTTCAGCAGCTGCTCCATATCGCCGGTGGAAATGCCCTTGGGAATGATCTGGAGCAGATTCATGACCGTCTCCCTGTCCTGAATCACAATGTAGTGCCAGTCTCTCATGTGGTCGTTCGTCGGTGCTTTCAGCCCCGCCGCGATGATCCTTTCGATAATCCGGGCTGGAATGACCTCGCTTTGAAAATCCCGGATCGTTCGTCTTTTTTCAATTACACTGTAAAAATCCATGATATATCCTCCAAAATATACTTATTTAATTAGCCCTTCTCTTTTGCTGTTCTTTCCAAAGGGCAAGTCCATATTCCCCAATAAATCAGCGCGGCGTTCCTGCCGATAGCCTTAATTCGTACAGGAGAAAGTCCGTCCACCCGGCATTGTCCGTATGCCAACGCTTCCTGTCTGCACAAACAAAGCCCAGGGATTCATAAAGGTGCCGTGCCGGGATATTGCATGCCATTGCATCCAGGCGTATTGCCTTCTTCCCCGATTGGCGGCTAAGCTCTGCGACGCGCCGCATCAGCTTACCGGCAAGTCCCCTTCCCTGAAACTCCGGGGCAACGCACAGAATATGCACCACGGATACCTCGTCGTCCTTCACTTCCAGCTCCCATGCCGCATCATGATATTCCGCCCCCTGGTGCGGCACTACGGCAACAGCCGCCGCAACTGCACCGTTTTCCCGGATAAAGTACATCGTTCCGGACTTTATGTACCCCAGTATCATTTCATCCGTCGGATGCCGCCCATAAACCCAGCGGGCATAGCGCCCCATATCCTCGGTATTTTCAACGGCGTGCCGATAAAACTGCGTTAAGGGCGCAAAATCCTTTTCCGTCGCCTTGATTAAAGAATCACACATTTTTTCCCCCCAACAAACAAAAAAGCAGTGCATCCCCTTTTCCGGGGCTGCACTGCGTCAACGCGTCTGGCATTTGAGCTATATTACTAAACCGTATCGTGGCCGGGAATGTCCGAAGCAGAACCGGATGTCCCTGCGAAGAGTCGTCCTTCCGTGCCTTTTCCCTCATTCTCATTTTATATCATCGATACGTATCGCTTATTATATATCAGGCAAGTGCAATTGTCAAGATAGGATCTTCTTCCCTCCGTCAATTGCAGGATCATTTCCGCTCCCACAAATTCGCACTTGCAATCACCGGGATACTCCCCTATAATAGAATAGAAGTATTGTTGTATTGAGGAGAGAAACAGAAAGCAACATGGAAAACAAACCTATAAACACTGCACAGACACTTCAGGAAAACAAGATGGGCATAATGCCCGTCGGAAAGCTTCTTTTCAACATGGCGCTGCCCATGATCATCTCCATGATCGTACAGGCGCTGTACAATGTGGTAGACAGCATCTACGTATCTCAGGTATCCGAAAGCGCCGTCACCGCCCTGTCCCTGGCTTTCCCGGTTCAGAATATGCAGATTGGCTTCGGTCTGGGCATTGCCGTGGGCGTCAACTCCCTGCTCTCCAAGAGCCTGGGTGAGAAAAATCAGGAGGCCGCGAATTATGCCGCAGGCAACGGCATTTTCCTGGTCATCATCGCAACGGCACTCTTTATGCTCTTCGGCATCTTCGGCGCGCGGCCGTATTTTGAGATGCAGTCCACCGTGGAAGATACGGTGGAGGGCGGCATTGCCTACACCAGCATCTGCTGCATTCTCACCCTGGGCTGCTTTATGCAGATGCTGGGCGAGCGGCTGCTCCAGTCCTCCGGACGCACGGTATACACCATGGTCAGCCAGTCCACCGGTGCTGTCATCAATATCATTCTCGACCCGATCTTTATTCATGGACGGCTGGGGCTTCCCGCCATGGGCGTGGCCGGCGCCGCCATCGCTACGGTGATCGGTCAGTGGATCGCCGCCGGTATATGCCTGTTTTTCAACCTGCGCTTCAATCCGGACGTGCAGCTGGGGCTCAAATACATCTGCCCCAAGATGCACACCCTAAAGCCGATTTTCGCCGTGGGCATCCCCACACTGGTAATGAACAGCATCGGCTCCGTGATGAATTTCGGGATGAACCAGATCTTCCAGGGCTTCAACGAGACCGCCACCGGCGTGTTCGGCATCTATTACAAGCTGCAGAGCTTCTTCTTCATGCCCCTGTTCGGCACCAACAACGCCACCATCTCCATCGTCGCCTACAATTACGGCGCACGCAAGCCGGAGCGCATGACGAAAACCCTGCGGCTCGCCCTGGTCACCGGGCTGTGTTTCATGCTCTTTGGCCTTGCCGTTTTCCAGCTGGTGCCGAAAACGCTGCTGGGGCTGTTCAATCCCACCGACGAATTTATGAGCATGGGCGTGAAGGCGCTGCGCATTGTCAGCATTCATTTTCCCATTGCAGCCGTCGGCATTATGCTGGGTGCCAGCTTCCAGGCGCTGGGCAACGGCATCTATTCCACCATTGTTTCCCTGTGCCGCCAGCTGCTGGTGCTGCTGCCGGCAGCCTATCTGCTGAGTCTCACCGGCAACGTGGACAATGTCTGGTGGAGCTTCCCCATTGCTGAGGTCGTCAGCGCCGCCGTTACGCTGCTGCTCTTCCGGCAGCTGTATCTGAAAAAAATCAAACCACTTTTCTGAAAGGAGAGAACATAGGGAAGCTTTGATTAAATCGACAAGCGCTGACAGTGAGAGATTTTTCACCAGACGAAGATTCCAAAAACGGAGGAATGCTGTATGTACCCGCAAGGGGCATGCCGCATCCGCAAGGGGCATGCCGCATCCGTAAGCCGGCTCCCGTCGGCAACGGCTGCGCTGTATTTCCCGTTTTTGGAACCGCACGGATAGTGAAAAAGATCCGCTACTCCGCCGAAGTCGATTTATTGAGAGGTTCCATCGCTTATGAAGAAATCACATCTGCGTCTTCTGTCCCTTCTGCTCGCCGCGGCGCTGCTCATAAGCTGTGTTCCCCTGCGGGCATCTGCCCTTTCCTTCCTGGAATGGCTCTTCTCCATCGGCGAGGAGACCGTTTCCGGCACCTCCGCAGAGGATCCGGAGCTCGTCCGCTTTTCCGATATGGCATATACCCGCCCGGATCTGGACAAAATGCAGTCGCTGCTGGATGAAGCAGCCTCCCGCGCCGCGAAAAAGAACGCTCCCGCCATCTTGAATGCGGTGTATGCCTTCTATGACGCCTACGACTGGTTCTATACCAACTCTGCCCTGGCAGACATCCATTACAGTGCTGACCTGAACGATGATTACTGGGCGGAGGAAAACGAATTCTGTACTGCTTCCGCCAGTCAGGTGGAGCAAATGCTCACCGAGCTGAACATCGCCCTTGCCGCTTCCCCCTGCCGGAGCAAGCTGGAAAAGCTTTTCTTCGGCGAGGGCTTCTTCGACAGCTACGATACGGGCAGCGACTGGACGCCGGACGAGCAGCTGATGGACCTGCTGAACCGGGAGGCTGAACTGATCAGCCAATACTACACCCAGTCCGCCAAAACCAATTCCCTGTTTGGCAGCATCTTCCCGCCCTATAAAGCCATGGCACAGACCTTGGTCGACCTGATCCAGGTACGCAATGCATTGGCCGCCTATCTGGGCTACGACAGTTATGAAGCCTATGCCAACGACTATCTCTATGCCCGGGACTATACGCCGGAGCAGGTAGCGGCGTACCTGGAGGAAGTTCGGGAGCATCTGACACCGCTGTACCTGGAAGCAGAATTTGGCACCTCGGATTACCGGGATTACGACGAATCGGATACGCTCGAATATGTTCGCAAAGCGGCGCAGGCCATGGGCGGCACCGTTCTGGAGGCCTTCGAACTGATGGAGGCAGCTGAGCTCTACGACATTGCCAAAAGCAGCAGCAAATATAATTCCTCCTTTGAACTGTACCTGCCCAGCTATCAGGTGCCATTCATCTTCATGAACCCGGACGGCAGCGCTTTTGATCAGCTGACCTTTGCTCACGAATTCGGTCACTTCTGCAATGACTATGCGCTGGGCGGCAGCTATGTAGGCGTGGATGTCAGTGAAATTTTCTCCCAGGCAATGGAATACCTATCGCTTTGCTATGTGCCGGCGGATGAATCGCTGGTCGCTGCCAAAATGGTGGACAGTCTGTGTACCTATGTAGAGCAGGCCTGCTACGCCAGATTTGAGCAGGAGATGTACCGGATCGAAGAGACGGAACTGTCCGTCCAGGCGCTCGCTGACCTGTACGCCGACACTGCGGCAGCCTACGGCCTCGCAGATTACGGGTATTTTGACAGCATGGATTTTGTTACCATCACCCATTTCTATACCAACCCCATGTATGTCTCCAGCTACGTCTTCTCCAACGATGCCGCCATGCAGATCTACCAGCTGGAGCTGGAAAATGCAGGAGCTGGGCTGGAATGTTATCTGAGCAATCTAACCAACACCGAAGGTTATTTTCTGGTCTTTCTGGACAGCGCAGGGCTGGAAAGCCCCTTTATAGATGGCCGTGTGGAGGAAGCCGCACAGCTCTTCCGGCAAATTCTGGGAATCGACGGCACCTCTTCCGGATCCGGAGCCCCGGTCTTCGGGCAAATTATTGCGCAGGAAGCAGACGCCGCCGCCTGATTTCGCGGATATTTTCCACCCCCGGCGGGCAGACTATTCCCGAGGTGAGAAAAATGAAAGAGGAAGAAAAGAAGAAACCCGCCTGGGAGATGGTCGACCCCAAGCCTCCCGTCATCCAGTCCGGTCCCACACAGAAGCGCCAATAAAAAATCGAGCCTTGACAGGCTCGATTTTTTATTGGTTACGAAATAGCCGCATCCGTAAGCCAGCTTACAGGCAGCTATTTTCCCCACTCTGCGGCCAGCAGCATGGGGCAGGAGTCCCGCCGCCCAGCCGAAGACGATTTATTCAGAGTTTCCTTAACAATAATCTATCACGTTTCTGACGTTGCATCAAACCTCTTTTTACGGGGTCTGCACCGATGGGCGGCCAAAAAGGTCACCTTGGGCGACCTTTTTGGCTGACTGACATGGGGTTTTTACCGGGTCAAAAACGAGGGGCGGGAAGCTCACGCTTCAGGATTCGTTCGAATCAGCATCACGGGAATTTCCGCCTCAGTAAAATCCAACGTGAAGAAAGCCTTCTCACCATCGATTTCAAAGTGTATTTCCGTTTCCGTGCCGTCCGGCGCAATCAAAGTAAGTATTTTACCTTCCAGCAGTTCAGCGGGCAGCGTAATCTTCACCTGACCCGTGGGTGCAATCAATTTCCCTGCATACTCGAATGCTATGCTCAGATATTCATTGTGCATCCGCGCGACCACTTCCCCTGCGGGGATTCTGCCGGTTACGACTGTCGCCAATGCTTTTGCAATTAGCTCCAGACGTTCGCCGTTCTCCACCTCGCCGCATACTGGGCAGAAAGCCAAGCACTCATTTTCTTCCACTTGGAATTTGAACTTCTGGCAACCGGTCTTGCCCGTGTGCTTGCAGCCCTCGCGTCGGCAATCGGCGCTGTGCGTTTCATCGCCGTTCGGCGACCATTCACCGTACCAGTGGTACAGCTTCTCCACCGCGTCCTCGGTGTAGATATCCTCGCAGCGGGCGCAGGTGTGGCGCGTATATCCGTCCTTCTCACAGGTAGGCTTCACGATGGTCTGTTGATAATCGTGTTCGAGTGCGGCAAACTCCGCATAGGTGGTGTAATCGCAGCGAGTGCAGGTATCGTATTCCTCCCAGCCGATTTCAGTGCAGGTGGGGGCCTTGGCATCGTGGTGTACCAGATTGTGTTTCAGGGCAGGCAGCTCCACCTTGGTGGTGTAAGTGCAGCCCTCACGCTGGCAGGCGTCATATTCCTCCCAGCCAATTTCGGTGCAGGTGGGCGCTTTTGCGTCGTGGTGCACCAGGTCGTGGTTGTTCGGGGCAGGTCCATTATGTGGGTCTACATAAGTATCCGTTCCCTTGTGGTAGCAGTAAGCGCAGTTCGTGTAGTACACGGCCGGAGAAACGCAGGTGGCTGCGGACTTAAGGCACGAGCTAAGGGTGCCCTGAACGAAGTAATGTTCGCCCACCCGAGTTTTCGCTTTGCGGCAGACGGTGCAGCTAAGCCAGTGGTTTTCGGCATCCGAATCCCAGTTCGGAGCCGCAAGGAAGGCATGTGCGCCGTAGTACCGCCCGCCGCAGGTAGTGCAGATTCCCAGCTCAATGCAGGTCGCCCTGCTGTCGCCGGAGCAGCTTGCGGTGTCCACCGCATCGCAGCCGTCACGCTGGCAGGTGCGGAAATGCGCACTGTTGTTGCCCTTGGATTGCCATGCGCCCCAGTCGTGACCGAGTTTGCCGTATTGAGCGCCGCACTTGGCGCAGGTTTTGCCCGTGGTGCAGGTCGGCGTTTCGGTGCCGCCAGAGTGATAGATGATTGGATTGCCAAGGAATATGGCACTCTTGCTTTTACCGCAGTTTGGACATTTGTAAATTACATAATGCTGATCGTCACTGTATCGCTCGAATCCTGTAATCTCAAGATCTCCCTGCTTCTTACAGAAAAAACATATGTTGCGGATGGTTTCCGCCTTCGCTTCCAGCGCCATTCCCGGCAGCAGGCACAGCAGCAGCGCCGCAGCCAGCAATATGGCAAAACTCCTCTTCATCTTCATGGCCTCCTTAAAGTGAAATGTAGTGGTTTATTCTATCGGCATTCCGCCGCAGGAAACAGGGGAGCTCTGCATGGCGGGAGCTCCCATACCGGCAAAATCCGGCATGAACGCCCGCCGCATAAATCACATTTAATCCCGGTGTCGCAGGTAGCCGTTCCGCTGCCGGAATGCTTGCTTAAGCCAGCCGAGTATATCTTTCCGCATCCATTGCATGTAGCGTATTGCTGGTGATACTCCCCATCCGCATATACATAATCAGAAAGCGTCACATCCTTAAACTTACCGCATACGCTGCAATAAACCCTGTCTGCATACACCATCACCGGCACCAAAGCCAGCACCAGAGAGCATGCAAGCAGCATACTCAAAATTCTCTTCCTCATCTTCTCCTGCTCCACCCCGTATTCGGAAATTATTATATATAGGGAGAATCTCTGAAGCAAATCGACGTGCGCTGAAAGCGAGAGACCTTTTGACCGATCAAAGCATCAAAAGCGGGTGAAAAAGATCCGCTCTTCCGCTGCAGGCGATTTATTCAGAGGCTCTATGGTTATCATACCAAAAAACATTCCGGTTTGCAATACCCTATCCACAATAGGAGCGAAAAAAATCCGCAAGATTTTCAGATAGCCGGATTGCCCCACCCCGCCTCAGGATCACGTTTACATTTTGCAGGGTCACTCAGGACATGCTGGTGCCCGGCAAGGCTCGATTATTATTGATTCTGAATCGGATGCGTCCGGATATAGTCGTCCAGAATGTCCGCTGCCTGGGCGACCAGGCGGGCGCAGGGGCGGTTTTTGTAAAATTCCGGTGTGCGGGGAGTGGGATTTGGGTCGGAGGAGGGATTTTTCAGAATCTCCCGGCAGATGATGCTGTGCTCCTTCTCCCGGAATTTTCCTGCCAGCGCCTGCACCAGCTGATAGTGCCTGCGCTTGCTCTCGTCATCCCCCGGGGTCTCATAGCCATACAGCAGCCCCGCCACCAGCAGCATGCCGCTGACCGCGCCGCAGACCTCCCGCATGCGCCCCATGCCGCCGCCAAAGGAGCTGGCCATTCTTGCCGCATTGCGCGGGGTCAGACCGGTGACATCGCAAAACGCCACCACCACCGACTGGGAGCAGTTGTAGCCCTGTAAAAAGAGCTCCGCCGCCTTTTTTCCATGGTTTGCCGCCATCACACCGTCACCAGCTCGTAGCTGTCCTCCCCCAAACCGATCTTCTTACCGTGCTCGATCTGTGACCTCCAATCGGAGATGGGGAAATCGGCGGTAAAATGGTCAACGCCGGGCTTTGTCATCTTCTCCAGGCGGCTGCCGGGGTTCACCGGCTGCTTGTTCACTGCATCGGCGCAGGCCAGATCCAGCGCCACCGGATCAAAGGAGGCAAACATACCCACATCCGGCACGATGGGCAGATCATTTTCCGCATGGCAGTCGCAGTAGGGGCTGACGTCCCGTACCAGGCTGATATGGAAATTGGGTCTGCCGTCCACCACTGCCTTGGCATACTCCGCCATCTTGTAATTGAGCATCCGCACGGCGTTTTCGTGGCTGTGATAGATCGCGCCCATGGGGCACACATCCACGCACCGGCCGCAGCCCATGCAGTTGACCCAGTTGATGTGCATTTTGCCGGTGCTCTCATCGATCTGGGGGCCGTCGTGGGCGCAGATGTTGGCGCACGCGCCGCAGGCCGCACATTTTTCGGGATCGACTGTGGGGCGGCCGTCGCTGTGCATATCCCGCTTGCCCTGATTGGAGCCGCAGCCCATGCCCAGATTCTTGATCGCGCCGCCGAAGCCCGCCTCCTCGTGCCCCTTGAAGTGATTCAGGGAGATCACAATATCGGCATCCATAATGGCTCTGCCGATCATGGCCTTTTCCACATATTCGCCGCCCCGCACCGGCACGGCAACCTCGTCGGTGCCCTTGAGTCCGTCCGCGATGATTACATGGCAGCCGGTGGAATAGGGCGTAAAGCCATTGATATAGGCGGTTTCCAGGTGATCCAGCGCATTTTTCCGGGAGCCGACATACATGGTGTTGGCATCGGTAAGGAAGGGTTTGCCGCCCAGATCCTTAATGAGATCCACCACCACCCTGGCATAGCCCGGGCGCAGATAGGCCATGTTGCCCAGCTCACCGAAATGGATCTTAATGGCCACATATTTGTCCTTGAAGTCGATCTTATCCATTCCCGCCGACAGCAGCAGCCGTGCCAGCTTCTGGGGAATGGTCTCGCCGCCGGACGTGCAGAAGGAAGTAAAATATACCTTGGGTGTCATGAGAAAACCTCCTGAATATCGGATGGTTCCAGTTTACCCAAGGTTTTCTTTTTTGTCAAGCCTCTCCCCTTTTCACCAGCGCCTCCCGCTGCTTAAAAATGCGCGGAAAGCTGGTGAAGATCACAATAGAGGTGATCACACCTGCCACCAGGTCCGCGATGCCCTCCGACAGATACACCCCCCGGAAGCCCAGGCAGCTGGTCAGGAAAAAGCACAGCGGGATCAAAATAACCACCTTCCGGTTTACCGCCAATGCCAGGGCAGATCTGGCCTGCCCCAATGCCACGTTCACATTCTGCAGCGTCATCTGGACAAAGAACATGATCGATCCCATCAGGAAATAGGGGCAGTAGGCACGCACGATCCGCGTTACACTGTCGCTGGCAGAAAATGCCCGGGCATACAGCTCCGGCCTGGTCACAGAAAACGTCCATACCCCCGCGCCGAATACAAAGGCAATCGCCGTCACATAGCCAATGCCCTGCTTCAGCCGCTTGGCATCCCCCCGGCCATAGTTGTAGCTGACAAAGGGCTGCACGCCGTTGCCCAGGCCGTTGAGGGGCAGGGTAATCAGCTGCAAGGCGCTGAGCATCACCGTCAGCGCCGCCGTGTAGTCGCTGTTGCCGCCGGTGGAGCGGTTCAGATTGATGTTGAATACAATCTGGATGGCGCATTCCGTAATGGTCATGACGAAGGGGGTGACACCCAGGGAGACGATGCTGGAAATGGCCTCCCATTTCAGGCGCATCTGGTTAGGTCTAAACCGGAAGATGGACTTCTTGCCGAAGAAGAACAGCACCACCCACAGGCAGGAAGCCGTCTGGGACAGCACCGTTGCCAGACTGGAACCGGCAACGCCCATGTCCAGGGTGAAAATGAAGATGGGGTCGAGAATGATGTTCAGCACCGCCCCCAGCAGCACCGAGGCCATGGCAATGACGGAAAACCCCTGGGTGAGAATAAAGGGATTCAGCCCTTGACTCAGCATGACAAACACCGTGCCGCAGGCGTAAATTTTCAGATAGGACACGGCAAAGTCCACCGCGCTGTCCGGGCAGCCGAACAGCACCACAATCTCCCGCGCAAACAGGAAGGTAATGAGGCCAATGACCGCGCCCAGCAGCACCAGCAGGAGGCTTGCCGTGTTAAAAATCCAGCTGGCATCCTCCCGCTTGCCCTCGCCCAGCTTGATGCCCGCCCGGGGCGCGCCGCCCTGACCGACAAGGTTTGCAAAGGCGGAGAGAATCAGCGTGATGGGCAGCGCGATGCCCAGCGCCGCCAGGGCGTCCATACCCCCGTCCTGAATCTTCGCCACGTACATACGGTCCACAATATTATATAGAAAGGTAATCAGCTGGGCGATCACCGCCGGTACGCACAGGCGCACGATCAGGGGAAATATTTTCCCGCTGCCCAGCTCCTCGGTCATATCCTTTTTTGGTTTATGAAAATTCAGCATTGTTCTTTCCTTAAAAAACTCTCCACAAAAAATGCTGCCGCGAAAGCGGCAGCATTTTGAACAAAGCGGAAATTTTTACTTGCCGGCGTTGGCAATCTGGGCAGCGACTTCAGCAGCGAAGTCGTCAACCTTCTTCTCAATGCCCTCGCCCTTGATGAAGTGAATGGCGTCAACAAAGGTGACCTTGCCGCCCAGCTTCTTGGCTGCATCGGCAATGTAGCCTTCCACGCTGCCCTGGAACAGGTCGCCGCGGACGAAGTCCTGCTGCAGCAGGCAGTTATCCTTGTAGAAAGCGTTCAGCTTACCGGCAGCGATCTTCTCCTTGACCTGAGCGGGCTTGGAGGCCATCTTGGGGTCGTTGTCCATCAGGGCGACCTGAACCTGCATCTCGTGGTCAACGTCCGCCTGGGGAACCAGGGACTTGTCCCAGTACTTGGGGTTCATAGCAGCGATCTGCATGGCAACGTTCTTGCCGATCTCGGTGGCGTCAATGCCGCCCTCCACAGCCAGGTTCACCAGAACGCCGTGGGTGCCGCCTGCGTGAACGTAGGCAACGGAGGTGTTCTCGGGGAAGCGGGCGAAGCGGCGAATCTGCATGTTCTCACCGATGGACATAACCTTCTCCTGCATGATTTCGGTGACGGTCAGCTTGGAATCGGGATAGGTGCAGGCCTTCAGAGCCTCCACATCGGCGGGGTTCTGCTTGGCAACCACCACGGCCAAGTTCTTCACCAGATCCATGAAAGCATCGGTCTTGGCAGCAAAGTCGGTCTCGGAGTTGACTTCGATGGCAACGCCCACGCCGTCTACCACGGTGGCGTAAGCAACGCCCTCGGCGGCAATGCGGTCAGCCTTCTTGGCAGCCTTGGCCAGACCCTTTTCACGGAGCCAGTCAACAGCCTTGTCCATATCGCCGTCGGTGGCCTGGAGTGCTTTCTTGCAGTCCATCATGCCGACGTTGGTCATTTCACGGAGCTTCTTAACATCCTGAGCAGTAAAAGCCATTTTGGTATCCTCCTGATTTTGTAAAATTATTCAGCGGCGGCTTCTTCGGCGGCAGCGGGAGCGGCCTCCTCGGCAGCCACGTCCTCGCCCTGGCGGCCTTCGATGGCGGCATTGGCCATGGCAGCGGCGATCAGGCGGATGGCGCGGATGGCATCATCGTTGCCGGGGATCACGTAGTCGATCTCGTCGGGATCGCAGTTGGTATCCACGATGGCCACGATGGGGATATTCAGCTTGCGGGCCTCAGCAATGGCGTTGCGCTCCTTGCGGGGGTCAACAATGAACAGAGCAGCGGGCAGCTTCTTCATTTCCTTCACGCCGCCCAGGTACTTCTCCAGCTTCTCAATCTCGCCCTGGTGCTTGATGACTTCCTTCTTGGGCAGCATGGCGAAGGTGCCGTCCTCTTCCATCTTGCGCAGCTGAGCCAGACGATCGATACGGGTACGCATGGTGCGGAAGTTGGTCAGCATGCCGCCCAGCCAGCGGGCGTTGACATAGTAACCGCCGCAGCGGGCAGCCTCTTCCTTGATGGCGTCCTGCGCCTGCTTCTTGGTGCCGACGAACAGAATGTTGCCGCCATTGGCGGAGCAGTCACGGACGAAGTTGTAAGCCTCTTCCAGCTTCTTCACGGTCTTCTGCAGGTCGATGATGTAGATACCGTTGCGCTCCGTGTAGATGTAGGGAGCCATTTTGGGGTTCCAGCGGCGGGTCTGGTGACCGAAGTGTACGCCGGCCTCCAGCAGTTGCTTCATAGATACGACAGCCATTTTTTCATTTCTCCTTTTGTTGTTTCCTCCACCCCGATCATCCCGCGCTGCCCGCCCGAAAAGGGGCACTTGGGGGCGCGATCCCCGGGTGTGTGGTTTTGATATTCGCAGGTAAAAACCCACGCCGAAGTATTATACCCGATTACGTCAGCAATTGCAACAACTTTTTGAAATTTTTCCCGTTTTATTTCCCGATTTCCCTGCTGTACAAAAGGCACCTCTCTGATTTCTTATTTTTGGAACGGCATTCCACTTCGGCGCCGCTTGACCCGGCATTCATCCGGCTTGGTCTCCACCAGCACAATGTCGGGGCCGATATGGCGGATGCACTGCCAGGGGATCACGAAATCATCGCCACGTCCCACTACGCCGAAATACCGGCACGGTCCCGGAACCACCAGCGCACAGACCTTCCCCTCCGGCACCTCCACCAGCACATCCTCCACAAATCCCAAGCGCCGCCCGTCACTCACGCAAATGACTTCCTTGCATTGCAGCTGGGTAAATCTCATGCTCATCCCGGCTACCCCCCCTTCTTTTGGAACAGAGTATGCCGGCGGTGCAAAGAAAATTCCGCCGCAGAAGCCGCTGCGGCGGAATGTCCGGTGCATTTCCCACACTTTGGGCAGCGTAGGCAGCGATCGAACGGGTGAAAAAAGGTTCGCTGCCCAGCCGCAGGCGATCGATTCAGAACCTTCTCTATTTTGCCTTGCCCTGCGCGGCAACAGCCTTCATCTTTGCCTCAATGGCGACGGCATCCCCCAGATAATAGTGACGGATCACCTTGTCGGCATCGTCGAATTCATAAACCAGCGGGACACCGGTGGGGATGTTTACTCCGGTAATGGCCTCCTGACTCAGGTTATCAAAATACATCACCAGTGCGCGCAGGGAATTGCCGTGAGCTGTGATCAGGATGTGCTTCCCGGCGTCCATCTGCGGCTCGATCACGCTCTGGAAATGGGGAACGACCCGGGCGATGGTATCCTTCAGGCTCTCCGTCAGGGGCAGCTCCCTGGGGTCAACACTAGCATACAGCGGCTGTTTTGCAGGATTGCGTACATCCTCCGCGCTGAGTGCAGGCGGCTGCACATCGAAGGATCGGCGCCAGATATGCACCTGCTCCTCTCCGTACTTCTGGGCGGTCTCCGCTTTATTCAGCCCCTGCAGCGCGCCATAGTGCCGCTCGTTGAGTTTCCAGCTGCGCACCACGGGGATATCCTCCTCCCCCATTTCAGCCAGTGCAAGAGCAAGGGTATGATTTGCCCGCTTCAGGCAGGAGGTATACGCCAGATCAAAGCGGAAGCCCTGCTCCTTCATCAATTGTCCGGCAGATTTGGCTTCTTCGATCCCTTTTGCGCTCAGATCCACATCCGTCCAGCCGGTAAAGCGGTTTTCCAGATTCCATTCGCTTTCGCCATGGCGCAGCAGCACCAGTGTTTTCATTGTCGTTTCTCCTTTCTGCATTTCAGTTAGCATATGCTAACTGAAATGATTATAGCGCAGAATTCTGATTTTGTCCACCCTTTTATTTTCAGGATCCTGCCAGGCCGCGCTGATCGTGTGAGCTGAGTCTGATGGTAAAATTCCCGGAAACAGCAATTTTTCTTTTTTCAAAAGTTCCATTTCCAGTATTTGTGGGTTGCAAAGTCATAAAAATCAGGCTACAATACTCCCGTTCTCGCGAGACAAACACCTTACCAAGGAGGAAACACCATGCGTTTTAATTTCTGCAGCATCTGGCAGCTTCTGTGCCAGCTTGGCGGCTTCGGCTGCTAAGGCGTCTCTGACCATCCGGTCAAACCTTTTTTAACTGACTGAAATTTGCGCCCCGAAAACGGGGCGCTTTTTTGTTATGGCAGGACTGCTCAATTCGTCAAAAAGTCTCAGGCAGAATTTCTACTCCAATTCAAAGTCCCAAAAATGAGGGAATACTGTTTGTATCTCCCGTTTTGGGAACTGCGGAAGTGGGAAGAAAGGCCGCTGAATCTTGCAGACGCAATTGCGCGGTGTCGCCTCATACCTCCGGTGTAGGACAGTCGTCCCGGCGGTCGATGTTCAGGGTCAGGGGCAGGTCGCAGCCTGCGCGGCGCAGTGCAGCGGTGAGCCGTTCGGTCAGTTCCTCGTCCGTGGCGGGCAGGGAATAGGGCACAGCCAAGTCAAAGGACAGCCTGCGGGTATCCTGATAATCCGAAATGCGCAGATCGTGAATGGTGGCGCTGGGGGTGATTTCGGCGGCGCACTGCTTTGCCATCCGGCGGTAGGCGTCCCAGTCGCCGTTTTCGGATATGGGGTCGTAGTGGATCACCAGATGGATGCCCAGCTGGCGCATGGCTTCCTGCTCGATATGATCCAGCTGGTCGTGGGCATCCAGCGGCGGCTCGCTGGCGTCCATCTCCGCGTGGACGGTGGCAAACACATGACCGGGGCCATAATCGTGGATCAGCAGGTCGTGGATGCCCAGCACCCGGCGGTGGGCAAGGATGAGCCTTGTCAGTGCCTCCACCGTCCGTTCATCCGCCTGCATGCCGATGAGGGGGGACACGGTGTCCTTGGCCAGGCGGATGCCCGACCACAGAATGAAGCATGCGACGCCCAGTCCCGCGAAGCCGTCCAGCCGGATCCCCAGCAGGCAGTCGGCAAGCATGCTCAGCAGCACGGCGGTGGTGGCAATGATGTCGTTGCGGCTGTCCTGCGCGGCGGCCTCCAGCGTGGAGGAGCGGATCATTTGCCCCAGGCGGCGGTCAAAAACCGCCATCCAGAGCTTCAGGCCGATGGAAAACAGCAAAATAGCCACGCTCACAGCGCTGATGGGAACCGCCTGGGGCGAGAAAATCTTTTGAAGAGAGGATTTCCCCAGCTCCACGCCTGCCAGCAGCACCAGGGCGGATACCACCACGCCGGAAATATACTCATACCGCCCGTGGCCGAAGGGATGCTCCCCGTCCGCCGGACGCTGCGCCATGCGAAAACCCAGCAGGGTGACCACCGAAGAAGCGCAGTCGGTCAGATTGTTAATGCCATCGCCCGCCATGGCAACGGAGCCGCCAAGCAGCCCCGCTGCAATTTTCAGGCAGGCCAGCAGCACATTGCATACGATCCCCACCGCGCCCGCCAGCTTGCCCACGGCGGCATGGGCGGCGGGAGAGTGCTCGGATGCATTGGGCACAAACAGGTGCAAAAGCAATTTTGTCATGGGAGACCTCCGTTTTGGTTGTTTCCGGGGTAAAAAAATACCCCGGAGCAGCAGAAAATTGACTGTCCCGTGGTAAACCACTGTCACATCCGTGACCCGACCGAAAAGCGGTCTGTTCAGCTTGTAAATTACAGCGGATTATAGCAGGAAAATTTGCGTCTGTCAAGAGAAAACAGGTGGATGCAAACAAATTTTATCCCGGCGGTTGACATTTTTTCGCTGCACTGCTATAATCGCCTTAATGCAAAACACAGTTTTATAACATTGCAACCAGGAGGATATGATGCGTCTGACCATGGCATTTGCTCCATGCAGAGTCTGAGGAGACTGCATGGAGATTTCACCTGAATCTCCTCGGGCTTTGCTTCTGACCACCAAAAATGATTTGAAGGAGCAAAGCTATGAAAAAACGCAAGATTTACCGACTGAAGGATTTCCTGATTCTCTGGTTCACCCAGAGCCTTTCCCAGCTGGGCAGCAGCCTGACCGGCTATGCGCTGACGCTGTGGCTCTACGAGCAGACCGGCTCCGCCCTGAGCACGGCGGCGCTTACCATCTGCTCTTACGCCCCCTATGTGCTCATGAGCATTTTTGCCGGGGCGCTGACTGACCGCTTTGATAAGAAAAAACTGATGCTGATCTGCGACAGCTTCGCGGCGGCGTGCACCGTGACGACGCTGGTGCTGTACCGCACAGGGATGCTGCAGGTATGGCACCTGTATCTTCTCAACATTCTGTCCGGCCTGATGAACACGGTGCAGCAGCCTGCCTCCAGCGTGGCCATGACACTGATCATCCCGCCGGAGGACTACCAGACGACCAGCGGCCTGCGTTCCCTGTCCCGCTCGCTGATCTCCATTCTGAACCCGCTGATCGCCACGGCGATTTACAGCCTCGCGGGGCTGGAAGCGGTGATCGCCCTGGATCTGGGCAGCTTTGTCATCGCCTTCCTGGCGCTGCTGCTTCTGATTCGGATCCCTCAAAGTGCCACCGAGCGAAAAGAGAGCGTCTGGCAGCTGGCCAGGGGCGGTCTGGAGTTCCTGAAGCGCAATCCGATGATCTTGGCTCTGATCCTCTTTATGTCCGGGATCAACCTGATCTCTTCGGCCGCAGATGCCGCCATGCCGGGCTATGTGCTGCCCAATCCCAGAGGCGGCGCCCAGGTGCTGGGCTATGTAAGCTCCTGCGCCGGCATTGCCATGATTTTTGGCAGCCTTCTGGCTTCAGTCCTGCCCAAGCCCAGGAACCGGGTCAGAGTGGTGTATCTGACCATGCTGTTTTCCATGGCAACGACCAATTTCGTGCTTGCTTTCGCCCGCGCTCCCTGGCTGTGGTATGCCGGGCAGATTCTGGGCTGGATACTGGTGCCGGTGATGGACGCCAATCTGGATGTGGTCATGCGCACCGCCGTTCCCGTGGAGCTGCAGGGCAGGGTGTACGCCTGCCGCAATACCTTCCAGTTCTTCACCATCCCCATCGGTTTATTCCTGGGTGGATTTCTGGTTGACCGGGTGTGCGAGCCGTTCATGGCTGCCCACGCCGGTTCCGCCGTGCTTACCGCCCTTTTCGGAAGCGGAAAGGGTTCCGGCGCCGCCATCGTGATGGGCATTCTTGCCGTCACCGGGACGATGCACTGCCTGATTTGGGGGAGAGCACTGAGAAAATACCATTATATTGAGAAGACCGAGTCATAATTTTTCTCCCGGCGGATATTCCGCCGGGAGAATTTTCGTAGGGCAGGGTGCCCTTTTGCCGCACTATTTCTTTGCCACCACGCGAACCAGCCGCTCGTGCATCGTGACCATCAGTGCCAGAATGACGATCAGGTACCCGGGCAGCAGGGCGATGCCAAGGTGGTTGGCCAGCAGTCCGAACAGCGGCGGCATCAGGCAGGTGCCCACATAGGCGCAGGCCATCTGGATGCCGATGATGGCCTGGGATCTATCCGCCCCGAAATGCGCCGGGGTGGAATGGATGATGCAGGGGTAGACCGGCGCGCAGCCCAGCCCGATGACAACAAAGCCCGCCAGGGAAACCGCTGCGCTCAGGGGCAGCAGGATGATGACGATCCCGCAGCCGATCAGCCCCTGCCCCAGGCGGATCATCTGCACATCGCTGAGCTTTATGGTCAAAAAGCCGCTCAGCGCCCGCCCGATGGTGATGCCCAGGAAGAACATGCTGGCAAAACCTGCCGCCGTCTCAGCGGGGACGCCCTTGTGCAGCGTCAGGTAGCTGCTTGCCCACAACCCCGTGGTCTGCTCCAGGGCGCAGTAGCAGAAGAAGCAGATCAGCACTTCCTTCACGCCCCGGATCTTCAGCACCTCTTTGATGGAAAGGGGCTTTGCCTCCTCCTGCCCGGCCTCATCCGTGACCTGGGGACGTCCCTTCCAGAGGGGCAGGCTGCAAAACAGGATGGCGGTCAGCACGATCTGGATCAGCGCAATGCTGCGGTAGCCGCCGTTCCAGCTGCCGCCCCGGGTCATAACGAAGCCCATGATGTACGGCCCTGCGGAAGCGCCCACGCCCCACATGCAGTGCAGCCAGCTCATGTGCTTGCTCTTATAGTGCAGGGCGACATAATTATTCAGCGAAGCATCCACGCTTCCCGCGCCCAGGCCGTAGGGGATCGCCCACAGGCACAGCTGCCAGAACCGGCTGCTGACGGAAAATCCAAACAGCGCCACTGCCGTTGTGGCAACGCTGAAAGCGGTGACCTTCCCTGTGCCAAAGCGCCGGGTCAGCCGGTCGCTCTGCAAACTGGAAACCACGGTGCCTACGGCGATGATCATGGAAATGATCCCCGCATAGGAGACGGGAACCTCCAATTGGGGATACATGGTCGGCCAGGCAGAACCCAGCAGCGAATCCGGCAGCCCCAGGCTGATGAATGAAAGATAGATGATGATCAGAAGCAGCTGAAACATGGACCTTTCCTCCGTTTTTCTTGACCCGATTGCCACCCCATCATAACAAATACCATGCCGAAATGCAAGCGCCCCCCAATAAAAGGTCCCGCCTTTTGCGGCGGGACGCAATTTATTCAGAGTCTTCTCAATTTGTTTCCTTGGTGTAATACTGTGCCTGGGCATGCCAGAGGGCGTGGTATTTCCCGGTCTCATCGGCCAGAAGCTGCTGATGGGTGCCCTGCTGGATGACCTGGCCGGCATCAAACACGGCAATCTCGTCGCAGAATTTGCAGCTGGACAGGCGGTGGCTGATGTAGATAGCGGTTTTGTCTCCGGCGATCTCATCGAACTTTTCGTAGATCTCCGCCTCGGCAATGGGATCCAGGGCAGCGGTGGGCTCATCCAAAATGATGAATGGAGCATTTTTGTAAAGAGCCCGGGCAATGGCGATCTTCTGCGCCTCGCCGCCGGAGACCTCTACGCCCTGCTTATCCAGAGTCTTATACAGATGGGTATCCAAATTCATCGTTTTCAGCCGGTCGCCGAAGCCCGCCTGCTCAAGGCTGTCCAACACCCGCTGGCGGTCATAGTCGGCCTTTGTGGCCACATTTTCTCCCAGCGGCATGGCAAACAGCTGGAAATCCTGAAAGACAATGGAGAAAATATCCATATATTCTTTATAGCGGTATTTGCAGATGTCGATGCCGTTGAGCAGGATCTGCCCCTCGGTGGGGTCGTACAGGCGGCACAGGAGCTTGATGAAGGTAGTCTTTCCGCTGCCGTTCATGCCCACTACGGCCAGCCGCCGACCAACCCGGAATTTCATGTTCACGTGGCGCAGGGCATACTCCTGCGCGCCGGGATAGCGGAAGGAGACATCCCGGAACTCCACCTCATATTTCCGGTCAGCCCGTTTCTCGGTGGTCAGGCTGCCCTGGTACATGGTATTCGGAATATCCAGATATTCGTAGGTATACGGCAGGAATCCAGCGGCATTGGTGCGGATGGCGTTCAGCGTGACCAGCATGGTACCGACGCCGGTAAACACCTGAGTCACAGCACCAATGTACTGGGTCGCGGAGCCGATGGGGAACGCGCCCGCCCAGGCCTTCAGGCATACAAACAGGTAGATGGCTCCCACCACGACAGCCTGAACCGCCTGCGCACCGATCAGCAGCAGGCCGCCCTTCCCCTGAAGGTACAGGGCGATCTCCGACTTGTCGGTAAAGTTGTGCTGGCTGCCATAGTGGCCGGAAATTTTTTCCTGACGGTAAATCCGAACGTCCAGCGCCCGTTTCCTGTCCTCCCCAAAGAAACCGAAGGCAGAAAACATGCGGTTGCCCAGCCGCCCTTTTTCGGCATAGCGAACCCAGGCCGTTTCGGCGCTGCCCTCCAGCTTTGCTGAGAGCAGGTCGGCGGCCACCATGGTTGCCGCCATCAGCACCACCAGCAGGGGGCTGTTCAGCGCGGCGAAGCCGGTGTGTGTTGTGCTCCGCAGGAACAGCCCCACGGACATGGCGCCGCCCAGCAGAATGGAAAACGCAGCGGAGCAAAAGCTTTGAAAATCATGGAGGACCCGCAAAAGTCCCCAGCCGGCCATATTGGCATTTTCCAGGATCTGTGCCTCCAGATCCTCCACCCGCTGGCTGTCGGCGTCCGGGAAATCCATGCCGGCCCGCTTGTCTGCCAGCAGCTTCCGCGACAGCCAATAGGCGCCCTCCCACTGCTTTTGCTGCCAATGGTTCAGCACGGCGGACGCGGCGGCAACTCCGGCTGTGACCGCCAATGCGATCGCCGCCAGCATCCAGACCTCCCGGGCAGCCGTGCCGGAGATCAACGCATTCAGGATCCGGCCGGACAGGTATACGGCCGCCAGCGGCGTGACGCTGGCAAAGAGCTGCGAAAGCGCAACGGAGGGAAGCATCTGCGGTGCGGCCTTCTGCCAGAGCCTCATGGCCCTGACCTGACGGTCAAGAACAACGCGGAATGAAATTTTCTTCTCAGCCATTTTCTGCATCCTCCTGATAGTATTTGCTCTGTACCGCAAACAGCTCGGCGTATTTTCCGCCCTGCTGCATCAGGGCGTCGTGGGTGCCCTCCTCGGCGATCTGCCCGTTTTCAAAGTAGACAATGCGGTCGCAGAACCGGGTGGAGGCCAGCCGGTGGGAGATAAACACTGCCGTCTTGCCTGCGGTCATTTCGTTGTATTTCTGGTAGATCTCGTTTTCCGCGATGGGATCCAGGGCCGCCGTCGGCTCATCCAGCAGCAGTGCCGGGCTGCCCCGGTACAGCACCCGGGCCAGCATCAGCCGCTGGGTCTCGCCACCGGAGAATTCGGCGCCGTCCTCATAGAGCTCCCGGGTGACCTGGGTCTCCAGCTTCTGAGGCAGGCGCTGCATTCTCTCCCACAGTCCGGCCTCCTCCAGGCTCCAGCGGAGCTTCTCTTCGTCACAGTCGTCACAGCTCTGGGTCACATTCTCCCGCACGGTGGCGGCCAGAATGGAGAAATCCTGGAATACAGCGGCAAAGAGCGTATAGTAATCCCGGCGGTCAAATTCCCGCACATCGATGCCGTTCAGCGTTACCCGTCCCTGGGTCGGGTCAAGGAAGCCTGCCAAGAGCTTGATAAAGGTGGTTTTGCCCGCGCCGTTCAAGCCCACAATTGCCAGTTTCTCCCCGGCGTGCAGCGTAAGGCTCAGATGGGAAATGGTGTCATGGTCAGCCTCCGGGTAGCGGAAGGACACATCCTCCAGCCGGAACTCATAGGGTGCGGCAGGCAGGGGCTTACCGCCCTCAAAGCGGAAGGGCTCCTCCCAATCCAGGAATTCCCGCAGCTTGGAAAGCTCGATGCTCTGCCGGTGCAGAGTGGAGCACTGCTGCAAAATGCCCGTTACCCAGGCGGTGAAGCCGGTAACGGCGGAGAAGTACAGCAGAAATTCCGCCGCCGTGATCTCCCCGCGCAGCGCTGTGGAGATTAGTACAAAATACGCAAGGCCGTTGCGCTGCAGGCTCAGCACCGCGTCGGCCAGCTCTGCCCACAGCAGGTGATTCTCCTTCTTTCGGAGGAAGTCGCTGTAAAGGCGGTAGCTCTTGCGCCACAGCGCCTCCACCCATTGCTGCATGCCGAAAATCCGCAGATCCTTGGCGTACTTTCGGTCGGAGAGCAGGTTGACGCCGTATTTCAACGCTTCCTCCGCCTGTGCCTCCTCCTCCCGGTGGTCAAAGGCCCAGCGATTCATCCGCAGGCTGAAGAAGAAGCCCAGAACGGAAATGACGGTGGTCGCCGCTGCCAGCCAGAAATTCAGTCCGGACAGCAGCGCAAGGTAGATGCCGAAGCCCAAAACATTGGCCGTCAGTGCACTCAGCGTGTCCCAGATCGCCTCTGTCGCGGCGCGGTTGCTGTTGGTCGCCTGGATAGCCTGGCTGCTGAATTCCAGAAACTTTGTGGAAAGCAGATTGGGATAGGAGGTTATTGACCGCTTCCGATCCAACGCCAGCATAATATCCGTCCGTACCGTTACGTAAAAGAATAGGGAATTCATCTTCAGATATCCGCTGCCGCCCTTCGTAACAATGAGCAGCAACACGAAAAATCCGATGCGCCCCAGCAGCTGCCCCAGGCTCCCGCCGGATTCGATCACCTGCAGGATCATGGGCGCCACCAGCATCTGCGCCACTGCGCCTCCCACAGTCAGCAGCGCCAGCGCAAGGCAGGTCGGCAGCGCCCGCCGGCCGCTGTGCCAGGCTCTGTTCACCATAAATGCCACATTGGAGAACACATTGTATTTTTTCTTTTTCATTGGTTCCTCACCTCGCTGCCTATCATACCATAAAAAACGCCGAGTGGTACATTTCGGTGACGAATTGTCGTTTCCGGGTGACGAATTGCATATTGCCCCCATCTGGTTGCATGAGTAACCCTTATTGTAAATACCAAAGAGGTGAAAGGTATCGGTCAAGGCTCGCTAAGTGAAATGCACCCCGTCGTGAATGTAGGGGCCGATGCCCACATCGTCCCGAGCCCTCACGAGGCCGCCCTGGTACGTTGAAAGGAACGGGGTAATGGGTTATTTATTTGACATTCTCCCATTCAACCGGGCCATGGAAATATCCCAACTTGGGTACGGGCCGATGTAGTCATCGGCCCCTACAAGCAAATCCACAGCTCATGCAATCATCCTGCCACACCTGGTTGCATTTCAAAGCGGGGTCTGTTATGATTTTGATATGTCTTTCAGGGGAGGCAAAAACACTCACAAAAAAATTCCCCCACCCCTGCAATATTTCCCTCCCGATTTCTACTGGATGGGTAGAGCAAACAAAAAGGAGACGCTGACATATGGAGGACAACAAGATCATCGATCTGTACTTCGCCCGGTCGGAAGCGGCCATTTCTCAGACGGCGGCGAAGTACGGCGGCTATTGCTACTGCATTGCGGACGGCATACTGTCCGACCGGGAGGATGCAGAGGAATGCGTAAATGATACATACCTTGCGGCATGGAATGCCATGCCGCCCAGGCGGCCGAATATTCTTTCGGCCTTTCTGGGAAAGATCACCCGCAACATCTCCCTCGACCGCTGGAAGCGCCGCAGTGCGCAGAAGCGGGGCGGCGGGGAAACGGCGCTGAGCCTGGAGGAGCTGGAGGAATGTCTGGCCGATCACCGGACGCCTGAGCGGGCTGCGGAGCGCCGGGAGGTACTGCAGGCAGTGAATCATTTCCTGGAAAAGCTGCCGGAGACCCAGCGGAATATTTTCGTGTGCCGGTACTGGTATCTGGATTCCATTGAGGCCATCAGCGAACGCTTTGGTTATTCCCAGAGCAAGGTGACAACGATGCTGCACCGTCTGCGAAAAAAGCTGGCGGCGCAGCTGGAAGAGGAGGGACTGCAATGAACGCCATGGATCTGCTGGAAACCATCGGAGGCATCCGGGATGCTTACATTGTGGCGGCTCATTCCGCCCGAAAGCAACGGCGGATGCCCAGAAAGCGCATGCTGCTGATTGCGGCGATCATTGCCGTGGCTCTGCTGCTGGTGGGCTGCACGGTGCTGTATGTGCTGCGGCTGCAGGACCTGAAGGTGCGAACCATCACCATTCAGGATTGGCAGTATGACGCCGACGGCACGCCCTACTGCGAGACAGAGGAGACCCGGAGCCTGCTCAGCCCCCACGCGGGTCAGGCGGAGCAGCAGGCGCTGCGGGAATGGGAAAGCTTCAAGGAGTGCTACGACCAGGACAGGGCGCTGGCGCAGGTGAATAATTTCAACGAATCCGGCGTGCCGGAGAATTTCTTCCAGAATTACGACTGCTATACCTTTGAAATGCTGGATGCCTTCCAGGCGATCCTTGATAAATACCACTTAAAGCCCCTGGGACAGCCGGTTTATTTCAGCGACTGGGAGGAGGGAATGCTCTATAAGGCTTTGCAGATTCCCCGCCTGGTTCGCAGCGGACAGACCCGGCGGATGGCAGGTTACTTCTTCCCGGAGGGCTCCTTCAGCGCGGAGTTTTTCTTCTGCCTGCCGGAGGAGCAGGAGGAGCGGATCGTCAGCTTCGTCTATGCCAATGACGACTATCTCTACCCCTATTTCTTCGTTGTGGGAGATGTGGATGCCTGGGAGCAGTGGGATTACACCACGGCGGACGGCACACAGGTGGTGCTGGCAACGTGGGACAACGCCCTGGCCATTTTTTGCCAGCGACCGGACGGGACGATCTACATCTCCACGGAGAACCAGCTGCCGGCGTCCAGTACGCCCGACGATCCAGCCCCACCCATGACCCGGGAGCTGGCTCAGCAGATCGCCGACTGCTTTGACTACACCATTGCGCCCCAGCCCGTCGACCGGGACGCGGCGGAGGCCATGCGGACGGAGTTCCCCCAACCGGAGCCGGATGATGAAACCAAGCGGCGCTCCTTCATTCTGGGCTTTCGCACCTGGGACGGGGCGCGGTGGTCGCCACCGGCAGAGTATGCCGGCAGCATTGAAACCTATGTGCAGCACATTTTGGCGGATTACACCGATGCGGCGAATCTGGAATACTGCGTCAGCGATTGGGACGGCGATGGCCATGCGGAGACCATTATCCGGAATAAAAGCACCGGGCTGATCTGGCAGGTCATCAAAATGCTGCCCGGCATCGAAGATCCCGCCGTGCAGGAGGTGGCTCTCTGGTTCGGCAGCTACCTGTGTGAAAACAGCGTCATCCAGGACGTATACACCATCGATGAAATGGACATCGGCCCAACACAGTATTTTGATTTTACAAACAGCACCAAGACGGAAATTTACACCAAGCTTCGGATGAACCTGGCAACCAGGCAGTGGGAACAGCGCATCGACCCCAATGACTACAGCTTCTTCCGCTACCAGTCCATCACCCAGGAGCAGGCGGAAGAGATCATCCGCCAATACCGGGTGCTGGAATTCAGGATGACGCCTCTGAGCGAATACGGCAAGTAAAGCCTCTCCCCCGCATGGAACATCCATGCGGGGGAATTTCGTAAGCTGCCGAATTGGAAACAAATTGTGTAAAATCATCTGCAACATGCGGTTAGCATCGGCTAATTTCTATTTTTTTGTTGCGAAATTGCAATTCGTCTTTTATAATGACCCCAGAAAGAAAAAAGGGAAACTCTGATGAAATCGGCAAGAGCTGTGCGCGAGAGATTTTTCGGTATCGAAGAGTGGGTGGAAAAGATCCGCTCACAGCCGCAGACGATTTATTCAGAGCTTCCAAAGGAGTGCTGCTTATGACCATTGATGATTTGAAGATCGGACAGTCCGGCACCATTGCCCAGGTGGGCGGAGAGGGGGCGCTGCGGCTGCGTTTTCTGGATATGGGGCTCATCCCCGGCACGCAGGTGACACTGCGCAAGGTCGCCCCCATGGGTGACCCCATCCAGATCCGGGTGCGGGGCTATGAGCTGACCATCCGCCGGGAGGATGCAGCCAAGATCACCCTGAAGGAGGAACGGGTATGATTTTTGCATTGGCAGGAAACCAGAACTGCGGCAAAACCACCCTGTTCAACGCCCTCACCGGCGCAAACCAGCATGTGGGCAATTTCCCCGGTGTCACTGTGGATCAAAAGGTGGGCACCATTCGGGGAACGACGCATCAGGTGGTGGATCTGCCCGGCATCTATTCCATCCGTCCCTATACGCAGGAGGAGATCGTCACCCGGGATTTCATCCTGAAATCCAATCCCGACGCCATCCTCAACATTGTGGATGCCACCAATATCGAGCGCAATCTCTATCTGACGCTGCAGCTGCTGACGCTGCAGAAGCCCACCGTCATTGCCCTGAACATGATGGATGAGCTGACGGGCAATGG
>CAKTJC010000023.1 GCA_934567355.1 uncultured Oscillospiraceae bacterium
GAATATGCCAGAGCCGTCCGCTCTGGCATATTTTTTTCGGGCAGAAAGGAATTTGACAAATGACCTACCAGAATGTGGAGCCCGGCATTTTCCTGGAGCGTCCCAACCGCTTTATTGCCTATGTGGAGATCGGCGGACGGGTAGAGACGGTGCATGTGAAAAATACCGGCCGATGCAGGGAACTTCTGCTTCGGGGCACGCGCGTATATTGTCAGCGCTGTGAGAATCCCGCCAGAAAGACCAAATACGACCTGATTGCGGTACAGAAGGGCAGCCAGCTCATTAACATGGATTCTCAGGCACCCAATGCAGCAGCAGCGCAATGGCTGCGCGGCGGGGGGCTGGGGACGCTGGAAGCACTGCGGGCAGAGACGGTTCACGGAGATTCCAGGTTCGATTTCTCTTTTATGAAAGACGGCAGGCAGTGCTTCCTGGAGGTGAAGGGCGTTACGTTGGAAAATGACGGCGTGTGCATGTTCCCGGATGCGCCTACCGCCCGGGGAACCAAGCATCTGCATGGGTTGATCCGGGCGGCGCAGGAGGGATACGGCGCCTACATCCTGTTTGTGATCCAGATGGCGCGGGCAAAATACCTGCGGCCCAACGCGCAGACAGACCCGGATTTTGCGGCGGCGCTGTGCAGCGCCGCTGCGCAGGGCGTCCGGATCCTGGCAATGACCTGCAGCGTGGAGCCGGATGCCATGACGATCGATGCCCCTGTTGCCGTACAGTTTTGAAAATTCCAAGAAAAATTTGCCAATAAACATTGATTTATTCTTAAAATCGTTTATAATAGGACCTGTGTTTATGCTGTGGGAACGGGTCCTGCAGGTTGAACAACAGAATAACAAATGGTCAAGGAGAAGAAAAATGAAAAAGTTTCTGGCAATCCTGCTGGCTCTGAGCATGGTTCTGTCCCTGGCTGCCTGCGCATCTACGGATACCAAGGCAACTGAGGCTCCCACAGAGGCAGCGACCGAGGCTCCCACCGAAGAGGCCACCGAGGCACCTACCGAGGAAGCCACTGAAGCACCCACCGAAGAAGTCACCGAAGAAGCTACCGAAGAAGCTACCGAAGAACCCACTGCGGCTCCCGACGTGCCCATGACTCATGCAGAGTACATCGCTGCCGAGCTGGACAGCGAAGTCTGTGTTGAGACCTATGTCCAGGCACATCAGTCCTGGTGGGAAGGCAAGATCACTGTCTACGCCCAGAGCGAAGACGGCGCTTACTTCATCTACAACATGGCCTGCGCCGAAGAGGATGCAGACAAGCTGGTTCCCGGCACCAAGATCCTGGTCAAGGGCGTCAAGGCTGAGTGGAGCGGCGAAATTGAGATTGTCGACGCTACCTTCGAGATCGAAGAGGGCAGCTTCATCGCTGAGCCTGTCGATGTCACCGACCTGCTGGGCAAGGAAGAGCTGATCGACCATCAGAACGAGCTGGTTTCCGTTAAGGGCCTGACCGTTGAGAAGGTTGAGTACAAGAACGATGAGCCGGGCGACGACATTTACGTCACCTTCGAGATCGGTGAGCTGACTGCGCAGTTCTGTGTGGAAGCTTACCTGACCGGTCCTGATTCCGAGCTGTACGCCGCCGTGAGCGCCCTGAATGTGGGCGATGTGGTCGACGTGGAGGGCTTCCTGTACTGGTACAACGGAGCCAATACCCATCTGACCAAGGTCACCGTGGTTACCCCCGCTCCTGCTGCTGAGGAAGCATCCGAGGCTCCCGAGGTTGCTACTGAGGCCGCTCCCGAGGAGACCAAGGCTCCCTTGAAGCTGCGCAGATCCACCACCCGCCCCACTCTCCCCACCGAGCCCGAGGTGGCAGAGGAAGAGACCGAGGAAGCTACTGAGGCTCCCGAGGCCGGCATCATCACGAAGGTAGCGCTGGTTACCGACGTGGGCACCATCGACGACGAGTCCTTCAACCAGGCCTGCTGGCAGGGCGTTGAGGCATGGTGCAAGGCCAACGACATTGAGTACACCTACTATCAGCCCACCGAGGACTCCACCGATGCCCGCGTGCTGTCTGTGATGCAGGCTGCCAGCGACGGCGCAAACGTGATTGTTATGCCCGGCTACCTGTTCGGCGCTACCGTGCTGGCCGTGCAGGACATGGAAGAGCTCTCCAATGTGTACTTCATCGCTGTGGACGTGAGCGCCGGCGACCTGGACAACGTTGATCCCGCTGCCAATGTTGCCTGTCTGACCTTCTCCGAGGAGCAGGCCGGTTATCTGGCAGGCTACGCAGCTGTGAAGGAAGGCTACACCAAGCTGGGCTTCCTGGGCGGCATGGCTGTTCCCGCTGTTATCCGCTATGGCTACGGCTTTGTGCAGGGCGCTGACGCTGCTGCCAAGGAGACCGGCGCGGAAGTGGAGATCAACTACACCTACGGCGGCCAGTTCTTCGGTTCTCCCGAGATCACTGCAAAGATGGAAGGCTGGTACCAGAATGGTACCGAGGTTGTCTTCGCCTGCGGCGGCGGCATCTATACCTCCGCACTGGAAGCAGCCGAGAAGAACAATGGCAAGGTCATCGGTGTTGACGTTGACCAGAGCTATATCTCCGATCTGATCATCACCTCTGCCATGAAGGGTCTGCAGAATGTGACCGAGTCCCTGCTGGACACCCTGAACAAGGGCGAGTGGGAGACCTACGGCGGCAAGGTGACCAACTTTGGCCTGCTGGAAGGCGAGTATGTGGGTCTGCCCACCGCAACCTGGAGCCTGGAGCACTTCACTGTTGAGGATTACGAGGCACTGAAGGCTCAGATCAAGTCCGGCGAGATCACCGTGAGCAACTCCACCGAGGCGATGCCCGAAGTGAGCATCACCGTCAACGAGATCGCCTGATCCATTTCCCATAAATAGCATTGTTCCCCGGGAGCATTCCGCTCCCGGGGAATTTTTTCCCGTTCCCTGTGAATGCCGCATCCGAAGGGAAGGAGATCACAGCGCAGCATACCCAGCAGTGTGGCAGTTCCGTCCAGCCAAAGGCGATTTATTCAGAGGTTCCAAAGATAAAAATTGTGACAGACGGAAGCGGAAGAGACACACGTATGCGGATGGCAATTGAGGATGATCAACAAAAATTGAATAAATTGTATATTTTCTATTGTGTTTGTTGCGAAAATACGCTATAATGAGACAATCAAACCGGGATAGGAGTGACTCTATGGAGGACTATGTGATCGAGATGCTGAACATCACCAAGGAGTTCCCAGGCATCAAGGCCAACGATAATGTCACCCTCCAGCTGCGGCGGGGGGAGATTCATGCGTTGTTGGGCGAGAACGGTGCGGGCAAATCCACCTTGATGAGCATTCTGTTCGGCCTGTATCAGCCGGAATCCGGCGTCATCAAAAAGGATGGGCAGGTTGTACATATCAACAATCCCAACGATGCCACGGCGCTGCACATCGGCATGGTGCACCAGCACTTTAAGCTGGTGGAATGCTTCACGGTGCTGGATAACATCATTCTGGGCGCCGAGCCCATGAAGGGCGCGATCGTCGACCGGAAAGCGGCGCGGCAGAGGGTGATGGATCTGTCCCAGAAGTATGGACTGAAGGTTGACCCGGATGCCAAAATCGAGGATATTTCCGTGGGCATGCAGCAGCGTGTGGAGATCCTGAAAATGCTCTACCGGGATAATGAGATCCTGATTTTTGACGAACCTACCGCCGTGCTCACCCCCCAGGAGATCGACGAGCTGATGGAGATCATGCGCTCCTTCAAGAAAGAGGGCAAGTCCATCCTGTTCATTACCCACAAGCTGGCGGAAATCAAAGCAGTAGCCGACCGCTGCTCCGTGCTGCGCAAGGGCAAGTATATGGGCACCGTGGAGGTGGCGGATACCTCTGTGGAGGAGATGTCCCGCCTGATGGTGGGCAGAGACGTGCAGCTGGTGACCGAGAAGGACGACTGCGTGCCGGGCAAGGTGATCTTGCAGGTAGAGAACATGACGGTTCCCTCCAAGCTGCACAACAACAATGCCGTGAAGAACGTGAGCCTGACGGTGCGGGAAGGGGAGATTGTCTGCCTTGCCGGTATTGAGGGCAACGGCCAGACCGAGTTTATCAACGCTTTGACCGGTCTGGAAAAAATGAGCAGCGGCAAGATCATTCTGGACGGCAAGGATGTGACCCATGCCTCCATCCGTCAGCGCAACGCCATGGGCCTTTCCCATATCCCGGAGGATCGGCACAAGCATGGTCTGGTGCTGGACTATACCCTGCAAAACAACATGGTGCTCCAGCGTTTCCGAGAGCCGGAATTCCAGCACCTGGGCTTTATCCGTGAGAACGCCGTCCGGGAGTATTCCGACCGGCTGAGCCAGCAGTATGACGTCCGCAGCGGCCAGGGCAGCGCCACCATCACCCGCAGCATGTCCGGCGGCAATCAGCAGAAAGCCATTGTCGCCCGGGAGATCGACCGGGAGCCCCAGCTGCTTATCGCCGTCCAGCCCACCCGCGGCCTGGACGTGGGCGCGATCGAGTATATCCACAAGCAGATCATTGCCCAGCGGGACGCCGGAAAGGCGGTGCTGCTGGTTTCCCTGGAGCTGGACGAGGTGATGAACCTCTCCGACCGCATCCTGGTGATGTACGAGGGCGAGATCGTCGGCGAGTTTGATCCCAAGACCACCGATGTGCAGACCCTGGGTCTGTACATGGCCGGTGCCAAACGCGCAGAATAAGGAGGAGCCATCATGCCAAAGAAAAACAATTCTCCCCGCCTGTCCACCGGCGCATCCGGCGGCGCGGCATCCCTGCTGGCCTCCCTGATTTGCGTTCTGTCAGGCCTGGCCGTGGGCTTTGTGGTGCTGCTGATTCTGGGCGGCATCACCATGAGCCAGAACGGCGACCAGTTCACCTTCGGCAATCTTCTGAAAATCACCTGGGAGCAGGGCTTTAAGCCCATTGTGCAGGGCGGCTTCTATGCAAAGGCAAACATGATGGGCATGGCTGTCCGTATGGAGATTCTCCAGGCTGCCCCCCTGATCATGACCGGCCTTTCTGTGGCTTTTGCCTATAAAACCGGCCTGTTCAATATCGGTGCGGCCGGACAGTATACCGTGGGCGCATTCATGGCACTGTATTTTGCCATCGTGCTGAAAATGCCCTGGTGGGTGTGCCTGATTGCTTCCGCTGTGGGCGGCGCGATCTGGGGCGCGATCCCCGGTTTCTTCAAGGCATATCTGAACGTCAACGAGGTCATTACCGCCATCATGTTCAACTGGATCGGCCTGTATGCGGTGAACCCCCTGATCTATCAGGGCGGAAACGGCCCCATGTTCAATCTGAAAACCACCAAAACCTTCACCCTGAAGGAATCCGCCCCCCAGGCGCTGCTGCCCAGCTTTAATGTGAATGTGGGCGGCAAGGAATATTTCGGCAAAATGTTCCGGCCCACCATCGGCATTTTCATTGCCATCGGCATTGCCATCCTGATTTGGGTGATCATCAATAAGACCACCTTTGGCTATCAGCTGAAGGCATGCGGCTTTAATAAGAACGCCGCCCGCTATGCCGGCATCAACGAGAAGACGAACATTGTCCTGTCCATGACCATTGCCGGTGCGCTGGCAGGCGCGGGCGCGGGGCTGTTCTACCTGTCCGGCAGCAAGGAATGGGAGCCGCTGGTCTCCACCATGCTTCCGGCCACCGGCTTCAATGGCATCTCTGTGGCGCTGCTGGCCTCGTCGAACCCCATTGGGTGCATCTTCTCGGCCATTTTCATCTCCCATATCACGGTGGGCGGCGGCTTTATGACGGCGAAGCTCTTCCCCAGCGAGGTCTCGGATATTATCTCCGGTGTGGTCATTTACCTGTGCGCCTTCAGCCTGCTGTTTAAGAGCGCCATCATGAAGCGCCTTCACGGCAAGCCCCGCAAGAGCGCTGCCGAGGAAAAGAAGGAGGTTGAATCCTAATGTGGCTTTTGATGAAATATACGCTGCTGTATGCCGCGGTACTGACGCTGGTTGCTTTGGGCGGTATGTTCTCGGAGCGCTCCGGTGTGATTAACATCGCCTTGGAGGGCATCATGGTCGTCGGCGGCCTGGTAGGCGTTGTTGCCATCAATCTGCTCAATGCCTGGGGTGCCCCGGTTTTTGTGGGCGTCATCGCGGCGGTGCTGGCTTCCGCTGTGGCGGGACTTCTGTATTCGTCGCTGCTTGCCTTCTCTGCCATCAACCTGAAGGCGGATCAGACCATCGGCGGTACGGCGCTGAACCTGCTGGCCACGGCGTTGGCCATGGTCATTGCCAAGCGCATCAACGGCTCCGATTCTCCGAAGATCGTCTACTCCACCAATTCCAACAAGATTTTTAACAGCGCCAATTTCTCCTTCCAGGTCGGCCCCCTGACCCTCAACTGGTTCCTGCTGGTCACGGTGATCGCACTGGTGGCGGCGTGGTTCATCCTGTACCGCAGCCGCTTCGGCATGCGTCTGATGGCATGCGGCGAGCATCCTCAGGCAGCGGATTCCGTGGGCATCAACGTATACAAGATGCGCTGGGCGGGTGTGCTGATGTCCGGAGCCCTGGGCGGCATCGGCGGTATGGCCTACATTGTCCCTGCCGTGGGCGAGTGGAATTTCGAGATGGGTGTGGCAGGCATGGGCTTCCTGGCGCTGGCTGTCATGATCTTCGGCCAGTGGAAGCCGCTGAATATCGCGGCAGCGGCACTGTTCTTTGCAGTGTTCCGCGCCATGGCCAATATCTATGATTCGTTCGGTTTCCTGGCACGCTTGGGCTGGCCGAAGGAGATCTACAATATGATGCCCTTCGTTGCCTCCATGATCGTGCTGGCGTTTACCTCCAAGAGTTCCCGCGCCCCCAAGGCTGAGGGTGTCCCCTACGACAAGGGAAGCCGGTAAATCAGCGCTTCCAAAAATCTGATGACATGGTCTGCACTCTGCATAATGTAGAGTGCAGACCACTTTTTCTTCCGGAATAAGTAGAAATCTTAAGAAAAATTTATATTTTCACATTTCTATTGACAATGAAAGGAAAGTATACTATAATGACACGAACGTTTTGAAACACTGTTACGAAGAGAGGAATGAATTGTTGAAACAACGATTTCTGGCGCTGCTGCTGGCAGCGCTGGTGCTGCTTTCCGGCTGCGGCAAAAAGAATCGGGATGTGGAGCGGTGGAGTACCGATTCTGCCGCCGGAATGACCTATGCCCGATATAACGGCACCGAGAGCTATACGGTGCGGCTGCCCCACTCCGGCGCCGTTGCGGTGGAGGTGACCACCCAGGCGGGCACGCTGCATCTGGAAATTGCCCAGCCGGGGCAGGAGCCGGTGTACACCGGCAATCTGACCGAGAGCGGCAGCTTCACGGTCAATCTCCAGCCGGGTATCTACGCAGTTACCGTCCGTGGCGAGGATCACGCGGGCGGCTTCCGGCTGGACTGGTCGGCGGACGCGAATGCGGAGGAGGGAGCATGAATATAAAACTGGTAAAGCTCACCCCGGAATACCGCCCCCAGCTGGAGGATATGATGGGGGAGTGGCTGGCTTTCGAGCAGAACTTTTCACCCTATGCCATTCGGAAAAATGACTACCGGGATTTTGACAACTATCTTGCCCACCTGGAATTGAAGGAGGCAAAGGACGGCCGTGTGCCGGACTCCGTGTTCTTCTGCCTGGATTTGGAGCGGAATATCTTTGTGGGGGCGGTGAACATCCGCCATTATCTCAATGAGAATCTGATTCAATTCGGCGGCCATATCGGCGACGGCATCCGCCCCAGCGAGCGCCGCAAGGGCTATGCCACGGCCATGATTCGCCTTGCCCTGGAGGAGTGCCGCAAGCTGGGCATCGAGCGGGTGCTGATGACCTGCGATAAGGATAACATCGGCTCTGCCAAATCCATCAGGAACAACGGCGGTGTGCTGGAAAATGAAGTGATGGACGATAACGGCGTTTGGGAGCAGCGCTACTGGATTGATTTGGAGCGGCTTCCGCCTTTGACCACCGTCTATTTCGTCCGGCACTGCCAGTCGGAGTTTTCCCACCGGGATGACCGCACCCGCCCCCTGACAGCGCAGGGCATGGCAGATGCCGTGGAGGTTGCCCGGGTTCTGCGGGATGTTCCCATTGATGCCTTTTATTGCAGCCCCTACCGCCGCAGTCTGGACACCGTTGCACAGGCCGCCCGGGAGCACAACCTGCCCATCCGGACGGATGAGCGTCTGCGGGAACGGCAGAGCGGCGAGGGAGGCAATGCCGGGTTCAAGGACGCAGGAAATACGCCCCTGCGTCAGCGCTGGCAGGATTTTTCCTGGTGCGAGCCGGGGGGAGAGACGCTGGGTCAGACTCAGAAAAGGAATGTGGAAGCCCTGGAGGCGCTTTTGGCAGACAATCCCGGGAAGACCCTTGCGGTTGGCACCCACGGCACGGCGCTGAGTACCATCCTGAATTTCTACCGTCCGGGCTTCGGCTGTGAGGATTTTCTGCGCATCGTAGACTGGATGCCGTACATCGTCTGCCTGACCTTTGATGGCCAGCGCCTGCTCCGGTTTGAAGAAGTATTCCATATTGAACATCCATATATGAAATGAGGGGAAATTATGCTGAAAATTGACCATTTTACCAAAACCTACGGGGAGAAAAAAGCGGTGGATGACCTGACCCTGCACATCCGGCAGGGGGAAATCTATGGCTTCATCGGCCACAACGGCGCCGGAAAGACCACCACCCTGAAAAGCGTGGCGGGCATCATGCAGTTCGACAGCGGTGAAATTCTGATTGACGGAGTTTCCATTCAGAAAGACCCCATCGGCTGCAAGAAAAAGATGGCGTACATTCCGGACAATCCCGACCTGTATGAGTTCATGACCGGAATGCAGTACCTGAACTTTGTGGGGGATATTTTCGCCATCCCCGCCGACCGGCGGAAGCAGCGGATTCAGGAGTTGGCAGACACCTTCGAGCTCACCGGCGACCTGAACCAGCCCATCAGCGCCTACTCTCACGGCATGAAGCAGAAGCTTGCCATTATTTCCGCCTGGATCCATGAGCCCCACCTGATCCTGATGGATGAGCCCTTCGTGGGTCTTGACCCCAAGGCTGCCCACACGCTCAAGGGCATGATGCGCCAGGTGTGCGACCGGGGCGGCGCAATTTTCTTCTCTACCCATGTGCTGGAGGTGGCAGAAAAACTCTGCGACAAGGTTGCCATCATCAAGGGCGGCAAGCTCATTCGCTCCGGCACCATGGAGGAAGTGAAGGGGGACACCAGCCTGGAATCCGTTTTCCTGGAATTGGAGGGCTAATCATGCGGAAAGCCTTGATTCGGAAGCAGTATATGGAGTGCTTCCGCTCCTATTTTGTAAGCCGGAAAACCGGAAAGCCCAGAAGCAGGGCCGGAATCGCCGGGATGTTCCTGATGTTTGGGGCGGTTATGCTGCTGCTGTGCGGAATGTTCTTCGGCATGGGCTACATTCTGGCGGAGCCGCTGTTTGAAGTGGACATGGCGTGGCTGTATTATGTGCTTATGGGGCTGCTGTCGGTGCTGCTGGGCACCTTTGGCAGCGTGTTTAATACCTATGCCACCCTCTACATGGCAAAGGACAACGAGCTGCTGCTGTCCATGCCCATTCCCCCGGCGGACATTCTGCTGACCAGAATCAGCCTGGTGTATGGCCTGAGCCTGCTGTACAGCGGCTGCGTGTGGCTTCCTGCCTGCATCTGCGGCTGGATGCAGGGGGGCGTGGGAGCGCTGGCGGTGGTGTATCAGCTGGTGCTGATGCCGGTGATTGCCCTGCTGGTTTCGGCAATTACCTGCATTCTGGGCTGGCTGGTGGCCCTGGCTGCCGGTTGGATTAAAAACAAAAGCCTGGCGGCGGCTGCCGCCACCCTGGTATTCCTGGGCGGATACTATTATGTGTGCTTCAACATGATGGATTTGATTCAGCGGCTGCTGATGAATGTGGAGGCACTGGC
This sequence comes from uncultured Oscillospiraceae bacterium, assembly GCA_934567355.1. Taxonomy (GTDB): domain Bacteria; phylum Bacillota; class Clostridia; order Oscillospirales; family Oscillospiraceae; genus Faecousia. The sequence goes on from CAKTJC010000023.1 coordinate 9,965, forward strand.
AGACGGTGTCCGGGTTTGGGCCAATCTGCTGTATCAGCTGGGCCGGGGAGCAGCCGGAAGCACCTCCTCCATGCTGATTTTCACCGGCGTGACTCTGGCCCTTTTTGGGCTGTGCTACATGGTGCTGTCCCGGACCTTCCTGCGGATTGCCACCAAAACCCAGGGCAGCACAAAGCGCACCGGCAAGGTCAGCGTCAAATGGAGCGGTGTCCCGGCAGCGCTGCGGAAGCGAGAGCTGCGGCGGTTTGTCAGCAGCCCCACGTATTTGCTCAATACCGGTCTGGGCATTGCGTTGATGCTGCTGCTGTCGGCCTTTGCCCTGGTGAAGAAGAACGATATGGATGGGCTGGTGGCAGCCGTGGGGGAAATGGTCCCCTTTGCACCGGCGGTGCTGCCCATGGTGATTGTGGTTGCCGTGGGCTTCCTCACCGCCATGGACATGGTTTCCACCCCCTCGGTGTCCCTGGAGGGGAAGACCATCTGGATTCTCCACACCTTGCCGGTAACCGGCAAGCAGGTGCTGCGGGCCAAGCTGTCGGTGCATATCCGCCTGAACCTGGTGCCCATGCTGCTGGCGGTGACGGTGCTGGGCTGGTGCCTGGGGCTGTCCGGCTGGACGGTTGGGCTGTGCTGCCTGTTCTTTGTGATGTTCAACTGGTTCTTCGGCGCCCTCGGCCTGACTTTGGGGGTGCTGCGGCCCAATCTGAACTGGACCAACGAGGCACTGGTGATTAAGCAGAGCCTCAATGTGTTTGTAATGATGCTGCTGGCCTTTGCAATGCCCGTGCTGGTGGCCGGTGGCGGCTACCTGACCCGGAATGTGATGGGAGCGAATGGGTATCTCGCAGCCGTGGCAGCGCTGTTTGGCGCACTTTCCGCAGCACTGACCCGCTGGCTGGACACCAAGGGCGCAAAGAGATTCGAGAATCTGTAACCCATCCCCGGGGAGAGTGGCCGGATAAATGGTAAAATGTCAAATCCTCTGAGTTCCCGTAGGGGCGATGAAAATCGCCCGCAACCTTGCGGTTTCCGGGCGGCTGGATGAATGGTACCCGCCCTTCCCGGCTCCCTCTCTGAGGGAGCCGGGAACGGTTGCGGGGGCGGGTACTAATCAACCGGGTACTTGCTAAAATCCCGGGTTGCGGGCGATTTTCATCGCCCCTACGGAGCGCTGGTGTCTTTACCGTTTGCCATTCGGTGTACCGCCCGGAAACGGCAATGTTTCGGGCGGTGGTTGGTTCTGGGTATTTTGAGCGCTTGACAAATTCCCCCAAATGGGGTATACTCCCAGCATAACTTCATAGGACAGTTCGTGACCATCCTGTCGGTAAACAAAACTAGGATTTTGATTGTATCAGATGGGCGCATTTTGCGCCCATTTGTTTTATCGTGGTCACGTCTGCCGTGACCATTTTTTATTGTAAGGAGAACACTATGAAAAACACATCCAAAACCACCCGCATCATCACCCAGGCGGCGGTGATTGCGGCGCTGAATACCGTGCTGACCTATGCCCAGTATTTCCTGTGGCCGGAATCCACCAGTATGGCAATTCAGGTGCGCATCAGCGAGGCCATGCTGGTGCTGGCATTCTTCACCCCTGCCGCCGTGCCGGGCTTGACCATCGGCTGCCTGCTGTTCAATCTGACATATGCCGGAACCTTGCCCCTGGATTGGCTGGTGGGCACACTGGCAACCTTCCTGGCAGCCCAGGGAATGTGGATGACCCGGAGGATTACCGTGAAGGGCTATCCCCTGGTGGGGCTGCTGCTGCCCGCCCTGACCAACGGCTTGCTGGTGGGCTGGGAGCTGACCTATTACATCGGGGAGGCCAGCTTCTGGTATAACGCCCTGTTTGTGGCACTGGGAGAGCTGATTGCCCTGCTGGTGGTGGGAACCATCCTGTTCTATGCGCTGAAAAGCCGGAAGCTGGACGAAAAGCTGATGAAAATTGAATAACCCCAATAAAAAGGGAGGTACGTCACACGGCGTACCTCCTCTTTTTGGGCTTATTGATTACTTAAAATACTTCACGGCATTCCGGAACAGGTGAATGTCATATTCCCCGGGGACGTTGCGATACAGGCTCTTGCCAATGCGCTCGCTGTGCCCCATCTTGCCCAGCACACGACCGTCGGGGGAGGTGATGCCCTCGATGGCGAACACAGAGCCGTTGGGGTTGAATTCGGTGTCCATGGTGGGATTGCCTGCCAGGTCAACATACTGGGTGGCAATCTGCCCGTTGGCTGCCAGCTGCTGCACCAGCTCGTCACTGGCGTAGAACCGCCCCTCGCCGTGGGAGATGGGCACGGTGCAGATGCTGCCAACGGCGGCATCGGACAGCCAGGGGGACTTGTTGGAGCAGATGCGGGTGCGCACCATCTTGGACTGGTGGCGACCGATGATGTTGTAGGTCAGGGTGGGGCAGGTGCTGTCGGTGTCGATAATCTTGCCGTAGGGCACCAGACCCAGCTTAATCAGCGCCTGGAAGCCGTTGCAGATGCCCAGCATCAGGCCGTCCCGGTTTTCCAGCAGCGCCGTCACCTGCTCCCGGATGGCGGGATTGCGGAAGAAAGCGGTGATGAACTTGGCGGAGCCGTCCGGCTCGTCGCCGCCGGAGAAGCCGCCGGGCAGGAAAATCATCTGGGCGGAGGCTGCCTTTCTGGCAAATTCCTCGGCACTGCGCTGCACATCGGCGGAGGTCAGGTTGCGAATCACCGCAATTTCTGCCTCTGCACCGGCATCCATCATGGCCCGAGCGGAGTCATATTCGCAGTTGGTGCCGGGGAACACGGGAATCAGCACCTTGGGCCGGGCAGTCTTGATGGCGGGGGCGGGATAGGCGCTTGCCTCATGGCAGAAGGGGGGGATTTCGGTGGTATTTTCCGTGACCTTGGTGGGATACACGTCTGCCAGGGTGCTTTCGTTCAGGCTCCGCAGCTCCTCGATGGAAGCCTCGTCCTGACCCAGCCGGATAACCGGGGCCTGGGTGGTGTAGCCAATCTTAATAACACCGGGGAGGAACACGTCGCCGCTTAGCTCGGCAATCAGGCAGCCGGCACCCTGGGTGTACCAGTCGGAGAAGTTTTCGCCGGTGAAGCCAATCTCGTTGCCGAAGCTCATCTTCATCACAGCCTCAGCGGCACCGTTTTCCACTGCCCAGGCGGCGCAGACCTTACCCTGGTGATGCAGGTGCAGGAAGGTATCCCAGCTGGCCTTGATGGCCTCCTGGGTGCCGTCGGTGGGGGCAATCAGGTAGACAGGATGGTTGGCTGCCTTAAATTCGGGGGAGAGCACCTTAGAGGCATCCACCGGCGCAATGGCAAAGGAAATCACCGTGGGGGGCACATCCCGGTCCAGGAAGGAGCCGCTCATGGAGTCCTTGCCGCCGATGGCAGCGGCACCCAGCTCCAGCTGGGCATCCAGAGCGCCCAGCAGGGCGGCAAAGGGCTTGCCCCAGCGCTGGGGCTCATTTCTCAGCTTCTCAAAGAACTCCTGCAATGTCAAATAGGCATCGTGGTAATCCGCACCGGCGGCCACCAGCTTTGCCATGGAATTGTAAACGGCATCATGGGCACCCACATAGGGGTCGATGCTCAGCCGGTCGGGGTCGCAGCCCCAGGTCATGACGCTGGCCTGGGTGGTGTGCTGACCGGGCAGCACCGGGAACAGGGCTGCCATGGCCTGGGCCGGGGTGGTCTGGGTCCTGCCGCCGAAGGGCATCAGCACGGAACCGGCCCCAATGGAGCCGTCAAAGCGCTCGGTAAGGCCCCGGCGGCTGGCGGTTTTCAGGCTGGAAGCCATCTGACGCAGGGAGGAGAACAGGGGGGCATCCAGCTGCTGCCGCTGCTTGGCGGCTACCTCCACGCTGGTGTGCTTGACAGCACCGTTGGTATCCAGGAAGGCACGGCTCAGGTTTGCAATTTCGTTGCCCTTCCACTGCATGACCATCCGCGCTTCCTCGGTGACCACAGCCACCCGATAGGCTTCCAGGTTTTCTGCCTGGGCCGCCGCAATAAAGGCATCGGCATCGGCAGGGTTAACCACCACTGCCATGCGCTCCTGGGATTCGGAAATTGCCAGCTCGGTGCCGTCCAGGCCCTCGTATTTCTTCCGCACGGCATCCAGGTCAATCCGCAGACCGGCAGCCAGTTCGCCAATGGCAACGGACACGCCGCCGGCGCCGAAGTCGTTGCAGCGCTTAATCAGCCGGGTGACCTGGCCGTTGCGGAACAGGCGCTGAATCTTCCGCTCCTCGGGGGCGTTGCCCTTCTGTACCTCGGAGGCCATGGTTTGCAGGGACTTCATGTTGTGGCTCTTGGAGGAGCCGGTGGCACCGCCGATGCCGTCACGACCGGTGCGGCCGCCCAGCAGGATAACCACATCCCCGGGGGCGGGAACCTCCCGGCGCACGTTGGCGGCAGGGGCAGCGGCAACCACAGCGCCGCATTCCAGCCGCTTGGCGATATAGCCCTCGTGGTACATTTCCGCCACATGGCTGGTGGCAAGGCCAATCTGGTTGCCATAGGAGGAGTAACCGGCAGCAGCGGTGGTTGCCAGCTTCCGCTGGGGGAGCTTGCCCTTGACGGTGTCCTTCAGGCTGACCCGGGGGTCGCCGCCGCCGGTGACACGCATGGCCTGGTGCACATAGGCACGCCCGGACAGGGGATCCCGGATGCAGCCGCCGATGCAGGTGGCTGCGCCGCCGAAGGGCTCAATCTCGGTGGGGTGGTTGTGGGTTTCGTTCTTGAACATCAGCAGCCAGTCCTCCTGGTTGCCGTCGATGGTGGTGGGCACATGGATGGAGCAGGCGTTGATCTCCTCGCTCTCGTCCAGCTCCGGCAGCAGCCCCCGCTTTTTCAGGGTTTTGGTGCCGATGGTGGCAATGTCCATCAGGGTCTGGGGCCGGGCGGCAGCCTTCTGGGCGCCGTAGACCTCCACCCGGGCATCCAGATAGCGCTGGTAGGCGGCCTTTACCGCCTCGTCCTGAATGTGGGCTGCGTCAATGTGGGTGGAGAAGGTGGTGTGGCGGCAGTGGTCAGACCAATAGGTATCCACCACCCGCACCTCGGTGATGGTAGGGTCCCGGTGCTCCTGGTCCCGGAAATAGGCTTGCAGGAACCGCAGGTCGTCCAAATCCATGGCAAGCCCCAGCTTGTCCAGCAGCTTTTGCAGGGCGGCATCCTTCATTTTGATGAAGCCCTTCACCGTCTCCACGGTTTCCGGGGCGGCATACTCCACCTTCAGGGTTTCCGGCTTTTCCAGGGAGGCTTCCCGAGCCTCCACCGCATTGATGACGTAGTGCTTGATGGCCTCCACGTCCTTTTTGGTCAGCTTGCCATACAGGGCGTACACCTTGGCGCTGCGGACGGTGGGGCGCTCCCCCTGGCTTTGCAGCTGAATGCACTGGGCGGCGGAGTCGGCACGCTGGTCAAACTGACCGGGCAGGGGCTCCACGGCAAACACCACATTGGCATCGCTCAGGTCCGCCTCGGCGGAAACATAGTCCAGCTGGGGCTCAGAGAACACGGTGGTGCGGGCATAGTCAAACAGGGCTTCGTCGATGTTTTCCACATCGTAGCGGTTGAGAATCCGGACATTTTCCAGCTTCTTGATGCCCAGGAAGGAGCGGCAGTCGCTGAGCAGTCCTGCTGCCTCGGGGGCGAGGCCGGGCTTCTTTTCCACAAATACGCGGTATACCATTTTTTGTTTTTCCTCCCAATCAGTTGGATGCTTGCAGGGCTCGCTGCCCAATGTCGCAGCGGCGATAGGCGTTTTCAAACCGAACTCCATCGCTGAGCCGGTAGGCTTCCCGGATGGCTTCTTCCAGGCTGTCTGCCACGGCGGTGGTGCCGGTGACCCGCCCGCCGGAAGTGACCAGCTTCCCGTCTTGCAGCTTTGCACCTGCCACATAGGTGTGGGCGGCAGCCTCCGGGGTCATGGTGATGGGGAAGCCCTTTTCGTAGTGAACCGGGTAGCCCTTGGAGGCGAGAATCACGCAGCAAGCATATTTGTCGGCAAATTTTACTTCGGTTTCGGCAAGGGTAGCGTTGGTGGTGGCCTGCATAATGGTCAGCAAATCGCTTTCCAGCAGGGGCAGCACTACCTGGGTCTCCGGGTCGCCGAAGCGGCAGTTGTATTCAATCACCTTGGGGCCGTTGGGGGTGAGCATCAGGCCGAAATACAGGCATCCGGTGAAGCTGCGCCCCTCGGCGTTCATGGCGGCGATGGTGGGCAGGAAGATTTCCTCCATGCACCGCCGGGCCATGGCGGGGGTATAGTAGGGATTGGGGGCAACGGTGCCCATGCCGCCGGTGTTCAGGCCGGTATCCCCATCTCCGGCACGCTTGTGGTCCATGCTGGAGACCATGGGCTTAACCACCTTTCCGTCGGTGAAGGCCAGAACGGACACCTCGGGGCCGGTGAGAAATTCCTCAATGACAATGTGCTCGCCGCTTTTGCCGAACACCTTGTCCTCCATCATGGACTTGACAGCATCCATGGCCTCCTGGCGGGTCTGGGCGATAATCACGCCCTTGCCCAGGGCCAGACCGTCCGCCTTGATGACGGTGGGGATGGGGGCGGACTCCAGGTAGCGCAGTGCGGCCTCCATGCTGTCGAATACGGCATATTCGGCGGTGGGGATGCCGTATTTCTTCATGAGGTTTTTGGAGAAGACCTTGCTGCCTTCAATAATGGCAGCGTTGGCTCTGGGGCCGAAGCAGGGGATCCCCGCTTCGTTCAGTGCATCCACGGCACCCAGCACCAGCGGGTCGTCCGGTGCTACCACGGCGTAGTCAATGCGGTTTTCCGTGGCAAACGCCACCAGACCCGGGATGTCCGTTGCGCCGATATTGACGCAGGTGGCATCTGCGGCAATGCCGCCGTTGCCGGGCAGGGCGTAGATTTCAGTTACGTCTTCGTTTTCTTTCAGTTTTTTAATGATGGCATGCTCTCGCCCGCCGCCACCGACAACCATGATTTTCATAGAATCCTCCGTTTCGGAATGTCAACTTCCAGGATAAGGGATTGCCCCCGGGGAAAGCCTGGGGGCGGCTGCGCCCCCAGAGGCCGCCTATTGGGCACCCCTGGGGGAAAATGGGGCTTAGTGGTGGAACAGGCGCATACCGGTGAAGGCCATGACGATGCCGTCCTTGTTGCACTCCTCGATGACCAAATCATCCCGGATGGAGCCGCCGGGCTGGGCAATGTAGGAAACGCCGGAGGCATAGGCCCGCTTGATATTGTCGGCGAAGGGGAAGAAGGCATCGGAGCCCAGGGAAACCCCGGTAATGCCGTCCAGGAAGGCCCGCTTCTCGGCTTCGGTCAGCCGCTCCGGCTGGCTGGTGAAGTAATTCTGCCAGATGCCCTCGGCGCACACATCCTCTTCGTTGCCGTTGATGTAGCCGTCAATCACATTGTCCCGGTTGGGGCGGCCCAGGTCCTCCTGGAAGGGCAGCGCCAAGGTCTTGGGATGCTGCCGCAGGAACCAGGTGTCGGCCTTGGAACCGGCCAGACGGGTGCAGTGAATCCGGGACTGCTGCCCGGCCCCCACGCCGATGGCCTGCCCGTCATAGGCAAAGCAGACGGAGTTGGACTGGGTGTATTTCAGGGTAATCAGAGACACAATCAGGTCAATTTTGGCGCTTTCCGGCAGCTCCCTCTTTTCGGTGACCAGATTGGTCAGCAGACTCTCGTCAATCTTAAAATTGTTGCGGCCCTGCTGGAAGGTGATGCCGTATACCATCTTGGTCTCCTGCTGGGCGGGAACATAGTCAGGGTCAATGGCAACTACATTATAATTCCCTTTGCGCTTGGCTTTCAGGATTTCCAGGGCCTCCGGGGTGTAGCCGGGGGCAATCACGCCGTCGGAAACCTCCCGGGCAATGAGCTTGGCGGTGGTTACGTCGCACTGGTCGGACAGTGCCACCCAGTCGCCGAAGGAGCACATCCGGTCGGTGCCCCGGGCACGGGCATAGGCGCAGGCCAGGGGGCTGTCGTCCAGCTCCGGAATGTCATCCACAAAGCAGGCCTTTTTCAGCTGAGGGGGCAGACGCTTCCCCACAGCGGCCGAGGTGGGGGACACATGCTTGAAGGAGGTGACGGCGCACAGCCCGGTGGCGGCCTTCAGCTCCTTCACCAGCTGCCAGGAGTTCAGGGCATCCAGGAAATTGATGTAGCCGGGGCGGCCATTGAGAATGGTAATGGGTAGGTCGCTGCCGTCTGCCATATAGATGGAGGCGGGCTTCTGGTTGGGGTTGCAGCCGTATTTCAGAGCAAATTCTTTCATGACGTTTACCTCACTTGTTCCGGTTAATCATGCGGTTTTCCTCGTGGCCGGTTGCCAGGTCCACGAAGCGGACGTACAGGGAGATTTTGTTGTTTTCATCCAGGGCGTTCCAGATGTCGGAAGTCCAGCTGTCGATGTCATTGGGGATGCTCACCCGCTCCGGCTCCCCCTGGAAGGTGGGGATGGGGCTGCCGTCGCACACATAGGTGTGAATGAAATGCCCCACGCCGGCCTTGGCGCTGCCGTAGCTGTAGGTGTAGCGGTTGCAGAAGCTGCCTTCCTCGTCGCCGGATTTGAGAATGCTCATCTGGTAGGAGAAGTCCCCCTGGGCGAAGGTGGCCATGGCGCTGATTCTGGGGGTGAAATTGGGGGGATCCGGCTCAAAGCACCGCTGTGCCAGGGCATCTGCAAAGGGAAGCCCTGCCTTTAGCCCCTTCCAGACGGTGTCCGTCTGGTCGCCGTTGGTGACAATGAGCTTGTTTTCGTATTTCCGGATGGCGGCGTAGATAATCAGGCTGGGGTCCTCTACCTTGCTGGCATCAAAGGGCTCGGTGAACACGGCTCCGTCCTTCTCCGTAAAGATACGGTTGCGGCTGTTGGCGCTGCGGCCCATGATGAAGTAGGCGAAGGCGGCGTGCTTGCCGTCGGCGGTTTTGCCCACCACAATGCCCCGGCCGGGGTAGGTGTTGCCCTGCAAGCGGGCCGGCATGGATTGTACCTCGTAAACGTTCATGTTGTTCCTCCCTTTCATTTCTGTGGGGGCGTCTGCTGCACCAGGGCAGCGCACACCATTTCTGTGGCCTGGGGGAGCAGAACCCATTCCGCCTGCTCCATGACCCGGCGCTGCAAAATTTCGGGGGTATCTCCCGGGAGCACCTCCACCGCCTTCTGGGCGATGATTTCTCCTCCGTCGGGAATGGAATTGACAAAGTGGACGGTGGCACCGGTGACCTTTACGCCATATTGCAGGGCGGCCTGGTGTACCTTCAGCCCATAGAAGCCCTCTCCGCAGAAGCTGGGAATCAGGGCGGGGTGGATGTTGAGAATCCGCCGGGGCCATTTGTCGGTGAAGTTGCCGGAGAGGATGGTCATAAAGCCCGCCAGCACAATCACGTCAATTTGATATTCCTCCAGAGTTTGCTGCAAGGCGCTTTCAAAGCCTGCCTGGCCGCCCAGCTGCTTTTTCAGCAGGGTAACGCCGGGGATTCCGGCGTTTTTCGCCCGCTCCAGGGCATAGGCTCCGGCAGCGTTGGAAACCACCAGGGCAATGGTGCCGCTGTGGAGGGTTCCTGCCTTCTGGGCATCTATCAGCGCCTGTAAATTGGTTCCGCCGCCGGAAACCAGTACGGCAATCCGGGCGCTCATTTCAAAATCACCTTTTCCTCACCCTGGGCAATGGTGCCGATTACATAGGCATCCTCGCCCTGCGCGGTGAGAATTTCCAGTGCCTTCTGGGCCTGGTAGGCGGGGACAACCACGCTCATGCCCACGCCCATGTTGAAGGTGTTGAACATATCCCGCTGGGGGATGCTGCCGGTTTGGGCAATCAGCTGGAAGATGGGCAGAATGCGGATGGCGCTGCGGTCGATTTCGGCGCACAGACCGTCGGGGATGGAGCGGGGGATGTTCTCATAGAAGCCGCCGCCGGTGATGTGGCTGATGCCCTTCACGTCCACCTGCTCCAGCAGGGCCAGAATGCTCTTTACATAAATCCTGGTGGGGGTCAGCAGGGTTTCGGCAATGGACTTGCCCCCCAGGAAATCGTTGGGCTTCATCAGCTCAGGATTGTTCTCCACATCAAAGACCTTACGCACCAGGCTGAAGCCGTTGGAGTGCACACCGGTGGAGGCCAGGGCAATCACCACATCTCCGGGAGCCATCCGGGAATTGTCGATGATTTTCTTTTTGTCCACAATGCCCACGGAGAATCCGGCCAGGTCATAGTCATCCTCAGCCATCATGCCGGGGTGCTCGGCGGTCTCGCCGCCAATCAGGGCGGAGCCGGACTGAACGCAGCCCTCTGCCACACCGGCCACAATCTGGGCAATCTTTTCGGGGATGTTCTTGCCGCAGGCGATATAGTCCAGGAAGAACAGGGGCCGGGCACCGCAGCAGATGACGTCGTTGACGCACATGGCAACACAGTCGATGCCAATGGTGTCGTGCTTGTCCAGCAGCTGGGCGATTCTCAGCTTGGTGCCCACGCCATCGGTGCCGGAGACCAGCACCGGCTCCTCCATGCCTGCAATGGGCAGACCAAAGCAGCCGCCGAAGCCGCCCACGTCATTCAGGCAGCCCTCGTTCTTGGTGCGGGCGATGTGCTTTTTCATCAGCTCTACGGCCCGGTAACCGGCGGTGATGTCCACACCGGCGGCAGCGTAGCTGGCAGATTGGGAGTTGTTGTGTTCCATATTGTGACGCTCCTTTTATGATGTAGTGGGCTCAGCCCTTGCCGTTCCAGCAGTAGGTGCAGACGCATTCTTTGGGCAGGCCGATGGCCTCCAGGATGCCGTCCAGGGATTGGTATTCCAGGGAGGCAAAGTGCAGCTTTTCGCAGATGGCCCGGCGCATATTCTTGCCCCGCTGGGTGCTGCCGTCCATATATTCCTCCAGATGGTTCAGGCCCTCTTCTCCCTCCAGCTCCAGGATGGTGGCCCGGGCAATCAGCTCGTTTTCGGAGTTGGAGCGGGAGAAATTCAGGAACTTGCAGCCATAGAGAATGGGGGGACAGGCGCTGCGGATGTGCACATCCTTGGCACCGTGCTCATACAGGAATTCAACGGTCTCCCGGAGCTGGGTGCCCCGCACCACGCTGTCGTCCACAAACAGCAGCTTCTTGTCCCGAATCAGCTCGTCCACGGGAATCTGCTTCATTTTGGCCACCATATTCCGCTCGCTCTGGTTGGCGGGCATAAAGCTCCGGGGCCAGGTGGGGGTATACTTGATGAAGGGGCGGGCAAAGGGAATGCCGCTTTCGTTGGCGTAGCCAATGGCGTGGGGGGTGCCGGAGTCCGGAACACCGGCCACATAGTCAATGTCCTGGGCCACGCCGTTTTCCTTGTCCCGCTTGGCCATCAGCCGCCCGTTGCGGTAGCGCATGGCCTCTACGTTGCGGCCCTCGTAGCAGGCCGTGGGGTAGCCGTAGTAGGACCACAGGAAGGCGCAGATTTTCATGTCCTTCCGGGGCGGTGCCAGCTGGGTGATGCCCTCCGGGGAGATTTCCACGATTTCCCCCGGGCCCAACTCCCGAACCACCTCGTAGCCCAGCTTTTCACCGGCGTAATCCTCGAAGGTGACGGCGTAGCCGTCGGCATCCTTCTCAATGACAATGGGCAGTCGGCCCATTTTGTCCCGGGCGGCAATCAGGTGCCCGCCGTCCTTCATAATCAGAATGGAGGCGGTGCCCTCAATCATGTCCTGGGCATAGCGGATGCCGTCGGCGAAGCTGTCCTTCTGGTCGATGAAGGCGGCGATAAGCTCATTGGAATTCACCCGGCCGCCGGTCATACTGTCGAAGTGGCCGCCGGAGCTGTGCAGATGGGTCTGAATCAGAGCCTCTGCATTGTTGATGATGCCAATGGTGCAGATGGCGTAAACGCCCAGCCGGGAGCGAATCAGAATGGGCTGGGGGTCGGTGTCGGAAATGCAGCCGATGGCGGTGGTGCCGGTCATCTCGCTGACAATTCCCTCGAACTTGGTGCGGAAGGGGGAATTCTGAATATTGTGAATTTCCCGCTGCATTCCCACGTCCTTGTCCCAGGCGGCCATGCCGCCTCGGCGGGTACCCAGGTGGGAATGGTAGTCCGTGCCGAAGAATACATCCAGAACACAGTTGCGGCGGGATGCAGCGCCAAAGAAACCACCCATGTGAAGTCCCCCCTTATTTACGCAGCTCCGCCTGTAGGGCGGCATCCTTGCTGAGTACCTTCTCGCTGTCGGCTGCCCGCTTGGCATCCAGCCGGGCGGCCAGAGCTTCATCGCCGACGGCCAGAATCTGGGCGGCAAGCAAAGCGGCATTGACACCCCCATTGATGGCAACAGTGGCTACAGGAATGCCGGAGGGCATCTGGACTGTTGACAAAAGGGCGTCAATGCCGTCTAGAGTGGTGGATTTACAGGGAATCCCGATGACAGGAAGGGTAGAATTGGCTGCAATGGCCCCAGCCAGGTGCGCAGCCATACCGGCTGCGGCAATGATTGCGCCGAAGCCGTTTGACCGGGCGTGCAGGGCGAATGCACGTGCCTGCTCCGGTGTGCGGTGGGCGGAATACACATGCGCTTCGTAGGGGATACCCAAAGCATCCAGGGTGTCCATGGCTTTGCGCAGAATTGGCAGGTCGCTGTCGCTGCCCATGATAATACCGACTTTTTTCATGTGAACCTCCTTATAAGGGCGGGGAAAACAAAATGGGCAGATTCGCCTGAATCAGGTGAAACGGCCCACGCGGACGAGTGTACGAGCCCGATGCGTGTGCAGGGGGAGGGACAAGCTCTGCCTGAATTATAGCATAAGCGCTCGATTACCGTCAAGAAAGCAGAAAGACGATTCCTCTCCGCCTTTTCTGCCGGTGTCTGTGAATGTTGCTCAATGTAGCCTGCCACTGCCGCCGGGCTTCCTGAAAGGCCAAAGAACGAAAAACGGCAAAGCAGGACACAAATGCAAAAAAACACAATAAATATTATAGATACACCGTTGAAATCGCATTTGGATTATGATATACTTACCCCGCATGGATATCTCCCGTGAAGTGAATATCAGCATCGGAATGAAGGAACCGTGTGAAAACCACGGACTGTAACGGCAACTGTAACGCAGAGTGACCCCCATTGTGCCACTGGGTGACTGGGAAGGCGGGGCGAGCGATGAAGCGGAGTCAGGATATTTCATCCGGTGAATATGTTTCCGATTAAAACGCTTTGTGTTCTGAAAAAATACCGTCAGAGCAGCACGTTTGTGCTGCTCTGTTTATTTTTTCCGGGAGAGGGCGTCACATTTGGGCGTTTTGCGTGAGATTTTCCCATGATAAATTTTGATCCCCGTTTTGTTTGCAGATAAATGCAGGCAAGAGCGGGAAATCATAACAGGAGGTAAGCGTGAATGTCTAATCTACGGACGAGAATCCTTGCATTGCTGCTGGCGGTTTCTATGTTGGTAGGCTATGTGCTCCCTGCCGCTGCTGAGGAATATCAGCCGGGCACGGAGATCACCGGCGAAGTAGAGCCGACGCCCGCCCCGGAGGAACCGGCAACAGAGCCGCCCACCGAGGCACCCACCCAGGCTCCGACCGAGCCTGCCACAGAGGCTCCTACCCAAGAGGTGACGGAGGCCCCTACGGCGGAAACCGACCCGGTGGAGACTGAGCCGGAAGAGACCGATCCGGAAGAGACTAACCCGGAAGAAACTGAACCCGAAGAGACAGAGCCTGAAGAAACAGAGCCCGAGGAAGAGGAGAAGGAAGCTCCCTATCCCGAACCTGTGCTCTATTTTGCTGCCCCGGCAGAGGAATCTCTGGTTTATGGCATGAATGTTGTCAATCCCGGCACTTCCGACATCTGCTGGGATTTCCCCGTCAGCAGCGCTACTGCGGTTCGCTGCGGCGGTACGCTGTTTGCGACGCTGCGCGTGCCTACGTTCAGCCCCTATCGCTATCTGTATTTCGGCTCCCAGGCGGCGCTGGAAGAGCGGATGAGCCAGGGCGGCGCGTTCCCCGTGGCAGAGGGCGTGCTCAATAACGGCGAGCGGGTGTTCCATTTCACCATTGGCACGGCTGATAATTCCCGCATCACTGTGTGCCTGATCGCCCCGGATGCAACCCAGGAGAGCGGCTATCTGCTGAAGGAGCAGGAGCTGACCATTCCCTCCGTGCCTGTTGCGGATCTTGCGCTGTATGCAGATGATACTGACGAGACTGCCGTAGCCTCCGGTTTTCATGCGGTGGAGTATCCTGCTGCCCCGGAAGAAGAGCAGGATGTGAGCGGCAAGCTGTTTGTTGCCGAGCAGGGCACCAATAATATCTGCAGCATTTTCAAGATTGAGAAGGCAACTGCTGTCAAGGACGAGAACAATATTTATGTTACCGTCTATGTAACTCCCCCGGCCCGTACGATACTTACCTACGACTATCTGTACTTCGGCGACCTTACCGCGCTGAGAGAACAGCTGGAAGCGGGCGGCGGGCTCGATGTGGTTGGCAGTGAATCTGTTGAGCTTGAGGGATTGGGCGATAGACAGGTCTTCCACTTCACGCTGCCTGCCACAGCGGCAGGAACCCGCGTCCCTGTCTGCATCCTTAAGAGCGACCTGACCGCGAGTGCCCCCTACAACTCCAGCGAACTGGAGCTGGTGGTTCCTGCCGACATTCAGGAGGTCGAGGTCAAGAAGGATCCCGTACCTACTCCTGTTTCCTACCCTGCCGCTCCCTTCAGCGAGCAGGATGTCAGCGGTCAGCTGTTTGTCGCCAAGCAGGGCGTAGATACGGTCTATACCATGTTTAATGTGAGCACTGCTACCGCGGTGAAGGACGATAAGAACATCTACGTCACCATCCAGGTGAATCCCGCCGCCAGCGGCGCGTTCACCTATAGCTACCTGTATTTTGGCACCCGCACCGACCTGATTGCCCAGCTGGATGCGGGCGGAGAATTCGACGTTGTTGCGGGTGTAAACGGTAGCGCAACTCAAAGTTACCACTTTACGCTGCCGCTCAGTGCGGAGGGTACCTGCGTTCCCGTGTGCATTCTGAAGGGCGACCTGACTGCAAAGAGTCCTTATAATTCCAGTGAGCTGGAATTGATCGTTCCCGAGATCCCCGAGGGGAAGATCACACCTGTACCCACTCCCGTTTCTTATCCTGCCGCTCCCTTCGATGAGGAGGGCGTGACCGGCAAACTGTTCGTTGCCAAGCAGGGCGTAGATACGGTCTACACCATGTTCAATGTGAGCACTGCTACTGCAGTGAAGGACGATAAGAATATCTACGTTACTATCCAGGTAAATCCCGCTGCCAGCGGCGCGTTCACCTACAGCTATTTGTACTTCGGAACGAAGACAGAATTGGAAGCGCAACTGAAAGTTGATGGCCCGTTCGACGTGGTCGGCGGCGTGAATGGCGCAGACACTCAGAGCTATCACTTCACCCTGCCGCTCAGCACGGAGGGGACCCGCGTTCCCGTGTGCATCCTGAAGGGCGATCTGACCGCGAAGAGCCCCTATAACTCCAGTGAGCTGGAACTGGTTGTCCCTGAGATCGCTGAGGGAAAGATCACCCCCGTGCCTACTCCTGTCACCTATCCGGATGCCCCCGGTGAAGAGCAGGATCTGACCGGTAAGCTGTTTGTGGCGAAAGCGGACGCGCCGACTACGGTGTATTCCATGTTCAAAGTGAGCACTGCCACTGCAGTGAAGGATGATAAGAACATCTACGTCACCATTCAGGTGAATCCCGCCGCCAGCGGCGCGTTCACCTACAGCTATCTGTACTTCGGAACGAAGACAGAATTGGAAGCCCAGCTGAAGATTAATGGCCCGTTCGATGTGGTTGGCGGCGTGAACGGCACGGCCACCCAGAGCTATCACTTCACGCTCCCCCTGAATGCGGAGGGGACCAATGTTCCTGTATGCATTCTGAAGAGTGACCTGACCGCGAAGAGTGCCTATAACTCCAGCGAGTTGGAGCTGGTGGTTCCTGCCGACATTCCTGAGGTCGAGGTCAAGAAGGATCCCGTCCCCACACCGGTCTCCTACCCCGCCGCACCTGCGGACGAGCAGGATGTCAGCGGCAAGCTCTTTGTCGCCAAGCAGGGTGCAGACGCGATCTACCCCATGTTCAAGATTGAGACTGCCACTGCGATTAAGGATGAGAACCTGATTTATGTCACCGTTCAGGTAAACAAAGCCGCCAGCGGTGCATTTACCTACAGCTATCTGTACTTCGGTACCCGCACGGCGCTGGTTGAGCAGCTGGATGCGGGCGGAGAATTCGGCGTTGTTGCCGGTGTGGCTGGCAGCGATACGCAGGCCTATCACTTCACGCTGCCCCTGAGTGCAGCCGGAACCCGTGTTCCCGTCTGCATTCTGAAGAGTGACCTGACCGCGAAGAGTGCCTATAACTCCAGCGAGCTGGAGCTAGTGGTTCCCGCCGACATTCCCGAGGTTGAGGTCAAGAAGGATCCCGTCCCCACACCGGTCTCCTACCCCGCCGCACCTGCGGAGGAGCGGGACATCACCGGCCTGACCGTTGTGGAGAAGGAGACGGACACGGCTTATGCCGATTTCCCCATCGCCTCCGCCGCCGGCATCAAGGTGGACGGTCAGCTGTACATCACCGCGCTGGTGAGTGCGAATAGTGAGGGCAGCTTCCCCTACAGCTACCTGTACTTCGGCACCAAGGCGCAGCTGGAAGAGCAGCTGAGCAAGGGCGGCGCGTTTGGCGTGGTGGCAGCCGTTGTCAACGGCCAGACCCAGCACTACCATTTCACTCTTTCCGCCGAGCAGGCGGACACCCGTATCCCCGTGTGCCTGCTGAAGGCCGACCTTACTGCTGAGAATCCCTATAATGCCGCAGAGCTGGAGCTGGTGATCCCGGAGATCCCGGAGGAAACCGCCGAGGCTGCTCCGACAATTCCCGCTCTGCCCGATACCCTGAGCGAGGCGGGCATCAAGGTCATCAAGGTTGACGATGGCGCGGAATTCAAGATGTTTGCTGCCAGCAAGACCGGCATGGTCGTAGCGGGTGACAAGCTGCTGATCCACTTCGAGACCACGAACACTTCCTATGATGCCCTTTACTTCGGCAGCAAAGAGGATGGCTTGAAGTCCCCCTATGTCCAGGGCGTCCAGAAGGATGGCGTCTGGGTATTCGAGTTTGAGCTGCCTGCCTCTTACCGGGGCGCGCAGAACCCCATCTGCCTGCGCAAGACCGACGGTACCTGGTACTCCAACAAGGATCTGCTGATCTCCATTCCTGCCGATTCCGGCGACAGCGCCACGGTGAATGACGATGCGGGCGTCCAGATGTACCCCGTGGGTCAGTTCAGCCAGACCAGCTTTGCCGTCACCGCTTCCAGCGCCATGCTGCTGGGTGACCGGATTTATGTTACCATCACCGGCAAGATGGCCGAAAACGGAAAATATTCCGACAAGGTGGCCGGCATGCTGTACCTGGGCAGCCGGTACGATAAGGATAAGACCCCCTACATCACCGGCACCGTGAACGCCGACGGCACGACCACCTTCACCTTCACCGTCCCCGCCGATAAGCAGGGCACGTCTATCTGCGCAGTGGTGGGCTTTGCCGACGGAAGCTGGGATCCCACCAACCTGGACTTCTTCCTGAATATCCCCAATTTCGGCAGAAGCTTTGACCTGAGCTACTACACCGACGGCGTGTATGATCTCTACGGCAACGCCTATGCCTACCTGGACAAGGCGGACAGAAGGAGCCTGCCCTTCGACGTCGGCTCGACCCTGACCGTCTCCGGCAACCAGATCACCATCAAGTGGGTCACCCGCGGCAACGATACCGATAAGCTTTACTTCGGCCTGCAGACCGATGACAAGGCGACCCGGGAGGCACAGTCCGTCCTTGCGGTTGACTGCACCGATAACCCGGATACGCCCGACTACAAGGTGTTCTATGTCACCCTGCCCAAGAGCGCTTTGGGCACCAGGATCCCCTTTGTGCGGCATTCCCGCCTGTGGTGGACGGATACCGACGGCTGGCTGGAGTCTCAGGACTATGTGATTTTCTCTGATTATCTCCCCAGAACCTCTGACAAGCCCGATGACGGCACCACCATCGACGATGCCGGCATGAAGATGCTCTCAGGCGGCAGTGAAGTGGAGCAGATGTTTGTTATCACCGCTTCCTCCGCTACCCTGAAGGGTGATACCATCACCTGCACCATCACCGGCAAACCTGCCGGGCGTAACAGCGGCACGGCGGATAAGCTGTATCTGGGCAGCCGCGACGATGCAGACAAGAGTAATTTTATCGTTGGAACACTCAATGACGACGAAACCACCACCTTTGTCTTTGACGTCCCGGCTGAAAAGCAGGGAACCTCCATCCCCGTAGTGGTCAGCTTTACCGGCAGCGGCTGGGATACCACACAGGATTATTTCCTGAATATCCCCGATTTCGGCACCAGCTTTGATTTGAGTTACTATACCGATGGTGTGTATGACCTCTACGGCAATTCCTACGCCGAACTGAGCCGGACGCAGAACAAGGCTTTCCCCGTGGATAAGGGCTCTACCCTGTCCGTTGCCGGCAACAAGATCGTGATTAAGTGGGTGACCCGTACCGGCTCCTACGACAAGCTGTATTTCGGCTCCGCTTCTGATGATGAGGAGACCCGGAATGCAGGCGCGGTGGAGATCGAGGATTACGCAGGGGAGGCAACCTGGAAGGTCTACACAGTCACCCTGCCCAAGAGCGCACTGAGCGCACGCATCCCCTTCGCCCGCCATTCGACCAAGTGGTACACGGCCACCAACGGCTGGCTGACCACCCAGGATTACCTGGTGCTGGCGAACCGCCTGCCCAAGCTCTCCGATACCCCCGATGTTCCCGTAGACCCCACCGATCCTACCGACCCCAGCGAGCCCAGCGGCGAGATCAGTGACGGCACCTACAACACCACCGGCGAAACCGGCGCATCCATGTTTAAGGTGGTCAAGGCTGTGCTGGATGCCAGCGGCGGCAAGTATAAGGTGACCCTGACTCTCAGCGGCACCGGCTATGATTATCTGTGCCCCGGCACCGGTGCGGACGCTGAAGCGAATCAGAGCAAGTGGGCGCCTGCCAAGGTGGTCAACTGTACCATCAACGGCGAAACAAAGGACTGGTACACCTACACCTTCGAGGTGGAGGACCCCACCAAGCCCATCCCTGTTGCATCCCACAGCAAGAAAAATAACCAGTGGTATGACCGTACCGTCACTCTGGATACTGCAAACCTGAAGAGAACTGCCAAGGACGGCAGCTACCAGGTCACTACCGAATGCGATGCGGCCATGTTCCGCATCATTGACGCCAAGCTGAAGATCGTCAACGGCCAGATCATGGCAGACATTACCCTGAGCGGCCAGGGCTACGACTATCTGTATCCCGGCACCGGCGCACAGGCGGATGCTGAAACAGACAAGGCCAACTGGGCCCCCTTCCGTGTGAATGAGGATGGCAAGTATGTTTATACCATTCCCATTTCCGCACTGGATGAGTTTATTCCCATTGGCTCTCACAGCTCGGCGAAGAATCAGTGGTTTGACCGCAGCGTCAAGTTCCTGTCCAACTCCCTGGTGGCAATCGGCGGTACCGATCCCACGGATCCGACTACCCCGACCACACCCACCGATCCCACGGATCCGACTACCCCGACTACGCCTACCGATCCCACCACGCCTACGACTCCGGTAACGCCCACCGATCCGACGGATCCCAGCGATCCCACGGAAGAGCCCACCGTGCCCTCTGAGCCCGATCTGGACGGTTCCACCACCGTGGTGGACAACTCCACCGGCCTGAAGGACGGCACTTATACCCCGGATGGCTTCTCCTTCTCCGGCGGCACCGGCAAGACCCGGATCGTATGCGATAAGATAATCGTGAAGGGCGGCAAGTCCTTTGCAGTGATCCGTTTCGTCAGCACCACCGGCAGTCCCTCTGCCTACAAGTACGTCAAGGCCTCTGGCGGCGTGTATTATCCCACGGCCAGCGGCGCCTTTACGATCCCTGTGGCGCTGAACAAGAACAACCGTATCCTTGGTATGACCACCAAGATGACTGCGGCACACGAGATCAAGTATATACTTTTTGTTCAGTTGAAGAACGCTAAACCCAGTGATCCTACTGATCCTACTGACCCTACTGACCCGGATGATGGCGGCACGACGTCTGCGGTGGATAATTCCACCAACTTGAAGGACAAAGATGGCTACAAGCCTGACAGTGTTACCTCCTCTGGCGGTACAAATGGGACGAAAGTCATCTGTGACAAGGTGATCGTAAAGGGTGGCAAGTCCTATGCAGTGATCAAAATCGTTGATGCGTCCGGTAACGTGGTGGCGCATGAGTATGTTAAGGCCTCCGGTGGTAAGTATGACCCGGCAAGCAATGGGACATTTACGATCCCGGTTAAACTAAATGCGGAAAACCGCATTCTCGCGAAGCCGGTGGGAGAAGATGCTGACGAGGTTGAATACAAGATTAACATAAAGGTAAAAGGAGCCTCTTCCGGCGGTAGTAGCACTCAGACTGAGGAAGAGAAAGAGGAAGACGATCCTGATTCCAAGCTGGATAAGCAGGCACCGGAGATCCTGGGCCTGGAATTCAAGGAGCTTATCGCAACGCCCGGTGCCCGTTACCTCAAACTCTTCCAGTATGACCAGGGTGTTGTCCTGGCAGAGGTGGATCTGCGGCGGGATACCGTCCTGGATACCGACGAGGCCATTGAAGAACTGGCGCAGGCCGATAAGGCTGCCAAGGAAGCCCAGGGCGAGACTGCCGACGTGCAGTCCGATGAGCCGACAGACAACGCACAGATCACTGCGGACTACATCGCGGAGCTTTATCAGAAGGATATTCTGAAATATCTGCTGGTGCCCGAGGATGTGGAGCTGCCCGCCGGCCTGGAAAAGCAGTATCTGATCGTCCATGTGCCTGCCTCCAATGTCTACCTGATGGATGAAGATCTGGGCGATACCCTGAAGGCGCTGGACGTGCTGAATTCCGTCACCATCCTCGGCTCCGACGCATGCGAAGACGATGTGATCCAGGAGCTGCTGGAGAGCGGCGAAGCCGTCTACGGCGGCACCTGGGAGAAGCCGGACTACCGTACCCTGATCCGTGCAAAGATGGGCATGGGCCTGATGAGCTCCGATCTGCTGCCTCTGAGTGAGGAGACCCTGAAGGAGCGCAAGGAGGACATCCCACAGCGCGAAGCACTGACCGCAGTGGAGTACCGCGACCGCATGACCAAGCTGACCGAGCGCTTCGCCGTCCTGGGTGTTCCCATGCTGGTGGATCGCGCTGCCGATGAGCCCACAGCCAAGGGCCAGGCCGCGTGGCTGAAGCTCTATGGCCTGCTGTACGGCAAGGAAACGCAAGCCAATAAGCTCTACGACGCTGCCATTGCGAAGGAGGAGAAAGCATGAAGAATTACATGAAGCGGGCGATTGCGCTGCTGCTGGTGCTTGCCATGCAGTGCGCCCTCTTCGGCGGGGGCTGGGCTACGACCCAGGCCTCGGCTGACGCCCCACTTACCAAAGCACCTGAGATCCCCGGCCTGACCTTTGTTGAGAAGACGGAACTGACCTATGCCCAGTGCTTCAGCCTTTTCCGCTACGAAGGCGGATATACCCTGATCTCCGTTCAGGATGACGGTGAATTCCTGGTCGTCCCCGAGGACGGCCAGGTGCCGGACGGCCTGGATGACTCCATCGTGGTGCTTCAGCAGCCCATGAACCGGATGTATTTGGCCGCCACCTCGGCAATGGCGCTGTTTGCAGCCATCGACGCAGTGGACAGCATCCGACTCACCGGCACCAGGGCCTCCGGCTGGTATGTAGATGCCGCTATCGAGGCGCTGGAGTCCGGCTCAATGCTCTTCTCCGGCAAGTACAGCGAACCGGACTACGAGCTGATGATCGGCGAGGACTGCGACCTGGCCATTGAGTCCACCATGATCCATCATACCCCCAAGGTTCGTGAGATGATCCAGGACCTGGGCATTCCCGTCATGATCGACTGCTCCAGCTATGAGCCCCACCCCCTGGGCCGAACCGAGTGGGTCAAGCTCTACGCAGCAATCGTCGGCAAGGAAGCCGAAGCGGAAGCGTTCATGGAAAAGCAGAGTGCACTGGCCAATTTCGAGGATACCGGCAAGACCATCGCCTTCTTCTATATCAACACCGATGGCTCCGTGGTGATCCGCAAGCCCACCGATTACATCCCTAAAATGCTCTCTCTGGCGGGCGGCCATTACGTCTATGAGCATCTGGCAGATGATGAGAAGGCAAGCTCCGTTTCCTCCGTGACCATGGAAGATTTCTATAACACGGCAGTGGATGCCGATATGCTGATCTACAATGCAGCCATTGTGGCACCCATCTCCTCGATTGATGAGCTGATCGCAAAGGACAGCCTGTTCGCTGACTTCAAGGCGGTGAAAGAGGGCAACGTCTGGTGCACCGGCAAGTCCTATTTCCAGGCGACGGATACCGTGGGCGAAATGATCCGTGATGTTCATACGGCCCTGACCGGCGGCGACGAGAGCCAGATGACCTTCCTGTACCGGGTGTTCTGAGATGATCAAACGCAATTCTGTCGATATGTCTGCGGCGTATGCCGCAGACTATCGGGGGATCAACGCGCGCCGCAGAGCGCGCTACGCGCTGGTGTTTCTTCTGCTGGCTGCGGCTTTCTGCACCATTACCGTGCTGAATATCAATATTGGCAATGTGCCGATCCCGGTAAAAACCATCATCAAGATCATTTTTACCAAAACCGGCACAGCCAAAGAAGTGAACATCATCTGGAAGATTCGGCTTCCCCGTATCCTGATGGCGGCGCTGCTGGGCGGCGCGCTGTCTCTGTCCGGTTTCCTGCTGCAGACCTTCTTTGAAAATCCCATTGCAGGACCCTTTGTGCTGGGTATTTCCAGCAGCGCCAAAATGGCGGTGGCTTTCACCATGATCGGACTGATCGAGATGTTCGGAAGCGTTTCCTCCTATGCGCTGATCGGCGCGGCCTTTATCGGCTCGCTTATTTCAGTGGGCTTTATCCTGCTGTTTTCCAGACGCATCCGCGGCATGTCCACACTGCTGGTTGCGGGCATTATGATCGGCTATATCTGCACGGCGATCACGGATTTTGCCGTGACCTTTGCGGCGGATTCCGATATCATCAACTTGCACAATTGGTCAAAGGGCAGCTTTTCCGGTACGAATTGGAGTAATGTGGGCGTAGCGGGAATCGTAGTAGGCATCACCTCGGTGATCACATTCTTTATGGCAAAGCCCATCAGTGCCTATCAGCTGGGCGAGAGCTATGCTCAGAGCATGGGTGTGAACATCAAGGTGTTCCGCACGGCGCTGATCATTCTGTCCAGTGTCCTTTCGGCAACGGTCACGGCTTTTGCAGGCCCGATTTCCTTTGTGGGCATTGCGGTGCCCTTCCTGGTCAAGCGGTTCCTGAATACCTCCAAGCCCCTGGTGGTCATCCCGGCTACCTTCCTGGGCGGCGGTGTATTCTGCATGCTGTGTGACCTGATCGCCCGCACAGCCTTCCCGCCCACGGAACTGAACATCAGCACGGTCACGTCCCTTTTTGGCGCGCCCATTGTGATTTATATGATGCTGCACAGGAAAGGACGGCGGGATTAAGATGGCAGAAACCTATTTTGAAACCCGCAGCCTTACCATTGGCTACCATGGCACGCCGGTCATCCGGGATATTTCCCTGAAGATCCGCAAGGGTGAGATCGTCGCCCTGATCGGCCCGAACGGTGCGGGCAAATCTACCTTTCTGAAAACGGTTGTCCGGGATCTTCCAATTATTTCCGGTGAGGTGCTGCTGGAGGGAAGACCGATTCAGTCCTATTCCTACCATGATCTTTCCAAAATCATGGCTGTCATTCTGACAGAGCGGATCAAGGTAGAGCTGACCACCTGCCGGGATATTGTGGCCACCGGCCGCTACCCCTATACCGGCCGCCTGGGTGTTCTGCGCCCGGAGGACGAGAAAGCGGTGGACGAAGCCATGGAGACGGTGCACGCCCTCGACCTGAGCGAGCGCGACTTCACTGCCATCAGTGACGGACAGCGGCAGCGGATCCTGCTGGCCCGAGCCATCTGCCAGGAGCCGGAGCTGATTTTGCTGGATGAGCCTACCTCCTTCCTGGATGTGCGGCACAAGCTGGATCTGCTCTCTATTCTCACCCGCATGGCGCGGAAGAAAAACATCACCGTGATCATGTCCCTTCACGAGATCGACCTGGCGGAGAAGGTGGCAGATAAGATCATCACCGTCAAGGGAGATACGCTCTTCGGCTGCGGTGCGCCTGCTGAAATCTTTGATGAAGACAGGATCCGCCGGCTGTACGACATTGAAAACGGCTTCTTTGACCCCCTCTTCGGCAGTATTGAGCTGAAAAAGCCCAGCGGGGAAACGCCTGAGGTGTTTGTCCTGGCCGGGGCAGGGGAGGGGATCGAGGTATACCGGCAGCTTCAGCGGGAGAACATCCCCTTTGCCACCGGTATCCTGTATGACAACGACCTGGATTACCGCCTGGCGCGTCTGCTGGCGGCGGCGGTTTTTTCTGTCCCGGCTTTTGCAGAGATCACCCAGGCAGACTATGGCAGGGCGCTGGAAGCCATGCGCCGCTGCAAAAAAGTTATTCTGGCGGGAACACGTTCTCAGATTCCCAACGCCCCGCTGCTGGAAAAGGCGAGGGAACTGGATATCCCCGTCCTGAACGGATTGCGGGAGGAGGCGGCGCTGTGACGGCAGGAACCTTTTATGCAGTCGGTGTCGGCCCCGGTGATCCGGAGCTGCTGACCCGCAAAGCGGCAGCTGTGTTGGAAAGCTGCCCGGTGATCGCGGCACCCAGAGTGTCCTCCGGCGAAATGCTGGCGCTGAAAATTGCCGCCGGTGCAGTGGATCTGAGCGGAAAGGAAATCCTGCCGCTGACGTTTGCCATGGCCAGAGAGAAGTCGGTTCGCGCAGCCGGATACACCGCCGCAGCGGACTGCATTGCACAGTATCTGGATCTTGGCCGGGATGTGGCGATGGTGAACTTGGGAGATGTTTCCATCTACGCCACCGCGTACTACGTCCTTGATGAGCTGCGCCGCCGGGGCTTTGAGACCCAAATGATTCCCGGAATTCCCAGCTTCTGCGCCGTAGCGGCTGCCTTGGGCAGGAGCCTGACAGGGCCGGATGAACCCCTGCACATCATTCCGGCAGGGGAGACGGACCTGGATGCTGCGCTTGCGATGCCGGGTACCAAGGTCCTTATGAAGTCCGGCCGCTCCATGCCTGCCACCGCCGCTGCACTGGCACGCGCCGGCGTGGCACAAAAGAGCGCAATGGTTGCCGATTGCGGCCTCCCCACCGAGCAGGTTTTCCATTCTATGGAAGATTTGCCGGAAGAGATCAGCTATTTTGCAACCGTGATTGTCCCTGAATAATCCCGTATCCGGCAGTACCTGAGACTGCCGGATTTGGTTGTTTGAGGTTTTTTATAAGAAAACCGGCTGCGGAACCGATTATTGACAAAATAGCTATTCCTAATTATAATTTCTGATATATATTTCGGATTATCAATCAACGAAAGGAATGTACAGCATGGCTCCACCCAACAAATTTACCAGACAGGAAATGGTTCAGGCAGCGCTTCGGGTCGTCCGGGCAGAGGGAATTGAGGGACTGACGGCAAAACGCCTGGCACAGGAATTGGGAACATCCACGCAGCCGATCTTCACCTGCTTTGGCTCCATGAACGCGGCGAAGCGGGAGGTGCAGCAGGCGGCACAGCAGGTATACGATGCGTACACCGCCGCAGGGCTGGCGGAGAAGGTACCATTTTTCGGCGTCGGAATGCAGCATCTCCGCTTCGCCCGGGAGGAGCCGGAACTATACCGGCTGCTGTTTTTGCAAAAGTCCGCCGCTCCCGACGGTGGCGCTTTGGAGGCAATGCAGCATTCCCTGGAGATCGTCCGTCCCACTCTGATGAATATCTATAGGATCACGGCAGAAGAGGCAGATCATTATTTTCGTGACCTTTGGCTGGTGGTGTACGGGCTGGCTGCATTGATCGTCACCGGAAGCTGCCCCTATTCCGACCGGGAGCTGGGACAGATCCTCACCGGTTTCAGCGTCGCCGTATGCAAGGCCATAAAAGAAATCCCCGGCTTTGCTGCCGGAGGCTACGACCGGGATGCGGTCTTTCGCAGCCTTATCGACCGATGATTGGGAGGACGCAGATGGATAGACCGATCACGACCCTGTTTATGCTTATGTCCGTGGACGGGAAGATCAGCACCGGCGCAGCGGATTGCCTGGACGTAGACAGGGATTTTCCCAAAATCGACGGAGTGTGCCAGGGACTGCATCAGTATTATGAAATTGAGCAGACCACTGATCTGTGGTCGCTGAACTCCGGCCGGGTGCAGGCGAAGATGGGCGTGAACCAGAAGGAGCTGCCGCCCAAATCGCCGGTATCCTTCGCGCTGCTGGACAACAGCCATCTGACAGAACACGGCGTCCGCTATTTCTGTGCCCTCTCCAAAGAGTTTGTACTGATCACCTCCAACCCTGATCATCCGGCTTTCGGAGTCTCGGCGGAGAATCTTCATATCGTCTATCAGCAGGAGCGCTCTCTTCCTGCCGCTCTGGCAGTGCTGAAATCGGATTTTGGCTGCCGGCGGCTCACAGTGCAGACCGGCGGTACGCTCAATGGCCTGCTGCTGCGGGAAAAGCTTTTTGATTATGTTGACCTTGTAGTCGCCCCTGTGCTGATAGGCGGCAAAGACACGGCAACACTGATTGACGGGCGTTCCCTGCTTTCGACAGGGGAGCTGCCGCAATTGGGCGTGCTGAAGCTGTTGGAATGCCGGGTGCTGGAGGATTCTTATCTCCGCCTGCGCTATCAGGTGATTGGATAAAACCGGTGCCCGCCGGGTGCGCCGGGACAGGATGGATCCCCCGGCAGGGGATGGCTGCTTTGAGCGGGTTCTTTGCCCAAAGCCCGAAAAAAGATTGACTTTCCATATCGAATCTGATAAAATACAATCGTTGATATATTTCCACCAGAACGGAGGTGCCATTTATGAGCCACATTAAGACCCTGGAGACCAAGAACCTGTGCCAGAGCGCCAAGAGCGGCGGCTGCGGCGAGTGCCAGACCTCTTGCCAGTCCGCTTGCAAGACCAGCTGCGGCATTGCCAACCAGCAGTGCGAGAAGAAGGGAAGCAAGTAATTTTCCCATTTACACGATCAAAAGTGCCGCCGTCTTTCGGCGGCATTTTTTAAGGAAGAATATTATGGTACATTGTTATAAGCTCGGAGGACTGAACATCGTCCTCGATACCTATTCCGGATCCGTCCATGTGGTGGACGACATCGCCTACGACATCATCGGGATGTATGAGCAGAAATCAACCGATGAAATCGTTGCTGCCATCCGTGAAAAATACCCCGACTGCACCGAGGCCACAGAGGAGGAAATCCGCCAGGTTTGCGCCGATGTGGAAACCCTCAAGCAGCAGGGGCAGCTGTTTACCCCGGATACCTATGCCAGCAAGGCAACCGCCCTCAAAGAGAAAAGCGCCGGTGTGGTCAAGGCACTGTGCCTCCATGTGGCACACAGCTGCAACCTCAACTGCTCCTATTGCTTCGCCAGCCAGGGCAAATACCATGGCGACCGGGCACTCATGAGCTTCGAGGTGGGCAAGCAGGCGCTGGATTTCCTGGTGGCCCATTCCGGCACCCGGCACAATCTGGAGGTGGACTTCTTCGGCGGCGAGCCGCTGATGAATTTTGACGTGGTCAAGCAGCTGGTGGCCTATGCCCGCAGCATTGAAAAAGAGGCGGGGAAGAATTTCCGCTTCACCCTCACCACCAATGGCGTGCTGATTGACGATGATGTGATTGACTTTGCCAACCGGGAAATGAGCAACGTGGTGCTGAGCCTGGATGGCCGCAAAGAGGTTCACGACCGGTTCCGGGTGGACTATGCCGGCAAGGGCAGCTGGGAGCGCATCGTGCCCAAATTCCAGAAGCTGGTGAAGGCACGGGGCGGTAAGAACTATTATATGCGCGGCACCTTTACCCACCACAACCCGGATTTCCTCAAGGACATCCAGGAGATGCTGAATCTGGGCTTCACGGAGCTGAGCATGGAGCCGGTGGTTTGCGATGCCAATGACCCCTCCGCTCTGACCCAGGAAGACCTGCCCATCGTGCTGGAGCAGTACGAGCGCCTGGCAGAGCTGATGCTCCAGCGCCGCAAGGAGGGCAGACCCTTTACCTTCTACCATTATATGATTGACCTCAAGGGCGGCCCCTGCATCTACAAGCGCATCTCCGGCTGCGGCAGCGGAACGGAATACATGGCAGTCACCCCCTGGGGCGACCTGTATCCCTGCCATCAGTTTGTGGGCGAGGAGAAATTCAAGCTGGGCAATGTGTGGGACGGCGTGACCAACCAGCCCATCCAGCAGGAATTTGCCGCCTGCAATGTGTACGCCCATCCCGAGTGCGCCGACTGCTGGGCAAAGCTCTATTGCTCCGGCGGCTGTGCTGCCAATGCCTACCATGCCACCGGCTCCGTGACCGGCGTTTACAAGTATGGCTGTGAGCTGTTCCGCAAGCGGATGGAGTGCGCCATTATGGTGGAAGCCGCCAAGGCGCTGGAACAGGAATGAACACCCCCATCTGCGATTTCGTCCGGGACTATGCCGCCGCCCAGCCCGTCCGGCTCCATATGCCGGGGCACAAGGGCAGGGGAGAAGCGGAACGCCTGGACATCACCGAGATTCCCGGGGCGGACGTGCTGTATCACCCCACGGGCATCATTTTAGAAAGCGAACGGAATGCGGCTGCCCTCTTTGGCTCCCGGCGGACGGTTTATTCGGCGGAGGGGTCGTCCCTCTCCATCCGGGCCATGCTGTTTTTAGCCATGCAGGATTCCTTGCAAAAAGGGAAGAAGCCCCGGATTGCCGCCGGGCGGAATGCCCACAAGGTGTTTATCACCGCGGCGGCGCTGCTGAATCTGGATGTGCAGTGGCTCTACCCGGAAACGGGCGGCGATTTGCTCAGCTGCAACATTACCCCGGAGGGGCTGGAAGAAGCTCTGTCTGCCGGGGAGCCGGTGACGGCGGTGTATATCACCAGCCCGGATTACCTGGGGAACGTGGCGGATATTGCCGGCCTGAGCCGGGTCTGCCGCCGCCACGGCTGCCTGCTGCTGGTGGACAATGCCCACGGGGCGTATCTGCGGTTTCTGCCCGGAGAACGCCACCCAATGGCCCAGGGGGCAGACCTGTGCTGCGACTCTGCCCACAAGACCCTGCC
Organism: uncultured Oscillospiraceae bacterium; assembly: GCA_934567355.1. GTDB lineage: Bacteria > Bacillota > Clostridia > Oscillospirales > Oscillospiraceae > Faecousia. Next base: position 39,332 of record CAKTJC010000023.1, read on the forward strand.
GGTGCTCACCGGCGGGGGGTATCTCCACATTTCCCATCACGCGCCTGTGGAATTTGACGAAATGGCCGACAGTGCCATGGCGCTGTTTGCTTCCACCAGTCCCTCTTACCTCATTCTGCAATCCCTGGATGCGGCCAACGGGACCATGGCCGGGGCGTGGCGGGAGCAGCTGTTACATGCAGCAGAGGTGTGGGCAGGGGTGAAGGAGAAGCTGTCTGCCCTGGGCTTCCGCCTGACCGGCCAGGAGCCCATGAAGCTGACGGTGATGCCGAAGGAATACGGCTACACCGGGGAGCAGCTGGCGGAAATGTTAGAGCGGCAGAATATCTACTGCGAGTTTGCTGACCCGGATTACCTGGTGCTCATGCTGCCAGTGGAAGTTGCGCCGAATTTGCCGGAACGGCTCTGCGCCGCTTTTGCGGCCATTTCTCCCAGACCGGAAATCCACACACACGCCCCCATGCTATGGCGGGCTGTGCGCCTGCTGACGCCTCACGAGGCACTGCTCCGGGCGGCAGAGCGGGTGGAGCTTTCGGCGGCCCTGGGGCGCGTCATGGCCGACCCAACGGTCAGCTGCCCACCTGCCATCCCGGTGGTGTGCTGCGGCGAGCGGATTGACGAGTGGGCTGTGGAGGCCATGGAGTACTACGGCATCACCCATGTCCGGGTGCTTTGCCGGTGAGCCTTGCCCGGGTCAAGGGGGGACTTCGGGGCGGCAGATTGCTGATCCCTGCGGCTCATTTGTTGACTCTTTGCGAAAAACGGACTTGACAAATATGGTGGAATACGGTATAATTAACCCGTTGCCACCACTTGGACGATTAGCTCAGCTGGCTAGAGCATCCGCTTGACGTGCGGAAGGTCATAGGTTCGAGTCCTATATCGTCCACCAGTTAAGTACCACTCACCTGGGTGGTACTTTTGATTTACTTGGATGTTTTGCTCAGCCAGCCTCGAGCCCATCTAAAAGCGACATGCTGGTAGCATGTTGTGCAGCCAGTTTAGAAACTGGCTGCCTCCTTTTTGAAAATCGAGTCCTATATCGTTTACCAAAGATGAAAGCCACTCGGTTTGGGTGGCTTTTCAGATTGTCAAAGAGCCCCTGCTTTTGCTTGCTGAAGGGAGGCGTCCTTTGACGGTCTACGGTTATTTCGTTTCTGCCTCTACCTCGGCTATTGACATTGAGCCTATAAACACAAAACCCCGCCGCAGAATTGCTCTGCAGCGGGGTTCGCTTATGGGCTGAAACCGCCGAAAAGCCTTATTTCAAGCGGTTTTCGGGTATAGAAAAAGCCCACCGTAATTCTATCAGAATTACGGTGGACTTATGGCAGAGGATGAGGGATTCGAACCCCCGCAAACGGAGTCAGAGTCCGGTGTGCTACCGTTACACAAATCCTCTATTCAGGAACCATATGTATTATATCCACTTTTCCGCATTTGTCAATACAAAAATGCACGATGTAGCGGATGTATTTTAACGCTCCAATTGGCTGAGACTCAAGAAATAGAACTGCTTGACAAATATAGAAAACGCAGAGTACCTCCTTTTTTAAGATCTTGCTCTACGCCTGTGCGTCTAGCTTTTTAATAACGATTATGCTATTCCTCAACTGTATGTTTGCTTTTTTTCTATATTACCCGTCTTGCGGCTGGTTACAATGTCTGTTGTCAACAACACAAGCGAACATATTATAATTGATATTTTTACAATCGGCTTTTGGGCAAAACGGCCCAAATAGCCTAAATAGGGAATGTAAAAAAGACTTTTCCCATATAGATTATCCCTCCCAACACTCAGTCCGTCAGATACAGAATTCGCATCGCCTTTTGTAATCATACCTTCTGGCTCGATTTCAATAACTCTGTGTATGATGCGCACATCGTCAGAACGCCTGTTATAAACCACAATGTCTCCGGTTTGAATTTCATCATATGAAATTCTCGTATCAATGAAACACAAACTCCATGTAGGTAAATTGGGTTCCATAGAACCTGAAATTACTGAACACGGACGGATACCACTGATTATTCCAAGCAACATAATCGCGAACACTATTACGAATATCGATGTCGAACCACCCAATTTTTTATCTCTCATAAGATCCTCCTACTCAATTTCTCACTTTGGCACAGAGGGAAGCAGTCCAAAACCGCGAAGTCGGTGATCTTCGGAAATCTGCCATCAAGGAATGCGCTGATAAAATCCGGATTCTTCAAAAGCAGAACGAGCAGCACAAGGCGTCCAAGCTGAGGCTCTACGAAAAGTACGCAGCCGGAAGTATCACGAAGGAAGCATACATTCAGCAAAAGGCGGCAACGGACGCGAAAATTGCTGAAAACGATGAAGCAATCCAGCGCAGTCACGAACGGATGAAGGAGCTTGACTCCGAGACCTCCTGTTCGGATGAAAAGCTGGATGCTGTCTGCGAACAGTACGCCGACTGCAAAGCTCTGACCTATGAGTTGACCCACGCATTCATTTCTGCTGTCTACATTTACGATCTCGACAATATAGAAATCGTCTGGAAGTTCAAGGACTTCCTCACTACATCAGAAGGAGAAGCCAAATGAAAGTATTTCTTTATATCCGCGTTGCCTGTGCGGATCAGCTTGCGGCAGAAAGCCAGCGTGAAGAGCTGGAACGCTATGCGAAGGACAGGGCTATGAGGTAGCTGCTGCGGTTGCGGCAGACGGCATCTCCGGCGTCCATACGGAAGGTATCATGAACTTCCTGTTGAACGAAGCCAAGCGTCAAGGCATCGGTACGATCCTCACCCGTGACACCTCACGGATCAGCCGGGACGTTTCCTCTTTCATGAGGTTTGAGCGAAAGTTCAGAGAGAATGGCATCCGGTTCGAGTATCTGTCCAAACCTGACAACGAGCTTCCGGTCACTCCAATGATGGAGGCGTTTGAGACGGCGTATAAGAAACGTCACACACAGAGCGGCAAAAGAGCATAGAGAAAACGCAAGCCGTTCACGGGTGGTTGTCCACCTATGAACGGCTTGTAAATTCTCAAAAATTTTTTAGTCCCTACTTGACACAAGAAGACCTTTCCCAGTTGGACCGTAACTACATTGAAGTGGGACGGCTCATGGAGGAGCTCTTCCTGGAACACGATATCCGCCTGGTGGCCGTTTCAGACAACATTGATACTGCCGAAGGCGAAAATGGGTTGGCCCCTATCCGTAACCTGTTCAATGAGTGGTACGCCCGGGACATCAGCAAGAAGCGCCGTATTAGCGATAAAATCAAAGGCAACGCTGGGAACCCATGGGACTACCCCCTTACGGGTACATCAAGAACCCGGATAACCCGAAGCATTAGATCATCGAGGAGGAAGCGGCTAGTGCTGTCCGGAGTTTTTTCAGTATGACCCTGGATGGTATGGGCACGGAGCAGATCGCGGCCCAGCTGGAACAGGTCGTTCTCGGAGAAATTAAGCACCTTACCAAGTATGCCATCCGCTATGAGGATGAATTTTTGAAGGCGATTATGGGCAGCACCCAGAAAACCGCTGAATCCGAGTGTAAGCGGAAGCAAAAAGAACTTTCCGCCGCCAGAGCCAGAGACGATGAACTGGACGGCCTTTTTGAGCGGATCTATGAGGACAATCTTTCCGGCAAGCTGCCAGATGAACACTTTTCCAAAATGTCCCAGCGCTACGAGGCGGAACAATTTGAATCCAAGGAGCGCATGAAAACCCTCCGCACGGAAATAGATAAACTGACAAGCGAATCTGTTTCCACGGATATGTTTCTCTCCATTGTCCGCAAATACACCCGTACCAAGAAGCTGGCACCCCGGATGCTGAATGAGCTGGTCAACCACATTGAAGTTCACCAGGCCAAAAAAATCGATGGTGAGTGGGTTCAGAAATTGACCATTCATTACAACTGCACTGGAGCATTGTTTGTCCCTGACACAGAAGCACTGCCCGCCCCAGAGGTGACAGTTAATACCTGCAGAGGCGTGTATGTTACCGGAAAAGGGAGCTGCCTCTGGGCAAGCGAGATTGATCAGTTAATACCTGCAGAGGCGTGTATGTTACCTACGAGCCTGCTCAAAATGAGTAGTAAAAAGCGAGTGTTCCCATAGGATGTCAAATCCTATAAGAACACTCGCAATGGTGCACCAAGGCAATCCAAATCCGAACCGGTATTGTTCTTTACGGCTTCTTTCACATCGTCCAAGGTGATGGTTCTGGTGCCGTCCTTATAGTTGAAGGTTAGAACCAGTTTATCATCGTACAGGTAAATGGCGTTCACAAAGGCGTCGATCAGCATTTTGCGGTGGGACTGTTGGCGTACATCCAGCCTGCGGAATTTGTGGAGCCAGAAGGTTACGAACTCCGGGCTGATTCTGGGCCTCACAATCTTTTCGTTGGCGATCTTGATTTCCAAATTCTCCTTGGCGACTTCCAGTTCTTCCAACCGGCTTTTGGTGGACTTGGTTAGGATGCCCTGCTGGATGGCGTTCAGAAGATTCTGGATGCCGGTTTCCGCCTCCCGGAGCTGCTGTTCGTACAGGGGCAAGCTGGTGTTCTCTCTGTCCTGCAAGTCCATCACCATGGATACGATGGCTTCAATGGCTTTGTCGTCCATGACCACCTTCATTACCTCATTGACCACCAGATCTTCCAGCCATTGCTTTCGCACAGGCTTTTTCTTGCAGTCCGTCCGCTTCTTTTTTACAGATACGCACTTGTAGTAGTGATGAACGGTTCCGTTCCTGCTTTTGCCGCTCTCGCCACAGAGGTAAGCGCCGCAGTAACCGCAGAAGAGTTTCGTGGTCAGCAGGTAATCATCCTCGGCTTTGTGACGGGCCGGGGCTTTTCTGTTTTGCGCCAGCTTTTCTTGAACCCGATCAAACAAATCTTCTGGGACGATGGCAGGGATTCCGTTGGGAACGATAATGTCCCGGTATTTGTACTCTCCAATATAACGACGGTTACTGAGCATGTGCTGAATGCTGTTGAAGTTCAGAGGTTTTCCTAATTTATTGCGGATGCCATTTTCATTTAGCCAGTCACGCAGTTCCTTCATGGTCGCACCCTTGTCGTATTTCTTGAACACGTCCAGAACAAAGGGAGCGGTCAGCGGGTCAATCTGAAAATGCTGTTCCTCATCAATCACATAACCGATAGGCAGCGTGCCGCCGTTAAACTTGCACTTCAGCGCATTTTCTTTTCTGCCACGGATGACCTTTTCCGACAGATCGGCGGAGTAGTATTCGGCATAACCTTCCAAAACGGATTCCAGAATGATGCCTTCCGCACCTTCCGAAATCACTTCCGTTGCGGACACCACTTTCACGCCGTTCCGCTTCAACTGTGCTTTGTACCGTGCACTGTCATAACGATTTCTCGCAAATCTGTCCAGCTTCCAGACGATGACCATGTCAAACAGCTTCTTGCCGCTGTCCTGAATCATTTCCTGAAAATCCGGTCGGTTGTCCGTCTTTGCGGAATAGGCACGGTCAATGTAGTGGCGGAGAATCGTGATGCCGTTCTTCTCAGCAAAGGCGGTGCATTCCCGAATCTGACCTTCGATGGATTCCTCCCGCTGGCTGTCGGAGGAATAGCGGGCATAAATCACGGCTTTCATTCTGCATCCCCACTTTCCAGTGTCAACGCCTGCGTCAATTCACGCAGC
>CAKTJC010000024.1 GCA_934567355.1 uncultured Oscillospiraceae bacterium
GAAATACATACAGTATTCCTCCATTTTTCATCCTTTGCCTGGGAACAAAATCCCTCGCTACCAGCTCTTGCCGATTTAATCAGAGCTTCCCTAAAAAAATGACACCTTTTGCATTTTAATTTAGCGAACAGGGAATATCTGCTCACGCATGAAAGAATACAAAACCGCAAAATCCCCCGAAACCTTCGGATTTCGGGGGAGAAGCAGCTTATCGATGCAGCTTTGATATGTATTCTTTCAGGGCTGCTGCATCCCTGGCCTGGAGGAACATCCTCTGCGTAGTGGTGTGTTTTGGCTCTGCAATAAGCCGAAGCATATCTTCCAGTGTGTGCCACTGTACGGCTGTTCCGTTTCTCAGTTCATCCTCTGTCAATTGTGCAGCCTGTGCAGGATGGCTGGTAGCAACAACGTAATAGTAGGAACGGCAGGTATAATCCTGATGTGCACGGTTTTCGGAGACAAATCCCAGCTCCTCAACATGATCGCAGGAGCATCCGGTTTCCTCGAAAATTTCTCGCCGCAACGCGGCAAGAGAATCCTCTCCTTCTTCGATACCGCCTCCGGGCAAACTGTAAAGGCCAAATTTCTCTGCGTACATCACGGCGTACAGTCCATCCTGATTCTTCACGATCGCGCGTGCTGTCAGCCTTGGCGGCCGTATGGATGTGCCGTCCAGTCCGAGAATTATTTTATCATTTATTTCACACAGACATTTCATAAAAGTCCTCCGCTCAAATACCTGTATTATAACAGCCTTGGCATGGTAAAATAGAAAATATTGACCATAAACCACGCAACTATCGGTTGATTCCTGTATTATACCGAATTTTAGAAGTGAAGCTAAAAACCACCTTTACTTGCTTCTTTATGTCTGATCAGAAGCCCCCATCTTTGCTTAAAATGAATTACAGTGCCGTTCCTTTCTTTGGAATATAAAATTTACTCATATCTGCATGTTCCAGCTCTAGGAGCCTGCGTTTCTTATCGATGCCGCCTGCATAGCCGGTCAGGCTGCCATCCGTACCGACGACACGGTGGCAGGGGATGATGATAGAAATCTCATTGTGTCCCACTGCACCGCCTACTGCCTGGGCAGACATTTGCAGAAGCCCCTGCTTTTGAGCAAGCTGCCGCGCAATTTCGCCGTAGGTTATGGTCTGTCCGTAAGGAATCTGCAAAAGAATCTCCCACACGGCCTGACGGAATAAAGAGCCAACCGGGTGCAGCGGCGGAAGCCTCTGTGGCTCATTGCCCGCAAAATAAAGGTCAAGCCAGCGCCTGGTCTCCGAAAGAATAGGAGAGTTCTGCTCGATATGCTCCTTGGGCAGATTGTCGGCAAAATATTTTTCCCCATCAAACCATAGGCCGGTCAATCCGATTTCGTCCGCTGCCAGCAGAATTCCGCCCAGAGGCGAATCGTAATGCTGAATAAATGTCATTGTTTGCACCTCTGTTTCGTTCGCTTCAACTTGAAATGCGCAGTTAATATTATATTTTCAAAAAATATTGTACTGTATTTTTCGGTAATAGTCCAGTCCATATTTCAGAGGATCAAGACAACGCGATATGCGATTGAGCCTGCGATAGTTGTTATAGTTTGATAATAGAAAGTATCGAAAAAATCCCCGGAATCCTGAAGATTCCGAGGATTTGATTTGAAATGCTGAAAGAAAAGCAGAAAATCAGCGCTTGCTGAACTGGGGAGCCCGACGGGCAGCCTTCAAGCCGTACTTCTTTCTTTCCTTCATTCTGGGGTCGCGGGTCATGAAACCGGCGGCCTTCAGAGCGGGACGATACTCGGGGTTCAGGACGACCAGAGCACGGGCAATGCCGTGACGGATGGCGCCAGCCTGACCGGAAACGCCGCCGCCCACAACAGAAACGACAACATCAACCTTGCCCAGCAGCTCGGTGGTGTTCAGGGGCTGACGGACGACCAGCTTCAGGGTTTCCAGACCAAAGTAATCGTCGATGTCGCGGCCATTGATGGTGATCGCGCCGGTGCCGTTCTCGTAAACGCGAACGCGGGCGATGCTGGACTTACGACGGCCAGTGCCGTAAAAATACTTCTTCTTGCTCTCGTACATAGTATGTTACCTCCAATTAGTCCAAAGTCCAGGCTTCGGGCTTCTGGGCAGCATGAGGATGCTCAGCGCCCTTGTACAGGTGCAGACGGGTCATGCAGCTGCGGCCCAGGGTGTTCTTGGGCAGCATACCCTTGACGGCCAGCTCCATGGCGTAATCGGAGCGGTTCTCCATCATGGTGCGTGCCTTGGTCTCCTTCAGGCCGCCAATCCAGCCGGAGACACGGTAGTAGACCTTCTGCTCAGCCTTCTTGCCGGTCAGAACAGCCTTGTCGGTGTTGATGATGATGACGTTGTCGCCGCAGTCAACATTGGGAGTAAAATCGACCTTGTGCTTGCCGCGCAGCAGGTTGGCAGCGATAACAGCGGTACGGCCCAGGGGCTTGCCGGCTGCATCGATGACATACCACTTACGCTCCAGGGTCTCCTTCTTAGCGAGGGTAGTGGACATATGCGTTCCTCCAATTAGGTAAAATATTTTGACTTTTTCTGACATTTGCAGTACAATAGCCTGCGAACACGAAAGTGTTTATATCATATTCAAAATCAAATGTCAACACTGTTTTTCTAAAAAATCGTGCAGCACATAATAATCTCTTAAATTCTCTTGAATGCTCCTGAATTCTCTTAAATGCTCACTGCACATTTTTTCTTGATTTTGGAGGAAAAACACACAATGCAAAAGCTGATGGGACTTGTCCGCCGCTGTGTGGAGGACTATAATATGATTGAGGAAGGGGACGCAATTGCAGTCGGCGTATCCGGCGGAAAGGATTCTCTGGTTCTTCTGACCTTGCTGGCAGGGCTGCGAGGCTACTACAATAAACCGTTCCAGCTCGGCGCGATTACGATCGACATGGGACTGGGCATGGATTACAGCGAAATTTCCAGGCTCTGCCAGGAATTGGACGTTCCCTACAGCATCGTTAAAACGGAAATTGCCTCCATTATTTTTGACTATCGCAAGGAGAAAAATCCCTGCTCCATGTGCTCTAAAATGCGCCGCGGGGCACTGAACCAAGCGCTTCTGGAGCAGGGCTACAACAAGCTTGCCCTGGGGCACCATTATGATGATGCCGTGGAGACCTTCCTGATGTCGCTGATATTCGAAGGCCGCATCAGCTGCTTTCAGCCGGTGACCAATCTGGATCGCACCGGCGTGATTCAGATACGCCCCATGCTGTATATTCACGAAAAAACGGTGGATCATTTTGCCCAGCAGCGAAATTTGCCGGTGCTGACCAACCGCTGCCCGGTGGATAAGCACACCAAGCGGGAAGAGGTCAAGGAGCTCATCTTTGATCTTGTGAAGACCTACCCCGATTTGAAAGAGCGCATTTTCGGCGCCATGCAGCGCTATCCGCTGGCAGCATGGCAGCCACAGGGACGCTATAAGCGTCCGAAGGATGGAAAATGAAAAGTGCCGCAGCAAACGTGGTGGTTTGCTGCGGCCTGAGTGTTATTTATAGCCAAGATGCACATTAGGGTTCTGTTGCCGGATATAGCCCATAATTTTTGATACATCTGCGTCCGACTGGCCACCCTTTTTCAATTCACATAGCACACAGGTCTTTCCATTGGTTAAGACGGCTTCGAGATGGCGACCATCTTCAACAGAGTTGGTTTTGTGGATGTTTTCATAAACCCTTGAGATTTCATTGTAGCCTACTGGTCGCTCTTTTTTCTTGCCGAAGATGAACTTCTCTCCAAGGCGGACATTGTCGCCAACCATAGAGCAGCTGTGAGAAAAGTCGGCCAAGAGCACTTGCAGTTCACCGGTGGATTCTATCTCCTGAATGTAGGCCTTAAACTTTTTAGAAGACGAGATTCCCTCCCAAATTACCGCGCATCCCCCAAAAAACGTGGCAAGAGAGAAAATTACGCCAACGACAGAAGAATCAAACGGTTTGATTCCTGACGTGAGCAAGACCGCGCCTAGACCGGCAATAGCTGCCCCAAATATTGGTGACCAGCGGAGTGTGGGATCCTTGATATATCCTACGAGGTCTTCCTTTGATGATGTCAACATACAACTACCTCCTTTTCTTCGTCATAATAGCACATACATATATGTGTGTCAACAATATTAACTAGACACAATACACGCAGAGCTCTGTTTGAACCACCAGAATTTGGGAAATAACGGATAAAAAATGATAAAAGGAATTTCACATTAGGTGATTGTGGTGCATCCTCCCAATCCGAGGCTGTTTGAACAGTCAGGTTTTATTCTCAATGACAACACGTGATAGTGGAAGGAGTCACAGATGAGGCACTTTTGAAGGAGGCTCAGAAGGCTATCCACACCGGCGACCGGTCGAAAAAGAAGTGGCATCTGCACCTTTGCGGCGCGGTGTGGGCGGCGGGCAGTGCACTGCTGACGGGGCTTACCTGGCTGATTACGGTGTTGTTTTAAGGTTGCGAAACTGCCCGATTTGTGATACAATTCCCCATATTGTTGCGGGCGGCGCGGCACTGCCCGCATGGAAATTCCCCCTGCGGATGAAGTGTTTGCATTGCAAATGGCACGATCGAAATGAAAAATCCGGTATTTCTTGCCCTTTGGCCGGTGCGACTGACCGTTATAAGCGTCCGAAGGATGGAGAGGAGAATAATTGATGGGATATATCATGGATCTGCGGAAAATCGTAGGGCATCGCCCGTTGCTGCAGGTAGGAGCCAGCGTTATTGTGGAAGATGTGCAGGGGAGAGTGCTGCTGCAAAAGCGAACAGACAACCATTGCTGGGGCTACGCCGGAGGCTCAACAGAGCTGGATGAGCGGGTAGAAGACGCGGCGGCCCGGGAGCTGTTGGAGGAAACCGGCTTGGTTGCCAACAAGCTGGAACTTTTTGGCGTTTTCTCCGGTCCGGAGCTGCACTATATCTATCCGAATGGTGATGAAGTATCCAACATCGATGTGGTATTTCTGTGCCGGGACTATTCCGGTACGCTGCGCTGCCAGCAGGAGGAATCCGAGGCGCTTCGCTTTTTTGAGGCGGGAAAACTGCCGGAGAAGCTGTCGCCGCCCATTGTGATCCCGCTTAAAGCCTGGGAACGCAAACGGCTGGGGCAGGAATAAATCTCCATTTTTTCGGATATGCTTCCTTTCAGGAAAAGGAGGCCAAAACATGGTAAAAGGAATTTCCAGGCAGGTCATTGTTGTCCACGCGCCGGAGCCGAAGCTTTTTGAGCAGGCGATTTTTATTTTGAAAGAGGATGCCGCCCAGGCAGGAGTTACTGATGAAGCGCTGCTGAAAGAGGCAGAGCAGGCGATCCGCATGGGCGAGCGGCTGCCGAAAAAGCGAAAGCTCTTCTGCTATGGTGCATTCTGGGCAGCGATCGGAGCCTCGGTCACGGGTATTTTCTGGCTGATTGCCGCACTGTTGTAACCCCCATTGAAAGAGAGAAAAATATGCAAATTGGATCACTTCAGGTTGACAACCCCCTGTTTCTTGCCCCCATGGCCGGTGTGACCGACTGGGCGTTCCGCACCGTCTGTGCCGAGCTGGGAGCGGGGGGCACTGTGACGGAAATGGTATCTTCCCGCGCGCTTGTGTACCGGGATAAAAAGAGCGCGAAGCTCCTGAGGAAAAACAAGGGCTGCATCTGCGGTGCTCAGATTTTCGGAAACGATCCGCAGGTGATGGCGGAGGGCGCTCGTCTGGCGTTGGAGATTTCCGGCTGCGACTTCATCGATATTAACATGGGCTGCCCCATGCCGAAGGTCGCCAATTCCGGCGACGGCTGCGGGCTGATGCGCACGCCGGAGCTGGCAGGGGAGATCGTGACCGCTGTCAGCAAAGCGGTGGATGTACCGGTTACCGTCAAATGCCGCCTGGGGTGGGACAAGGGCAGCATCAATGTGCTGGACTTTACCCGGCGGATGCAGGACTGCGGCGCTTCGCTGATTACCGTCCACGGCCGCACCCGCAGCATGCTCTACACCGGTGTTGCGGACTGGGACACCATCCGCAAGGTAAAGGAGCAACTGTCTATCCCGGTCATTGCCAACGGGGATATTACCGATGCACAAACTGCCCTGCGCTGCAAAAAATGGACGGGAGCGGACGGCCTGATGGTCGGCAGAAGTACCTTCGGCGACCCCTGGATATTCCGGGAGATAAACGAAGCGCTGGCCGGGATGCCCATTACTCCCCGCCCTGCTTTGAAAGACCGGGTTGCCGTAGCAGTTAAGCAATTTGAGCTTGCCGAGCAGGATCTGGGTGAACATATCGCCTGCCTGCAGGCAAGGAAGCATTTCGCCTGGTACCTGCGCGGCGTCCCGCACAGCAGCTTCTACAAGAATGAAATATCCTCCCTGAATACCATGGAAGATATCTACCGGGTTGCAAGGGATATTGTGCGAGATTTGGGCTGAAAAGTCGAATAAAAAGAGAAACGCTTCATATCCTAGTCACTGAGGTGAGGGTATGAGGCGTTTTTTGATGTGTGTTTTTCTCATCTGTCTGCTGATCCTGCCCGCTTCGGCGGAACCAATCAAGTGGGTGGATTTTGACGTCCCCTATGAATCAATGAAATATGCCATGGATGCAGATATTCAGACCTTTGAGCAGGAAAATCATATCGACTGGATCGACGTTCTTGCCATTGCCGCCTGCCGAACCGGGGGAAAATGTGGCTTGGATTCCGTTAAAAAAGCTGCCGCCGATCTGAAAAAGGAGGGCACAGCCCAGGGCGTCCTGGGGGATGAGAATAAGTATCTCGGCTATTACCGCGAGGCATATCGTGCCGTGCTGGGGGGCTTTTTGGGAAGCTTTGCAATCCAAAAGGATGGCCAGTGGGTGCCGCAGTATGGCTTGAAGGCGTTTTGCCCCATCGCAGAAGGGTTTTACTATTCCCACTATGACGATTTCGGTGCCAACCGCTCCTTCGGCTTTAGGCGGAAGCACCTGGGGAACGATCTGCTGGGAAGCCAAGGCACGCCCATTGTTGCGGTGGAAGGCGGCGTGGTGGAAGCGTTGGGCTGGAATCGCTACGGCGGCTGGCGGGTGGGCATCCGCAGTCACGACCGCAAGCGGTATTATTACTATGCCCATTTGCAGAAGGACGCACCCTTTGCCAAGGGACTGGCGGTGGGGCAGACCGTGAATCCGGGCGACGTGATCGGATTCATGGGCAGAACTGGGTATTCCGATCAGGAGAATGTCAACAATATCGACATCAATCACCTTCATTTTGGCATGCAGCTGATTTTTGAGGAAAGTCAGAAGGAATGCAACAGCGAAATCTGGATCGATGTATACCAAATTGTCCGGCTCCTGTCCCGGCATCAGAGCAGCGTCCGCAAGGTGGACGGCAGCTATCAGCGGATATATCCCCTTTGGGATCTGGACATTACTCCACTTCCAGAACCGTAAGCATGTTACCCGCTACCGTAAAACGAATGTTGAAGCCGGCAAAGGTCAGCCCATAGACACGCTCCGCCGTCCGCTGATAGGATGGCCGCGGGTCATGGGAGAGCACGCCAATGGCTGCCTGCCGTTTTTCTGCAGGCAGCTTTTCAAGCAGATGAGCAGGGAAGTCCACTTGTAACAAAAAGTCGCCTGCACGGTCGGTAAAGCCGCCGGAGGCATCCGGCTTGCAATCGCTGTAGGGAATGTAGGGTTTAATATCAAAGATCGGCGTCCCGTCCATCAGATCTGCGCCGCCCACATGGAGCACCGTTCCGTATTTTTCCGTATGCTCCGTCCCAATCAGCCGGACACAGGACAGCCCCAGATTATTCGGGCGAAAGGGGGAGCGGGTAGCAAACACGCCCATTCGGGTATTGCCCCCTAGTCGCGGAGGGCGCACTGTGGGAGACCAGCCTTGCCGTACCGCCTCCGAAAACTGCCAGATGACCCACAGGTGGGAAAAATCCTCAATTCCTCGCAGTGCGTCCGCATTGCGGTATTCCGGCTCAAACACAATGGTGGAGCGCAGCGCCTCCACAAGACCGCTCTGCCGTGGAATCCCAAATTTACCCGCAAAATCGCTGCGCATCCTGGCAATAATATTGATCGATATTTCCTGCAACAGAATCACCGCCTTTTTCATGAGCATATCATAATCGAAGCAAAAAGTCCACCCTTTCGCGGGGTGGACTTTCGGAATGTACGCTTATTGGTGCGCTTCCATCCAGGCTTTCAGCTTGGTTTTGGCCAGGCGGATGATGTCCTCGGTGGGGTAAGGAGAGGTCTCGCCGCCGCCGACGTGCAGGAAGTACAGGCCGCTGGGAGTCTGGTAAAGATCCTCTTCATAACCGGCAGGATCACCCAGGCATCCGTAGGAATACGCTTTTACCAGTGTAGCGGTATCGGTGTCGAACTCAATTTTGCTGATGACTTTTTTCATAAACCAAACCTCCTTTCGGGTGCTTTCTTAAACGGTGCTATTATACATGCTGGAATTCAGAAATCAAGGGTAAAAAGGGAAGAAACTTCACATATCAAAAAGAATTGTGAGTTAGAAATGTTTTTCAACCTCCAAATTCAGTTCTCTCTGTACAGAATGTACAATAAAGAAACTCATATGCATGATTGAGAAAGTCCCAATATTGTGATAGAATCGCTGCTGGGAGAGTGAGACATATGAAGGATTTTCCTGTATTTACAACGGAACACGGCGCTGCCAGCCTGATCCTGAAAGAGATCCCCTACCGGTCAGAGGCGTTTATCCGCATTCAAAGCACTCAGGAACCGGAGCTTCTGCTGAAGGAGTGCACGGAATTCTGCACCGCCTGCGGGGCGGAAAAAATCTATGCGAGCGGACATGAATATCTGGAGCGGTTCCCGCTCCATACGGCAATGTACCGCATGACGGGACAAATCCGGCTTCAGGAGGAAGCGGAGGTGCCGTCCATGTTCCCGGTTACTCCGCCGACGGCAGCGCGATGGCGCGCAATTTATAACGAGCGAATGAAAGATGTGGACAATGCTTCTACACTGGAACAGAGGGATGAGGAAAAGCTTTCTTCCACCGGTGCGTATTTTATTCACAGGGCTGGCGTGCTGCTGGGCATTGGATGGCTGGAGGACGCGCATCTGAATGCAATTGCCTCCGTACAGCCGGGGGCAGGAGAGGTGATCTGCCGGGCAATGCAGTCGCTGATTCCCAAGCAGCAGGTCACACTGGAAGTGGCTTCCACCAATACCAGGGCAATTTCTTTGTATGAACGGATGGGGCTTCTGGAGGTGGAGGAGCTTTCGCGTTGGTATCAGGTTTTTTAATAAGCTGTCAAGGAAAAATACTTGACAAGACGCCGCTTATCGTGTAGAATACCCAAGGATGTCAAGGCGATCCCTTGACAGGTAGGAGGGGACGCATGGAAGCGCTGGAAATGACACTGCTCTTCGATTACTATGGCGACCTCCTTACACAGCGGCAGCGTGCCTGCGTTGACCTGCGCTATAATCAGGACCTTTCCCTTGCGGAAATCGCGCAGGAGCTGGGCGTCAGCCGGCAGGGAGTCTTCGATAATCTCAGCCGGGCAGAGGCGCTGCTGCGCAACATGGAAGAAAAGACAGGCTGCATCCGTCGCTCTCTGCAGGCCAGAAAAGCTGTGAATCAGATTCTCGCTGCAGCGGATCGGCTGGCGGCTTATCCCGATCAGGATGTTTCAGGTCTGGCTTCCGTCATTGCGGAGGCTGCCAGGACGATTGAGGAGTAAACATGGCATTTGAAGGCTTAACGGAAAAAATTACGAATACCTTCAAAAAGCTTCGCGGCAAGGGCCGGCTAAAAGAGGCGGATGTGAAGGAAGCCATGCGCGAGATCCGCATGGCGCTGCTGGAAGCAGACGTCAGCTATAAGGTCTGCAAGGATTTTACAAAGGCGGTTACCGAGCGCTGCGTTGGCGCGGATGTGCTGGAATCCCTGACCCCGGCGCAGATGATCGTCAAGATCGTCAACGAAGAGCTGATCAAGCTCATGGGTTCGGATACCAAGCATATTACGTTCAATCCCAACGGCCCCACGGTCGTGATGCTGGTTGGCCTGCAGGGCGCCGGTAAAACCACCAACGGCAGCAAACTGGCAGGCCTCATGAAGCGCCAGGGGCGCAATCCCTTGCTGGTTGCGTGCGATATTTATCGTCCCGCTGCAATTCAGCAGCTGAAGGTCTGCGGCGAAAAGCTGGGCATTCCTGTATTTGAGCGGGGCACACAAGACCCGGTGCAGACGGCGAAGGAGGCTGTCCTCTACGCCCGCCAGCGCGGCTATGATATGGTCTTCTTGGATACAGCAGGCCGCCTGCATGTGGACGAGCAGCTGATGGAGGAACTGAAAAATATCAAAGCAGCGGTCAAGCCCAATGAGATCATGCTGGTTGTCGACGCTATGACCGGTCAGGACGCGGTGAATGCCGCCCAGACCTTTAACGAATGGCTGGATATTGACTCCGTCATGCTCTCCAAGCTGGATGGCGATGCCCGGGGCGGCGCGGCGCTTTCTGTCCGTGCGGTCACCGGTAAGCCCATTAAATTCTGCGGCATCGGTGAAAAGCTGGAGGATATTGAACCCTTCCACCCCGACCGGATGGCCAGCCGGATTTTGGGAATGGGCGACGTGCTCACCCTGATCGAGAAGGCGGAAAAGGCCTACGATGCAAAAAAAGCCGCCGAGATGGAAGAAAAGCTGAAATCCAACCGCTTTACGCTCCAGGATTTTTACGATCAGATGGTGCAGATGAAATCCATGGGCTCCATGGAAGAGCTGCTCGCCCAGATGCCCGGCGGTGCAAACCTGAAGGGCGTGAAGCTGGATGAAAAAGCCATGGCGCATACCGAGGCGATCATTCTTTCCATGACGCCCAAGGAGCGGGAGAAACCCGAGATCATCGGCGCCAGCCGAAAGAAGCGAATTGCAGCAGGCGCAGGATTAAAGGTTGAGGATGTCAATCGCCTGCTCAAGTCCTTTGAGCAGATGCGCAAGCTCATTAAGCAATTCTCCGGCCCCGGTGTTGGCAAGAAAATGAAGCGTATGCGTGGCTTTGGCGGCTTCAAGGGCTTCCCGGGTATGTAATTTGGTTCGCTTTAAGCAAAGATGCTTTGCGATATAAAAAGAAATTTTATGGAGGTGAAACTCTCATGGTTAAAATCAGACTGAGAAGAATGGGCGCGAAGAAGGCTCCTTACTACCGTATCGTCGTTGCCGATTCCCGTTCTCCCCGTGATGGCCGCTGCATCGAAGAGATTGGCGTTTACAATCCCCTGACCGAGCCCGCTACCATCAACGTCGATGCCGAAAAGGCTCAGACCTGGATCAAGAACGGCGCACAGCCCACCGATACCGTGCGCGGCCTGCTCAAGAGCGCTGGCGTCCTGTAATTTCCCTGAAGGAGTCACACAATGAAGGAACTTTTGCAGTATATGGCAAAAAACCTGGTGGACAATCCGGATGCGGTCACCGTTGTGGAGCAGACCACTGAAGATGGGAAAGTTCTGGAGCTCCATGTCGCCGAGGGCGATATGGGTAAGGTTATCGGCCGCCAAGGACGGATTGCGAAAGAAATCCGGACCATAATCAAGACTGTAGCCCAGCGCACCGGCGAAAAGGTCACGGTCGAAATCGTGGAATAACGCGCTGTATGTTTGTCCCCATGATGGGGTGACATATGGTAAGAAACGGCTATGCGTGACGGTTATCGTCACGCATTTTCGTATTTATCTGAATTTTACAGAAAACATTCTGTGGCAATAAAGGAGCTGTATGCTATGAAACTCCAATTTATCGATGCAGGGGAGATCGTTACGACCCATGGCGTCCGCGGAGAGATGAAGGTGCTTTGCTGGCTGGATTCCCCGGAGGATCTATGTGAGTTTAAGCGATGCAGGATCGACGAAAGAGAATACAAAATTCAGTCCTGCCGTGTGCAAAAAACCTGTAATCTACTGAAAGTTGACAGCATTGACACCATGGAAGCTGCCCAAAGCATGCGCGGCAAAATCGTACAGCTCTATCGGGAGGACATCTCCGACGATGTGATTTTCGCGGCGGAGCTGATTGGCATGGAGGTGTTTTGCGCCGACCGGCTCTTGGGAACGATTGAAGATGTCCTGGACTATCCTGGAAATCAGGTATATGTAGTGCGCGGAGAGCATGAGTATCTGATTCCTGCCGTAAAGGCCTTCGTCCATTCCACAAGTCTTGCCGATAATCGTATGGAGGTTACCGTGATCGAGGGAATGCGCAGCGATGAGGATTGATATTTTAACGCTTTTTCCGGATACACTGGGGGACGTGCTTTCCGAGAGCATCCTGGGGCGTGCCCAGGAGCGGGGCTTTATCCGCATTGAAGCGCACCAGATTCGGGACTATACATCGAACAAGCAAAATCAGGTGGATGATTATCCCTACGGCGGCGGCAGGGGCGCCATCATGCAGGCGGATCCGCTTTACCGCTGCTGGGAATCCGTATGCGATGAGGCGGCAGGACCGGTGCATACCATTTATTTGTCCCCCTGTGGTCGCACCTTCACCCAGAAAGATGCCATTCGCCTGAGCAGGCTGGAGAATCTGATCTTTGTATGCGGGCACTACGAGGGAATCGACCAGCGTTTCATTGACGAATGTGTGGACGAAGAACTCTCCCTTGGTGACTTTGTGCTCACCGGTGGAGAGATCGCCGCCATGGCAATGACGGATGCCATCTGCCGCATGGTTCCCGGCGTCCTTGCCGACCCGGAGTGCTTCGAGGACGAAAGTCATTTTAATGGGCTTTTGGAGTATCCGCAGTACAGCCGCCCTGCCGTCTGGCACGGCAGACAGGTGCCGCAGATCCTTCTTTCCGGCAATCATAAGCTGGTTGACCAGTGGAGGAGAAAGCAGTCGCTGCGCCGCACCAAAGCGCGCAGACCCGATATGTATGAAAAGCTGGACTTATCCTCCAAGCAGGATAAAAAGCTTTTGAAGGAAATGGAGGAGGAAGACCGTGAGCAATCTGGAAATTCTGAAGCAGTGGATCGGTGAAAGCAGCCATATGGTTTTCTTCGGCGGCGCGGGAGTCAGTACGGAATCCGGCATTCCAGATTTTCGCAGTGTGGACGGGCTGTACAGTCAGCACTTTGAGTACCCGCCGGAGACGATCATCAGCCATAGTTTCTACCTGCGCGATCCGTCCTATTTTTTCCGCTTTTACCGGGAGAAAATGCTTCCGCTGGGCTTTGAACCAAATATCACCCATAAGAAGCTTGCCCAGTGGGAGCTGGAGGGGAAGCTTGCTGCCATTGTAACCCAAAATATCGATGGGCTGCACCAAAAGGCAGGCTCCAAAACCGTGTATGAGTTGCATGGCAGCGTCCTGCGCAATTACTGCACCAAATGCCGCAGATTTTACAGTGCCGAATTCATCCGGGATTCCAAGGATATTCCGCGCTGCTCCTGCGGCGGGATCATTAAACCGGACGTCGTTCTCTACGAAGAAGGGCTTGACCAGGATGTTTTGGAAAAGAGCATTATGGCGATCCGAGATGCCGATTTGCTGATGGTTGCGGGAACCAGCCTTACGGTATATCCCGCCGCCGGACTGCTGCGCTATTATCGCGGCAACCGACTGGTGCTCATCAACCGGGATGAAACGCCATATGACAGCGAAGCGGACTTGGTGATCCACGACCGCTTGGGCAATGTTTTTTCACAACTGTAAACAAATGCCTCGCTCTGAAGCAAAAGCAGAGCGAGGCGCTTGTTATTTATTGTTATTTATGGTGCGTGTTTTCTTTCCAGGTATAGCTGAGTCGGACGATGGTGGACACCAGAAGGACACCCACCGCCATTACCCCGGCGATCGCCCCCGTCCGGGTACCTTCTGCCGCAAACCGCTCCATATTTCCGTGAACGGCATAATACATGGTGTAGTAGATTCCCGCTCCCGGGATCAGTGGAAAGAGCGAGACAACCAGATAGGAGATCGCAGGATATTTGCGTACCCGCGCCATGACCTCTGCATAGACGGAGGCCAGGAATGCACCGGAAAAATAGGCAAACATTTCATCTCCGCCCGCCTTCAATATCAGATCAAATACGACCCAGGTAACGACACCGCCCAGTGCGCAAAGCAACCCGCCGGGGCCATGGATATTGAACAGAATGGAAAAACCGATGCAGCCAATGAGGGAGCCCAGCGCGGTAATCGGAAGGGGATTGGTCAGCGATTCCAGATTCTTCGGAATTCCCCACAGCAGCGAGGCTGTATTCCAGGCAACCGCAGTGCCCAGCGCCATTCCCATGGAAATCAGCAGCACCTGAACAAAGCGTGTAATACCCGAATTGGTGTCACCATAGATGATGTCCCGCATGGCATTGGTAAACAGAAGTCCCGGCACCAAAATCATCAGGGCACCAATAACAACACTGTTTACATTTTTCACGATTCCTAGGGTATTCAAGCCGTAGGCGGTCAACGCCATAAAAAAGGCGGAAAAAATCGTTTCGAAGAAAGGATTTACTTTCATCCTGTCCATAAAACGGTTGAGCAGCCCTCCAAGAATGCCGCAAATGCCGGACATCAGCATGTCCACCGGGCCACAACCAAAGAGCATCGCAAAACCCAGCGCCCCCAGGAAATTCCCAAGAAGATAGACTGGGATGCTGTAGTAGGGAATGGATTTGCGCACTTCATCCAGCCACTGCATCGCTTCCTCCGGCGCCGGATGGCTGCTGCATATGCGCCGGCTGAGCGCGTTCAGCTTTTCCACCGCATCCAAATTATTGCCATGATAGCCAATGCGTCGCATCCGGGTGATGGGTTTTCCCGTTTCCGTCAGGATGCTGACGATCAAATAGTTTGGAATGGAAAAAACCTCCGCAGGAATGCCGTAGCTGGCTGCCACCCGCGCCATGCTGTCCTCCACCCGGAAGGTTTCGGCGCCGCTCATGGAAAGCTCATAGCCCAAGTCGGCGGCCAGATCCATAATCGTATTGTAATCCATAACGTCCCTCGTCTGTCTTTTTCGGCCGGTTGGCCTGTACCAGTATAGCATAGAAGCAGCAAAAAACAAGATATTTGTAAGGCAGTGCCGTACAAATGCATCACAAGAAGACCGCCCCTTTACAGGAGCGGTCGAAGGATTTATTTGCTGCGGACGAAAAGCACACCCAGCGTCCCGGGACCGCAGTGGCAGGAAACCGTGCATCCTGCAATGGTCTCGTATACATTCTTGAAGTGACCGTACTGTTTTACACCCTTCCAGGCGGCATCAATGCTCTCCGGCGATATTTCTGTGTGGGTAATGAAAATGGTGCCGTCCTCCAAACCGTCACGGTCGGTCAGACGATCCTTCACATAGGCAGCCAGACATTTCTCAATGTGACCGCGGTACTTCTTCACCACGGACATTTTGCCGTCCTTGACCTCGATGCAGGGTTTCAGGCCGAGAAGATTTGCACCCAGCGCCGCCACGCTGGAGCAGCGGCCGCCCTTGACCATATAGTCCAGCCGATCCAGCACAAAGCTCGCCTCCACGCGGGTGGCAAATTCATCCAGTGCAGCCTTCAGCTCGTCCATATCCGCTGCACTCTGAGCCAATTCGCAGGCCTTCAGCACCACCAGCCCCTGGCCGGTGGAGAGATTTCTGGAATCAACGACGCGGACGTTGTCAAATTCCTCTGCAGCGATGCAGGCGTTCTGATAGCTGGAGGAGAAATCGGAGCTGATATTCACATGCAGCACGCCGTCATATTTTCCGGCATACTTGGAAAACTCCTCTTGGAATACCGCTACGCCTCTGGCTGCGGTGGAGCACAGGCTTCCGCCGGACGCAACATGGGCGAAAATATCCGCCGGAGTAATGGTCACACCATCCAGAAACTCTTCGGTACCCTTCATCACGATCAGCGGGATCAGGGTAATGTCGTATTTTTCTACCAGCTCCGGGGAAAGATCACAGGTGCTGTCAGAAATGATTTTCACTCTCATCTTCTTAAAATCCTTTCTTTTCGTTTCAGTGGCAGCAGGAGGATCCCGACTGCATCATGAAGCAGGTGGGCTCCAGGTTCTTACCGTGCAGATAGTCTACACCCCAGTCCCGCATTGCAGTCAAAATCGGCATGAGGCTCCGCCCGGTCTCCGTGAGGGAATACTCCACCTTGGGGGGAACTACTGGAAAGACCTCCCGATGGATCAGATCCTGTGCCTCCAGCTCCCGCAGCTGCTGGGTCAGCATTTTGGGCGTTGCGTTGGAGATCATCTTTCGAAGCTCGGAAAAACGCCGCCGGCCATCGGCCAGGTACCAGAGGATCAGCGCTTTGTATTTCCCGCCGATCAGATCCAGGGTAACTGCAACGGGACAAATATCATTGGAATTCATATACACCTCCCATAGTATCAAAAAGGGAAGTATTGCACAAAATAGTGCATACTTGCATTATCGCCCCAGCGTGCTAAAATATTACCATACAAGCAGGAGCGTGTCAATAGAAAACAGTTGACGCGACTCACGAAATAGGCGATAATGGAAAGTGAGGAAGCCATATGGTTTTGAAGTTCAATGTGACCGGAATGACCTGCGCCGCTTGCTCCGCGCGGGTTGAGAAGGTATCCAGCCACGTCCCGGGTGTGCAGAAGGCGGAGGTAAATCTGCTTGCCGGCACCATGACGGTAACTGCGCAGGAGGATGTTTCCGCCGCAGTTATTCAGGCGGTGCAGAATGCGGGGTATAACGCCTCCCTTCAGGGGAGTGCCGCCAAGAAGGAAGCCGCTGCACCCGCAAACAACGCTCTGCGCGAGATGAAGCATCGCTTGATTGGCTCCGCCGTGTTTCTGCTGATTTTGATGTATTTCACCATGGGGCACATGGTGGGGCTGCCTGTGCCCATGTGGTACCACGGGACTGAGAATGCAGTCGTTGCCGCATTGCTCCAGCTCTGCCTGACGCTGCCGGTCGTTTACCTGAATCGGGTATATTATACCCGCGGCCTGAAAGCACTGTGGCATCGCAGTCCGAACATGGATTCTCTGATTGCCGTCGGAAGCCTGGCTGCTCTGGTGTATGGTGTTGCTGCACTTTTCCGCATGTCCTGGGCGCTGGGGCACGGAGAAATGGAAATTGTAAAGGAATACAGCCACAATCTGTATTTTGAATCCGCTGCCATGATCCTGACGCTGATTACCTTTGGCAAATATCTGGAAACCAGAGCCAAGGGAAAGACGGGGGATGCAATTCGCGCCCTGATGGATTTAAGTCCCAAGACGGCCAGCGTCCGCCGGGGAGAGAGCGTTGTGGAACTTCCCGTGGAGAAAGTTCAGGTAGGCGACACGGTGATCGTCCGTTCCGGCGGCAGCATTCCCGTGGACGGAACCGTGCTCAGCGGCCGCGCCTCTGTGGATCAAAGTGCCCTGACCGGCGAAAGCGTACCGATGGAGAAGAAGGTCGGCGACCATGTCTCTGCCGCCACCGTCAGCCGGGAGGGCTATCTGGAATTCCGCGCCGACAAGGTGGGCGAGGATACCACGCTGGCACAGATAATCCGCCTTGTGGAGGAAGCGGGTGGCTCCAAAGCGCCCATTGCCCGCCTTGCGGATAAAATCGCGGGGGTGTTCGTCCCGTCGGTAATGGCAATTTCGGCAATTACCTTTGCTGTTTGGATGCTGCTGGGCTATTCGCTGGAGTTCAGCCTGAACAATGCAATTTCGGTTCTGGTTATTTCCTGCCCCTGTGCGCTGGGACTGGCAACCCCTGTAGCAATCATGGTGGGCACCGGGCGGGGCGCCCAGATGGGTGTGCTGTTCAAGAACGCCCAGGCGCTGGAGAATCTGCACCGGGTAGATACCGTCGTGCTGGATAAGACCGGCACCCTCACCACCGGCCGCCCCGCCGTTACCGATGTCCTGCCTGCCGGGGCAGGGAAGGACGAGCTGATGCGAATTGCCGCATCCTTGGAAAGCAAGTCCGAGCATCCCTTTGCAAAAGCGATCCTCAGTGCCGTTTCGGTTTCCTATCCTGAACCCGAGGATTTTGAAACCATTCCCGGCAAGGGTGTCGCTGCCAAGGTAGACGGTGTCCGCTATTACGGCGGCAATGACCGGCTGATGGCAGAGCTGCATGTAGCGCTCCCTGATTTTTCCAGCCTTGCAGCCCAGGGAAAAACGCCCCTGCATTTTGCATCTGAGCAG
The DNA here is from genome assembly GCA_934567355.1 of uncultured Oscillospiraceae bacterium. GTDB lineage: Bacteria > Bacillota > Clostridia > Oscillospirales > Oscillospiraceae > Faecousia. The sequence continues at coordinate 18,197 of CAKTJC010000024.1, forward strand.
GGAGAATATCTTGGCTCCATTGCCGCGGCAGATGTGTTGAAGCCGGATTCTCTGTCCGCCGTGCAGGCGATGCAGAGCCGCCATCTGGACGTGGTGATGCTCACCGGCGACAATCGCCAAACCGCACAGGCTATCGCGGAAAATGCAGGCATCAAGCATGTGATTTCTGACGTTCTTCCTACCGATAAGGCCAGCGCTGTCAAGAAACTTCAAAGTGAAGGCCATAAAGTACTGATGGTGGGCGACGGCATCAATGATGCACCCGCGCTTGTGACTGCGGATGTGGGCATGGCCATCGGCGCCGGTACGGATATTGCAATCGAATCGGCGGATATTGTTCTGATGAACAGCTCTCTTTCCGCTGTGAGCAGCGCCATCGCGCTGAGCCGGGCGACCATTCGGAACATCAAGGAAAATCTATTCTGGGCATTCTTCTATAATACGCTGGGAATTCCCATTGCGGCAGGTCTGCTTTACCTGCCCCTGGGGTTGCGGCTGAGTCCCATGCTGGGCACCGCTGCCATGAGCTTAAGCTCGGTATTTGTTGTAACCAACGCACTTCGTCTGCGCTTTTTCAAGCAGGATAAGGCGGACGAGGCGGCGCAAAATACATGCACAGAGGTCTGTGCAAACATCAAGGAGGAAAACAAAATGAAGACAGTTCTTAAGGTTGAAGGCATGATGTGCGGCCATTGCAAGGCCAGAGTGGAAAAGGTGTGCAAGGAGGTTCCCGGCACTGAGGATGCAGTGGTTGATCTGGCTGCCAAAACCGTTACGGTCACGGGCAATCCCGATGTTGCGGCGCTGAAGAAAGCAATTACCGATGCCGACTACACTGTGGTGGAGTAACCGGCATGCGCACCGACGAATACTATGCATCCAAGGGAGCCGGGCAGATCCATGTCTGCCGGTGGATGCCGGATAAGCCCCCTGTGGCCGTGCTGCAAATCATCCACGGAATTGCAGAGTATGTAGAGCGCTATGACGAACTCGCCCGCTATATGAATGATCTCGGCTACGCAGTGGTAGCCGAGGATCATATGGGGCACGGGAAATCCATCAATGGCGACGGAATTCAGGGCTATTTCCACGGCGGCTGGTTTACTGCCGTGGCCGACAGCTATGAGCTTCTGCAGAAGACCCGCGCCGAATTTCCTGACCTGCCCTATGTTCTTCTGGGGCATTCCATGGGTTCATTCATGACCCGCACCATTCTGTGCGCTTACCCGGACAGCGGGATTTCCGCCGCTGTGATCTGCGGCACCGGCTGGCAGCCCAGAGCACTTCTGGCAACGGGTATCGCCATTGCAGATGCCGTGTGTAAGGCAAAGGGGGAATCCACTCCCAGCGACAAGCTGCAGAATCTGGTGTTCTCCAATTACAGCAAGCGGGTAAAGAATCCGCAGACACCGTTTGACTGGGTGTGCAGTGATCCCAAGGTCGTCAGCGACTATGTCGCCGACCCTCTGTGCGGTTTTACCGCCAGCTGCGGCCTGCTTCGCGAGATGCTGAAGGGGATCGCCTACATCGAAAATCCGCGCAATCTTGCCGCAATGAGGAAAGACCTTCCCGTATTCTTCATTGCAGGCGGGGATGACCCTGTCGGAAGCTATGGCAGGGGTGTCCGTCAGGCGACGCAGGCATTCCAGGAAGCAAACATGGCGGATGTCACCTGCAAGATATATCCTATGGGACGGCACGAAATACTCAATGAGCCCAATAAGCTCGAAATTTACAACGATATTGCTGCCTGGCTCAAGCTGAAGCTCAGCAAATAATTGTCCGGTTTATTGTACACATAATATGTCATAATACAGCCATCAAAGGACGAAAGGCTGATGGCTATGTATTCAATCCGTTATCATTCCGGGCATGTTATGGTGTACGATAAAAGCGGGAAATTCCTGTTTTCGGCAGATACCGAGCAGGAGGCCAGGGAGGAGCTGGAGGAATATGAGGAATCTGCGGCTTGATCTTTGCTATGACGGTACGCGCTACCGCGGCTGGCAGAGAATTCCGGGAACGGAGAATACCATCCAGGGCAAACTGGAGCAAACGCTCAGCCGGATTTTGGGCGAACCGGTAGAGGTCAGCGGCAGCGGGAGAACGGACGCCGGTGTCCACGCGCTGGGGCAGGTTGCCTCCTTCCACTGCGAAAGCCATATGCCGGCAAGCCAGATTTTGGAGCAGCTGCGCAGGTATCTTCCGGAGGACATCGGAATATATTCCTGCAGAGAAGCAGCTCCGCGATTCCATGCCCGGCTGAACGCCCGGCAGAAAACATACCGCTATCGTATTTGGAACAGTGATGCACCGTGCGTCTTCCGGCGGCGGTATGTGGCAGTCTTCCCGGAGCAGCTGAGTATTGAGGCCATGGGCAGAGCCGGGCAGTACCTGATTGGCGAGCACGATTTTGCCGCTTTCTGCGCCCGTGCAAAGCAGAAAAAATCGACGGTGCGCTGCATTTCCTCCTTGTCCGTCATAAAAACGGGAGACGAAATTCACATTACCGTCACTGCCGATGGATTTTTGTATAACATGATGCGCATTATTGCAGGTACATTGATCGAGGTGGGCAGGGGAGCGCGTTCCCCTGAGAGCGTCGCGGCTCTTTTCTCTGCCCAGCGGAGTGAAGCAGGCTTCCTGGCACCTGCACAGGGGCTATGCCTGATGGAGGTAGAGTATTGAACGTACAGATCTTTGGAAAAAGCAAATGCTTTGATACGAAGAAGGCCGAGCGCTACTTCAAGGAGCGGCGGATCAAGTATCAGTCGATCGATCTGCTCCGTTTCGGCATGTCCGGCAAGGAATTTGACAGCGTGGTGCGCGCCGTAGGCGGCATAGACAATTTGATCGACTGGAACGGAAAGTCTCAGGAGATCACCAATATGAAATATATGGACGATGCCCGCGCCAAGGAGGACAAGGTCTTTGATGATCCTTCCCTGATGAAAACACCGATCGTCCGCAATGGCAAGCAGGCGACCGTAGGCTACTGCCCCGAAATCTGGAGCGCCTGGGAATAAGGAATAAACCGGCATTTCCGCCACTTACAAAAGCAGACCTCACAGGGGTCTGCTTTTTTCTGACTTATGCGAAATTTTCCTTGAAGTTTGCGTCGAAAAATGATATGCTAGGAGGAGCCTATGGCAAGAATTCTGGATTGGCTGTACAGAATGCTTTGGGGCACACCGATGCTGGTGCTGATGCTCGGTGTCGGCGTGTGGCTTACGGTCTGCACCCGCTTTGTGCAGCTCCGGCTTTTTCCTCAGGCAGTGCGCCGCTTCCTTCGCAGGGATTCTCCCGGCGGCGGGGTGTCACCCTTTCGTGCCCTGTGTACAGCGTTGGCTGCAACGGTCGGCACCGGGAATCTGGTGGGTGTGGCCGGTGCGATCTGCCTGGGCGGCCCCGGAGCTGTGTTTTGGATGCTGTTCTTTGCCTTCTTCGGCATGGCTGTGAAATTTGCCGAAGCGGCGCTGGCTGTACGCTTCCGGCAGCGCCAGGGGTCGGAAATCGTGGGCGGCCCCATGTATATGATTCGCTCCCGGCTTCCTGCCGTGCTTCATCCCATGGCCGGGTTCTATTGCGTCTGCGGTGTCCTTGCAAGCTTCGGTGTCGGAAATCTGACCCAGGTCAATGCCATTGTCACCGGTGTTCAGAGCATTCGCCCGGAAATCTCTTCGGTAGCCATTGGTTTGCTGCTTACCGTGCTGGTGGGATTTGCTTTCTGGAAGGGAGCGGACTCCATCGGGGGGATTGCGGAAAAGCTGATTCCTTATGCGGCCAGCATCTATTTCGCGCTTTGTCTGTTTTTCCTCTTTCGTCGTGCTTGGCTGATTCCAAAGGCATTTCACGATATTTTTACGGGCGCATTTTCACCGAAAGCTGTCACCGGCGGCCTGATTGGCTCTGCTGTCCGGGCTGTTCAGGTCGGATGCAGCAGGGGCGTGTTCACCCACGAGGCGGGGATGGGCACCGCTTCCATTGCCCACGCTTCTGCCCAGGTCGACCACCCGGTAGAGCAGGGGATGATGGGGCTGCTGGAGGTATTTCTCGATACCTTTGTGATCTGCACCATGACTGCGCTTGTCATCCTTTGCAGCGGCGTGCCAATTAACTATGGAACGGATTCCGGCGGCGCGCTGACGGTCTGTGCTTTTTCCGCTGTCTACGGCAGCTTTGGCAAAATCATTGTCGCTGCTTTTCTTGCATGCTTTGCCTATGCAACAATCCTGGGCTGGAGCCTATATGGGCTTCGCTGCGCCCAGTTCCTGTTCGGGCAGAGGGCTGCCGCTGCCTTTTTTGTACTCCAAACCGCCGCCGTTACATTGGGCGCGGTTCTGAAAACGCCTACAATATGGAAAATGGCTGAGATCGTTAACGGACTTATGGCCATTCCCAATTTGATAACATTGAGCTTCCTCAGCCCTGAGCTTCGCAAGCTCACAAATTCCTATACATGCGAAACATCCAGGAGGTAACTATGCAAATTTCCATCAACGCCAATCGCTGCGAACCGTCGCCTATGCGTAAATTCCATCCGCTGGCAGTGGCAGCAGAGAAGAGCGGCAAGAAGATCTATCACCTGAACATCGGCCAGCCCGATCTGGAAACCCCCACGGCATACTACGAGACCATTCGCAATTTTAACCGTAAGACGCTGGCCTACGATGCCTCCCCCGGAAACCCCCTGCTGATCGATGCCATCCGGAATTACTATGCCGGGATTGGCGTTGCACTGGATCCGAACGATGTGCTGATTACAACCGGCGGCAGTGAAGCGCTGCTGCTGACCTGCCTGAGCATTCTGGATCCCTATACTGAGGTGATCATCCCCGAGCCCTACTATCCCAATTATACGACCTTTGTCCATGCGGCCGGCGGTGTCATCCGTGCGCTGCCCACCAACCCATGGGAGGGCTACCGCTACGCCCAGCGGGATCGGATCGAAAGCCAGATCACCCGCAACACCCGCGCCATCCTGATCACCAACCCCGGCAATCCCACCGGCGTCGTGCTGGATCAGAATGAAATGCGGATGATCGCCGACATTGCCAAGGAGCATGACCTCTTCCTGATCTGCGACGAGGTATACCGCGAATTCTGCTACGACGATAAGTTCGGTGTGCCTACCATGGCACATTTCGCCGACATTCAGGACAACCTGGTCATTATCGATTCCGTATCCAAGCGTTTCTCCGCCTGCGGCGCACGGGTAGGTGCCGTAATCACCAAAAACAAAGAGCTTCAGCAGGCAATTCTGAAGTTCTGCCAGTCCCGTCTGTCCGTTGCGACCATCGACCAGCTGGGTGCCGCTGCGCTGTACTCGGTGGACAGCAGTTTCTTCCGCAGGAGTAAGGAAGAGTACCGCCGCCGCAGAGACACCGTCATTGCGGGTCTGCGGAAGATTCCGGGCGTGGTAGTGGAAGTGCCTATGGGTGCCTTCTATGTGATGGCAAGCCTGCCGGTAGATGATTCCGATAAGTTCCAGAAATGGCTGCTGGAGGAATTTGACGACAACGGCGATACCGTTATGTTTGCCCCCGGTGCGCCTTTCTACGAAACCCCCGGCAAGGGCATCAATGAGGTACGCATTGCCTACGTCCTGAATCAGCAGGATCTGAGCCGCGCCATGGAGGTGCTGGCATCCGGCATCGCCGCCTATCAGAAAAAGGTGATGAAGGTCGCCAGCCCCAGCGTGGATGCATAATTTTCCTACATATTTGAGGAAGGCTGCCGCAATCAAAGCGGCAGCCTTCTTGTATCAATTTTCCATTGGACGATGCAGACCTTATTTTGAACGGCGACCCGGATCACATTGTTGCCATTTACGAGTGCAACTGCAAGCCATGGAACGACAAGCATAATTATTGTAGGAGCGATCTGCCAAAGTATCGCCTTTTTCATACCGTTCTCCTCCGGTTCGATTTTTGTCGATGGAAAAAACGCGAAGCATTTTACTGCTCCGCGTTTTTGTGACTCCAAATCAAGCGCCCTGCGCCTTGAATTCCTTCAGCGCCTTTGCCAGCTGGTCGGGGCAGGAGGTGGACTTCATGCCGCACTTGATGCCCTCCAGGCGGGAGATCACATCATCCACGTTCTGGCCTTCCACCAGTGCGCCGATGCCCTTGAGGTTGCCGTTGCAGCCGCCCAGGAACTGAACATTGTGGATCTTTCCGTCTTCTACATCAAAAAAAATCTTCTGGGAGCAGGTTCCCTTTGTCTTGTATTCGTACTGCATAATCTGTTTCCTTTCTCTTATGTAATAATGTCGGTCATTTCAGCGCCGACAAGCTGTGCCAGTGATTCAGGATTCACGATCAGCTGGTGCCCGCGCTCACCGGCGGAGACTGCGATCTCCTCCCACAGGATGCAGGTCTCGTCAATGAATGTGGGGAATTTTTTCTTCATTCCTACGGGACTGCATCCACCGCGGATATACCCGGTAAGCGACAGCAGCTCCTTTACGGCAATCAGCTCCATGTTCTTGTCACCGGCTGCCTTGGCTGCCTTTTTCAGATCCAGCTCGCAGCAAACGGGAATGCAGAACACATTGATTCCGGTGCGCTCCCCCCGTGCTACCAGCGTTTTGAATACTTGCTCCGGCGGCATGGAAAGCGCTTCGGCGGCGTGCATCCCGTTTAAGTCATTTTCGTCAAACTCGTAGAACGCCTCGCGGCACGGAATTCCCGCCTGCTCTACCAGCCGGACTGCGTTTGTTTTTGTACTCACAACGATCACCGGATTTATTATACGCCATAAAGTCAAGGCTTTCAAGGGTGAATATTCCTCCTTTTTCTGGTTACCATAGCAGCAAAAGGAGGTTTTTTATGAACGAGCAGAAAAATCCGGATATGCGCAAGCAGGAACGTGAGCAGCTGGTGGAGCTGGGGAGTGACCTTACCCGCACCGGCAGCAGCAACATCTACACACTTACCATCATCGGCCAGATTGAAGGGCACCAGGTCGCCCCCGAAAATGTAAAGACAACGAAATATGAGCATATTCTTCCACTGCTTGCAGGTATCGAGGAAAGCGATGAAATCGATGGGCTCCTGCTGCTTCTCAATACCGTCGGCGGCGACATTGAAGCCGGACTTGCCATTGCGGAAATGATCGCGGGAATGAAAAAGCCGACGGTTTCTCTGGTACTCGGGGGAGGGCACTCCATCGGTATTCCGCTCGCCGTGTGCACCAAGCGTTCCTTCATTACGCCTACCGCCAGCATGACGGTACACCCTGTCCGGATGACCGGACTTGTTGTCGGAGCGCCCCAGACTTTTCGCTATTTCCAGCGCATTCAGGAGCAGATCACGGACTTTGTGACCGCCAACTCAAAAATAACCCGGCAGAACTTTGAAAAATATATGATGGCGACCGGTGAGATGGCAACGGACGTCGGAACCATTCTCTATGGCAAGGAAGCTGTATCCTCCGGGTTGATCGATCGCCTGGGCGGCCTAAATGATGCCCTTTCTGCGCTGCACAGAATGATCGATCATCCAAAATCTGAGCGCAGATCCCGTCAGCGTCAGGGAAAGTCAGATGAAATCGACAAAAGCTGAGGAGGAAAGGATCCGCTTTCAGTCACAGATGATTTATTCAGAGCTTTCTCATGTTTCGGCAGCGGCTGAAGAACGCCGCTGCCGTTTCGCTGCTATTGTACAGTGCCTCTATTTCGATAGTATTTTTGAAAAAATGCTGGAAATCCATTCCTGGATATGCTATAATAGAATGAAAAGTTTTGTGAAAGGGGAGGGACAGGCATGGATCTATCCGGCTTTGAACATCTGATCTACGGATTCCTGTCCGGCCTGACGGAGATTTTTCCCGTTTCGGCACGCGCGCACAGCACCATTTTGCTGAAGGTTTTGGGCGCAGAAAAAATAAGCAATTTGCCCGTCCTGCTGATTCATATTGCCATTCTGGCGGGTATTTATTTTTCAAGCAAGGCACAGCTTGTGAAAATGACCCGTGCCCGGCGGCTGGCTCGTGTTCCGAAGAAGCGCCGCAAGCGCCCGCTGGATATTTGCAGCCTGATGGACTCCCGATTCCTGCTGACCATGATGCTGCCGGTTTTGCTGGCCGACATCCTCTATGGGAGACTTTCCAATATTCAGTTTGGCCTGCTGGCAATTTCTCTGCTGCTGTTCGTCAATGGTATATTTTTGTATATTCCACAATTTTTTCCCGGAAGCAACAAGGATGCCCGTTCCCTTTCCAGAATTGAGGGAATTGTAATGGGGCTTGGCGGGAGCCTTTCTGTCGTTCCCGGACTGTCCGGCGTCGGTGCCGCCGTATCCATCGGTTCTCTTTATGGGGTGGAACGGAGCTATGCCCTGAACATGTCCCTGATGATGAACATGGTGTACCTTGCCGGAATGGTCGTCTATGACATTTTGAACATTATTCGCTATGGTGTCGGACTGCTCAGCTTCCAGTGGTTCCTTTCCTACATTCTCGCGGCCGCATTCGCATTCGCCGGTACGATGCTCGCTATCAGGCTCATGCGCAAGCTTGCTGCCGATAAGGGGTATTACATTTTCTCTTATTACTGCTGGGGAATTGCCCTGTTTACATTTATCCTGAACCTGATGGCATAAGGAGATTCCTGCAAATGGCAAAGAAGAAAACAAAGCAGCAGAGTAAAACCACCGGTGCTGCTTCCAAAAAAACGGCAGCACCTTCCAAGAGCAAGCGCGCTGCTTCGAAATCCACAAAAAAACCCAAGATTAAAACCGAATATGAAACCCGCATTCCCGCCACCACAGTAACGGCCATTGTCAGCCTGATTTTGTTTGTTCTGTTCCTGGTGATCTGTATTAACCCGGATGGGGTGGTGCTGAAAGCAATCGGCGATTTACTGACCGGCCTGATCGGGCGCGCCGGGTTCTATTTCTCTGTTCCGGCACTGCTGTATCTTTTCATCGTGAATACCTTTGGCCGCAAGAGCGCAGTTGTCATGCGTAGCATCTGCACGGTGGCTTTTGTGCTTCTGTGCGGCTGCATTTATCATCTGGCTGTGCAGACCCAGGGAATGGCCAGCGGAATGGCAATTTTTCCGGACCTGTATCTGAGCGGAATTGACGGCCGCAGCGGCGGCGTACTGTGCGGGGGGCTGGCATTGCTCCTGCGCGGTGCATTTGGAAACGTGATTTCTTATATCGTCATCGGCCTGTCCGCCGTGCTGACGCTGCTGGGTGCGATGGAAATAACGATCCCCAGCTTGATCCGTGCCATTATAAACCGCCCCAAGGAAAATTGGGAGGATGAGGAACAGCAGCAGGTGTACGTTGAGCCTGCTGCTGCGGTAGTGAATCACATTGCCAACAAGCAAATTGAAAATAAGCGCAAGCGCCTTCAGCAGCAACAGCTCCAGCTCCAGCGGGAGCAGCTGATGCAGCAGCTGCCCGAAAAGAATGCCGAGCTTCCGTCGGCAAGATCCACACGCGAAACGGCAAATCAGGCAGAAAATACGCCTGTAGCCAAGCCTCCGCTTCCGCCGAAGAGAACCGTTGATGCAGAGTCGGCGGTTCCGGTTCGCGATTATTCCAGTGGGACACCTTCCAATGCAGCCAACATGATGTCCACCATTGATCTGGATATTGAATCCCCGTTGTTTGGATATGGCCGTTCTTCTGTTCCCGCGGAGCCTGCCGTCCCTGTACGGGTGGATGCAGGCGACGAGATGGAGGAAATTCCCGCGAAAATGCCTCCTCTGGAGGATGAGCTTCCGATCAAGCCTCCCAAGAGAGCCAAATCCGCACCGAAAGAGGCCTCCCCTGCCGCTCCCGTAGAGGTCAAGCCCGGCAAGGTGACCGAAAAGGATGCGCAGGAATCTGCAAAGCAGGTCGCCATGGAGATTCAGCAGGGGAGCAGCGCCGCTCCGGCGGAGTACTGCTTCCCGCCAATCAGCCTGCTGAAGCGTCCCTCCGGCGCCAGTGCGGACGGTACGGACGAAATGCGGGAGAATTCCCGCCGCCTGAACGAGACCCTGGCCAGCTTCCACATTGATGCTCACATCATCAATGTCACCCGCGGCCCCAGCGTCACTCGGTACGAGGTGGAGCTTGACAAGGGTGTCCGGCTGAGCAAACTGACCAACTGCGCCGATGACATTGCCCTGAGCCTGGGTGCTTCCGGCGTCCGTATCGCGGCTGTGCCCGGTAAGATCTCGATTGTCGGCATCGAGGTGCCGAACCGCGCAGTGACCACGGTGTCTCTGCGTGAAGTAATCGACTCGCCGGAATTCTCCAAGTCCAAATCCAAATCCTCCTTTGCCGTGGGCAAGGATATCAGCGGCTCGTGCATCGTCGGCAATATTGCTAAAATGCCCCATATGCTGATTGCCGGCACCACCGGCTCCGGCAAATCGGTGTGCATGAATTCCATCATCATTAGCCTCCTGTATAAGTCCGGCCCTGAGGATGTGAAGCTCATCATGGTGGATCCGAAGATGGTGGAGCTTGGAATTTATAACGGTATTCCCCATCTGCTGATTCCCGTGGTTACCGACCCTAAAAAAGCTGCCGGATCCCTGCAGTGGGCTGTGACCGAAATGCTCCGCCGCTATAAAATGATGTCCGATGTGGGTGTGCGTGACCTGGAATCCTATAACGGCATCATCGTTCAGGAGGAAGGCGGGCGGAAGCTCCCGCAGGTGGTCATCATCATCGACGAGCTGGCCGACCTGATGCTGGTTGCCGCCAAAGAGGTCGAAGATTCCATCTGCCGCATTGCTCAGATGGGACGTGCCGCCGGAATGCACCTGATCATTGCGACCCAGCGTCCCTCTGCGGATGTGATCACCGGTCTGATGAAGGCCAACATTCCCTCCCGCATTGCCTTTGCCGTCGCCTCCGCCATGGAGTCGCGCATCATCCTGGATACCCAGGGTGCCGAGAAGCTGGTGGGTAAGGGCGATATGCTCTATGCCCCCATCGGCATCGGCAAGCCGCTGCGCGTGCAGGGCTGCTTCGTTACCGACTCCGAAGTCGAAGCCGTGGCAGGGTATGTGAAAGAGCACTATATGTCCGATTACAATCAGCAGGTGCTCGATGATATTGAGAAGCGCGCGCAGCAGACGGGGAAGGGGAGCAAGCCAAGCCCGGCTGATGCAGAGCCTTCCGCCGAGGAGCTGGAAGGGGACGAGATGCTCCCCGCCGCCGTGGATGTGATCCTGGAAACCGGTCAGGCTTCCGTTTCCATGCTTCAGCGACGGCTGAAGCTGGGATACGCCCGTGCTGCCAGAATCGTGGACGAGATGGAAGAAAAGGGGATCGTTGGCCCCTTCCAGGGCTCCAAACCCCGTGCGATTCTGGTCACCAAGGCGCAATGGGAAGCCATGAAGGGCGGCACAGAGCAGATGAGCATGGATGATTTTGACGAGGCTCCCGTCCCGGAGGAGCTTGACTGAAATATTGGAATAATGCCCGTTCCTTGTGAAGGGGCATTATTTTTTTGTCTTTTTGCCGTCTGTACATGTTGCAGCAGCACTGCGCATAGGCTTTTGCAGGAGTGATGCAAATGACATGTGCATGGAAGGAGCTGCTGGGTATTCTGCCGCAGTGGGTCGGGACGCAGGTGGCTCCGCATGAAATGACGCTTCAGGAAATTCGTCTGCGGATAGATCGCCCTCCTGAATTCGTTCTGAGGAACGGATGCCAATGGGGCACGGGCAGGGTGACCCCGGACGACTTGAATTACTGCATCAACGCCGCCAGCCGATATTCGCCCTGGTCAGCGGCAACCCTTTCCCATGGCTATCTGACCGCTCCCGGCGGCCACCGCATCGGTGTGTGCGGCGAGGCAGTCATAAAGGACGGTACCTTTACCGGCATCCGGCATGTCCGCTCTCTGTGCATCCGAATCGCGCGGGATTTTCCGGGGCTTTCAGATAAGGTCGTTTTCTCCGGACAGGCACTGCTGATACTCGGCGCACCGGGCTGGGGGAAAACCACGCTGCTCCGGGACATGGCGCGAAGGGTCGCGTCAGTGCAGACCGTCGCCGTGGTGGACGAGCGGCAGGAGCTGTTTCCGGCAGGCTTTCAGGAGGGAAAGAGAATGGATATTCTGTTCGGATGTCCAAAGCGGCAGGGAATTGAGACGGTTCTGAAAACCATGACTCCGGACTGCATCGCCGTGGATGAAATCACCTCGGCAGATGACTGCACTGCAATCGCAGAGGCTTACGGCTGCGGCGTCCGTCTGATTGCCACAGCGCATGCGGCAGGAATGGCGGACTTCCGCCGCAGATGTGTATATGCGCCCCTGCTGGAACAGCACATATTTGATGATTTTCTGATTCTGCACAGTGACAAATCCTTTCACATGGAGGCAGACTGCTCATGAGCTACAAATGGATCGGAGCCATACTCATTGTTGGAAGCTGTACCGGATTCGGTGTTTCCCTTGCCGTACATCAAAAGCGGGAGGAGCTGCTGCTTCGTCAGCTCATTCGGATCCTGGATGAAATGCTGTGGGAGCTTCCGTATCAGCTTACCCCGCTTCCGGAGCTGATACGTCACGCCGTGGAAAAAAGCTCCGGCGCAATCAGGTTCTTTTTCCGGAGCGTTGCCGACCAGCTGGACAGGCAGGTACTCCCGGATGTGCTCTGCTGCGTGGAGGCAGAGCTGAAGGAACCCGTCTCCGCATATCCGCGTGTGAAAAAAATGATTCTGCTGCTGGGTTCATCCCTGGGGCGATTCGATCTTGCCGGACAGCTGAAGGGGCTGACCGCCGTCAAGGAGCAGTGCGCATGTGAATTGAGGGAACTTCACACCGACCGTGAACCGCGCCTGCGCAGCTACCGTGTTTTAGGTCTGTGTGCCGGGGCGGCTCTGGCAATATTGCTGATTTAATATGGAAATTGATCTGATTTTTAAGATAGCCGCCATCGGCATCATTGTGTCCATTCTGAATCAGGTGCTCTCCCGTTCCGGCAGGGACGAGCAGGCCACCATGACCACCCTTGCAGGGCTTGTGGTCGTACTGATGATGCTTGCTCAAAAAATTGCAGAGCTGTTCAACCTGGTAAAGCAGCTGTTTCAATTCTGATGGATATTTTCTGGAAAACCATCGCGGCAGCTCTGGTCAGCCTCATTCTCACTCTGGCGCTGGATCGGCAGAGCCGCGATTTTTCGCTTCTTGTGACCGTTGCAGTTTGCGGGATGATCTCCATTGCCGCCATGCGCTTTTTGGATCCCGTCATGGAATACCTGGGGCAGTTGGAGGCGCTGGGTGACCTGCGAAGCGACCTGCTGCTGTCACTTGTAAAAATTTTCGGAATCGGGATGTCCGGAGAAATTGCAGCAGCCGTATGCACAGATGCAGGAAATTCCTCCCTCGGCAAAGGACTGCGTTTTTTGTCCAATGCTGCAATTTTATACCTTTCGATACCCATCTTTTCTTCTCTGACCGGTTTGCTGGTAGAGATTCTTGGAGATGTATGAAATACCTTTCTTTCTTCCTTGCCATATTTAGCATGCTTTTCTTCCTTTCCCCTGCCGCAGTAGGGGAAGCATTGACCGCACCCACAGCGCCCTCTGCCGCGCAGGAACTGATGCCGGAAGACCAAACTGATTTTGGCGCCGGGCTGCTGTCCATGCTTCATAAGGCGCTGCCGGATGCCTACATTCAGCTGCGCCAGGCGCTGAAAACAGGGCTTGCCGTGTTTTGCTGTGTGTTCCTTGTGTCCATTCTCCTGTCCGTCGGCTGTTCCTCCACAGCGGCAGAGATTGCAGGCGCGGCGTGCATTGCCGGACTGATGCTGCGCGATTCCAGAGTGCTGATTGGTCTTGCAATGGACACCATTATAGAAATCAGCGAGTATTCCAAGCTTTTCCTTCCCGTACTTACGGCGGCTGCCTCCGCACGCGGGGCAATGACCTCCTCGGCCGCGCTCTATCTGGGAACTACCGTGATGACCGCCTTCCTGACCAATGTACTGCGCCATGTGCTTGTTCCTGCAGTTTATCTCTTTTTGGCTGCCTCTGTTGCCAACTGCGCCCTGGGGGAGGAAATGCTCAAGCAGCTGCGCGACACTATCAAAAAACTCGCCGGATGGTTCCTCAAGACAGCGCTTACGGCTTTCATCGCATATATGAGTATCACCGGTGCCGTGACGGGAACGGCGGACAAGACCGCCCTGAAGGCGGCAAAGGCAGCGATTTCCACCGTGGTGCCCGTAATAGGAAAAACACTGGCTGACGCCTCTGAGGCGCTCCTGCTCAGTGCGGATATTGCGAAAAATACCATTGGAATCTACGGGATCTTTGCATTTGCAGGGATCTTTCTTGCGCCCTTCTTCAAGATTGGCGCGCACTATCTGGTGCTCAAGGGAACGGCTGCCCTCTGCGCCATCGTCGGCTGCAAGCGGCTGACAAGTCTGACCGAGGATTTCTGCACAGCCATGGGAATTCTTCTGGGCATGACGGGGGTGATGTGTGCACTGTCCATCATCGGCACCGTCTGTTTTATGAAAGGAGTCGGCTAATGGAGGCTGTACGCGGCATCATTCTGAGTGTGGTGTGTGCCGCGCTGATTTGCGGGATTCTCACCGACCTTTCCGCCAAGACCGGCTTTTCAAAACTGATTCGCCTTTCGTGCAGCATCTTTCTCGCCTTTACCATGATTGCTCCGCTCCTACGGCTGCGCTTTCCGGAATGGGAGGCACAGAAAAATCAATACCTTGCTGAAGCACAGGATGCCGCCTTGGCTGGGGAGAATATTCGCCTGCGCTCCGTCGCCGGAATCATACGGCAGGAGGCAGAAGCATATATCTTGAAAGAAGCCAAATCCATCGGCGCAAACCTGGAGGTGGAGGTCGAGCTGGATTCCGGGGATCCCCCCGCACCGGCGGCGGTTACCGTGCGCGGGGACTTTGATGAATCCGCAGAAACACAGCTGAGCAGGCTGCTGGAAGATGAACTTGGCATACCAAAGGAGCATCAGACATGGATCAGACAGCAGTCCCATTCCTCAAGCAATTCTTCGCAAAATACAAGCCCGTTCTTCTGATCCTTTTGGTTGGAATTGTACTGATGCTCCTGCCCGTGGGCAGCAAGGAGAAAGCGCAGGATACAGCAGCACAGCCCAGCAAAAAGGCGGAAGAAACCGTCAGTCTTCAGGATCAGCTCTCCGAGCTTCTAAGCCAAATGGCAGGAGCCGGAAAGGTAAAAGTTCTGCTCACTGAGGCCGCCGGGGAGGAGACCGTTTATCAGTCTGACAAAGATTCGACTACCGATGAAAATCATCAGACAGACCGCTCTGATACGGTCATCCTTACAGACAGCGCGCGCAGCCAGGAGGGGCTGATCTGCCAAATCAATCCGCCAACCTATCTTGGCGCCGTGGTGCTGTGCCAGGGAGCCGACCAGCCGTCCGTCCGGCTTGCCATTACCGAGGCCGTTGCCAATGCGACCGGGCTGGGGTATCACAAAATAACCATTTTGAAAATGAAATGAATGGAGGATTCGTTTTATGAAAGTATGGAAAAAGAACCTGGTAGCCGCAGCTGTTTTGGTCACGGTGTGCGCGGGGATCTACGTCAACTGGCTGTATACGGAAAAGGATTCCGTTGCCAGCCTCTCCGATACGCTGGACTACGAAAAGGTCATGTCCGAGGACGGCCTTATGCTGACGGAAGACGTGGCAGCCATCACGGCAGGGGAGGACGTTAACACCACCGCGACGGATTATTTTGCCGCCGTCCGCCTCTCCCGCCAGCAGGCACGGGACAACGCTTTCAATATGCTCCAGGAGGCCATGACCTACAGCGAAACCGACAAGGCCGCCGAATCCGCGCTTGATTTGGAGGACATCGTACAAACCGCGCTCAGCGAAGCACAGATCGAAAGTCTGATCATCGCAAAGGGCTACCGCGACTGTGTGGCGTACATGACCTCCGAGGGAATTTCCGTTGCCGTTTCCTCGCCCACCGGCGGTCTGCAATCGGCGGATGTGGCTGTTATCGCAGATGTGGTCATGTCCCAGTCGGACTATGGCTTAAAGGACATTCGTGTCGTGGAGGTTCAGTAAAGGCCAACAAATCAGGAAGGGGGCAGATTTGCCCTCTTCCTTTTTGCGGCATAAACCCGTAGAAAATAGTTGTATTTTTCTGGAATTGTGATACAATATACAAAAGTGTGCCGTGCTGAGCTCACGGCAATCAACAGGAGGAACCTATTTATGGCTGAATATAAGCAGTATATTACCCAGGCGCAGGAAAACGGAACCATTATGATTTCCGAGGATGTGGTTTCCACCATTGCAGCCCATGCGGTGTCCGATGTAGAAGGTGTCGCCGGAATCGTTACCAAGCCCGGTGCGGACATTGCCGACCTGATCAGCAAGAATTGGGGCAAGGGCGTCAAGATCCTGATTTCCGAGGACAACAGTCTGTTCATCGATTGCAGCGTGTCCATCTATTATGGCCAGAGCGTTGTTGATACTGCCCAGGCTGTCCAGGCTGCCATTGTCAATGCAGTGGAGTCCATGACCGGCGTCAAGGTTCATACGGTGAACGTCAGTGTCTGCGGCATCATCCGCAAGTAAGGGAGCGGTATGACAAGGACAAATGCCAGAGAACTGGCGGTACATTTGATTTATAGCCGGGAATTTACCGGCGAAGAGCCCCAGGCGCTTATTTCCGCCCGGCTGGACAAGGAATACTACGCAGGACTTGCCCAGGAAAACGAAATCTATGCAGACCGCCCCAACGGTGTGCAGATGCGGTATCTGGATACCGTGGTCACCGGCGTTGCCAACCGCACCGACGAGCTGAATGCCCAGATCAGCAGATTCTCCATCGGCTGGGACATTTCCCGCATTTCCCGGCTGACCCGGTGTGTGATGCAGCTGGCGATTTTCGAAATTCTTTATGTGGACGATGTTCCTACCGGCGCTGCAATTTCCGAGGCGGTGCGGCTTGCAAAGAAGTACGACGGTGACGATACCGGCTCCTTCGTAAACGGAATTCTCGGTTCCTTCGCCCGCAGTCTTGCACCCGCTCAGGCAGAGGCGCAGTCATGAATGTCATCGGAATCGATACCAGCAACTACACCACATCCATCGCATGGTTCGATGGAAACACCGGTGTGAACTGTTCGAAGCTCCTGCCTGTGAAGGCAGGGGAGCTTGGTTTGCGTCAGTCCGATGCAGTATTTGCTCATATCAAAAGCCTGCCGGAGCTTTCCGGCAGGCTGTTTTCCGATTTTCCGGGCAGGAGAATAGACGCCGTAGGTGTCAGCACGCGTCCCAGAGCGGTGGAGGGGAGCTATATGCCCTGCTTCCTGGTTGGGCTCTCCCATGCCAGGCTGCTTGCCGATGCATTCGGCGTTCCGCTGGTGGAGGTATCCCACCAGCAGGGGCACGTGGCCGCTTCGCTTTGGAGCGCCGGACATATGGAGCTCATGGAGCTGCCGCACCTCGCCTGGCATCTTTCCGGCGGCACCACGGAGCTGCTCCGTGTAGAACCGGAAGGGAAGAACGTGATATGCACCAAGATCGGCGGCACCACCGATATATCCGCCGGACAGCTGATCGACCGCACCGGCCAGCTGCTGGATTTTCCTTTCCCATCCGGGAAAGCACTGGATGCACTGAGCGCTCAGGCAGAACTGACGGATGTATTCCCGGTAAAATGCAGCAACGCAAGCTTTTCCCTGTCCGGGATACAGAACAAGGTGACGCAGTACCATGAGCAGCACGGCTCCCCGGCAGAAACGGCGGCGTATGCGCTGCGCTGTGTTGCAAAAGCCGTCTATCAGGCAACGGAGCAGGCGCTTCGGCAGTATCCGGGCAGCCGTGTGGTGTTCTCCGGCGGAGTAGCCTCCAATTCGCTTCTGCGCCGCGTCATGGCGCCGCTGGAGCCGGTCTTTGCCGAGCCTCAATATTCAACAGACAATGCCATGGGTGTCGCCGTTCTGGCGCACCGAATGACGGAGGAATAGTATGCAGCAGCAGGTTTTATCCATTACTCAGATCAATGAATACATCCGCAGCAAAATGGATGAGGATCGGCTGCTGGTTCAGCTTGCCGTGCGGGGAGAAATCAGCAATTATAAGATGTACCCCTCCGGGCATCACTATTTCACCCTGAAGGACGAAAATGCGGCGCTGAAATGCGTGATGTTCAAAACCAATGCTGCTCGGCTGCACTTTCGTCCGGAAAACGGCATGAAGGTCATCGCCATGGGGCGTATCACCGTATACCCCAGGGATGGCGCATTTCAGCTGTATTGCAGTGCGATGAGCATGGATGGAGTCGGCGACCTCTATGCCGCCTTTGAGCAGCTGAAGGCGAAGCTGGCTGCCCAGGGACTTTTTGCCCCGGAGCACAAAAAGCCGCTTCCTCCTTTCCCCGGCACCATTGGCATCATTACCAGCTCTGCAGGCGCTGCGATTCATGATATGCTGCGCATTCTGAACAAACGCTACCCGCTGACCCAGGTTCGGCTTCTGCCCGTCCGGGTACAGGGGGCGGAGGCACCGGGTGAAATTGCCGCTGCCATCCGCTATGCGAATCACTATCATCTGGCCGACCTGTTGATCGTCGGGCGGGGAGGCGGCTCCATTGAGGATCTGTGGGCGTTCAACGACGAGCGGGTCGCCTATGCCATTTATGAATCTCAGATCCCGATCATTTCCGCCGTCGGCCATGAACCGGATGTGACGATCTCCGATTATGTTGCAGACCTGCGCGCAGCCACGCCCTCCAATGCAGCAGAGCTTGCCGTCCCCGACCAGGCAGCGCTGCTGCAAAACATGGATCAGGCGGCGTCAGCCATGGCATCTGCCCTTTCCGGGAGACTGCGCCATGCGCGTCAGCGGCTGAATGTATTGGCACAGTCTCCGGCGCTGGTCAGTCCCACCGGCTACCTGGAACAGCGCGGAAAGGAACTGGAGCATCTGAAAACCCGGCTGATTGCGGTGCAGACGCAGCAGCTGCAAAGGAAGCGGCAGCGTTTCGTCGCTTCAACTGCAAAGCTCGATGCGTTGAGCCCGCTGAAGGTTCTCACACGCGGCTATTCCATCGTAAATTTGGACGACGGAACGATTCTGCGTTCTGTCCGTCAGACTTCCCCGGGCAAAGAAATCCGGGTCACACTGTCCGATGGCAGCGTCAGTGCAGTCGTTTCGGACATCAAGGAGGATGTCAAATGAATTCCAACAATCAGACCTTTGAAGCCTCAATGCAGCGCCTTGAGCAGATCGTCCGCACAATGGAAAAAGGAGATGTGGAGCTGGAGGAATCTCTGAAGCTTTTCCGCGAAGGGACGGATTTGATCCGCAGCTGCGGAAAGCTCCTGGATGATGCCGAGCTTCAGGTCAAGAAAATCATGACCGCACCGGATGGAAGCCCAGTGGAGGAGGATTTTACCGATGAGCAGTGAAACGCGCTTTCGGGAATACCATAACTACATTGAAAAATACCTGGGAGATTTTTATTCGCAATTTAAGAAGGAACCCCAGGGAAGACTTTTCGAGGCAATGAAATACAGTCTCCTCGCCGGTGGAAAACGCATCCGCCCCATCCTTGCCTTTGAATTCTGCCGCCTCTGCAGCGGCGATTGGAAATCCGCCGCGCCCTTTGCGGCGGCCGTCGAAATGATTCATACCTACAGCCTGATTCACGATGACCTGCCCTGCATGGACAACGACGATTACCGCCGGGGACGTCTGACCAATCACAAGGTATATGGCGAATCCATGGCAATTCTGGCTGGAGATGCACTTCTGACGGATGCTTTTGCAATGGCGGCTTCCGCAAAGCTCCCGAATCCGGGGGATATGGGGCTGGCCATTCAGGTTCTTTCCAACAATGCAGGTTCTCTTGGAATGGTTGGTGGGCAGGTGCTGGATATACTGAGCGAGCAGCGCGAATGCACCGAGCAGGAGGTTTTGGACATTCAATCCCGCAAAACAGGCGCACTCATCAATGCAGCCTGCGTTCTCGGCGCAATCGCCGGGGGGGCGTCGCAAAGCCAAATTCAGGCAGCGGCCGGATTTGCGGGCTGCCTGGGGCTTGCGTTTCAGATCCGCGATGATATGCTGGACGTGATCGGAAACGCAGGAGAGTTGGGCAAGGCAACCGGTATGGATGCACAGAAAAATACATTTGTCCGGCTATACGGACTTGAAAAATGCGAGGCGCTCGTTCAGAAGTATACAGCCCACGCAATCGAGCATCTTGATTCGTTTGAGGATACCGCAGACTTGATTTCTCTCGCAGAGCAATTAACAACCAGGAGAACGTAGACGGGAAGTATACCGCCAGATTTGTAGGAAGCTGTCGCAATCGGTAGCTTCTTTTTTATAAAATATACGCAACTATCGGTTGCAATTATTCAAAATAAGAACTTATTTTGTAAATCGCAACTCTATAAAAAGAAGTTGCCTTATTATAAATTTGCCAATATAATAGAAAACAAAGATTTCATAAGAGAGCGAGGACAGCAGCCATGCAGACGATTCTGGTGATAGATGATGATGTAAATATCGGGAACCTGGAGCAGGAAATTCTGGAGCAGGAGGGATATGCCGTCCTGCGTGCTTATTCCGGAACGGAAGCGCTGCTTTTACTGAAGGATACCCATCCGGACCTTGTTCTTTTGGATCTGATGCTTCCCGGCCTATCCGGCGAGGAGCTTCTTCCAAAGCTTCGTGGAATTCCTGTTATTGTGGTCAGCGCAAAATCTGCGGTTGAGGACAGAGTCTCTCTCTTGCTTGGGGGTGCGGCGGATTATCTGACAAAACCCTTTGCGGCAAAGGAACTGGTTGCCCGCGTTGCTGTGCGTCTGCGGGAAAACACAGGCTCACCACTCGGGGCAGTTTATACCTGCGGTGATCTGACGATGGATACAGCGTCCCGATGTGTTACCGCTGCCGGAACCGCTGTACCGCTGACCCGCACGGAATACGCTATTTTGAAGCTTCTGATGCAGAACCCCGGGCAGGCAATCGCAAAGTCCGCTCTCCTGGATCGCATTGGCAGCGATACGCCGGACTGCACGGAAAGCTCCCTGAAAACGCATATCAGCCACCTGCGTGCAAAGCTCCGCGAGGCATCTGGAAAAGACTACATCGAATCCGTATGGGGGATCGGTTTCTTCCTTAAGGTATAATTTCCACCATTTCTCAACCGTTTGCTTAACTGCTTTCTCAACCGTTTCCGGTTAAACTGCCGTTATCAAGCAAAGGAGGTAAATACCATGGAATATGTGCTTGAAACCAACGGACTGACGAAACGGTACCGAAACTGTACGGTTCTGGATCATCTGTCCATCCATGTCCCAAAGGGTGCAATCTATGGTTTTGTCGGACGAAACGGAGCCGGCAAAACGACGCTGATTCGCCTTATTTGCGGACTGCAGGAACCGACCGGCGGCAGCTACAGCATTTACGGTATCCGAAATGACACGTCCAAAATTCTCCGAAGCCGCCGCAGGATCGGCGCTGTGGTGGAATCTCCGTCCATTTATCTGGACATGACCGCTGCCGAAAACATCTGCCAGCAATACCGTATATTGGGCATTCCATCCGAAAGCGGTGTGCAGCCGCTGCTTCGTCTGGTCGGGCTGGAAAATACCGGAAGAAAGAAGGCAAAGAATTTCTCGCTCGGCATGCGTCAGCGGCTTGGAATCGCCGTAGCACTGGCCGGAAATCCGGATTTTCTTGTTTTGGATGAGCCGGTGAATGGACTTGATCCGCAGGGAATCGTTGAAATCAGAGAGCTGATTCTTAAGCTCAACCGTGAATACGGAATTACCGTGTTTATCTCCAGTCACATTTTGGACGAGCTGGCGCGTCTGGCCACCCACTATGGGTTTATTGATGCCGGGCATATTGTGAAGGAGATGAGCAGCGAAGAGCTGGAGCAGCGCTGCCGCAAATGTGTCCGTGTGGATGCAAGCAATATCCATGCGCTGATTCAGGTTCTGGATGAAATGCAAATTGAATACAGCGTAGCACAGGGAGATAAGATCGATATTTATGGCGACATTCTCGTAACAAAGCTGGTAGAGCGGGCGATGCAGAAGAACTGCACCATTTACAGCATGAAAGAGCGGGATGAAAGCCTGGAGAGCTTTTACATGAATCTGATCGGAGGTGCCCGCCATGCGTAAGCTTCTGAGAGCGAGCTTTTTCCGCCTGCGCACAAGCAAAGCGCTTTGGCTGTGCGCAGCTGCCGCATTTGTCTTTTCTGCATTCCGCATTTTCAAAATCCCCTCGGATAATCTGCAAAAATATTCCCTCGAAGAAGCAATGATGGATGTATTCCCGTTCTTTCCCATCCTTTACGGCGTCTTTTCCGGGCTTTTCCTCGGGGTGGAGTATCAGGACGGCACGCTGCGGAACAAGCTGATTGCCGGTCATTCCCGTCAGAATGTATACTTATCCTCACTGGTTACGATTATTTCCGGCTGCTTTATCATTGTGCTGGCGTGGATTTTGGGTAGCGTAGCCAGTGCCTGCATTCTGGGCGAGTTAAAGCTGAGCGGGGGAGTGCAGCTGTTTTTGAGCATGGCACTGATTTTGATGCTGACTGCCGCAGAGGCTGCGATCCTGACGCTGATTGCCATGCTCATTCCAAACCGAGCCACGTCTGCAGTCATATCCATTTTGATAATGCTTGGCTTGACCGTCATTGGGGGCACCATTTACAATATGCTCAGTGAGCCGGAGCTTGCATCCACCGCAATTTTTACGGCCAACGGGGTAGAGGTCAGTGACCCGCTGCCCAATCCGTATTATATATCTGGCACACTGCGCAAGGTCTATCAATTCCTTGTAGATTTTCTCCCCGGCGGCCAAGCAGTGCAGCTGGCAAATCAGGAATTGATGCACCCAATTTTTTCCCTGTGCGCATCTTTTGAGATCATTCTGATTACGTCGATTGCCGGAATTGTCTGCTTTAAGCGAAAGGATTTGAAGTAAGGAGCCGAGTATGGAGATTTGGGGAATTGCACTGTCCGTCGTACTTGCGCTGTGCGTGCTTGGCCTGCTGGTACGTCTGTATCTACTGCACCGCGACCTGGCCGAAATCGCGCGGGAGTTGGAGGAGAAGCTTGCTGCTGATACCAATGCCCAAATCTCCATTTCCACGGGTGACCGGGCAGTCCGTTCGTTTGCCGCACGAATAAACGTGCAGCTGGCATCCCTGCGCCGCGAGCGCCTGCGGCTTCAGTGCGGAGATGCTGAGCTGAAGGCGGCGATAACCAACATTTCCCACGATTTAAGGACGCCTCTTACTGCAATATGCGGCTACCTGGAGCTTTTGGAGCAGGAAACGCACACAGAGAAATCAAAACGCTATTTGACCATTATCCGTGAACGCACGGACGTAATGCATGCCCTTACGGAAGAGCTGCTTCAATATTCCGTTATCACTTCAGCAGAAGACGACTTCCATCCGGAACCCATCAGCCTGCATGCAATACTCGAGCAAAGCCTTGCTGCATTCTATGGCATCATGACTCAGCACGGTATTATGCCGGACATCCGACTGCCGCAGGAAACGGTCATCCGTACTTTGGACGCCGGGGCGCTGCGCCGAATATTTGATAACATTTTAAGCAACGCCGTCAAATATTCCGATGGCGACTTATCCGTCGCGCTCCTGCCGGACGGTTCCGTCACATTTTCCAATGCCGCAAAAAAGCTGGATCCTGTCCGGGCGGAGCAACTGTTCGAGCGTTTCTTTACCGTGGAATCAGCCAGCGGCTCCACCGGGCTTGGCCTTTCCATCGCAAAGCAGTTGACCGAAAAAATGGGCGGACAGATTTCTGCTGGCTATTCAAATGGGAGACTGCACATCTGTGTTTGTTTTCCGGAGGAAGGGGAGACAAGTCTGTGATCATTCTGATAACCGGAGCATCTCACACAGGCAAGACAGTGCTCGCGCAAAAATTGCTGGAGAAATATAATATTCCATATCTCTCCATCGACCACCTGAAAATGGGGCTGATCCGCAGCAAAATGACCGAACTTTCGCCGCTGAGTGCAGATGCGGAT
>CAKTJC010000025.1 GCA_934567355.1 uncultured Oscillospiraceae bacterium
CCGGCTTCCAGCTTCTCGATGATGCCGGAGATGGTCTCAGCCTGGAAGGGGTTGCACTGACCGTCGTAGTTCCAGTTGCCGTCCAGCAGCTCCTGCAGAGCCCACTTGTTGCAGTCGAAGCCCATGACGATGACGTCGCCCTCAACGCCGTGCGTGATGCCGGCAGCATCCAGAGCTGCCACAGCGCCCTGCGCCATGTTGTCGTTCTCAGCATAGATGACGTTGAACTTCTCACCGGAGTTGATGACGGACTCGACGATCTGCTTGGCCTCGTCAGCGCTCCAGTTGCCGGTCTGCTGGATCACGATGTTCCAGTTGTCGTTCTCTTCCACCTTGGTGTCCAGTGCGCCGGAGCGGCCAACCTGAGCGGCGGAACCCATGACGCCCTGAATGTGGATGACGTTGTACTCTTCCAGACCCTGCTCAGCCAGCCAGGCAACAGCGGTCTCGCCTTCCTTGGCCATGTCGGAGACCACGGAAGCGGCGTACAGGCTCTCGTCAGCGTCGATGGTGCGGTCGAACAGGATGACGGTCACGCCAGCCTCTTCGGCTTCCTTCAGCACGGAGTCCCAGCCGGTGGTAGCAGCGGCGGAGAGCAGCAGGTAGTCCACTTCGTCGGCGATGAACTTCTTGGCCTGGGCGATCTGCTCCTCGTTCTTCAGGGAGTAGAAGAACTGAGCGTCATAGCCGTTCTCTTCACAGAAAACTTTTTCCATGTCGGCCACGTTGGCGGCGCGGTAGCCGGACTCGGTGGGGTCATTGTTGATGATGCCGACCTTGATCAGGTCGTCGGACTCTGCGGCGGCAAAGCAGGCGATGGACAGAACCATGCACAGTGCCAGGACGATTGCCAGAAGCTTTTTCATAATGTGTACCTCTTTCCAAAAATTTTTCGTCCGCTCCACGCGGGCTTCTGGGCATATAAAAGCATAGATTTTCTTTTGCGTCAACGGATTAGACACCCCAAAATGCAAAACCGTGATACTAAATAAATACAAATTTTGAATAAACAAACAAAAAAGAATACAAATTTTCGGCAAGACTGCCGATTGACTTTTCTTTGCGGAATATTTTATGATTATCAGGAGAAATATTTCCGATTTGTATGCCACGCAGCCTTTTTTCGACCGAAGCAACCTGCCGGAAAAGATGAAAAAACAGACGGATTTTTTCTGAAGCTTTTCTCTTCCTGGAAAATTTTCATGCTTTTGGATTAGAAAACCTCTGCTTTTATGGGAAAAAATACCATAAAAGTGATTTTTTTGCAGCAAGGAGATATTGCCATGAGTGCAAAGTACCAGCGCATTGCCAGGGAGATCGCACTGTCTTTGGGCAGCGCAAAGCTCCCCACGGAGGCGCAGCTGTGCAGTCAGTATGCCTGCAGCCGGCAGATCGTTCGCTCTGCCCTGGCGCTGCTGGAGCAGCAGGGGCTGATCGTCCGCCGCCAGGGAAGCGGATCATACCCCGTGAAAAGTGCGTCCCTGCCCAGCCGCCAGATTGCTCTGGTTCTGGCAGACCGGGAGGAATACACGGCTCCCGCTTCGGTGCGGGAGCTGCGCAGGGCTGCTCAGGAGGCGGGCTTTGAGCTGCGCTGCATGGAGACCCGGGGCGACCGGGAGCAGGAGGCAGAATGCCTGCGTATCCTGCTTCGTCAACACCCCGCCGGGATTATCCTGGAGCCCATTACCGATGTGCTGGGCTGCTTTCATCCGGAATCGCTCACGGCGCTGAAGGAAGCGGAAATTCCGCTGGTGCTTCTGGGCAGCGGCAGGCAGGAGCCTCCTGCATTTTTCCCGAATGAGGCAGCGGGGGCGGAGATCCTCATTTCGCACCTGTCAGAAGCCGGACACAGGCAGCTTGCGGCCATCCTGAAGTGGGACGATTCCCGCGGGATCAGGCGCTTCCGGGGGCTTTCGGCTGCGTCCGCGGAGGCAGGACTCTCCTTGGAGCCGGAACACTGCCTCTGGTACGGTGAGACTGAACGTCAGCGGCTGCTGGAAGGAAATGAAAACCTGCTCCGCCGCTTTCGGGAGGAGAATCTGGGTGACTGCACCGCTGTTGTTTGCTTCAATGATGAGATCGCCTTCCGCCTGCAGCGCTTTCTGCAGGCAAGGGGAGAGACACGGGGTATCGTCAGCTATGACAACAGTTACCTTGCGCAGAGCGCCGCTCTCACCAGCCTGGGCTGCCACGGCCTCTTCACTGCCGCTTTTGCCGCTCTTCTCAGTCAGATCACCGGGGCGGCTCCTGCCTCACCGATGCCCTCGTGGAAGCTCTTTACCCGCCGCAGCGGATAGCCTGATGCATAAAAAATGCCCGTGATTTCCTCACCAAAGGGAAATCACGGGCAAATTCAGTTTCTATCAGATATCCTTGCTCTTGGAGGCAATTTCTTCCTGGCACTTTGCAAGGAAGGCATCCAGGGACATTGCGCCCAGGTCGTCACCCTTGCGGGTACGGACGGACACGGTGCCGTTCTCCATATCCCGGTCGCCAACCACCAGCATATAGGGAATCTTCTGCATCTGGGCTTCCCGAATCTTGTAGCCCAGCTTCTCGCTGCGCAGGTCGCTCTCCACACGCACACCGGCTGCATCCAGCTTGGCGGCAATCTGAGCGGCGTAGTCGTGGGCGCGCTCGGTGACGGGCAGCACCTTCACCTGCACGGGAGCCAGCCACAGGGGGAAGGCACCGGCAAAGTGCTCGGTAATCACGCCGATGAACCGCTCGATGGAGCCGAAGACGACCCGGTGAATCATGACGGGGCGGTGCTTTAGGCCGTCCTCGCCCACATATTCCAGGTGGAACCGCTCCGGCAGCTGGGAGTCCAGCTGGATGGTGCCGCACTGCCAGGTACGGCCCAGGCAGTCCTCAATGTGGAAGTCCAGCTTGGGGCCGTAGAACGCGCCGTCGCCCTCGTTGATGACGAAATCCTTGCCCATGGCAGTGATGGCTTTCTTCAGGATGTCCTGGTTGAACTCCCACTCTTCCACGGTGCCGATGTGGTCTTCGGGCATGGTGGACAGCTCGATGGTGTATTTCAGACCGAACACGTTGTAAACCTCGTCAAAGAGCTTGACAACGTTCTGAATTTCCGTCTCCATCTGCTCCTTGGTCATGAAGATGTGGGCATCGTCCTGGGTGAAGCAGCGGACGCGGAACAGGCCGTGGAGGGCGCCGGACAGCTCATGACGGTGAACCAGACCCAGCTCGCCGACCCGCAGGGGCAGGTCACGGTAGGAGTGGGGCTCGGAAGCGTACACCAGCATACCGCCGGGGCAGTTCATGGGCTTGATGGCGAAGTCCTGGTCGTCAATGACGGTGGTGTACATGTTGTTCTTATAGTGGTCCCAGTGGCCGGACTGCTCCCACAGGGTACGGTTCAGAATCATGGGGGTGGAGACTTCCACATAGCCGTACTTCTTGTGAACCTGCCGCCAGTAGTCAATCAGGGTGTTGCGCAGCACCATGCCCTTGGGCAGGAAGAAGGGGAAGCCGGGGCCGTAGTCGGTGAGCATGAACAGGCCCAGCTCCTTGCCCAGCTTGCGGTGGTCGCGCTTCTTGGCTTCCTCAATGCGGGTCAGGTAGGCATCCAGCTCGTCCTTGGTGGGGAATGCAATGCCGTAAACACGCTGGAGCATCTTCCGGTTGCTGTCGCCCCGCCAGTAAGCGCCGCAGGTGTTGAGCAGCTTGAAGCCGTTGTGCTTGATGCGGCCGGTGTGATCCAGGTGGGGGCCGGCGCACAGGTCGGTGAATTCACCCTGGGTGTAGAAGGAGATGACGGCATCCTCCGGCAGGTCTTCAATCAGCTCCACTTTGTAGGGCTCGTTTTTCTCCTGCATATAGGCAATGGCCTCTGCACGGGGCTTCTCGCTGCGGACAATGGGCAGACGCTCCTTGCAGATTTTCTTCATCTCGGCTTCAATCTTTTCCAGATGCTCCGGGGTGAAGGTGAAGGGGGCATCAAAGTCATAGTACCAGCCCTCGTCAATGGCGGGGCCGATGGCCAGCTGCACCTCAGGCCACAGACGCTTGACGGCCTGAGCCATTACATGGGAGCAGGAGTGCCAGTACAGCTTGCGGTACCCCGGGTTTTCAAAGGTATACAGATTTTCTTCGCTCATTGGATTTTACCCTCCTTAATTTTGGGGTGCGACAAAAAACATCCCACCCCTGAAAAATCAGGGGTGGGATGATAAATTCATTCCACGGTTCCACCCTGGTTGCAGCGCAGACGCACTGCCACTCATTGGCGCATTAACGGGCGCACCCGGCAGGTCATTTCCGGCCTGCGGCTCAGAAGTGGTGACGCACCCGGCAGGGTTACAGGAGCCTTCCAGCCCACGGGCTCCCTCTCTGCGGCATCTTACCGGGACGACTTGTCTTCATCAAAGCCTTTTGTATCTCATAACTTAGCACAAACTGACAGACTTGTCAAGGGAGGCAGCTCCACTTTTTCGTTCATTTCAAAACGCCGGCATATTTTGGAGGAACGATTCGAATCTGCCGGAAAGCGCGGCCACGATTTTGTTTGACATAATGCCTTTTATCTGGTTTAATGGAGAAAACGGGAGGCGCTACATGGGTTATCTGATTTTGTTTGTCTTTTTTATGGCTGCGCTGTATTTTGCGGGGCTGATGCCGGTGCGGGTGATGCATGCGCGGAGCTTTGTCGGGAACGGAAGCTGGAAGGGGAGGCGCTTTGGGGCGTCCTTTACCGGGTGCGGCGGGAAGATCTACCGGGTGCTTCGGGTGCGGGAGAGCCGCAGCCACAGCTTTTCGCTCAGTGGACACATTCAGCAGGGGAAGGTACAGGTCGTGCTGGCGAAGGACGGTGCGGTACTGCTGACGCTGGACAGGGACAATCCCACCGCGACCCTTCCCCTGGAAAAGGGGAAGGGCTATCTTCTGAGCGTCTGCTTTGAGGATGCCAGTGGGGACTACCAGCTGGAGTGGGATTGATGTCTCTTCCCCGCCTCACTTGAGCATGCTGCTCTGGTTCAGCACCAGCGTGCTGTACAGGAAGAGAACGTCCTGGTTTTCAAAATCCACATACTCGCCCAGCCCGTCCGCAGGGACATAGCGCAGGTCGATCAGGGTGATCCTGGCATATCCGGGCAGTAGCAGGGGGGCAAGGCTGCTGGCGAAGGAATCCCGGAAGATCACCAGCTCCCGCTGCGTGTCGGCAGCGGGATTTTCCGCCTCCAGCACCGATACCGCGCCGGAGAGGAACACGTCGTACAAATCCCGGCTGTCCAGCTTGGTCTCGTCGTAGACATGCGCCGTTTCACCGGTCTCCAGATTGTGAACCACGCAGGCGCGCAGCGTGTCGCTTTTCAGCAGCCACAGCGTGTCCGGCTCCAGGGGCAGCGCCGCCTGACCGTAGTAGACCCCATAAAAGGGGCGCTCCAGCTTTTCCGGCGTGTAGCTGTCGTCGATGTCCACGCCCAGAGCGTCCGCCAGCAGCGCGGCTGCATCCGTCAGGCACTCCTGCCGCCAGTGGGTATCCGTGCGGTAATAGGAGGCGGCGGTAAGGGTGGGGGTGAGGTCGGCGTACTGTGCCCAGGGAAGGGCGCGGAAGGTATCGAACATGGCTTCGTAATCCATGGCGGGGTAGCCGTTGGGAGCAGCCAGATAGTAGCCCTTGTCCGGCACCACGCCAAATACGATTTTCCCGCTTCCGCCCTTCAGGTACCGGTCATAGATGTCCTGAAATTTTGCCGCTGCCTTTTCTGCGGAGGATCGGCTCAGGGGATATTCCAGCTGCGCGGCGCTGCCGCGGACGATATAAATTCCGTTGTTATCCAGCCGCCGCGCCAGGCCGTAGCTGAAAGCTGCCTTCAGGCGGCGGAAAGTGTCGCGCAGGGGAAACTGATCCTGGGTGAAGCTTTCAAACCGGCTCATAAAGCGCCCGCTCAGCACCGTCTCGGCGCTGACTTGGGGCAACTGCTGAAGTTTGCGGCGCTCCGCCGTGGAAACTTCTTTCTTCGGCACCAGCCACAGCGCTGCTGCCAGCACCAGCCAGAGGAGCATCACGGGGAGACAGTATTTTAATTTTTTCATGCGCCCGCCTCCTCAGAACCGGAAATACAGAAAGGGATTGAAGGAGCCATCCACCAGGTACGCCGTGCACAGCAGCAAAAGAATCGGCATGATTGCCGCCTGCACCCAGGGAAATCTCTGCCCGGCGGCATTTCCCAAGCGCTTTGGCAGCGGAGTCGCGCCCAGAATTCCGGCAATGAACAGCACGGCGAAGCTGCGCAGCTGATACAGGCTCTCCGCCGTGATGGCGGGCAGCCCTGCCAGGCCGAGCATTCCGCCGAGCTCCTGCCCTGCCTGGGCAAGACTGTCGGCGCTGAACAGTACGAAGCTGAGCGTCACCGCCGCCATGACATATACCTGCGCCAGCCCCCGTGGGAGCCGGGCTAGGCGGGGGAACAGCTTTTCCAGGAGCAGCAGCGCCGCAAAGAAAAGTCCCCACAGCACGAAATTCCAGCTTGCACCGTGCCAGAGCCCCGTCAGCGCCCACACCACGAGAATGTTCAAAAACCACCGCCCTCGGCTTACCCGGCTGCCGCCCAGGGGAATATACACATAGTCCCGGAACCAGCCGCCCAGGGTCATGTGCCAGCGCCGCCAGAATTCGGTGACGCTGGGGGAGAGGTAGGGATAATTGAAATTTTCCGGGAAGCGGAAGCCGAAGATCCGCCCCAGACCGATGGCCATGTCCGAATAGCCGGAGAAATCGTAGTAGATCTGCAGCGTAAAGGCGGCGGCATACAGCCAGCACAGCAGCACCGATTTTTCATCCGAGGCGCGGCAGAGCGCCGTCAGCTCCCCAAACTGGTTGGCAAGCAGCACCTTTTTGCCCAGTCCGAAGAGAAAGCGGCGCAGCCCCAGGGTGAAGTCCTCTGCCGTGTGCGTCCTGCTGCCCAGCTCCCGCGCCACCTGGGTGTAGCGGACGATGGGGCCTGCGATCAGCTGGGGGAAGAGGGAGACGTAGCACCCAAAGTCGATCAGGTTCCGCTGGGGCGCGGCATCCCCCCGGTATACATCCACGGTATAGCTGATGCACTGGAAGGTATAGAAGCTGATGCCGATGGGCAGTGCCAGCCCCGGCAGCGGCAGGTTCAGCCCGGCAGCGTTGAGGGAGCCGATGAAAAAGTCTGCATACTTGAAAATGCCCAATAGTCCCAACCCGATGGCGACGGACACCGTCAGCCATAATTTTCTTTCCCGTTCATTTTTCCCCCGCCCGATGGCAAGGCCGCAGAGGTAGAAGACCAGAATGGTGGCTGCCATCAGCCATGCCAGCTTCGGCTCGCCCCAGGCATAAAAGAAAAGACTGGCCAGGAGCAGGACACCGTTTTTTGCCGCTCCCGGCGCGAGAAAATAGACCGCCAGCACCGCCGGCAGGAAGCAATACAGAAAAGTCAGCCCGGAAAACAGCATACGTTCCACTCCACATACAGAATTCGGCAGCGGCCTTCCGGTCGCTGCCGTCAAATTTATCCGACGATCGTCATGTCCCCGCCGCAGACGGTTTTGAATGCCTCCTGCATGGATTCCACCGTTGCTACATCGTCAAAGGAAGAATCGATCATGAACAGCACCACCACGTCGCCGGAATACATCACGGTCTTGGTATCCGCTTCCACGCAGATCCACTTGCGGGTGTTTACATTGTCGTATACATCCTTGGCGATCTGGGGGGCATCAGCGGCATTTTTGACCCGCAGCACCACCAGGGAATAGGCCTGGCTCATCATGGCCTCGGAAACGCTGGCCTGACTGATTTTCTCGCCGGAGGAAAGTCCGGTGTTGTATTTCACGGCATCATTGTCCGCCAGGTCGAGCTCCATGGTGTCCACATACAGCTCCAGGGGGGCGTGGTTTGCATAGATTTTATCGATGATTTCCGTTGTGGTGCCCTCTACGCCGCCCGCGTTTTTCTGCGCGCAGCCGGACAGCACCAGCAGCATGGCCAGTGCCATAGCGATGATTTTCTTCATTTTTGTTTTCCTTTCTGAATTCGGGTATGGATGCGGCGGAGAAGAAAAAATACGGCGATCCCGGCGCTCACTCCGGCAACGTCGATCCACACGTCGATGACGCTGGGACCCCGCCCGGGGCGGAAGACCTGAATGGTCTCGTCGATGTTGGCGGCAAGCATGCCCAGAAACATGGGAGCGCTGACGCGGTGTATGCCGCGCTGCCCGCCCAGGCGCAGCAGCCAGCACAGGAAGAAGCCCAGTGCGGCAAATTCCAGGAAGTGCCCCAGCTTGCGCAGCAGCAGCTCCGGCATCCCGCGCAGGAAGGGGAACGTCTGCCCCAGCCATTGCAGCAGCCCGCCACTGATCTGCCCGGATTCCTGACCGGGCAGCATGGAATTGCCCCAGATGAAGCACAGCAGCGCGGCAACGGCGCAGATACACAGCACTTTTCGAGATTTGAAGCTCATTTACAGGATCCCCAGGTCTTTCAGCAGAATTTTGATGCCCAGCAGAACCAGCACTGCGCCGCCCAGAAATTCTGCCTTCTTTTCAAATTTGTTGCCGAAGATGCCGCCAATGGTCACGCCCACGGCGCTGAGAACAAAGGTGGTGACGCCGATCAGCGACACGCACGCCCAGATGGAGACCTCCGCCGTCATGGCAAGCGAAATGCCCACGGCCAGCGCATCGATGGAGGTGGCCACCGCCAGGGGCAGCATGGCCTTGAAGGACAGATCGGGGGAGGCTTGCTCCTCGGACTTGTCCAGTGCTTCCTTGATCATGTTGCCGCCCACCAGCACCAGCAGACCAAAGGCGACCCAGTGATCCACCGCCCGGATGGCATCGGCAAATATCTTGCCGAGGAAGAAACCGATCAGCGGCATCAGCGCCTGGAAGAAGCCAAACCATGCGCCGCAGACCAGTGCCGTCTTTGCGCCCGCCCGGCGCACCGCCAGTCCCTTGCATACCGACACCGCAAAGGCGTCCATGCTCAGACTGAGACCCAACAGTAGTATGTCCACAAATCCCATAGGTTTATCCTCCGTTCGGCACGCAGGGGGACCTCCGCACCGTATATTTTTTCCACCCGGTGCATCATGGATGTATTCTATACCAGATGCCGGGGAAAATGTCAATGAATCGGGCGAAAATACAATAAAAGTTTAATAAATCAGATCGGCAGCCCCATCAGCCGCTCCACCAGGAACACCGCTGCGGAGCTGGCCAATGCCACGACGATGAGACTCTGGTTCAGGTAGGCAAGGACGATCGCCACTGCCAGTGCCGCTGCACCGCTGAGCATGGAGGCAGTATCCTGCAAAATGGCGGGGAAGGTCATGGCTGCCAAACATGCATAGGGCACATAGTGCAGGAAGGAGCGGACGAACCGGCTCCGGATGGGCTTGCGGAATACTGTCAGCGGCAGCATCCGCACAAGATAGGTGGTCAGCGCCATGGCGGCGATGTAGAGATAGATATTCATTTTCGCTCCTCTTTTTCCTCCACGGGAAACAGCCAGGCGCAGATCCCGGCGGCGGCAACGGTGCAGATGACAATGGGCGTGCCCTTGGGCGCTTTCCCCAGAGCGGGTACCCAGGCAAACAGACTGCTGAGCGCCAGCGCCAGCAGCGCCGCGAGGGCAACCGGGCGCTCTTTCTTTGCCGGGGGGATCACAATGGCAATGAACATGCCATACAGCATAACACCCAGCGCCGTGCGGATGGATACGGGCAAAATTGACCCCGCCAGCGCGCCGAACAGGGTGCCGCTGATCCAGCCCACAATGGGCAGCAGCCCCAGCCCGTAGAGGAATGGCACCGTCAGCGCGTGCTCGCGCGCCATGGCCAGGGCGAAAACCTCGTCCGTATTAAAAAAGGCGATCAGCAGCCGGGGCAGAAGTCCGATCTCCTGCCCCATCCGCTGGCTCAGCGCCAGACTCATCAGGGCGTAGCGGCTGTTGATGATCAGCTGCGTGAGGATCATCATCCACAGGCCGGAATTTTCAACGATGGTGGTCAGCCCGGCAAACTGCCCGGCGCTGGTCAGATTGCTGGCGGAAATCGCGGTGGCCTGTGCAACGGTCAGCCCCTTGGATACCGCCATTGCGCCGAAGCCGAAGCTGACGGAAAAATACCCCAGTCCCACCGCCAGCCCGCGGCGGATGCCCAGGGTATATTCTGCTTTGTTCATGGTTCTCTCGTCTCTTTTCATGGTGATGCGTAGTCGTATCATCATACAACGCCGCCGCAGCGCCGTCAAGGATTTTTGCGCGATCCGGAGCAGCCCGCCAAGGGCATAAAAAAACGCGTATGGCAAAACAGTCCATACACGTAAAGACTGCATGCACAATGACGAAATTGCACATGAGTCTCATTAATTAAGATATGCCAGGCTTATACGCCAGTATGTTGACATACCACGCTGCAAGCGTCAACTACTCCCTCATTGGGGCGTACTATATCATATTCCCCTGCCAATGTCAATACATGGGAAAAATGTTTTGCACGATTTGGAAACCTATTTCCGCTTTTGCCGGGGAACACTATTGCAGAAAGATTGGGAAGCGCCCCGGGGAGGGAATCCGGGGATATGCGTTTGGGAAAGAGAGGGGAAAAGATGAAGCATCTGCTGTTTTCCGTTTTGGCGGCGGTGTGTGCGGTTATTTTGGGGCGGGCGGCGGTTCGGGAGAATTATATCCGGTTGGATGGGCGGCTTTATCCCAGGGATGCCGCCGTGCTGGTGCTGCCGGAGGGCGTGCCGGATCCGGCGGTGCTGGGGGAATTTTCCAATCTTCGGTGGCTGGATCTGCGGGGGAAGGGGCTGACGCCGGAGCAGTATGCCGCCATTGCCCGGTGGGCAGGGGACGCAGAAGTGATATGGGAGCTGGATTTTCAGGGCGGACGCCTGAATGCCGGCGTTACCGCCGTGCAGGTGCGGCAGCTGACGGCGGAGGATGCGGCGGCACTGGCGGCGCTCCCCCGTCTGCGCCGGGTGGATGCCCGACTGTGCCGGGATGGCGAGGCGCTGGAAATGCTTTCGTCGCTGCTGCCCCGGTGCGCTGTGGAATACACGGTGGAGCTGGGCGGTGTGTGCATGAGCGGGGAAGAATGCGCCCCTGCGCCGGGAAGATGCACGGCGCAGGAGGTACGCCGGGCGCTGGCGCGGCTTCCGAAGGCGGAGCATATCGATCTGCGCCGGACGGGCATCCCTGCCGCGCAGGCGCGGGAGCTGGCAATGGAGCATCCGCAGTGTTCCTTCCTGTGGGAGGAGGAGCTGGGCGGAGTGCGCTTCCGCACGGATGCTGCCGAGTTGGATTTTTCCGGCATCCCCATGGAGGGCACGGAGGAGATCGAGGCGCTGCTGCCCTTCCTGCCGAATCTGCGCAGGATGATTCTGTGCGACTGCGGCATCGGGAGCGAAACCATGGCGGCGCTCGGTCAGCGGCACCCGAAGATCCGCTTTGTGTGGCGGGTGAAGCTGGGGCCGCTCTCCGCTCGGACGGACGACACCTGGTTTGCACCCATCACCAAGGGACAGCTGATCGGCGGCAGCGACGCGGACGAACTCAAATACTGCATCGACATGGAGTGCATCGACCTGGGGCACTGCTGGATCCGCAACTGCGAATGGGCGCGCGGCATGAAAAAGCTGCGCTATCTGGTGCTGGCGGATACCTATGTGCGGGATCTGTCCCCGCTGGCGGGGCTGAAAAATCTGACCTATCTGGAGCTGTTCGTCACCCCGGTGCGGGACTATTCGCCCCTGCTCGGCTGCACGGGGCTGGAGGATCTGAACCTGGGCTACACCTATGGCGACCCCGCCCCCGTGGCCAAAATGACCTGG
The DNA here is from genome assembly GCA_934567355.1 of uncultured Oscillospiraceae bacterium. Classification (GTDB taxonomy): domain Bacteria; phylum Bacillota; class Clostridia; order Oscillospirales; family Oscillospiraceae; genus Faecousia. Next base: position 11,838 of record CAKTJC010000025.1, read on the forward strand.
CTGAAAAATCTGTGGTGGGGCGGGCTGCACCATGTGCCCTGGTACGGCGGCGAAAATCCGGCAGTCACACTTCAGCGCGGACTGCCGGATACAAGACTGAAATTTTATGCCGGTTCCTCCACCGGTCTGGGCTGGCGGGAGCTGCCCCATTACTACGAAATGCGCGACCGCATCGGTATGTATTATATGAAGGGGTAGTGTCACCGGGCGATGTGTGTTTCTTCCCGTGCCTGACAGGTGAAAAGGATGATCTGCCGCTCGGCGGCAAGCTCCTGCAGGAGCGACATGGCAGCGTCCAGGCGGGCATCGTCGAAGCGTGCCAGCGCGTCGTCCAGAATCAGGGGAGCCTCCGGGGTCAGCGCCTGTGCAACGGCCAGGCGGAGGGCAAGATAGACCTGGTCAACGGTGCCCTCGCTGCGCCACAGCGCTTCCCGCAGGGCGGCATCCTGTGTGCTGCCGGAGCGGAGGGTCAGGTCGTCGTCCAGACGCAGGCGGTCATATTTCCCCAGGGTCAGGCGGGAAAGGTACTGCTGTGCCTGCCCGGTGATGCGCGGGGCGAAGCGGCGCTGCAGGACGGATGTTGCCTGCGCCAGCGTCTGCTGTGCCAGCTCCAGAGCGGCTTCATAGCGCTCCAGGGCGGCAATGCGCTGCTCCAGCCTAGCCAGGCGGCTGCGCAGCTCGTCCTCCTGCCCCAGGGCGGTCATCTGCCCGCGGCACTGACCGTCCGCACTCCGGAGCAGCTGCTCCTGCCGGCGGAGCGTCTGCAGGGCGGCGGCGGTCTCTTCGGCGGTCTCCGTGCGGCTGTCCGCCCGGGGTTCCGGGGGCAGGGGGCGCGCCATTTCTTTCAGCGTCTCATACTGCCGCTTTGCCCGGGCGGCATCCTCCTGCGCTGCGGCAAGCGCCTGCCAGGCACTGCTGACTTGCTGCCACTGCCGCCGACACTGCTCCAGATTCTGCCCGCCGCATGCTTCCCGCACCTGCCGGTGCAGAAGCTCCCGGCGGCGGGCAAGCTCTGCCGCGTTTTGCTGATAAGCTTCCTCCTGCTGCCGGTAGAGCACCAGCGACCGGAGATAATCGTCCGCCTGCCGCTGCCAATCCTCCGGCGAGGGGGACCCGTAGCGCCGGGTAAGGGAGCGCCGGGCTTTGCCGCCGCCTGCGGCAAAAATCATGAGAAAAATCAGGGATAAAAGCAATATCCCCGCCGAAACGGCAGTGATGATATACTGCTCCTGCCACGCGCAGATTCCTGCCGCCGCTGCGGCCAGCAGCGCGACAAGCAGCCAGAGCAGCAGCGGCTTCCGGTTTTGATAGACGGCAATATCCTCTGCCAGCTGGCGGTGCACCTCCTTTGCCGACTTCCCGGCAAAGCAGCCGTCCTCCCTGGGCGGCGCGGGGGGAAGGGGCTGGGGCTGCTGCCGGAAATCCATCAGCTGCTGCCACAGGGCGTCCAGCGCCTGCTGCTTCTCCTGCGCCTCCTGCGCGCAGGAAAGATCCCTGCAGGCTTCCTCTGCCGCATCCAGGCGGCGCTGCGATTCCTCCTGCGCCCGGGCGGCGGCATCTACCCGCTCCCGATCCCGCAGAGCGTCCTGATAGGCGAGGGCGGCTTCATGATTTTGAAGCGCGGTTTGCGCAGCGGCGTTTTCTTCCATCTTTTCGGCGATGCTCCTGCATTCCTCCTGCGCCTGACGCAGGGCATCCAGCTTGCCCAGGAGCGCGGTGCGCTCCTGCTGCGCCTGGGGGAGCAGGCCGGAGCGGTTGTAGCGGCAGCGGTTTTTCAGCTCCCGCAGTCCCTTTTGCAGCAGGGCGGCATCGCCGCTTTCGTCGCCGGTGGTCACCAGGGCGTTGAGCCGGCGGCGCAGCGCCTCGTCCTGGGTCACGGGCAGGTCGCTCAAGCGAATGAAGCCCGCCCGGCGGAACACGCTGCGCTCCACCCCCAGCAGCCGCTCGCCGCAGTTTGCAGCCGTCAGCTCCGGCACGGCCAGACCGGATTCCGTTTCCCAGGCGCGAAACTGCCCCATGGGGATGCGGCCGCGGGTGGTGCGCTCCAGGGTGATGCGGCGGCCTTCCCACTGGATCTCCATCCGGCCGGACATGGGGCTGCCCGACCAGGGAGCGTAGCGCTCCTTGTCCGCCAAATTTCCCTTGGTGGATTTGGACTTGGTGTCCACTCCGTAGAGCATGGCCAGCAGAAATGCGCACCAGGTGCTCTTGCCCCATTCGTTGGGGGCGGTGATGACGTTCAGCCCCGGTTTCAGCTCCAGCGTCTGCCCCTCCAGCTTGCCGAAGGTAGCGGTCATGGATTCGATTTTCACGGCAGCGCCACCTCCTCACCGTCCAGCAGCGCAGCGGAGATCTCCGCTGCCAGAGCGGCCAGCTCCGGCGCATGCTTCGCCTGCCGCTTCAGCAGGTCAAAATAGACGCCCCGCAGACTGTCCTCCCCGGCGCTCTCCCAGGTATCCCGCGCCTGGCGGGTCTCGTCCCGCAGCTCCAGCAGCGCCAGGTGGGCAAAGCGGCGTTTCAGCAGCTCCGGCTCGACCACCCCGCGCCCGGTCAGCGTCACCCGGAACAGGTCTTCGCTTGCGGCGGGGGGCAGGAGAGATTCCAGCGTGCAGAGCGCGTCGGTCTGCACCTGAGCCTGCAGGTCGTGAAACTGGGGCAGACCCAGAGGTAGCCAGCGCAGCGTCACCCGCTCATCCAGCGTCACCAGATAGAGCCCTTTTTCGCCCGGCTCGTCCCAGCCCCGCCCCATGGGGCAGCCCGGCCAGGCGCACAGAGCGTCCCCCACCCGGAAGGAGCCGTGGGTGTGGATGTGCCCCAGCGCCAGATAGTCCAGCCCGGATTCCCGCACCTGGGCGGCCGTCACCGGGCAGCAGGGGGAAGAGAGGCTCAGCGGGTCGCCATGGAACACACCCACGCACCGGCGGGCGTCGCCCTCCGCATGGAAGCCCTCCAGCAGCGCCGGGCAGTCCATGCTTTGGTAGCCCGCGCCGTATACCCGGCAGTCCAGCTCCAGCAGGTCGATGTGATCCAGCGCGCCCGTGAAGATATGTACATTTTCCGGCCATGTCTCCGTCAGCCAGGGGGACGATGGCGTGCAGTAGTCGTGGTTGCCGGGGGAGATGCACACCGGCACGGCGCATTGCTCCAGCGCCCGCCGGACGGCGTCAATGCATTCCCGGGGCGGGGCAGGGGAGTCGAACAGATCTCCTGCCAGCAGCACCAGACCGCATTGCTCCCGGCGGCACAGAGCGGCGATTCGCTCGGGAAGCTCCAGCTGGAGGCGGTGCAGCCGCTCCCGCTGCGCCTCCGGCAGGGAGCGGAAGGGTGTGCCCAGGTGCCAGTCCGCACTGTGAAGCAGCTTTAGTCCCATTGGTCAACTCTTTCCGCCCGCAGGCATTTTCCGGTGGCACTGTCCAGCGTGAACAGCACCCCCTCCATCTTGGTCGCGCCGTCCGCCCAGCGGTAGCGCTGGGGCAGGTCGCCGCGGAATCTTGCAATGGACAGCTCCGGCCGGATGCCCAGCACGGATTCCCGCGGGCCGGTCATACCCAGATCCGTCACATAGCCGGTGCCCTGGGGCAGCACCCGGTTGTCCGCCGTGGGCACATGGGTGTGGGTGCCCCATACGGCGCTGACCTTTCCGTCCAGCATATAGCCCATGGCAAGCTTTTCGGAGGTCGCCTCGGCGTGAAGCTCCACCAGGATGAATCTGGCATTGATTTGCCCAAGAATTTTATCCACCATCAGAAAGGGATTGTCCGGACCGTAGTCCATGCCGCACCGGCCGATCAGGTCGATCACCGCCACATCGCCGCATTTGCTCTCGTAAACGCCCCAGCCCCTGCCGGGTACCTGGGGAGCATAGTTCGCGGGACGGATGATTCGGGCAGATTCGTCCATATATGCGGTGATTTCCCGCTTGGAAAAGCTGTGATTGCCCAGGGTGATAACATCTGCCCCGGCGTCCAGGATGTCCTCTGCCTGATCGGGGGTGATACCGACCACGCTGGCGTTTTCCCCGTTGACCACCACAAAGTCCGCTTCAGTGCTTCTTTTCAGCCGCCGCAGATGCCGGCGCACCCGCTCCATCCCCGGCGCGCCCACCACATCGCCCACGGCAAGAACCTTGAATTCCATAGATACTCCTTCTTTACTCCTGACATTGATTTTCCGGAGTTTTCTGAATATTTGTTTTATTATAATACATTTTACCAGATTAGGCAAGATTCTCTTCCGCTTTTTCCACACCGGGGAACACAAAAAGTTCACACTTGCGCGCATCGGCTGTGATATAGTATCTCTCGTCTTATTATAATGTATGGCTGCGAAGGAGTAATGAGAATGCCGAAATTCAGTGTGAAGAAGCCGCTTACCGTGTTTGTGGCGGTGGTGGCCATTTTGGTGCTGGGCGTGGTGGCCTATCTGAAAATGACCCCCGATCTGCTGCCCAATATGGATTTTCCCTACATCGTGGTGATGACCACCTATCCCGGCGCAAGCCCGGAGAAGGTGGAATCTGAAATCACCAAGCCGATGGAGCAGAGCATGTCCACGCTGGAGCATATCAAGGAGGTCACGTCAACCTCCAGCGAGAACTACAGTGTGGTGCTGCTGCAATTCGAGGAATCCGTGAACATGGATACCATCGGCGTGGACATCCAGCAGAAGCTGGCCGCCCTGCAGGGCAGCTGGGACGATATGGTGGGCTCCCCCTATGTGCTGAAGATCAATCCCTCCATGCTGCCGGTGGAGGTGGCCGCCGTGTCCATGGACGGCAAGGATACCGCTGAGCTGACGCAGTTCCTGTCCGATACGCTGATGCCCAGGCTGGAGGGCATCACCGGCGTGGCACGCATCACCGCCTCCGGCGCAGTGGAGCAGAAGCTGCATGTGGTGCTGGATCAGAAGAAGATCGATGAGGTAAACGGGAAGATCGCTGCCGCCATGATGGCGCAGCTGGGCGGCACCTCTATGCAGCTGCCGCAGGCGGATGCCGCCGGGATAACCCAGCCCGGAGCGGATGATTCCGGCATCGACCGGGCGCAGCTCGCCGCCGGAATGCAGCCCACCGCCGTGGATGTGGGCAGCATGCTGACCATGGATATGATCTCCGGCATCCTGAAGGCACAGAGCTTTTATATGCCCGCCGGTTACGTTCCCCAGGACGGCATCAGCTACATGGTGTCCGTAGGCGAGGAAATTACCGACCTGGAGACACTGCGCAGCCTGCTGCTGTTTGATCTGGGGATCCCGGGCGTTGACCCCATCCGCCTGGAGGACGTGGCGGAGGTATTCCTCACCGACAACCGGGACGAGACCTACGCCCGGCTGAACGGACAGGAGAGCATTGTCCTCAGCTTTGAAAAGCAGAGCACCTATTCCACCGCCGGGGCGACCGCCAACATTGCCGACCGCTTCCGGCAGCTGGAGGAGCAGTATCCGGGGCTGCATTTTGTGGCGCTGATGGATCAGGGCGACTATATCCACCTGATCGTGGATAACATTCTGAACAGTCTGCTGCTGGGCGCACTGTTTGCGATCATTGTGCTGTTCCTCTTCCTGCGCGACCTGCGCCCCACCTTTATTACGCTGTGTGCCATCCCCATCAGCGTGATCTTTGCCGTGGTGCTGATGTATTTCTCCGGAGTGACCATCAACATGATCTCCCTCAGCGGCTTGGCTGTGGCGGTGGGTATGCTGGTGGATAACTCCATTGTGGTGATCGAGAATATTTACCGTCTCCGCGCCAAGGGCGCCGGCGCGGCCAAGGCGGCTGTGGCAGGCGCGGCGCAGGTGGCGGGCGCAGTCACCGCCTCCACGCTGACCACGGTGTGCGTGTTCCTGCCCATTGTGTTCGTGGAGGGAATCACCCGGCAGCTGTTTACGGATCTGGCGCTGACCATGTCCTATGCGCTGCTGGCGTCGCTGATTGTGTCGCTGACATTGGTGCCCGCCATGGCCTCCGGCATGATGAAAAAGCAGAAGCAGGAAAAGGAAAACCGCTTCCGGAGCGCGCTGCTCAGCGGCTATGAGAAGACGGTCGGATTCGCGCTGGATCACAAGGCGCTGGTGCTGCTGGTCGCCGTGGCGGCGCTGGCTGCTACCGGCTATCAGGCGGTGGCGCGGGGCTTCACCTTCATGCCGGAGATGGACATGCCCAGCCTGACCCTGACCGTTGCCATGCCGGAGGAGAGCACCATGGAGGAAGCCGCTGCGCTTTCCGACCAGGTACTGGAGCGCATCAGCACCATGGACGGCATCGAGACGGCGGGCGCAATGATGTCCACCGGTACCTCGTCCATGCTGGGCATGGGCAGCGGCGGAAGCCATGACGTCACCGTTTATATCACCCTGGAGGACGATACCGCCTCCGGCGCGGAAATGGGGCAGCGGATCATCGATGCCTGCGCCGACCTGGACTGCGAGATCACCAGCTCCTCCGCCATGATGGATATGAGCATGCTCACCGGCAGCGGCATTTCGCTGGAGCTTTACGGTCAGGACATGGAGGCGCTGCAGAGCGCCGCCCGCGCCTGCGCCGAAGCGCTGCGGGGCATCGAGGGCGTGACGGAGGTATCCGACGGTCTGGAGGACACCGCCCCGGCGCTGCACATTCAGGTGGATCGGGACAAGGCCATGTCCCAGGGACTGACGGTTGCGCAAATTTATGCCCAGGTGGCGGCGGCGCTGTCCAACAGCCAGCAGGCCGTCACGCTGACCCTGGACGGAACCGACACCAATGTTACGGTGGATCGCCCGGCGCAGGAGCAGCTGGATGCCGCCGTGCTGGAGCAGTTTGCGCTTCAGGCTGCCGCCTCCGACGGCACGACCCGCACCGTCCGGCTGGCGGATGTGGCAGCGGTGGAGCAGACCACCAGCCTTTCCTCCATCAGCCGGAAGAGCCAGCGCCGCAGCATCACCGTCACTGCTCAGATCGGCAGCGATTATAATGTGACCCTGCTGACCGGCGACGCGGAAAAGGCAATTGAAAAAATCGACCTGGGCGAGGGCGTCAGCTATGCCTTCACCGGCGAGAACGAGAGCATCATGGAAGCGGTGCGGCAGCTGCTGCTCATGCTGCTGCTGGGCATCCTGCTGGTGTACCTGGTGATGGTCGCCCAGTTCCAGAGCCTGAAATCCCCCTTTATTGTGATGTTCACCATCCCTCTGGCATTCACCGGCGGCTTTATCGCGCTGCTGCTGTGCGGCATGGAGGTCAGCGTCATTTCTTTGATCGGCTTCATCATGCTCACCGGCATCATTGTCAATAACGGCATCGTGCTGGTGGATTATATCAATCAGCTCCGCGCCGAGGGCATGGAGCGCCGGGCGGCCATTCTGGAAGCCGGATGTACCCGCATCCGCCCCATCCTGATGACCTCCGTTACCACCATTCTGGGGCTGATCGATATGGCGCTGAGCAAAAATGCCGGCAGCGCCATGATGCAGCCCATGGCTGTGGTGTGCATCGGCGGCCTGATCTACGCCACCCTGATGACCCTGCTGGTCGTGCCCTGCATCTATGATCTGGTCAGCAAAAAGCCCCCCAGAGTCATCTCCGACGAGGCGCTTCGCCTGGACGGCATCGAATAACCTGCTGAACGGTCTCCCGCTTTTGCGGGAGACCGTTCGGCGTTCGCTCCGATACTGGGGGACCAGCCAGGAAATTCTCTGATATTCACGAAAACAGGTACAAAAATTTGTAAAAAAGTCCTGAAAAAATGCTTGACATTTCGTTTTCCAGGTGGTATCATAGTCCCGCACGTCTGGGGGTGCCCTGCGTGCAATGCGATGATGCAGGAGATTGCGTTGAAAAACGGTAACTTCTGCGGAGTATGTCCGGTCATCGGGCGGCTGAACGCTTCACTGCGCTGGCGTATATCGCCGGGCGTGAAGAATGGTCGGCGCTTGTCGGCCAATTTTCATGCCCCGGAATGATACGCACGGAGGCGCGGACAGAAGAGTTCGACCGTACCCAGCCATCTCACAACTGAGTACGTCACATCAAGGAGGAAAAACAAACATGGCAAACCAGCAAATGATCCGCATCCGGCTGAAGGCCTACGATCACCAGCTGATCGACTCCAGCGCTGCAAAGATCGTGGAGACCGCCAAGCGCAACGGCGCCCAGGTTTCCGGCCCCATCCCCCTGCCCACCAAGAAGGAAGTCGTCACCATCCTTCGCGCTGTTCACAAGTATAAGGACAGCCGTGAGCAGTTCGAACGCAGAACCCACAAGAGACTGATCGATATCCTCAACCCCAACCAGAAGACCATCGAGGCTCTGATGAGCCTGGATCTTCCTGCTGGCGTTGAGATAGAGATAAAGCAGGCTTAACCCAAAAGGATAAGCCGCTGCCCGCACTGTCTGGCATCGGGCGGACGGGTCATGTTGGCTTTCGTTCCCAATGCGGAAGTCAACCAATAACCTAATTAAAGGAGAACCAAAAAATGCAGAAAGCAATCATCGGCAAAAAAGTGGGCATGACCCAGATCTTCGATGAGAGCGGCAAGGTGATCCCTGTTACCGTTGTGGAAGCAGGTCCCTGCGTCGTCACTCAGAAGAAGACCGTTGAGACCGACGGCTACGTAGCCGTGCAGCTGGGCTTTGGTGATGTCAAAGAGTCCAAGCTGACCAAGCCGGAGGCAGGCCACCTGAAGAAGGCCGGCGTTGCCCCCAAGAAGTACCTGAAGGAGTTCAAGCTCGATGGCGCTGCCGACATGAATGTCGGCGACGAAGTCAAGGCTGACACCTTCACTGCCGGCGACAAGATTGATGTGACCGGCATCACCAAAGGCCATGGCTACCAGGGCGTTGTGAAGCGCTATGGCGCTGGCCGTACCCCCATGACCCACGGCGGCGGTCCTGTCCATCGTCATGCAGGCTCCATGGGCGCTTCCTCTCATCAGTCCCGTATTTTCCCGGGCAAGATCGGCGCAGGCCAGATGGGCTGCACCCAGGTCACCATCGAGAATCTGGACATCGTGAAGGTGGACGCTGAACTGAACATGATTGTTGTTCGCGGCGCAATCCCCGGCCCCAAGGGCGGCCTGGTGTACCTGCGTAACACCGTGAAGAACCTCAAGGTCAAGAGCACCGCAACCGCCATCAGCAAGAACCCGCAGAAGGCTTCCGGCAGAAATCCCCAGAAGGCTTCCGCAAGAGGCTAAGGAAAGGAGATCTTAAATCATGCTTACGAAAGTTTTCAATATGGCTGGCAAGCAGGTTGGCGAGATCGAACTGCCCGAAGCTCTGTTCGGCATTGAGCCCAACGCTGCCGTCGTTCACGACGCAGTCAAGAATCATCTGGCCAACAAGCGTCAGGGCACTCAGAGCGCTCTGACCCGTGCTGAGGTTTCCGGCGGCGGCCGCAAGCCCTGGCGTCAGAAGGGCACCGGCCGTGCCCGTCAGGGCAGCACCCGTGCTCCCCAGTGGACCCACGGCGGTATCGTGTTCGCTCCCAAGCCCCGCGATTACAGCTACACCCTGAACAAGAAGGCCAAGCGCCTGGCACTGAAGAGTGTCCTGAGCGCCAAGGCTTCCGAGCAGTCCGTGGTGGTTATCGATGCCATCCAGATGGACGCTCCCAAGACCAAGGAATTCGCCGCTTTCCTGAACGCCGTCGGCTGCAACACCAAGACCCTGGTTGTTACCGCTGAGGTGAATCAGAACGTTGTGAAGTCCGGCCGCAACATCGCTGGCTGCCAGGTCACCTTCGCTAACCTGCTGAATGTCTACGACGTGCTCCACGCCGACAAGCTGGTTGTCGATCAGGCTTCCCTGGCCAAGATCGTGGAGGTATTCGCCTAATGAAGAACGTTTACGATATCATCAGAAGACCCGTTATCACCGAGCAGTCCATGGAGGCTGTGGCTGATAAGAAGTATGTCTTCATGGTCGACGTGGAATCTAACAAGACCGAGATCAAGGCCGCTGTTGAGCAGATCTTCGGCGTGAAGGTCGCCAAGATCAACACCGTCCGGATGCAGGGCAAGGTCAAGCGCACCGGTGCTTATCCCGCCGGCAAGCGCGCCGAATACAAGAAGGCAATTGTCACTCTGACTGCTGACTCCAAGACCATCGAGTTCTTCGAGGGTATGGTCTAAACCAAATCTCAAAAAGGAGAGAAACGCAAATGGCTATTAAATCTTTCAAGCCTTACACCCCGGCCCGTAGAAACATGACTGTTTCTGCTTTCGACGGTGTGGATAAGAAGGCAAAACCTGAGCGTAGCCTGGTTGAGACCCTCAAGAAGAATGCAGGTCGCAACTCCTACGGTCACATCACCGTCCGCCATAAGGGCGGCGGAAACAAGCGCAAGTACCGCATCATTGATTTCAAGCGCCAGAAGCTGGATATGCCTGCCACCGTGCAGCGCATCGAGTATGACCCCAACCGCTCCGCTTTCATCGCGCTGATCAAGTATGAGGACGAGACTCTGAGCTACATCCTGGCTCCCTACGGCCTGAATGCAGGCGACAAGGTCGTCTCCTCCGCCGCTGCCGACATCAAGCCCGGCAACTGCCTGCCCATCGCCAACATCCCCGTCGGTACTGTCATCCACAACGTGGAGCTCCAGCCCGGCCACGGCGCTCAGCTGGTTCGCGCTGCCGGCGGTGCTGCTCAGCTGATGGCAAAGGAAGGCGAGCTGGCTCAGGTTCGTCTGCCCTCCGGCGAAGTCCGCTATGTCCGCATGAACTGCACCGCCTGCATCGGCCAGGTTGGCAACCTCGACCATGAGAACGTCCACATCGGCAAGGCCGGCCGTACCCGCCATATGGGTATCCGTCCCACCGTCCGTGGTTCCGTCATGAACCCCAACGACCATCCTCACGGCGGCGGCGAAGGCCGTGCACCTGTTGGCCGTCCCGGTCCTGTGACTCCGTGGGGCAAGCCTGCGATGGGTTATAAGACTCGCAAGACAAAGAACCGCACCAACAAGTTCATTATCAAGCGCAGAAACAGCAAGTAAGGAGGAAATGAAATGAGCAGAAGTATCAAAAAGGGCCCTTTCGTAGCTCCTGAGCTGTATAAGCGCGTTGAGGAGCTGAACAAGGCCGGTGAAAAGAAGGTTCTGAAGACCTGGTCCAGAGCCTCCACCATTTTCCCCTCCTTTGTCGGTCACACCATCGCTGTCCATGACGGCCGCAAGCACGTTCCCGTCTATATCACCGAGGATATGGTCGGCCATAAGCTGGGCGAGTTCGTTCCTACCAGAACCTTCCGGGGTCACTCTGGCAGCAAGACCGCAAATTCCAAGTAAGGAGGTACGAAAATGGAAGCATTTGCACATGTTAAGTACGTCCGCATGTCCCCCCGCAAGGTCAAGCTTGTTTGCGACATGATCCGCGGCCAGGACGTGAAGACCGCTGCCGCGTACCTGAGCAACACCTCCAAGGCTGCCTGTGAGCCCATGGCCAAGCTGCTGAAGAGCGCCGTTGCAAACGCCGAGCACAACCACGAAATGAACGCTGAGAACCTGTACGTCTCCACTGTTGTTGCAAACCCCGGCCCCATCCTGAAGCGCGGCCGCATCGCATCCCGTCGTGGTTTCGTTCGGATCAATAAGAGAACCACTCACATCACCATCGGTGTGAGCGAGAAGGCTTAATCAGGAGGTAGCTATGGGACAGAAAGTTAATCCCCATGGACTGCGGGTTGGCGTCATCAAGGATTGGGATTCCCACTGGTACGCCCGCGAGGATAAGGTCGGTGACCTGATCGTCGAAGACTACAACATCCGTAAGTATTTGAAGAACAAGCTGTATGCCGCCGGCATCGCAAAGATCGAGATCGAGCGTAATAGCGGCAAGGTGAAAATCAACATCCACTGCTCCCGCCCCGGCGTGGTGATCGGCAAGGCCGGCGCTGAGATCGAGAACCTGCGCAAGGACGTGGAGAAGAAGCTGGGCAAGAGCGTCAACCTGAACATCGTTGAGGTTCGCTCTCCTGACCTGAACGCTCAGCTGGTGGCCGAGAACATTGCACAGCAGCTGGAGAAGCGTATCTCCTTCCGCCGCGCCATGAAGAAGGCCATGCAGCAGGCCACCCGCCTGGGTGCCAAGGGCATCAAGGTCACCTGCGGCGGCCGTCTGGGTGGCGCCGAAATCGCCCGCACCGAGAGCTATCATGAGGGCACCATTCCCCTTCAGACCATCCGCGCCGACATCGAGTACGGCTTCGCTGAGGCTGCCACCACCTATGGCCGCATCGGCGTGAAGGTTTGGATCTACAAGGGCGAAGTGCTCAACACCACCCTGCGCGCTGCTGCTCCCGAACCCGCTCCCCGTGAGCGCCGTGAGCGCCGCGGCAATGGCGACCGCCGCAACGGCGGTGAGCGCCGTGACCGCCGCAGCGGTGACCGTCCCAATACCCGCAGAGAAGGAGGTAACCGCTAATGCTGCTGCCTAAGAGAGTAAAGTACCGCAAGGTTCAGCGTGGCCGTATGACCGGCGCTGCCTCCCGCGGCAATAAGGTTTCCTACGGTGAGTACGGCATCCAGGCTCTGGAGCCCGGCTGGATCACCGGCAACCAGATCGAAGCAGCCCGTATCGCCATGACCCGTTACACCAAGCGTGGCGGTAAGGTCTGGATCAAGATTTTCCCCGACAAGCCTTATTCCAAGAAGGGCCTGGGCACCCGTATGGGTTCCGGTAAAGGCGCTCCCGAAGGCTGGGTCGCAGTCGTTAAGAATCAGAAGGTGATGTTCGAGATCGGCGGCGTTACGGAAGACGTTGCCCGCGAGGCTCTGCGTCTGGCTCAGCACAAGCTGCCCATCAAGACTCGCATCATCACCAAGGAAGTCGAAACTGAGATTGGTGGTGAATAATGATGAAGGCAAAGGAACTCAAGAATCTGTCTGCTGAAGAGCTGGCGAAGAAGCTGGATGAGCTGAAGAAGGATCTGTTCATGCTGAGAATGCAGCATGCAACCAATCAGCTGGACAATCCCATGCGTCTGAACGCCGTCAAGAAGGACATTGCCCGCATCAAGACCATTATTCGTGAGAAAGAGACCAACGTCTGAGGAGGTAAGCGATTATGACTGAAAATACCAGAGCTTTCCGCAAAACCAGAATTGGTCAGGTTGTCTCCGATAAGATGGACAAGACCATTGTGGTTGCGATCGAGGATAGCGTGCAGCATCCTCTGTACAAGAAGACCATGAAGCGGACCTACAAGCTGAAGGCGCACGACGAGAATAATGAGTGCGGCATCGGCGACACCGTTGAGGTCATGGAGACCCGTCCCCTGTCCAAGGACAAGAGATGGAGACTCGTAAGAATTATCGAAAAGGCGAAGTAAGGAGGTCGGCGTAAATGATTCAGCAGGAAAGCTATCTGAAGGTTGCCGACAATACCGGCGCCAAGGAAATCCACTGCATCCGCGTCCTGGGCGGCTCCAAGCGGAAGTTCGGCAACATCGGTGATGTCATCGTTGCTTCCGTCCGCAAGGCTGCTCCCGGCGGCACGGTGAAGAAGGGCGAGGTCGTCAAGGCTGTTATCGTCCGTACCAAGCGGGGCGTCCGTCGTGAGGACGGCAGCTATGTCCGCTTCGATGAGAACGCTGCCGTGATCATCAAGGAGGACAAGAACCCCAAGGGTACCCGTATCTTTGGACCGGTGGCACGTGAGCTGCGTGAGAAGGACTACATGAAGATCCTGTCTCTGGCTCCCGAAGTCATTTAAGGGGGAACCGAAGGAATGAACATTAAGAAGAATGATACCGTCATCGTCCTGTCCGGCAAGGACAAGGGCGTGAAGGGCAAGGTTCTGGTTGCCATGCCCGCCGAGAACAAGGTGATCGTGGAGCAGGTCAATGTGGCTACCTGCCACACCAAGCCCCGCCGTCAGGGCGAGCAGGGTGGCATCGTCAAGCGCGAGACCCCCATCCGCTCCTGCAAGGTCGCTCTGTTCTGCCCCAAGTGCAACAAGGGTGTCCGCGTCGGCTTCAAGGTTGAGGGCGACAAGAAGACCCGCATCTGCCGCAAGTGCGGCGCCGAAATCTGAGAGAGGAGAGATTGATTTATGGCTAGCAGACTGAAAGAAAGATATGTTGCTGAAATCGCTCCCGCTCTGAACAAGAAGTTCGGCTACAAGAGCGTTATGCAGATCCCCAAGCTGGACAAGGTGATTGTGAACGTCGGCTGCGGCGAGAGCAAAAACAATGCCAAGGAAATCGAAGCCATCTGCAAGGACATCGCCGCCATCACCGGCCAGAAGCCCGTGACCTGCAAGGCGCGCAAGTCCGTTGCTAACTTCAAAGTCCGTGAGGGCGAAACCGTCGGCGTGAAGGTCACCCTGCGCGGCGAGAAGATGTACGAGTTCCTGGATCGTCTGTTCAGCGTGGCGCTGCCCCGTGTCCGCGACTTCCGCGGCATCAGCCCCAACTCCTTCGACGGCCGCGGCAACTACGCCTTCGGCCTGAAGGAACAGCTGATCTTCCCCGAAATCGAGTACGACAAGGTGGACAAGATCCGTGGTATGGATATTTGCATCTGCACCACTGCCACCAATGACGAGGAAGCCAAAGAGCTGCTCAGCCAGCTGGGTGCTCCCTTCACCGCTTGATTAGGAGGATTACAACATGGCCAAGAAGTCTATGATCCTGAAGCAGCAGGCTGAGCCCAAGTTCTCCAGCCGCCGCTACAACCGCTGCAAGATCTGCGGCAGACCCCATGCTTACCTGCGTGATTACGGCGTATGCCGTATCTGCTTCCGCGAGCTGGCCTACAAGGGTCAGATTCCCGGTGTCCGTAAGGCCAGCTGGTAAGGTCGAATTTCTAATGTAAAAAAGATTCGGGAAGTCCTGGGAAGATGGGCGCACCTCAGCGCCGCATTCCCCGGATACCCCCGTATCTTCACGGGTTAAGCCCGTAACTTCTATAAGGAGGATATTAACATGCAAATCACCGATCCCGTAGCAGATATGCTGACCCGTATCCGGAACGCGAACTCTGCAAAGCACGAAACCGTGGATGTGCCCGCATCCAACCTGAAGAAGTCCATTGCCCAGATTCTGCTGGACGAGGGCTACATCAAGGCTTACACCGTTGTTGACAACGGCAACCAGGGCGTCATTCACATCACGCTCAAGTATCTGGCCAAGAAGCAGGCAGTCATTTCCGGTCTGCGCCGCGTTTCCAAGCCCGGCCTGAGAATTTATGCCGGCGCCGAGGAGCTGCCCAAGGTTCTCAAGGGTCTGGGTATCGCCATCGTCTCCACTTCCAAGGGCGTTATGACCGACAAGAAGGCGCGCGAAAACCACATCGGCGGCGAAGTCCTGGCCTTTGTCTGGTAAGGAGGATTCGGAAATGTCTAGAATTGGTAAGAAGCCGGTTATCATTCCGGCAAACTGCACGGTGGATATTGCCGAGGGCAATGTGGTCACCGTGAAGGGTCCCAAGGGCACCCTGACCTACGCCTTCCACCCCGATATGATCCTGAAGGTTGAGGGCAACGAGCTGATCGTTGACCGCCCCGATGAGGAGCACCTGCACAAGTCCCTGCACGGCCTGACCCGTACCCTGATCCACAACATGGTCGAGGGCGTTGAGAAGGGCTACACCAAGGAACTGGAAGTCAACGGCGTCGGCTACCGTGCCGAGAAGAAGGGCAATCAGCTGGTCATGCGTCTGGGCTACTCCCACGAAGTGTTCGTGGACGAGATCCCCGGCATCACCATCGAGGTTCCCGCTCCCAACAAGATCATCATCCACGGCATCGACAAGCAGGCCGTCGGCCAGTTCGCCGCCGAAGTCCGTGGCAAGCGTCCCCCCGAACCCTACAAGGGCAAGGGCATCAAGTATACCACTGAGGTCATCCGCCGCAAGGTTGGTAAGACCGGTGGTAAGAAGTAATGGAGGTGTGCCGAAATGGTCAGCAGAATCGATAAGAAAGCAATGCGCCTGAAGCGGCATGTCCGCGTTCGTGGCAAGGTCTCCGGCACTCCCGAGCGTCCCCGTCTGAACGTGTTCCGCAGCAATGCGAACATTTACGCCCAGATCATCGACGACGTCAACGGCGTAACTCTGGTTTCCGCCAATACGCTGGAGAAGGAATTTGAAGGCTCCACCGGCAACTGCGAAGCTGCCAAGAAGGTGGGCACCGTCCTGGCTGAGCGCGCCAAGGCGAAGGGCATCGAGCAGGTCGTCTTCGACCGCGGCGGCTATGTGTATCACGGCCGTGTGGCTGCCCTGGCCGAGGGTGCCCGCGAAGGCGGACTTCAGTTCTAAGGTGAGGAGGAAAAGAAATGGCTTACAATAAGACTCCTAACAATGAAGCTTCCGAGCTCATTGAAAAGGTCGTTTACCTGAACCGCGTCAGCAAGACCGTCAAGGGCGGCCGCGTCATGAAGTTCTCCGCTCTGGTGGTTGTCGGTGACGGCAAGGGTACCGTTGGCTACGGCCTGGGCAAGGCTGCCGAGGTCTCCGAAGCAATTCTCAAGGGCATCGCTGATGCCAAGAAGAATATGGTCAAGGTTTCCCTGGCTGGCAATACCATCCCCCATGATGTCATCGGCATCTTCGGTGCCGGTACCGTCATGCTCAAGCCCGCCCCCGAAGGCACCGGCGTTATCGCCGGCGGCGCTGTCCGTGCGGTCATGGAAGCTGTCGGCATCAAGAACATCTGCGCAAAGTGCCTGCGCTCCAACAACCCTCAGAATGTGGTCAAGGCTACCATGGCTGGTCTGACTTCTCTGCGTTCTCCTGAGCAGGTTGCTGCGATCCGCGGCAAGAGCGTGGAAGAAATTGTGTAAGGAGGCAATTAACATGGCAAACCTGAAAATTACGCTTGTTAAGAGCCTGAACGGTCGTCTGGAGCGGCACATCGCTACCGCAAACTCCCTGGGTCTTCGCAAGATCGGCCAGGTCAGCATCCAGCCCGACAATACCCAGACCCGCGGCAAGATCGCCAAGATTGGCTATCTGCTGAAGGTTGAAGAAGTTTGATAAGGAGGAGGAAAAAGAATGAAGCTCCATGAACTCTCTCCTGTTGCTGGCTCCACTCAGGTGGGCAAGCGCAAGGGTCGCGGCACCGGCTCCGGCAACGGCAAGACCGGCGGTCGTGGCCACAAGGGTCAGAAGGCCCGCTCCGGCGGCAAGGTGCGCATCGGTTTCGAAGGCGGTCAGATGCCTCTGGCACGTCGTATCCCCAAGCGCGGCTTCAATAACATCTTTGCAAAGCCCCTGACCGCAGTCAACGTTCACCTGCTGAACTGCTTTGAGGACGGCGCTGTCGTGGATGCCGCTGCAATCGTCGAGGCCGGTATCGTCTCCACTTGCCCCAATGGTCTGAAGGTTCTGGGCGGCGGCGAGCTGACCAAGAAGCTTACTGTTAAGGCTGCGGCTTTCTCTGAGTCTGCCAAGGAAAAGATTGAGCAGGCAGGCGGAAAGGCCGAGGTGATCTAAGTGTTGCAGACACTTCGGAATGCATGGAAGATTCCTGAGCTCCGTAAAAAGATCATCTTCACACTGTTCATCCTTCTGATTTACCGTGTGGGCAATGTGATCCCTATTCCCTTCATTAACGAAAGCAATCTGGCCACCTACTTCAATCAGATGCTCTCCAACACGATTCTGGGTCTGTACAATGCGATGTCCGGTTCCGCCTTCTCTCGGGCCACGGTCTTTGCACTGGGCATCCAGCCCTATATCAACGCCTCCATCATCATCCAGCTGCTGACCATTGCGATTCCCGCTCTGGAGCGGCTGGCCAAGGATGAGGGCGAGGATGGCAAGAAGAAGATCGCAAGAATCACCCGCTACTCCACCGTCGGCCTGGGTCTGCTGATGGGCTGGGCATATTACATGATGCTCAAGAACTACGGCTCTTCCGGCTTCGCCATCATTGAGCAGACCGGCTTCCTGCCCGCAGTGGTCATTATTCTGGCATTCACCGCAGGTTCTGCTCTGGTCATGTGGCTGGGCGAGCAGATCACCGAGTTCGGTATCGGCAACGGCATCTCCATGATCCTGTTTGCCAATATCGTCTCCGGCCTGCCCGGCATGCTGGGCAATCTGATCCAGATGGCTTGGTGGAAGATCGTCATCGTGCTGGTCGGCATGGTCGCGCTGATCCTGTTCATCGTCTTCATCAACGATGCAGAGCGCCGCATTCCCATCCAGTATGCAAAGCGCGTGGTAGGCCGCAAGGTCTACGGCGGCCAGAACACCAACCTGCCCATCAAGGTGAGCATGTCCGGCGTTATGCCCGTCATCTTCGCGCAGTCCATCTGCTCCCTGCCCGCTACCATCTGCGCCTTTACCGGTCACACCTCCGGCTGGGCGTACAAGTACCTGTGGAGCAACAACAGCGCCTTCTACGCCGTTGTTTACTTCCTGATGATTTTCTTTTTCAGCTGGTTCTACTCCACCATCCAGTACGATCCCATGGAGATTTCCAACAACCTGATGAAGAACGGCGGCTTCATCCCCGGCTTCCGCCCCGGTAAGCCTACCGCTACCTTCATCCAGAAGGTCATCAACAAGATCGTTGTCTTTGGCGCTGTTTATCTCGGCATCGTTGCCATGCTGCCCATCATTGCAGGCGACCTGATGTCCGGCTTCAACAGCCTGGCCATCGGCGGTACCTCCGTCATCATCGTCGTGGGCGTTGCCCTTGAGACGGTGCAGGCGCTGGAGGCACAGATGCTGATGCGTCATTACAAGGGCTTCCTGGACTAAGCGGGAGGAATTGGCAGGATGAATCTCATTCTACTGGGCGCTCCCGGCGCCGGAAAGGGGACCCAAGCTGAGCTGCTTGTTCACAAGCTCTCTATCCCCGCCATCTCTACCGGGAATATGCTCCGCGAGGCCATTGCAGAGGGCACCGCGCTGGGCATGGAAGCAAAATCCTACATGGACAAGGGCAACCTGGTTCCCGACGAGCTGATTCTCGGCATCGTCGCTGACCGGGTGGCACAGCCCGACTGTGCCGGCGGCTTCATCCTGGATGGCGTGCCCCGCACGCTGGCTCAGGCCGAAGCCCTGGAGGCAAAGGGCGTAAAGATTGACTATGTAGTTTCCATCGAGGTGAACGACAGTGAGATCGAAAGCCGCATGACCGGCCGCAGAGTCTGCAGCCATTGCGGCGCCAGCTATCACATTGTCGCGAATCCTCCCAAGGTTGACGGCATCTGTGACGAGTGCGGCGGCGAGCTGATCGTCCGCAAGGACGACGCCCCCGAGACCGTCCGCAACCGCCTGAAAGTCTACCACTCCACAACGGAAGTCCTGAAGGATTTCTATGCGAAGTCGGGCAGACTGCTCAAGGTGAACGGAAGCCAGCCAATCGAAAAGGCAAACGAGGATATCCTCGCTGCAATAGGGGCTAAGGTATGATCTCAATCAAAAATGAACGAGAGCTTTCGTGCATGCGTGAGGCTTGCAAAATTACCGCGGCAGCCCGTGCTTTGGCAGGGGAATTGGTAAAACCGGGCGTATCCACGAAAGCAATAGATCGGGCCGTGCACGATTATATCGTCAGTCAGGGCGCAAAACCGTCGTTCCTGCACTATAACGGCTTCCCTGCAAGTGCCTGCATCAGCGTCAACAATGTAATTATCCACGGAATTCCGGGTGGCTACATCCTGAAGGAAGGCGATATTGTCAGCGTGGACGTGGGTGCGTTCTATAAGGGATTTCATGGCGATTGTGCCGCAACCTATGCCTGTGGTGCCATCAGCACCGAAGCCCAGAGGCTGATTGATGTAACGAAGCAGTCCTTCTTCGAAGGAATCAAATTCGCTACCAAGGGCCATCGGGTACAAGACATCTCCCATGCCGTACAAACGTATGTGGAGTCTAACGGTTTTGCAGTTGTGCGCGACTTCGTGGGTCACGGCGTAGGCCGCCAGCTGCATGAGGAGCCGGAGGTGCCCAACTACGGTGCACCGGGCCGCGGCCCCAGGCTTCTGCCTGGCATGACCATCGCGGTGGAGCCCATGGTGAACGTCGGAACCTACGAGGTGAAGGTGCTCTCCGATGGCTGGACCACGGTGACCGCCGACGGCAAGCTGGCTGCTCACTATGAAAATACTGTACTCATCACCGACGGCGAGCCGGAAATACTCACCGTCACCGAAGGACTTTGATCTATGGATCCGGAAAAATCCGAATTTCAAATCTCGGATGTGGTGGTTTCCCTTCGGGGTCACGATCAGGGCGAATGGTTTTATGTCATCGGTCTGCAGGAGGATTTCCTCCTGCTGGCCAACGGCAAGAACCGCACACTGGGGGCGCCGAAGCGGAAGAAGCAAAAGCACGTAGAGAAAGTACTTCGATCTGAGACCAGAGTTGCCGCGAAATTGCTCTCCGGCGACAAAGTGCTCAACGGCGAATTACGAAGAGACCTGGCTTTTTTAAGCCGGGGGATGCAAGCACACAACCTAGGAGGTTAATGACTTGGCTGCGAAAGACGACGTAATCGAACTTGAGGGCATCGTAACTGATGCACTGCCCAATGCAATGTTCAAGGTTGACATCGGCAATGGACACAGCATTCTGGCACACATTTCCGGCAGGCTCCGAATGAATTTCATTAAGATCTTGCCCGGTGACAAGGTAACCGTTCAAATGTCTCCTTATGACCTGACGCAGGGTCGGATCACCTGGAGAAGCAAGTAATACAAGAGAAGAGATTTCTCATATGGAGGTTAAACAGTATGAAGGTAAGACCGTCCGTTAAACCCATGTGCGAAAAGTGTAAGATCATCAAGCGCAAGGGTCGCGTAATGGTAATTTGCGAAAACCCCAAGCATAAGCAGAGACAAGGCTAATAGGAGGTGCTCAAAGAGTTATGGCACGTATTTCTGGTATTGATCTTCCCCGCGACAAGCGGATCGAAGTGGCTCTGACCTATATCTACGGAATTGGACCGGCTCGTGCGGCACAGGTTCTGAAGACCACCGGTATCGACCCCGATACCCGCGTCAAGGATCTGACCGATGAGCAGGAGGCTCAGCTCCGTGAGGCCATCGAGCATCACTATCTCATCGAGGGCGACCTGCGCCGTGAGACCGCTATGAACATCAAGCGGCTCAGCGAAATCGGCTGCTACCGTGGTCTGCGTCATCGCCGCGGCCTGCCCGTCCACGGTCAGCGCACCAAGACCAACGCCCGTACCCGCAAGGGTCCCAAGAAGACCATTGCAAACAAGAAGAAGTAAGGAGGGATATGTACAATGGCTGCGAAAACTGCTAAGAAAGTTGTAAAGCGCCGTCGCGAGCGCAAGGTAGTAGAGAAGGGTGCGGCACATATCCGCTCCTCTTTCAACAACACCATGGTGACCATCACCGATCTGGATGGCAACGCCCTGTCCTGGGCTTCCTCCGGCGGACTGGGCTTCCGTGGCTCCCGTAAGTCCACCCCCTATGCCGCTCAGACTGCTGCTGAGACCGCTGCAAAGGCTGCTATGGAATACGGTCTGAAGACTGTTGAGGTCTATGTGAAAGGCCCCGGCCAGGGACGTGAAGCTGCGATCCGCGCTTTGCAGACTGCCGGTCTGGAAGTCGTTATGATTAAGGACGTCACTCCCATTGCTCACAATGGCTGCCGTCCCCCCAAGAGACGTCGTGTCTGATTACGCTATAGGAGGAATTTTGCGTTATGGCTAAAAATATGCAGCCCGTGCTGAAGCGTTGCAGAACGCTGGGCGTTTCTCCTGCCGCAATGGGTTATTCCAAGACTTCCAACAAGAACCCCGGCGGCCAGAGAAGAGCTAAGAAGTCTGAGTATGCTACTCAGCTGACCGAGAAGCAGAAGGTCAAGTTTGTTTATGGCATCCAGGAGAAGCAGTTCCGTAACTACTACGAGAAGGCTTCCCGCATGGAAGGCAACACCGGCGAAGAGCTGCTGACCTTCGTGGAGCGCCGCCTGGACAACGTTGTGTACCGTCTGGGCTTTGCCAACTCCCGCCGTCAGGCTCGCCAGCTGGTCAACCATGGTCATTTCACCGTCAATGGCAGCCGCGTCAACATTCCCAGCTACCTGATCAAGGTGGGCGATGTTGTCGCTGTCAGCGAGAAGAGCGTTTCCAACAACTTCTTCAAGAAGCTGAAGGAAGACGATGCATTTGTTGCTGCTCCCAAGTGGCTGGATCGTGATAAAAACACCCTCCAGGGCAAGGTTATTGCTATGCCCACCAAGGCCGATATCGACTTCGATATCGCTGTGCACCTCATCGTCGAGTTGTACTCCAAGTAATAATCTCCCCCCTGCTTGTTCGCATATCTGCTTCGTGGGGAGGATACTCCCCACACCATTAAGGAGGGTTTTGATTCATGGTAGAAATTGAAAAGCCCCGCATCAGCTGCTTTGATTCCGCTGAGAACATCTCCTACGGCAAGTATGTCGTGGAGCCTCTGGAGCGCGGCTACGGCATGACTCTGGGCAATTCCCTGCGCAGGATCCTGCTGTCCAGCCTGCCCGGCTATGCAGCCACCTCGATTAAGATCCAGGGCGTGCAGCATGAGTTCTCCACCATCCCCGGTGTCACCGAGGATGTGACCGAGATCGTGCTGAATGTCAAGCGGATCACTCCCAAGCTGCATTGCACCGGCGTCAAAACAGTGCACATTGATGCTGTCGGCCCCTGTGAGGTCACTGCCGGCGACATCAAGGCGGATGCCGAGGTTGAGATCCTGAACCCGGAGCTGCATATCTGCACCCTGGGCGAGGATGCCACTTTCAATATGGAGATCACCATGTCTCAGGGCAGAGGCTATGTTTCCTCCGATCGGAACAAAACGCCTCAGACCGTCATCGGTGTCATCCCCATCGACTCCATCTATTCCCCTGTGACCAAGGTGAATTACACGGTGGAGCCCACCCGTGTCGGCGATAAAACCGACTACGACAAGCTGACTCTCGAGGTCTGGACCGATTCCACCATCTCCGCCAAGGACGCTGTGTCCCTGGGGGCGAAAATCCTGAGCGACCATCTGACGGTGTTCACCAACCTGTCCGATGCCGTGGCCACCAGCTCCACCGTGGTGGAGAAGGCGCCCGATCGCCCGGATGCGAAGCTGTCCATGACCATCGACGAACTGGATTTGTCCGTCCGCAGCTTCAACTGCCTGAAGCGCGCCAATATCAACACCGTTGCCGACCTGATCAACAAGACCGGCGAGGACATGATGCGCGTGCGCAACATGGGCAAGAAATCCCTGGACGAAGTCCAGAAGAAGCTGGAAATGATGGGCTTGTCCCTGGCCAGCGAAGACAATACTGGCAGCAACAACTAACCTTTTAAGAAGGAGGAAACGTTCATGTTCGGCACTCGTAAGCTGGGTAAGACCAGCGCTCAGAGAAAGGCTCTGCTGCGCCAGCAGGTCACCGACCTGCTCAACAATGGCAAGATGGAAACCACTTTCTATCGCGCCAAGGAAGTGCAGCCCGTTGTTGAGAAGATGATCACCCTGGGTAAGAAGGGCAATCTGGCCGCTTACCGCAAGGCTCTGACATTCATCACCAAAGAGGATGTAGCTCACAAGCTGTTCAAGGAGATCGCTCCCAAGTACGCTGACCGCAACGGCGGCTACACCAGAGTGACCCGCACCGGCGAACGCCGCGGCGATGCTGCTGAGATGGCAGTCATCGAGCTGGTGTAATCCCGGCTTCCTGAATATCTTTCCCCCCTGCCATAAAAAGCAGGGGGGATTAATTTGTATATAAAGACTCAATGTAAAGGCTCAATGCCAATATTTGGGGTAGAGAAAAAACCGAAATGACCGCAGATCGTGTCGGAACGAATCGCTCCGACACGATTTTATCTGGATGCGAGACTTTCAGATTCTGATATATGATCCATTATGCTGACTGCGTATACACTTGTAAAAATTTCCTTCATTACGAATCATTCTTTCTGTACCGGAATTATTGCAAAACCATCGCTGATAGGATATCAAAAAAGTACAGAGGTTTCAATCTTTTTTTTCAACCAAAACGCCGCAAGGCATGCATGAGGCACAATAGAATTTTTTATGCGATCCATGCAATATAACTGCTCTGTTTCACGACTTCACAAGTGAACCCCTTTCATATATAATAAATGTATAATTGGAGGTGATTCCTTGGAAGATCAAGGTATCATAGCGCTGTTCTTTGCGCGCTCAGAACGAGCCATTGAGGAAACGGATAAAAAGTACGGTGGATACTGCTACAGCATTGCCTATAATATCCTTTCCAACCGGGAGGATTCCGAGGAGAGTGTCAACGATACTTATTTGGCGGCGTGGAACACCATTCCGCCTCGGAATCCAAACTTCTTCAACGCTTTTCTAGCCAAAATCACACGGTACATCTCTATTGACCGCTGGCGCAAAAACAGCACCAAGCGGCGGGGCGGCGGGCAGATCATTCTTGCATTAGAGGAGCTAGGCGAATGCATTGCCGCAGGCAATGTGGAAACTGGGTTTGCAAGGGCAGAGCTGACAAAGGTTATCAATGAATTTTTATCCTCTTTATCGGAATCGGAACGCAACGTGTTTCTGTGCCGCTACTGGTATATGGATTCCATACAAACCATATCCCAGATTTCCGGGTTCAGCCAGAGCAAGGTGACTTCCATGCTCCACCGAACCCGTGGCAAGCTGCGCAAGATGCTGAGCGAGGAGGGATATGCATGAATGCAATGGATCTATTGCTTGGCCTGAATGACGTAGAAGATGTCTATATCATCCGTGCTGAAGAATTTCGGCACAGAAAGCGCAGTGCGCAAGTCAGCCGGTTTCCCGCCCGAAGGGCATGGCTGATTGCGGCAATCATTGCGCTGACCCTCCTTCTGGTTGGGTGTGCGGTCGCGTATATTCTCAGGATGCAGGATCTGAAGGTGGGGGAGTATCATTTCTATGTTCCGCCTGCCTATGACGAAAACGGAGAGGTCATTCCGGTAGAGGGCCGGGAGCCGGTCACGCTGCTCTCCGTGCAGGGGACAAATATGGAGGCACTTGCGCAGTGGGTCGCCTTTACGAACGCATATGACCGGGACGGAACCATTGCGCTTGGAGCAGACAGAGCCGCCATGGCCGGTGCGCCCTGGGAGATTCCGGAAAAATACCGGCTCTACGGCTGCTACAGTCAGGAGATGGTGTACAGGCTGAACCAGATCGTTGAGAAATACCGGTTGAAGCTTCTGTCCGGTGCAGTTTCTCTGAACTACTACGAAAACAATGTCCTGTTCCGCGCCCTTAGTTTGGGGGAGTTGATTTACGATGCAACCAATGTTCAGGCAACATATTGGGATGGAGATTTCTATCTGGAAGGAACCTTCAGCCTGAGCATGACGATAACTGCGGATTTTGAAGACTGGAAATGGGAAGAAAGCAGTGTCCATTATCACTACTCTCTGAAAGATTATTTTGATCCCTCCACAGGCTCCATGATGGAATCCCAGGTCTACACCCAATGGGGCTACACGCGCCAGGATGGGAAAAAAGTCCTGCTGGTGCTGGGGGAGGATTCTGCCCGGATATATGCGGATCTTTCGGACGCATTTGTTTCAATCGGCATGGAGCCCGTGATCCTGACAGACCACGGCGAGGCGCCTATGACAAAGGCGGCTCTGCAGCAGCTTGCAGAGTTGTTTGATCTGACCATCAAACCCCAGCCTGCCACTATGGCACAGGTTGAAAAATACAGGGCAGAGGCCGGAGCACAGTATGATGCAGAGCGGGCGGCCTCCCGCGCGGAACGCGAGGCTGCGCGCGAGGCGGCATATACTGCCGGATATTCGGAATTTGTGGATTATCTCTTGCAGAATACCCATATGCCCGAGGAATTATCCTATATTCTGTATGATCTGAACGGTGACGGCGTTCCGGAATTGATCACCAAAGGCGCAAAAATTCTATCCATGAAAGACGGGACGTCTTATCGGTATTTCGATCCCGAGGATTCTATTTGGATCGGGGGAACATTTGCCCTCTGCGAAAAGAATGTTTTTGAGGTGTATTCGGAAGTCCCGGAAATTTCTCCCTTCAATCAGTATAACTTTTATCAGGCAAACACACAGAGTGCGGATTTTCTGATTGGCGTTTGCCATGATACGCAAGCAGACAAATGGTATAGAAGCCTGGACGGCAGCACGGAAAATATTCAGCCGATCTCCGAAGAGGAAGCCGGAAGCATTCTGAGCGCCCACCCTCAAAGAGAGATCCGCTGGCTGCCGCTGATCAAATTCGGACAGCCGGACACCGGCGTTTCTTACTCCGACCCCTATGCGGCGTACATTGCGGACATTTTGGAGCGCTACAGCGATGCAGAAAGCAATACATATGCCCTTATGGATTTGAACGGGGACGGCATTCAGGAGTTGATTACCGCCCAGCCGGACGACACCGATATGCGGATATTCACCATTCAGGATGGCGCGATAAAGCAGTATGCTTCGGGCATCTCATATATCTGCCAGGGCAATATCCTGGAAGAATGTGAGGAAAACACGGATTCCGGCAGGTTCTATGCCTGGTACCGCTGCGGCGCAGACGGCCCCGAATATATTGAAAAAGTTGTCCGTGCTCCCTATACCCTGTATTGGGGATATGCCCAGGCAGGTCAGGAGGGAAAAACCGTGCGGACGGAGGAAGCACAGGCGGTGATCGATTCCTATCAGCATATCCGCCTGAATATGAAAACGTTTTCGGAATATCCGTTTGGGTAAAATAATTTCTCTAAAAATTGCCTCTCCCCTGAAACTTCCCGCCCCATTCTTCGTGTATACAGGTGTAAGCACCTACACAGAAAGGATTGATGCCCCATGGAGGACTCCCAGATTCTGGCGCTCTATTTTGCCAGGTCGGAAAATGCCATCCAGGAAACAGACCGCAAGTACGGACGCTACTGCTACAGGATTGCCTACAGCATTCTTGCCAGCCGGCAGGATTCCGAAGAAAGTGTAAACGATACATACCTGTCCGCGTGGAACAGCATCCCGCCCCGGAAACCGACGCGGCTTGCCACCTACCTGGGCAGGCTGACCCGGAACATTTCCATCGACCGCTGGCGCGGCACCAACGCCCAAAAGCGGGGCGGCGGTGAAGCAGCCCTTGCCCTGGACGAGCTCAACCAATGTGTCTCCGGCCAGCCGGGGATTGAGGACACAGTGGTTCAAAAAGAGGTCATTGCCAGCCTGAACCGCTTTCTGGCATCCCTCCCCGAAGACGAACGCGCCGTCTTTCTCTGCCGATACTGGTACGTCAATTCCATGGAGGAGATTGCCCGGAAAACGAGCTTCTCCCTGGGAAAAGTCAAATCCATGCTCCACCGAACCCGGAAAAAGTTGGCCGCAAACCTGCAAAAGGAGGGGTTACGATGACGGATTTAGAACTGTTTCGTGCATTGAGCTACGTCAGCGCCGAGAATCTGGCCGGTGTGGAAGCGCTGCAAGGCGATACGCTCGCGCCCCGCCGCAAAATGGGGCCGCGCCTCTTCCTGATTGCGGCGGCCATTGCCCTGTCCCTGCTGCTGGTGGGCTGCGCAGTGGCCTATTCCAGCGGGTGGTTCCAGCGGGTCTTCTCCGCACGAAGCGATGTGCCCCTTTCCACCGACCAAATTCAGTACCTCGAACGCAACGAGCAGCCGGTGGGGCAGTCCCAAGGAAATGACGGCTGGAACATTGAATTGAAATCCACCATTTCCGACGGAACCGTGGGCTATCTGGTTTTCCAGGTCACCGCCCCCAGCGGCACCGACCTGGAGCAATACCTGAATCCACCCACCGTACAGGCAAAGCACCTCACCCCCGGAAATTACAGCCACGAAAAAAAGGCCGCCTATTCCATGGTCATTGCCTCCATCGGGAGCATCAGCCAGGAGCAGAATTATATGTACCTTGACGGCGGAAGCTGGCTCCCGGACAACGACGGGCAGCACAATACCGTGCTTTACTGCATGACCATCCGCTGCAACAAGCTTTACCCAGAACGACCCATGGGTTTAGCGCAGCCCTTTGGCAAGGACATCTCCTTCCGCATCCGCTTCATGGGGGTCTGCCTGGACTACACCAATACTGCCATTGCGGAATCCATCGACGCGCAGTACGCCGGTCAGGAATACTTTGTTGACGGGGACGCGCTGGCCGGGCTGTTCTGCACGGATGTTCTTACGGACGAGGAATGGGATTTTGAGGTGACCCTGGACACGGATAACCAGTTTGCGGAGCTCATCAGCCAGCCCACCGCCGTGCAGGCGCGGGTCTTCTATTATGCCGATGCTGGGCAGTCAACGGCAATCGCAAAGCAGGAGGCAATCCCCCTGCGCTCCTTCCGGGTGACCCCCTTCGGCGCAAGCGTGGCCTTTGACCTGCCCCCGGACACGAACGGCGCGTCCATCCTCCCGGACAGCGACAGCCAGATTTACGCCGTAATGAAGGACGGAAGCCGCATTGTCCTGCTGGAAGACCAGGATAAGCTTCTGGCCCAGTCTCCCATCGTCCTGAGTAAACTGGACTATATCCTCCTGGCCGACGGAACGAAGCTGCCCGCGGCAAATATCCAGATGGGTGATTAGATTGCAAAAGAGCGAACCGGAAAATAAAACCGGTTCGCTCTTGTTGGTTTTGGGGGTGAAAGTACTGATTTTCCCGCTCTTATTCCCACTCGCTCCCTGAAACCGTGACCTAAACGATTTTGTATAGATGGCTTAGCTTCGATTATCAGGATTACTTAGATTATCCAAGAATTACGGTGTGTCATAATTCCTGTTGTCATTGTGTTGTCAGGCAGAGGGATTATCTGGTCGTGAAACTGCTTTTATACTCTTCGCCCCATGTCCACATGGAGTCCAGAATGGGCTTTAGGCTTTTACCGAGTTCCGTCAGCGAATACTCCACTCTCGGCGGAACTTCTGCGTAGACCTCACGGTGAACAAGTCCGTTTTCCTCCATTGCCCGGAGCTGGGCGGTCAAAACCTTCTGGGACACATTACCGACGGACTTTTTCAGTTCTCCGAACCGCTTCGTTCCCGGCATCAGGTCCCGCAGGATCAGCACCTTCCACTTATCCCCAATGAGGGTCAGCGTGGTCTCCACAGGGCAGGCGGGAAGAGCGGCTTTTGCGGTTATTTCGTTCATATTTGAAACCCTCCATTAAACTTTTTCCAAGCGCCAAATTGCCGGAAAACCCAGTAACGACGCAATCGTTTCTTTCTGGCAACTACTTATTGGTTTCTATTTGGTAACTACGGCACTTTATTGTGCCTACTTTACAAATAGACCTTACAGCTTTAGTATAATATTAAAGTTGAATAAAGTCAAGGTTTCCGAGTGCTTGGTATCTCAAAATACGACACTTTGACGAAAATTGCAGATTGCTTTTTCCTTGGCCAGCAGGTAACA
Organism: uncultured Oscillospiraceae bacterium; assembly: GCA_934567355.1. GTDB lineage: Bacteria > Bacillota > Clostridia > Oscillospirales > Oscillospiraceae > Faecousia. Next base: position 41,171 of record CAKTJC010000025.1, read on the forward strand.
TTATAGATGGGGAGATGAATTTATTCGTCATGTTGAGGCAGAATGGAGATTCCTAATTCCCGTTTCAGAGCGCAGGCTATCCCGTTTTCAACACTCTGTGACGCGATCCGATAAGCACAGTCAAGAGAAATGGCTCTTGTCTGAAGGCAGGAAATAAAGGTTTCGATCAATCCGCTTAATATGGAATCCATGAGAAGATACTCTCGTGTATTTTCTGGATACTGCCTCCATCCAATGTCCTTACGAAGCTTGTTTTTCATGGCTTGCCGGTATTGTGAGGCAAACTCCTGCCCCTGATGCCGACACAAAAGAGGTTCCAAAAAAACTTCGTTTTGATCATACAGTTTTCGCATTGCGTTAAGAAAATCTGCGTACTGATTTTCACTAGAGGTATATGTGAATAAGACATTTTGTAGAAGGCGGAGTTGTTCCGCTTTGATCCAATCCAGCACAGCATATACGCTGTCAAAATAAAGATAAAAGGTCGCCCGATGGATTCCTGTATCTTCCGTAATGTCCTTTACGGTTATTTTGGATATATCTTTCTGCAAATAAAGACTCCAAAAGGCTTGTATAATCGCA
>CAKTJC010000026.1 GCA_934567355.1 uncultured Oscillospiraceae bacterium
TTCAGAGGTTATCCACCGTTTTTATTGGGCACCTATTGTATAATGCGATTTTTGGTGTTTATGCGGTGTTGCCCTAATCATAATGATACCCTTACCCTGCTTTGCCAGCTCCGCAATAATGCAGTAGATTTCGTACTTTGCGCCCACGTCGATGCCTCGGGTAGGCTCGTCCAGAATCAGCACATCCGGGTCATTTGCCAGCCAACGGCCAATCAGGACCTTCTGCTGGTTGCCGCCGGAAAGGGATTTAATCAGGGTCTTGGAGGAGGGTGTTTTGATGTTCATCTTGTGAACGTTATCCTGCACCAGGTTCTCCACCTTTTTGCCATTGATGGCAATGCCAAAATCCAGATACTTCTGCAAAGAAGCGATAGAGATATTATCCGCCACGCTGAGCACGCCCATGATGCCGCTGCCCCGGCGGTCTTCCGTCAGGAGGGCAACGCCGTTGTCGATGGCATCCTTGGGGCGGTCAACCTTCATTTCCTTGCCCTTGTAGTAAATGGTGCCCTGCTCATGGGAGCGGATGCCAAACAGGCCTTCCATCAGCTCGGTACGCTGTGCGCCCACCAAGCCGCCCACGCCCAGAATCTCGCCCTTGTGCAGGGTGAAATTGACGTTACGGAAGCTCTTGGGGTTGATGGAGGTGAAGTTCTCCACCCGCAGAATCTCCTCGCCCACCACGTTCTCACGGGGCGGATAGAGGTTGGTCAGCTCACGGCCCACCATCTGAGTGATAATCTTATCGGTAGTCAAGTCCTTGGCTTCCCAGGTGCCGATGTACTGACCGTCACGCATGATGGTCACTTCGTCACCGATGCGGAGAATCTCGTCCATCTTATGAGAGATGTAAACGATTGCCACATTTTCAGCCTTCAGGTCTTCAATGATGCGGAACAGAGCCTCCACCTCGTTCTGGGTCAGAGAAGAAGTAGGCTCGTCCAGAATCAGAACCCGGCAATTGGCGGAAACAGCCTTTGCAATTTCCACAGACTGCATCTGAGAGACGCTCAGTTCGCCTACCTTCTGCCTGGGGTCAAAATTCATGCGCACCTTTTTCAGCAGCTCTGCCGTATCGGCGTACATCTTATCGTGGTCAATCATGGGAATGATGCCCAGGAACTTTTTCATGGGATAGCGGCCCAGGAAGATGTTCTCACCCACGGTACGGGCGGGGATGGGCTGAAGCTCCTGGTGAACCATGGCGATGCCTTTTTCCAGGGCATCCATGGGATCGTGGATGGTAACAGGCTGACCATCGATTTTAATCTGCCCTTCATCCATCTTATAAATACCAAACATACACTTCATCAGCGTGGATTTACCGGCGCCGTTCTCGCCCATCAGGGCGTGAACCTTACCGGGATGAAGCTTCAGCTGGGCATGATCCAATGCTTTCACGCCGGGAAATGATTTGCATACGTCAATCATTTCCAGCACATATTCGGACATGCGTTGAACCTCCTTTGTTTCAAGAAAGAGACGGGTGAGCCGTTAGACCCACCCGTCGCCCTCATTTGTTTATGAGTTCATTGCGATGGAATCGCTGACGGTAGAAGCTTAGTAGTTGGCCTCAGCGTAAGCCTTGTCGACCTTCACGTAGTCAACCCAGTAGTAGTTGTCGATTGCTTCGCCGTTCAGAGCAGCAACAGCAACGTCAACAGCCTTGTGGGACTGACCAATGTGGTCGTTCAGAACAGTGCCGGTCATTTCGCCAGCCTTAATCAGCTGAACAGCTTCTTCCAGAGCGTCAACGCCCAGGACATAGATGTCTTCACCGACAACGCGGCCAGCGGCCTCGATGGCAGCAACAGCGCCCAGAGCCATGCCGTCATTGTTGCAGAACACGACTTCCACATCGTAGCCGTGAGCGGTCAGTGCGTTAGCGGTCAGCTCCTGACCCTTGGCCTGCTGCCAGTTACCAACCTGGTCGTCCAGGCACTTGACTTCGTAGCCAGCGTCCTTCAGAGCCTTGACAGAGAACTCGGTACGATACTGAGCGTCGATGTTCTCGGGGTCGCCCTCGATCATGATGTAGTTGATCACGCCGTCGCCGTTGATGTCGCCGTGGTCGGGCAGAGCAGCAACGATCTCACCCTGGAAGGTGCCGGACTGACGAGCGTCAGCACCAACGTAGCAGACGGTGGGGTTGTCCAGGATGCCTTCGTAGGCTTCGTCCAGGGTCTTGCCGTCCTTGTCGTAAGCCAGAGGCTCACGGTTGATCAGAACCAGAGGAATGCCGGCTTCCACGACCATGTCGATGATGGCATCGGCGGAGGAGGTCTGCACCAGGTTCAGGATGATAACATCCATGCCCTGGGTGCGGCAATTGCACAAGTAAATATTATAACCGTAGGGGCGGCTACCAGCCGCCCGCAATCCCGGACAACATCAGCGCCTGGTTAAACGGTACGCGGTCGGACAGAAATGTAGGGGGCGATGCCCACATCGCCCCGCCAGGTGGGTTTACATCCGCGCCCGATTGAATGGGAAAATGTAATTTTACCCTGTTCCATTCAACGTACAGGGTGATTTCGTGAGGTTTCGGGTCGATGTGGGCATTGACCCCTACATTGAAACCGTGGGCGCGTGCCATTCATCGTGCAGGGTGGTTGCGTAAGGGTTGCGGGCGGCTAGTAGCCGCCCCTACGGGGGAACCGGTGGCGCGTTCCACTCAACGTACCGGGTGGCTGCGTGAGGGGGCGGGCGGCTGGTAGCCGCCCCTACTGGGTTTGACGGAATTTGTTCACGAAGTTGTAACGCATGCAATCGTGTGGTTTTTCCTTTTGAATCTTGCAATTTCATTTCCGCTGTGATACAATTACCAAAAATTAGTTGTACGTGCAATTATATAGTTGCACGTACAACAATCTTACAGGAGGGATTCTTACGGAACATGCAGCACGAAAGATCACCAAGATTGCCCGGGAGGCTGAGCATCTGGTGCTGCTGGCCATGCGCCTGGAGGGGATCGGTACCGCGGAGATCGACTGTATCCACGCCGTGCGGCACCACCCCGGGATCACGCAGACGGCGCTGGCTGCAGCGCTGAACGCGGATAAGCCCGCCATCGCCCGGCGGACGGCCAGCCTGGAGCGCAAGGGGTACCTGCGTCGGGAGCCGAATCCAGAGGACGGCCGCAGCCAGCTGCTGTTTGCAACGCCGAAGGCAGAGGGTCTGCGCGACCGGAAGGCGGAAGCGGAGAGTGCTTTCTACGACTACCTGCTGGAGGGGCTGGATACCCGAACCCGGGAGAATTTCCTGGACACGCTGGACATTCTCTACTGCCGCTCCAAGGAAGAAAGCCGCGCAAATTTCCCCCATGTACGGGGCACTCTGGAGGAAAACAGCAATGAAACAACGTGAATCATCCCTGAGACCCGATCGCATCTCCTCTTATTTCCGTCAGGAATGGCTGCCGCTGCTGCTGATCACGCTGTCCGGCCTAGCTTACAACCTGGGGCTGCTGGCAGTGCCCTGGTTTGAAGGACGACTTGCCCAGGCACTGGCCGACATTCTCACAAAGCAGTCCCCCGCTTCTGCCATGGCCGTTCTGGTCGCTGCCTATCTGCTCACCACTCTGGCAGTGCAGGCAGCCCGGTTTGTCAAGCGGTTTTACGTCCGCCGGTTTGCCAACAATATCAACTGGCGGATGAAGGGCGTGCTGTTTGCCAATCTCCTGCGCCAGAGCCGAAACGCACTGGAACAGGAAGGGGCCGGAGAGCTGATGACCAAGGCCATCTCCGATGTGGACGACTGCGCCGAGGGAATGCGCAAATTCACCACCGAGTTTTTTGATACCGGCGTGGCTCTGGTGGGATACGCCGTAATGCTGGTGGTTTATGACTGGCGTCTGGCGCTTCTGAGCCTGCTCTTCCCCCCGTTTTCCTATTTCTGTGCCGAGCGGATGAAGGGGCTGGTGCAGCGCTCCGGCGCCGCCTACAAAAAAGCTGCTTCCGGCCTCAGCGCCGCCACACTGGATCGGGCCAAAAATGCCGTCACCTACCGGGTATACGGCTGCGAAGGCGCCCAGGAGACCCGGTACGAATCCGCACTGGAGGACTATGAGCGCACCGCTGTCCGCGCCAATGTGTGGCAGTCCGCTCTGCCGCCGCTGTACCTGGTGCTGTCCAATCTGAGCGTTATATTCATTCTGTGGTTTGGAAGCCGGAATGTGCTGGGCAGCGGCTGGAAGGTGTGGGACATTGCCGCCTTCACCACCTTCCTCTCCTGCTATGGCAAGCTGGCCACCAAATCCTCCAAGGCTGCCAAGCTCTTTAACGCAGTGCAGCGGGCCGAGGTCTCCTGGAAGCGCATACAGCCGCTGATGAAGCAGCCGGAGGCGCTGCCTGCATTGAATATTCCCGCCGCCGGCACGCTTTCTGTCCGGGAGCTCAGCTTTGCCTACGACGGAAACGCCCCCATTTTTGAGGGACTTTCCCTGGATGCAAAGCCCGGGGACATCATCGGCGTCACCGGCCCCGTAGCCTGCGGAAAATCCACTTTGGGCAAGGCCTTCCTGTGCGAGCATCCCTACGGCGGCTCGATCCGCCTGAATGGGAAGGAGCTGTCCGAATTGCCGCCGCGGGAAATTGCCGACTGTGTGGGCTATCTGGGGCACGATCCGGAGCTGTGGAACGACACGGTGGAAAATAACGTGCTCTGCGGCCAAAGCGGAAACGCCATGGATTTTCTGACCCAGGTCGCGCTGAATGAAGAAGTAAGCGCCATGGAGCAGGGTTTGCAGACCGTGGTCGGCAGCAGCGGCGTGCGGCTCTCCGGCGGTCAGGCGCAGCGGCTGGCACTGGCGCGGACGCTGGCACATCCGAGACCCGTTCTCATTCTGGATGACCCCTTCTCTGCTCTGGACAAAAAGACGGAAGACATTGTTTTTGCGAATCTGAAGCGGTACGCGAAAGACAAAATTGTCATTCTGATCTCTCACCGGCTGTACCACTTCCCGGAGATGGATCAGATCCTGTTCATGCAGGACGGCCATATTGCCGTCGGCAGCCACCAGGCGCTGTGCCAGTCACAGCCGGGCTACCGCAGCCTGTACGAAAGTCAGACAGGAGGGAATGACCATGAAGAAAACTAAATCCGGCGTTGCCGCAGCCATCCGCAGTGCCGCACTGGCGCACAAAGCGCTGAGCATCGGCACGCTCCTGTGTGCTGCCGCCTCTGTCCTTGCCTCCCTGCTGCCGCCTCTGCTGCTGGGAAACATCATTGACGATCTGACCGGTGGGCTGAACCTGACCTTTTCGGCCGTGCTGATGTACTTTGCCAGTCTGGCACTGGAGGGGATCCTCTCCGCCGGGCAGGAGACGCTGCTGGAGATGTTCGGCCGGAAAATGACTCACGCACTGCGCAGCGAAATGTCCGCCAAGCTCACGGCGCTGCCTGCCTCCACCCTGGCCGCTCAGGAACCCGGTGCTGTCGCTGCCCGGTTTTCCGGAGATGTGGACACGGTGGAAGCGCTGTTTACCTCCGGCGTGATCTCCATGGCGGCGGATGCCTGCCGGATCCTGTCCATTCTTGCCGTCATTGCCGTGAAAAATACCGACCTTGCCCTGATCCTGATTCCCGTTCTGCCGCTGCTGGCCGCCTTCACCCGGCATGTACAGAAGCGGATGCTCTCCGCGCAGCTGGAAAATCGCCGTGCCGTTGCCGCCATTTCCGGCCAGGTACCCGAGGCACTGCACAATATCCGCACCATCCACGCTCTGGGGCTGGAGGACTATATGGAGCAGCGCTATGACAGGCGCATCGGCGAGAGCTACGCCGCCGTGGAAAAGACAAACTTCTACGACGCCATTTATTCCCCGGTGGTGCTGGTGCTGAATGCTGCCGTGGTGGGCGCCGTTATGCTGCTGTCCGCCTCCGGAAATACAAGGATCCTCACTCTTTTCGGCATGTCCGTGGGCACATCTGTCGCCGTCATCAATTACATCACCCGTATTTTCGCTCCTATTGAGAGCCTGGGCATGGAGATCCAGACCATCCAGTCCGCCATGGCCGGCGTAAAGCGGATCGACGCCTTCCTCGCCCAACCGGAGCGGAGCGTGCCCGATGCCGCTCCCCAAGTGCCCGGCGGGGATGTGGTACTCTCCCACGTCGCCTTCGGCTACAGCGAAAAAACCGTGCTGTCCGACCTTTCCTTCACCGTAAAGGCTGGGGAGCAGGTGACTCTGGTCGGCCGCACCGGTGCAGGCAAAAGCACCGTGTTCCGCCTGCTGCTAGGGCTGTATCAGCCTCAAGCAGGGAGCCTCACCATCGGAGGCGTGGAGACCAGCCGGATCACCGACAGTCAGCGCCGCCGGTGCATCGGCTGTGTAGAGCAGCATTTCTCGCAGGTCCCCGGCACTGTGCTGGATCAAATCACCCTGGGCGACCCCGGCATCAGCCGGGAGATGGCCGAAAACGCCGCCGCTCTGGCCGGACTGGATGAAGTCATCCGCTCCTTCCCCAAGGGCTATGACACCCCCTGCTCCGACGGACTGTTCTCCCAGGGTGAATGGCAGCTGCTTTCCATCGCCCGGGCTGCCGCCGCCGACCCCGGCGTGCTGCTGCTGGATGAGATCACCGCCAACCTGGATGCCGAAACCGAGGCACGGGTCCTGGCCGCCCTCCGCCGCGCCTCTCAGGGCCGCACCGTTCTGTCCATCTCCCACCGCATCTACGAAACCCTGGGCGGAAGGACCATTGAGATCCCTGCCCTGTGATCTTCATTCCCTCTGCCGCCCGGATTTTCGGGCGGCAGAAAAGTGCATTTACATTTTGGATTTTTCCTGTATAATGGGTCCTGAAATAATTGACACTACCAGGAGGTAACTTTATGGATTACGCAAAAGAGTCCCTGCGGCTGCATGGGCAGTGGAAGGGAAAAATCGAAGTGAAGGCCACTGTCCCCGTGGCAACCAAGGAAGACCTGTCTCTGGCCTATACCCCCGGCGTGGCCGCCCCCTGTCTGGAGATCCAGAAGGATATAAACAAATCCTATGAGCTGACCCGCCGCCACAACCTGTGCGCCGTCATCACCGACGGCTCTGCCGTGCTTGGCCTGGGCGACATCGGCCCGGAGGCCGGTATGCCGGTGATGGAAGGCAAGTGCGTCCTCTTCAAATCCTTCGGTGATGTGGATGCCTTTCCGCTGTGCGTGAAGACCAAGGATGTGGACGAGTTTGTCAACGCCGTTTATCTGATGTCCGGCTCCTTCGGCGGCATCAATCTGGAGGACATTGCCGCCCCCCGCTGCTTTGAGATCGAGCGCAAATTGAAAGAGAAGTGCGATATTCCTGTCTTCCACGATGACCAGCACGGCACCGCCGTCATCACTCTGGCCGGTCTGCAAAACGCCCTGAAGGTGGTCGGTAAGAAGAAAGAAGACGTAAAAGTCGTCACCTCCGGCGCAGGCGCCGCCGCAATTGCCATTGTAAAGCTGCTGCTGTCCGCCGGCTTCAAAAATGTGGTCATGACCGACCGCACCGGCGCCATCTACGCCGGGCGGGAAAAGCTGAACTGGATCAAAGAGGAAATGGCCCAGGTGACCAACCTACAGAAAGAGACCGGCAAACTTGCCGATGTTATCAAAGGTGCAGATGTATTTATCGGCGTTTCCGCCCCCGGTACATTGACCCGCGAGATGGTGCAGACCATGGCCAAGGACGCCATCGTTTTCGCCTGCGCCAATCCCACCCCCGAAATCTTCCCCGAGGACGCCAAGAAGGGCGGCGCCACCGTGGTGTCCACCGGGCGCTCCGACTATCCCAACCAGATCAACAACGTGCTGGCCTTCCCCGGTATCTTCCGCGGTGCCTTTGACGTCCGCGCCTCCGACATCAACGAGGAGATGAAGATGGCTGCCGCACAGGCACTGGCCGATCTGGTCTCCCCCGAGGAACTCAGCGCCGACTACATCATCCCCGCCGCCTTTGACAGGCGGGTTGGTCCCGCAGTCGCCAAGGCCGTTGCGGAAGCGGCAAGAAAATCCGGTGTCGCAAGGATCTGAGTTTTCCATATTTTTATCTTTTCAGAGGAAAATCCATGGCATTTGACGCATTCTATTTAAAATTCACCCTGGATGAGATACGGGAAAAGTGCCTGGGCGGGCGCGTGGAAAAAATATTTCAGCCCAGCCGGGACAGTCTCATTATGCTCATCAAAGGCACCGCCGGACGGGAAAAGCTGCTGATTGTGGCAAACCCCACCGCCCCCCGGCTGCATCTGACCACCGCCTCGCCGGAAAATCCGCCGGAGCCCCCCATGTTCTGTATGCTGCTGCGCAAGCACCTCTCCGGCGCACGCCTGGCAGAAATCTCCCAGCCGCCCATGGAGCGTCTGGCGGTTTTTACCTTTGACAGCACCGATGAAATGGGCTTCCCGGTGCAAAAGCGCCTGGTGGCGGAGCTGATGGGACGCACCTGCAATCTGTATCTACTGGGCCCGGAGGGGCGGATATTGGACTGTCTGCGGCGCATTCCTCTGGACGAAAACACCAAGCGCGCCGCCCTGCCCGGCCTGAACTACCAGGAGCCGGAAAAGGTGGAAAAGCAGAACCCCCTGGAATTTACGGACTATGTGGGCCTTCTGACCCGGCCCGGCGCAGACCTCCTATGTGACCGCATGATGGACAACTTAGGCGGCCTGAGCCCCCTGGTGTGCCGGGAGGCGGCGCTGCACTGCGCTGGGGACACCGATGCCCGGATAGAGAATCAGGACGTTCCCGCCCTGGCAGCGCGGCTGCAAGCCTATTTCCGGGAAATCCTGACCCATCCGGAGGCGTATTTTTACGCCCAGGCGGACGGAACCCCCAAGCAGTTTGCCTTCTGCCCCATTGCGGAGTATAGCAGCTACCAGCAGGCGGAGGGCTTCAGCGCCCTTCTCGACCGGTTTTACACCCTGCGGGACCGGCGGGATGCCATGCGGCAAAAGAGCCAGGCCATTCGCAAAACCGTATCGAACCTCTGTGCCCGTCTGCGCCGGAAGCTGGCTGTGCAGGAAAAAGAGCTGGAGGCCACCTATGACCGGGAGCGGCTGCGCCAGCTGGGCGACATTCTCACCGCCAACATCGGCAGAATCAAAAAGGGGCAAACCATCGCCCAGTGCGAGGACTTCTATAATGAGGAGATGCCCATCATCGATATTCCCATCTCCCCCCTGCTGTCCCCCCAGCAAAACGCGGCAAAATTCTACAAGGATTACACCCGCATGAAGAACGCCGAAAAAGAGCTGACCCACCAGATTGCCCTGGGCAGCGAGGAGCTGAGCTATCTGGAAAGCGTGCAGGAGGAGCTGAACCGGGCGGACACCGATGCCGAGCTGGATGAAATCCGGCAGGAGCTGCAAGCCGGCGGCTATGTGCGGCAGGATGGCGGCAGAGCCAAAATGAAGCAGAAGAAGCTGTCCCCCATGCGGTTTGAAAGCACCGACGGCTTCCCCATTTATGTTGGCCGGAACAACCGGCAGAATGACGAGCTGACCTTCCGCCTGGCGCGCAAGGACGACATCTGGTGCCACGCCAGCAAGGTGCATGGCAGCCACGTCATCGTCTCCTGCGGCGGCAAAACGCCCCCGGACAACACCCTCACCCAAGCCGCCCAGCTGGCCGCCTACTATGCGGAAACCACCGGCGGGCAGAATATCCCCGTGGATATGACCACGGTGAAGCAGGTCAAAAAAGTTCCCAGCGGCAAGCCTGGCATGGTGATTTACCACACCTATAAGACTGTTATCGTCAATCCCTACAAGGATATAGTTGTGGATGAACTGAACGCGGAAAAGGAATAATGCAGCGCCGTACGTGCCCCCGAGAAAACCGGGGGCACGGCATACATCTTCCGGGTTTTCCCGCAGGGACGCCCCGCCTGTAGGACATCCGCTATGGAAGCCACTGCAATACACAAGCAAAAAGGAAGTTTTCCATGAAACGCAATTCAATCCTTCGGGAATATCTCATCATCAGCCTGGGCACTTTGATCATTGCCGGGGCGGTATTTTTCTTTCTGGTACCCAGCCACCTGGCAGTGGGATCGATTTCCGGTCTGGCGGTGGTGCTCAGCCAGTTTATTCCGGTGAATGTTTCCTACATCACCTTTGCACTGAATATGGTCTGCCTGATCCTTGGCTTTTTGCTCATCGGCAATGAATTTGGAGTAAAGACCGTGTTCACCTCCATCCTGATGCCGGTCTTTTTGTGGCTGCTGGAAAAGCTGTTTCCGGACTTTCAGTCCCTTACCAGGGATGCATTTCTGGACATGCTGTGCTACTGCTTCGTGGTCAGTGCAGGGCTGGCGCTGCTGTTTCTGCGCAACGCCTCCTCCGGCGGGCTGGATATTGCAGCAAAAATCCTGAACAAATTCTTCCGCATGGAGCTGGGCGCAGCCATGTCCGCCGCAGGCATCGCGGTGTCGCTGCTCAGCGCCCTGTGCTATGACAGCAAGACGGTGATCATCTCCCTGATGGGCACCTATTTCAACGGTGTGATCCTGGACAAGTTCATCTTCGGCATGGACGGAAAAAAGAAAATGTGCATCATTTCCTCTCACTTTGAAGAGATCCGCGACTTCATCATCAACACCCTCCATTCCGGCGCCACGGTCTATGAAGCCATCGGTGCATACGGCGATATGCCCCACCGGCCGGAATTGCAGGTGATCGTGGACAAAAGCGAATATTCCGCCCTGATGAAATTCATGGAGAAAACCGACCCCCACGCCTTTATCACCGTATACACCGTGAAAAAGATCAACTATATCTCCCCGAAAAAAGGGAAATAACCAACTACTCCCGGGCGGCTCAATGAACCGCCCGGGAGCTTTTTGTTACATTACGGGGCAGCGTACTGCGCCGATGGAGATGTAGCCGTTTACCACTGCGCGCAGGTCGCTGCCTTCGGCGGCGGGGTGGGTGGAGAAATTGGTGGGGAGCAGCGGTGGGTATTGGACGTGCATTTCGCCGTTTTCCTCCGCCACATACATGGTGCCGTTATAATAACCGCCCAGGGATACAGTGCGGTTTCGCAGGATGCCGTTGCAGTGCTCTGTGGGGAAATTGACGTTCCAAATTTCCTTCTCCGAGGGAGCAGCAGGGAGCAGCTCCTGCAGGATCTGGGGCAGGTACTGCTTTGCAATGTCAAAGCTGCCCACATCGTTCTGGGACAGGGCGATGGCGGGGATGCCGCTCATCACAGCCTCCATGGCCGCGCCTACGGTGCCGGAATAGGCCACGTCAAAGCCCACGTTATAGCCATGGTTGATGCCGGAGAGCACCACATCCGGCCTTTCCGGCAGGATGGCATCCAGCGCAGCCTTTACGCAGTCGGCCGGGGTGCCATCCAGTGCATAGGCCGTTACGCCTGGGATCCCCAGCTCCCGCTTTTCGATCCGCATCCGGCGGGACAGCGTAATGCGGTGGGACATGGCGCTGCACTGCTCCGCCGGTGCCACCACGGTCACATTCCCGAAATCGGCAGCGGCACGGGCAAGGATGGAAATGCCCTGGGCGTCAATGCCGTCGTCATTGGTAATCAGAATATTCATGAGATTCTCCTTCAGTAAACAACGGTAAGCCACTTGGTCTTATCAACGGCGATGCTTCCCCGTTCCAGCACATAGTCCATGATCAGCTCCGAGATCTCCGTTTGCTGCTGGCGCACCTTTTTGCAGCCCCGGAAGCATTCGTAGCCGCCGGTGCCGGAGGAACGGTAGTTGTTCATGCACAGAGTCAGTTTCTGCGTGTCGGAAAGCTCCTGCCCGTGATAGACAATGGAGATCACCCGCTGTCCGACCGGGCGGCGGATGTCCATGGTGACGTGGATACCGGCAAAATAATCATAGTTGTAGTGCTCCACCTTGGGCTTCAGGAAATCCTGACTAACTTCCAGGCCGCCGTCCGGGCGGAGGGCAAAATACTGAGCGCTGCGCTCCAGCGCCGCCTTCAGCACGGTGCGGTCTACCAGAAGGGTATCCAGCGTGTTGGGATAGATATAGGTCGCCACCACGTCCCGCACGGTGATGTCGCGCTGGAAGCCCTTCACCTCGTTGCCCAGGCTGGTGCAGGAAATGTCCGCTCCGGAGGCATCCAGCTGCACCTGATTGAAGAAATTGGCAATGCCGCTGCCCTGCTCCGCCATGACAATATGCTCTTGGGGCAGCAGCGGCATATCCAGGTGCCCCACGGGGGTATCCAGCCATTGGGCGGCGGCGCTGTCCAGGGGTGCGAGAATGGCGGCAGCCTCCGGATCCGTCTCGCCGCCGGCTTCTTCCAGACTGCCTTCCATGGCGATGCCGGAGTCTGAAACCGTCAGCTTCATTTTGGCAAACTGCTTTGCCTTGTCCGGGGTCTGGCAGATATAGGTCCCCAGCACCCTGCGAGGGGCAATGGGAATATGCTGATGGCCGGTGAGTAGCACATCGAAGCCGAGCTCCCGGCAGATGCGGTAGCCCTGGTTCTCGTCGCTGTCCGTCAGGGCTGCGCCGGTATCCAGGTCGCACTCAAAACCGCCGTGGTAAATGCACACGGTGATGTCCACGTTTTCCTGCTTTAATTCCTCCAGCGCCGCCGCAGCGGCGGGCACCGGCTCCGAAATGGTCAGCCCCCTCAGATTTTCGGGGCGCTCCCAGATGTTGACGTGATGGGTGACAACGCCGGTCAGTCCCACCCGCAGTCCGTTTTTCATGGTGACCACAGCGGTCTTCCGCACGCCCTCCAGCCCCTCCACATTGGCGCAGAGGCAATAGGCATCCATGGAGCGGATATAGCGATTCAGGTTTTCCTGACCGTAGTTAAAATCATGGTTGCCCAGGGTGAAGAAATCATAGCCTGCACAGTTCATGATCTGCGCCGGGACGCAGGGATCCTCCAGGCCGTTTTTATGCAGATAATAAGTAAAGGGGCTTCCCTGCAAGGTATCGCCCCCATCGATGATCAGCGTATTGCCGTCGTTTTGGAACTTTTTCATGCAGTTGGCTGCGCCGGTATCGGCGTGCGCCCCCGTGGCATAATCCAGCGGGGAGAAATAGCCATGCATGTCGCTGGTGAAATAGATGGTCAGTTGTTTCATAATCTTTCCTTTTATATTGTCCCCTTGGCTTCCCTCGGAGGGAGCCAAGGGGACAGTCGCGTCAAATGGCGCCGCTCAGCAGGCGGCTGCGATCAGGCAAGCCAGACCGAGGACCAGGAAGACGCCGTAAGCGTCGCTTATCTTCATGGTATGCCAGCGGATGTCGTTGGGAGTCATCTTCTGGCGGTGGGCGTTCTGATCGGAGCAGTAGATGTGCTTCCATCGCAGCTTATAGCCGGCAAAGGACCACGTCGCAAAGAGCACGCAGGAAATGCCCATGATCCAGACGGCATATTCCCGCCAGGCAATGGCGCAGCAGGTCATTACGGCGATCCACCCATAGCGGTGAAACAGTGCCAGGGCGATCACCAGATTTGCGCGGGTCTCCCGTCTTCCCATGCTTTCCTTATTCTCCGTGTGCCAGTCTGGTGCGGATCTTGGTGGAGAAGAACTCTATGACCACCACAAGCAGCATCAGCCCCCACACGAAAGAGCCGACCATGGCCCAGCGGCGGCTGTTGAGGCACTGCACCAGGGAGGCGCCGATGCCGCCTGCGCCCACGATGCCCAGAGTGGTAGCATCCTTCAGGTTGATGTCGAAGCGGTAAATGGTGGTGGAAATGAAGCTGGCAGTCAGCTGGGGAATCACGCCGTAGCGGATCTTCTGGAAGGGGGTGCAGCCCATGGCATCCAGGCTCTCCAGGATCTTGGTGTCCAGATCCTCAATGGCGGTGATGTACATTTTGGAGATCATGCCGATGGAGCACACGCTCTGGGTGATAACGCCGCAGGCTGCGCCGGGGCCGGTGACCCGGATCCACATCAGTGCCCACACCAGGCTGGGGATGGTGCGGATGAGCAGAATGACCACCCGGAATGCATAGGCAATGGGCTTGGGCATGATATTTTCCGATGCCAGGAAGGCAAAAGGAATGGCAAGGATGGCGCCGAACAGGGTGCCCAGGATGGCAATGGCGATGGTCTGCAGCAGCAGATAGGGCACATCCGTATTTCCGGTGCCGAACATCAGCCCCGTATCCGGATGGAAGATGCCGGACATCACGCCCTTGGCGACGCTGGAGCCGGTATCGGTCAGGCCGCTGAAATGGACATCGGAGCCCGACCAGCCAACCAGCACGGCCAGGATCAGCACAATGGCGGTATACAGCACCCATTTCCGGGGGCGCATGGCATAGGCCTCAGCGACGGTCAGCTGCCCATCCAGAGTATCGAGCAGATTTTTTCTTTTCTTCATAACCGCAGCCTCCTCTCAGCTCAGCTTCTTGCGCAGGAATTCGCTGAGGAATTCGATGCACACCACAACAACCAGCAGGCTCAGCAGCACCATGCCCAGGCCGTTGTAATCCCGCCAGCCGATGCGCTCGCTGATGGTGATGCCCAGGCCGCCGGCGCCCACATAGCCCAGAATGGCGGAGGCACGGACGTTCATTTCAAAGCAGTACAGGCAGTGGCTCAGATACACGGGAAGAATCTGGGGCACGCAGGCAGACCAGAAGGCGCGGAACTTATCGGCGCCCAGCGCCTCCATGGCCTCGAAGGGGCCCATGTCGATGGTCTCGATGCTCTCATAGAGCATCTTTGCCACGATGCCGAAGGTGAAGATGGCGATGGAAACCGTACCGGCGAAGGTGCCCAGAGAGAAGATCAGGGCGCACACCAGGGCGATAACCAAGGTGGGCAGCGTGCGGATCAGGCCCAGCACGACCCGGAGGATGCTGACGATCACCTTGTTATGGTCGATGTTGCTGGAAGCCAACACGGCGATGGGCAGCGCGGTAACGCAGCCGATGACGGTACCCAGGATGGACATCTTGATGGTGTCCACCAGCGGGGTAATGACCTTGGGGAAGAACGCCCACTTGGGATTGAACATCTTCTCCAGGATGGCAACAATGTTCTTGCCTTTTTTGATGATGACGGAAATCTGGAAGCCCGTCATGTGCAGTGCCCAGGTAACGGCCAAGAGCAACAGAACACAGATAAGCGGCGTGCGGTTCTTCGGGCGCACCACGGTATTACCGCTTTGGGTGGTAATGACCTCCGGCTTGCGCAGCAGCAGCGTCAGCGCAACGTCATGCAGCAGCACCAGCTCCAGAATGATCAGGCGCTCATAGGTAAGAAAAGACAGAAGTTTAGACATAGGCTTCCCTCGTTCCCTGTTCCTTGTCCATGGTGGGCACGGCCGTGCCGTTGTACACCGCGTCCAGCTGCTCGTTGGTGATCTGGCTGGCGGGGCCGTCAAACACGATCTCGCCCGCCCGGACGCCAATGACCCGGTCGCAGTATTTCAGGGCCAGATCCACATGGTGGATGTTCAGCAGGATGGAAATGTTGTATTCCTTGTTGATGCGCACGAAGTCGGACATGACCTGCTTGGCGGTGATAGGGTCCAGGGAGGCCACGGGCTCGTCGGCCAGGATGATGCTGGGGTTCTGGTTCAGCGTCCGCGCCAGGGCAACGCGCTGCTGCTGGCCGCCGGAGAGCTGGTCACAGCGAGTGTAGGCTTTGCTGAGGATGCCCACCTTGTCCAGGCTTTCCAGGGCACGCATTTTCTGCTCCTTGGTGAACACGCCGAACAGCACCCGCCAGAAGGGCATCTCCGGCACGTCGGCGGTGAGCACATTTTTCAGCACCGTGCTGCGGGACACCAGGTTAAAGCTCTGGAAGATCATGCCGACCTTGCGGCGGAACTTCCGCAGTGCAGCGCCCTTCAGAGTGGATACGTCCACATCGTCCACGATCAGCTGACCCTGGGTAACATCGTGCATCCGGTTGATGCAGCGCAGAATGGTGGATTTGCCCGCACCGGACAGGCCGATGATGGCCACGAACTCACCCTGCTGAATCTGCAGGTTGATGTTTTTCAGCGCGGTAAATCCGTTGGGATAGGTCTTGTATACGTTCTTGAATTCAATCATGGGCGTGACGTTCCTTTCTGTTTTCGGAGGTTTTGGCCGAATTGGGTCACTCTTTTGTCATTATACATCAGCTTTCGACCCGATGCAATCCTTTTTGAATATTTTGTGGCCGGCATTTCCACCCTTGCCGGGGCTTAAAAAGCGCTTGCGCAATGTTTCCGGCTGTGATATAAAGAAGCGGAAGCATTCTGAAGAAAGCTCCCCCCATATAAGCCCTCCCTGAAATGCCCGGCGGCATGCAGGCATCTCATGCAGACAGGGCGGGTTCTAATCGGGGGCGCGGATCCCATATCATTCATACGGCAAGGAGGAATCATTATGAAGGTATTGATGCTCAACGGCAGCCCCCGGGTGGGGGGGAATACGTCGGTCGCCCTGCGGGAGATGGAAGCGGTGTTCCGGCAGGAGGGGATCGAGGTCGAAACCGTCCAGGTGGGGCAGAAGGATGTTCGCGGCTGCATTGCCTGCGGCAAATGCGGAGCGCTGGGCAGATGTGTGTTCGACGACATCGTGAATGAACTCGCGCCAAAATTCCAGGAGGCGGACGGCCTGGTGGTCGCCTCCCCGGTGTACTATGCCTCGGCCAATCCCACGCTGGTCGCCCTGCTGAATCGGCTTTTCTTCAGCACCCGGTTTGACAAACGCATGAAGGTGGGCACCAGCGTGGTATGCGCCCGGCGGGGCGGCTGCTCAGCCACCTTTGACGAGCTGAATAAATTCTTCACCATTTCCGGCATGCCCGTTGCCTCCAGCCAGTACTGGAACAGCATCCACGGCATGAACAAGGGCGAAGCCGACCAGGACGGTGAGGGCAGGCAGATCATGCGTACCCTGGCGCGGAACATGAGTTTCCTGATGAAGTCCATCGCCCTGGGCAAGCAGACCTACGGCCTGCCGAAACAGGAGCCCCATATTTCCACCAATTTTATCCGGTAAGAGCAAAAAAGCCCTGACATTCCCGCCCCCTGCGGGAGAATGTCAGGGCTTTTTGCTTTCCATGTTCTATGCAGGCAGGAATGCTTTTAATTTGACATTCCGCTGCTCTGCATGTAAAATGCAGAAATAGAAAGAGAGGTGGCATCCCGTATGCTTGTTTATCTGGCGGTGATCGACGAGCCGGTGCAAAAGAGGAAATTTGAGATCGTCTATCATCAGTACAGGGGGCTCATGTACTATGTTGCCTACCGGATCTTGAACAATGCCTCGGATGCCGAGGACGCCGTGCATGACGCATTCGTGAAAATCGCGGAAAATATGGAAAAAAATTCTGACCCGGTGTGTCCAAAAACGCAGAGCTACGTCGTTACCATTGTTGAAAACAAAGCAATCGACCTGTACCGGCGCAAGCAGCGCCGGGGTGCCCTGCCCCTGGAGGAGACGGAGGAGCTGTCCGTCAGCCCCCAGGAGCCAATGGGTCTGGCGGAGTGCATACTGAAATTGCCGCCCAACTACCGGCAGGTTATCCTGCTGAAATACCACCAGGGGTTCAGCTGCGGGGAGATTGCGGCAATGCTGGGCATCAGCCTGTCCGCCGCCCAGAAACTGGACCAGCGCGCCAAGGAAAAGCTGCGGCAGATTGCCGAAAAGGAGGGAATTTTGTGATGAACGAGGAAGAATTATCCCGGGCAGCAGCCCGGGCGGCAGAGCTGCTGAACGAAGCCCTGCCAAAACCGGAGGACTGCAACCACACATTTTCCCCCCGCTTCCGGCGGAAAATGCGGCGCCTGTTGTTCCGGCAGAATCACCCCGTCCTCACACGCGCCCTGCAAAGCGCCGCGGTGCTGTTCCTGA
Source organism: uncultured Oscillospiraceae bacterium (assembly GCA_934567355.1). Classification (GTDB taxonomy): domain Bacteria; phylum Bacillota; class Clostridia; order Oscillospirales; family Oscillospiraceae; genus Faecousia. Next base: position 17,791 of record CAKTJC010000026.1, read on the forward strand.
CAATTACCGTCCTGTTTGGCTCTTTGCTGACGGTTAGCACCGATGCACAGGAGTTTGTATCCGGGTGGGTAAAAACGAAAATTGAAACAGTGTATCATTTTTACTACGAAGGAAATCCATCCCAAGGGGATTCTTCCACCGAGTATGTGTTGGGCTGGATTCCAGATGGATATACGCTTGTCGAAACTGTTGATTTTCCCGGTGAACGGATATACGGCTATGTTGATGCAGACAAGAAATGGAATTTGACCTTTTCTTATTCCGCAGATTCCAGCGGCGCAGATATTTATATGCTGAATGCCGACTGCGCACAAAAAGAAGTGACGGTCAACGGCTTACCCGCAACGCTTTATATTCCATTCAACGATGACTCCCCTGCCATCGTCTGGGAAGACCGTGAAAAGGGTGTGCTTTTCTTCATCACCGCCCACGTCAGTGAGGATGTGCTCATCAAAATGGCCGAAAATATCGTTGCAAAAAAATAATAAAAAATTTTTCAACCAGGTGTCCAAAATCGACTATCTTCATCGTTACAAAGGGTGAACACACAAAGGAAAACACGCTGTCAATCCAATCTTGTTTTGAAAGGAGCATCTTTATGAAAAAACAGCTTTCCCTCCGCTGATTCATTTTCTTCCTCCTCAGGCTTGTGATAGCTGCCTCCGCTTTCTTCCTGTTCTCCTTTGCCGAAGACGATAAAGCAGAAATCACACCGCACACTTTTTACTGCCCGGAATGTGACAGCTGCGGTCAGTGAGATGGCCGTTTCCCCGCCTCCACGGCTGGCAATTTCCTTTGAATGAAAAAAAGCGCTGATATATCCAAAATTTTACCCAAGGAGGCGATTTTTCATGCTTTCTCTCTATCTGCGGCGCTCTTTCCGGCGGCGGCCGATGCGGCATTTTGCCCTTTTCTGGGTGCTGATGTGCTCCTTCCTGCTGCCGCTGGTGGTCTCGGTGTATCGGGACAGCTTGGACTACGGCACCTCTGCATTCCTGAAGAACTTCAGCCAGGGGCAGGCCATCCATATTTCCGGTGACATTCAACCAGAGGACACGGAACTGCTGCGGGACATTGACGGCATGACAGCGCCGCAATATGATGACGGCATAATTTATTTAAGCCCTGCCACCGAGGAAGCATGGGCGCTGTATAGCAGCAGCTCCAGCCGGAATACGATTTCCGCCGAAATTCGCTCCCGACTGGCACAAGCCGGACACAACGTCAGCGACGTACACATCAACTTTTTTGCCCAAGAGGCCGTTCAGGGAACCCAGCGGGACGACATTCTTCTTTCCATGATGCGCAAAATGCTGCTCCTGAGCCTGGGGCTGTCGCTGTTTGCCGGGCTGATTATCCAGAGCGCCTACCGCAACCACATTGCTGCCTTCTCACCGGAGCTGGCGGAGTTGGCCGCCCTGGGTGCCACCAAGGGGCAGATTGTCCGGATGTTCCTTTTGGAACTGACCGTCCTGTTCCCGCTGGCCGCCGGATGCGCGGTGGGCATCTCCTATGGGGTAATGAGGACGCTGTATAAACATTTTTTTGAGCAGACCACTAATTCCTCCACGCTCTGGCAGGTGTTCCATATGGACGCAAAAAGCACCGCCCTGCAGATTAGCTTCTATCTTCTGGTGTGCCTTGGCTCCCTGTTTTTTTCGCTGCTGAGAAAACCCAGATGGCGACTGCCGAAGAAAGGCAAGCGTGCCACCTCGCTGAACCGGCTGTGGGTGCAGCAGACCAAGCCGCCCTTTGTACCGTGCCTGCTCATTCTTATTCCCCTGGTTACGGCGTTTGTGGTACTGTTTAACCAGCGGCTGGACAACTATGCCTACCATTTGGAAAGCGCCCAGGAAGTGAAAATCGTGGCTACAAATACCCTGGGCTTCACCCAGAATGAGCTGGATTTTATCGCTGCTCAAAGCGGTGTACAGCAAATGGAAATCCAGCGGGAGGAAAATAATTATTATAGCATGAATGCCGCCAACGGAGATTACCTGACGATCAAGGTTTACCCCTACCGGGACATCGCCCCCGATGCGCCGGATTTGGAAAAAAATCAGTTCGTGGCAAATCTCCCGGAGCAATATAAACTGGGCGGAACCTACGAGATGTACAGCCTCACACAGTACACGGGAAAAGTTTACCTAGAGCTGACGCAGCGGCTGTCCCCGGCGGTGGAAATGCCCATTGCTGCCAGCGTTTATGTCAGCAACGCTCTGATAGAAGAGCTTTCCGCCAAGGCTGCCATCATCAAAGTTACCATCCATACCACCCTTCCCTATTCCGCCGCCTTGCAGGAAACCTTGCAGTCTGTTCTCCCTGAAAAATACATGATACACAATACCGGAAACGATGACCTCGCCTTTGCCGCCGTGGACGAAGGGAAGCTCTGGCTGATCAGTTGGATCTTCTGCGTGCTGGCGCTGGTTTCCATGCAGATCGTGTGGGTGCAGCTGTCCGCCTATGTGCGCGAATGCGCGCCGATGCTGCGCACCGTCCATCACCTGGGGGCTTCCCGCAGGCAGGTATCGCAGCTGATCCCGGTCTGGCTGGCCGCCGCTGCCGCCGCCACCGTGCCGTTTTTCATTGCGGTGGTTTATACCTGTGTGCGCTATCGGATTCTGGTGGGACGCATGGGCGGCTTCCTCGTCTCCCTGCCCCTGATTGGAATTTATGCCCTGATTGCCGCCATTGCCGCCCTGAGCTTCCTGCTGCCGGTGAAATGCACCCTGCGGCAGGTTCTGGACGATTTATAACACACGGAAAGGAGAATCCCATGCCTTTGCTAGAAGTGAAAGACCTCTGCCGCACCTTTCGGCAGGGCGACGCGACTATTCACGCCGTTGACCATGTGAATTTCTCCCTGGAAAAGGGGGAGATGCTGGCGATCGTCGGTCAGTCCGGCTCCGGAAAGACCACGCTGCTGAACCTGCTGGACGGCATCGACAAGCCGACCTCCGGCCAGGTGCTGCTGGACGGGCAGGACATCCATTCCCTTTCCGACAAGCAGTCCGCCCAGCTCCGCCGCCGGAAAATCGGCTACATCTACCAGGACTTCAAGCTCCTGCCCATCCTCACCGCCAAAGAAAATATCCTGCTCCCTGCCACCCTGGACGGAAAAAAGGTTCCGGGTGAGCAGGTGCAGGAACTGGCAAATCAGCTGGGCATCGGCAAGCGCCTGCGGCATCTGCCCGCCCAGATGTCCGGCGGCCAGCGGCAGCGGGTCGCCATCGCCCGCGCCCTCATCAATCAGCCGGACATTCTGCTGGCGGACGAGCCCACCGGCAATCTGGACAAAACCTCTGCCCAGGAGATCATCCAGCTGCTGCTGGACTTAAACAAGGCCGGGCACACCATCATCCTGGTGACCCATGACGAGCAGTTTGCCCGCCTGTGTCCCCGCAGGATTACCCTGAGCGACGGCCAGATCGTTTCGGACACGCGCCGATAAAAAAATCAGATCTTCCACTGGCCGAAGCGAACCGGGGGCTGATTCTGCGCGTGGGGAGATACCGCTTTTTCCATCCAGATCATGTGGTACCAGGTGCCGAATTTATAGGCGCAGTTGTGGAAGGTGCCCACCAGGGTATAGCCTAGGTGCTGATGGAAATGCAGGCTGTCGTTGGTCAGGTGGACATCCGGGGCGTCGGTGTAGGCGATGCAGGCATTGAGATTGCACACGCCCATGTCCTTCAGCGCCTTCTCCAGCGCCAGGTACAGCGCCCGTCCGGCGCCCTGCCGCCGGGAGCCCTGGCGGACATAAACCGTGGTCTCCACCGACCAATCATAAGCCGCGCGGCTCTTGAAAGCAGTGGCGTAGGCGTAGCCCAGAACCGTGCCGTCCTCATCTACGGCCTTGAGGTAGGGATAGCGGGCAGAGATGGTCTCGATCCGCTCCCGGAACTCCTCCAGGCTGGGCACGGCGTATTCAAAGGTGATGGCAGTGTGCTCCACATAGGGGGCATAAATTTCCAGCAATGCCGCCGCATCCTGTGGAGTCGCTTTTTCGATATGCATGATGATTCCTCCCTTTTGCCCGGAATCATACCACCTTTCACGCCGCTTTTCAATAGGGCAGCACCACTAGGCAAAAATCCCCGGCAGCATAAAATGCTGCCGGGGAAAAAACGTGGTTAGAACACACAGCGGACGGCGCACTCGGCGACCTGACCGCCATATTCGGCGCGGATGACGCACTCGCCCTTGCCAACGGCGGTCACATTGCCGCCCTCCACGGTGGCAATGGAGGGGTCGCTGCTGCTCCATGCAACGTCCTCGGGGGAAATGTCGTCCTCCAGCTCCAGGGTGACGAGAATGCCCTGACGGGTGAGCGTTATCGCGTCTTTCTTCAGCTTCAGCACTGCGCCGGTGGGAGCGTCCGTCGGTTCTTCCGCTGCCTGCTCCTGCTCTGCCTCGGCAAAGGAGGAATCCTGCTCGCCGCCCAGGCGGATCTTGCTCCACTGTTCCACGTCGCACTGCCCATTGCCGTTCTTGCCCATGGCGAGCAGCGTTCCGTCGGAGCGCAGACCGATGGTGTGATCGTCGCCGCAGGAAATTTCGGTAACGTCCGTCCACTGGCTCACGTCACAGGCACCATACATGGCAAAGCCGGTGGCAACTGCGGTGCCGTCCGCTTTCAGACCCACCGTATGGTCGAAGCCGCCGTCCACGGATACGATGTCCTTCCACTCGCTGACCTCGCACTTTCCGTTGCTGTTGGAGCCTGCCGCGATCACGGTGCCGTTGCTGCGCAGACCGATGGTGTGGTTCTGACCGGCGGCAATGACGCTGATGTTGCCCCAGTCAGCCACGTCGCACTGGCCGTCGGAATTCTCACCGGTGGCGACGACGGTGCCGTCCGCACGCAGACCCAGGGTGTGATAACCGCCGGCGGCAATGGCAATGATGTCCTTCCAGTTGGACACGTCGCACTGACCGTCCAGATTATAGCCGGTGGCGACCACGGTGCCGTCGGCACGCAGACCCACGGTAAACGTAGAACCGGCGGAAATGCTGACGATGTCCGTCCAGTCCTCTACATTGCACTGACCGTATTTATTGTATCCGGCGGCGACCACGGTGCCGTCGGTATGCAGCCCCACAATATGGGAGGAGCCCACATCCACGGCGTAAATATCCCGCCAGGATTCTACGGCGGAGACGTCGTCCCGCCCGGAACCGGCCACAAGCACGGTGCCGTTTTCCCGCACTGCCGCCGTCAGGTTGCCGCCTGCGGCGATGGCCTTGCGGGTGCGGGTGGTGTCGCGCACCACGGTATGGAACAGGCGGGCATTGCGCACCTGCACCGCCTGGTCGGCGGCATCGGAATAATTGCCCAGGCTGATGAACAGCTCCTCTGCCTTGTCGTAATCCTCCGCCTGATAGCGCTCCTGCGCCCAGGTATACGTAACCTCCTGCGCCCGCTGGGCGGCGTCGCCGAAATCACCCAGCTGCTCAAAGGCCAGGATGGCGGCCTGATAGCTGCCGATGTCCAGCAGTTTCTGCGCTTCGGCGTACTTTTCCTCGTTGTGGGCGTAAACCACCGTTTGCAGCTGCTCGGCGGCGTCGGAATAGTCGCCCAGCGCCTGGAAGAGGGATTCCGCCTGGTCATAGTGCCCGGCCTGGAATTCCGCCTTTGCCCAGGTGTAGCGGGTCTCCTTTGCCTTCTGCGCGCTGTCCTTGAAGCTGCCCAGCTTTTCATAGGTCTGGACGGCGGCGGCATAATCCTCTGCCTTTACCTGGCGTGCAGCCTCGGCATAGGAAATTTCCAGATCCACGTCTGCTGCCCGCTGGGCGGCGTCGGAATAATCGGCAAGAGCGGCAAAGCTGTCCCGCGCCTCGTCGTAGCGTCCGGCGCGCAGCTGGGTCTCGGCGCGCTGATAGCGAACCTCCTTTGCCCGCTCGGCGGCATCGGAATAGTCGCCCAGAGCTTCGAAGGTGGATTCGGCCTCATCGAATTTGCCCAGCGCCAGCAGGGACTCACCCTTGTCATACCGGGCGGCGAGGATGCGGTCGGTGGAGTCGGAATAGCCGTCCAGCGCGTAGAAAGCGGAGGCGGCTTCGTCGTACTTGCCCTCCTGGAGCAGCTCCTCGGCTGCGGCATAGCGCACATCCTTGATGCGCGCCAGGGCATCGGAGTAGTCGCCCAGCATTCTGAACTGAGCGGTGGACTCGGTATAAAGCCCCTGGCTCAGCAGCTCCTCGGCATAGGCGTAGCGGCTTTCCTTCGCCCGGTCGGCAGCGTCACGGAAATCTCCCAGTGCGGTAAAGCGCTCCATTGCCTGCTGATATTTTCCGGCAGCCAGCAGCTCCTCGGCACCGTTGTACCGGTTGCCGGGAACGATCACCCGGGCGATCAGCGCCCACACCAGGATAATCAGCACCAGCGCGCCGACAATGATCCCCGGCAGCACATAGCGGCTGTTCAGATGGATCTTTCCTTTGATTTTTTCCAGCGTTTCCTTCACAGGAATCCCTCCTTTGGGTTTATAAAACGGTCACGCCCCGCAGGGCGAAAAAATCCATGCTCCTATTTTATCATATCCGTCCCGCTTGTCAATTCCCCATTGGACGGGAGAAAAGCGTCAAATGTGAAATAAACGTGAATTTATGGTTGCGCCCCCGGCTTTGGGATAGTATAATGATTCCAACATCGTGCCGCTGCCCGGTTGGCTACGTCCCCTGGGGCGGCGCATCACCTGAAAAGGGGAGACAGACTATGAAAGTCGTTTTGCAGAATCTCACCAAAATATTCCCCGCCCGCAAAAAGGGCGGCGCAGACACCGTGGCGGTGGATCATTTCACCACCGAGATCCCGGACGGCAAGCTCATCGGCCTGCTGGGGCCCTCCGGCTGCGGCAAGAGCACCACGCTTTACATGATCTCCGGCCTGCAAAGTCCCACGGAAGGACGCATTCTTTTTGGACAGACGGATGTGACGGAGCTCCCCGCCGAGCAGCGGGGCGTGGGCATGGTGTTTCAGAATTATGCCCTGTACCCCCACCTGACGGTGCTGCAGAACATCTGCTTCCCCCTGGAGAATCTGAAGGGAAAGGACAAGCTCTCCAAGGCGGAGATGCACCGCCGGGCACAGGAGGCGGCAAAGCTCGTCCAGATCGACGGTCTGATGGATCGCAAGCCCAGCGAGCTCTCCGGCGGCCAGCAGCAGCGGGTCGCCATTGCCCGGGCGCTGGTGAAGATGCCCAAGGTGCTGCTGCTGGACGAGCCGCTTTCCAATCTGGACGCCCGGCTTCGCCTGCAGACCAGAGAAGAGATCCGCCGCATCCAGAAGGCCACCGGCATCACCACCATCTTTGTCACTCACGACCAGGAGGAGGCCATGAGCATTTCCGACTGCATCGTAGTCATGAAGGCCGGTGTGATCCATCAGATCGGCAAGCCCCAGCAGGTGTACGACGATCCGGTGAACCTGTTTGTCGCCAAGTTCCTGGGCACGCCCCCCATCAATGTGTTTGACGGCGAGATCCGGGGCGGCAGGCTCTTCCTGGGGGATGACGAGGTCATGACCCTTGCAGACGCTGCCGACGGCAAGGTCACCGTGGGCATCCGCCCGGAGGGCTTCATCCCGGACGAGCAGGGGGCGCTGAAATGCGGCCTGCTGAACGTGGAAGTCATGGGGCGGGACGTGAGCGTGGTCAGCACCCATCCGGCGTTCCAGGGAGCCGCCATCCGCTCCATCATTGCCTCCGACGCCGCCATCGACCGGGAGGCAGAGACTGTCCGCTTCCGTCTGAAGCCCGGCAAGGTGCTCCTGTTTGACCCGCAGACCGAGGCGCGCATTCCCTTCCGGGCAGTGTGAGGGGGAAACCGCATGGAACAACAAAACAGAAAGGGCTGGCTGTACCTGCTGCCCGCTTTTGCGTTCCTGGGGGTGTTCATGGTCTATCCCCTCATCGACGTATTTGTCTATTCCTTTGAAGAGGGCTTCAATTTTGCCTCCCAGACCTATACCGGGGTGGGCACCTTCAATTTCTCCTATGTGCTCCACGACCCCTATTTTCTGCAGGCGCTGAAAAACACCTTCATTCTGGTCATCATCACTGTGCCCCTGTCCACCGGGCTGGCGCTGCTGATTTCCGTGGCGCTCAATTCCATCGGCCGGCTGCGGGAACTTTTCCAGACCATTTTCTTCCTGCCCTATGTGACGAATACGCTGGCGGTTGGACTGGTTTTCATGATCCTGTTCAAGAAAACGCCCTATTCCGACGGACTGGTGAATCTGCTGCTGGGGCTTTTCGGCATTGCCCCGGTGGACTTCATCGACGGCCCTTACTGGGCAAAGATGTTCGTTCTGTGCTTCTATACGGTGTGGATCGTCATGCCCTTCAAAATTCTGATCCTCACCAGTGCGCTGGCTTCGGTGAATCAGACCTATTATAATGCCGCCAAGGTGGACGGCACCTCCCGGTGGCGGATGTTCACGCGCATCACCCTGCCCATGATCTCTCCCTCCCTGTTCTATCTGGTCATCACCGGCTTTATCGGTGCCTTCAAGGCCTACAGCGACGCGGTGGCGCTCTTCGGTGTGAATCTGAACAGCGCCCAGATGAACACCATCGTAGGCTATGTATACGATATGCTCTATGGCAATTCCGGCGGCTACCCCTCCTATGCCTCCGCCGCTGCCATCATCCTGTTTGCCATTGTACTGACCATCACCTGCATCAATCTGCTGGTGAGCCGCAAGCATGTGCACTATGTCTGAGGTAACGCAAATGAAAAAAGACAATCTCCGGCGGGCGCTCATTTATGCGCTGCTGGCCGCGTGGGGCATTTTCGTACTGTTTCCCTTTTACTGGATGCTGCTGACCTCCGTCAAAAGCTACGGGAGCTACAACAGTGAATATATTCCGAAGCTCTTCACCCTGACGCCTACCCTGCAGAATTATGCGGACGCCTTCAGGGCTGTCCCTCTGGGGCGGTATTTCCTGAACACCTTCGTGTTCACCGTGATCACCACGGCGCTGATGCTGATCGTCACGGTGCTGGCGGCGTTTGCCTTCGCCCGGCTGAATTTCCGGGGGAAGGATCTGGCGTTCACGCTGTTTCTCTCCCTGATGATGATCCCCAATGAGCTGGTGGTCATCACCAATTACGTCACCGTGACCGATGCAAATCTGCGCAATACCTTTGCCGGGCTGATCCTCCCCTCGGTGACCTCGGTCTTCTATATCTATTTACTGAAGGAAAACTTCGCCCAGATCCCGGACGAGCTGTACTACGCCGCCAAGGTAGACGGCACCTCGGATATGAAATACCTGTTCAAAGTGATGATCCCCATCTGCCAGCCCACCATTGTCACCGTGACCATTCTGAAGGTCATCGAGTGCTGGAACAGCTATGTGTGGCCCCGGCTGGTCACCACCGACCAGAGCCATTTCCTGGTGAGCGTGGGCATTCAGGAGATTCGGGAGAACGGCTTTGGCCGGGAGAACATTCCCGCCATGATGGCGGCGGTGGTGGTCATTTCCCTGCCGCTTATCGTTCTGTTCCTGATTTTCCACAAAAAGATCATGGCCGGTGTGGCAAGAGGGGGCACCAAGGGATGAAGAGAAGAATATCTGCCCTGCTGCTGATCCTGGCGCTGCTGCTCTCCGGCTGCCACGGCGCCCGGGAACACAGCAGCTTCCAGCTGCCTCAGGCGCTGGATACCAGCCGGGATTTTACCATCACCTTCTGGGCAAAGAACGACACCAACGTCACCCAGGCCAATATCTACAGGCAGGCCATTGCCGAATTCCATGAGCTGTACCCCAACATCACCGTGGAAATGCGGCTTTATACCGATTACGGCAGGATCTACAACGATGTTATCACCAATATCGCCACTGCCACCACCCCCAACGTGTGCATCACCTATCCCGACCATATCGCAACCTACCTCACCGGCGAAAACGTGGTGGTTCCCCTGGATGATCTGCTCACCGACGAAAACTACGGTCTCGGCGGCAGCAAGGTGAATTTCGACGCTCCTACCCGGGACGAGATCGTGCCGGAATTTTTGCAGGAATGCAATTTTGCCGGGCACCAGTATGCCCTGCCCTACATGCGCTCCACAGAGGCATGCTACGTCAACAAGGACTATGTGGAAAAGCTGGGCTTTACCCTGCCCGAAGTGCTGACCTGGGACTTTGTGTGGCAGGTCAGCGAGGCCGCCATGGAAAAGGACGGGGATGTTTTTAAGGTCAATGGACAAAAAGTACTGATCCCCTTCATCTACAAGTCCACGGACAATATGATGATCCAGATGCTCCACCAGCTGGGGGCGGACTATTCCGATTCCACCGGCCGCATCGGCCTGTTCAACGACGATACCAGGGAAATCCTGAAAACCGTAGCGGCGCATGCCAAGACCCGCGCTTTCTCTACCTTTGCCATTTCCAGCTATCCGGCCAATTTCCTGAACGCCGGCCAGTGCATTTTTGCGGTGGACTCCACCGCCGGTTCCACCTGGATGGGCAGCCATGCCCCGCTGCTGGACATCAGCGCCGACTCTCTGGTGGAATTTGAAACGGCAGTGCTCCCCGTCCCGCAGTACGACCCGGAGCACCCCACCATGATCTCCCAGGGTCCCTCCATGTGCCTGTTCAACAAGGACGACCCCCAGGAGGTGCTGGCATCGTGGCTCTTCATGCAGTATCTGCTCAGCGACAGCGTGCAGATCCGCTACTCCTGCACCGAAGGCTATGTTCCCGTCACCACCAAGGCGCAGCAGAGCGAAGAATATCAGGACTACCTGAGCCGGGAGGGTGAGGACGAGAGCGAGCACTATTGGGTAAAGCTGGAGGCCGTGAAGCTGCTGCTGAACAACACGGAGAATACCTTCACCACCCCGGTCTTCAACGGCTCGGCCTCCCTGCGCAATGCGGCGGGAGAGCTGATTGAGAATGTGACCAAATCCGTCCGCCGGAAGAAGACCGTGGATGACGATTTTATCACGGCGCTCTATGCCGATACCCGGTCGCTGTACCGCCTGGATCAGATCCAGCAGTCCGGCGACGGCTCCCGCGATCTAGGCCCGCTGCCTGCGGAGGCGGTGGCGCTGCTCGCGGCGCTCGCTGCCTGCTGGGTGGGGATTCTCACCTATCTGGCCGCCCAGGGCGTCAAAAAGCGAAAAAAGAAGCGCTGATATGCGCAGAAAAGGAGGCCGCTCATGGCGGATTGGTTTCGGCTTGACAATGCCGCGCTGATATTTCCCGCCGTGCGGCGGCGGGACTGGACAAATGCCTTTCGCGTGTCCGCCACGCTGAACGAGACGGTTCAGCCGGAGATATTGCAGCGGGCGGTAGATATGCTGCTGCCCCGTTTTCCCTCCGTTTATGTGTGCCTGCGCAAGGGCATGTTCTGGTATTATCTGCAGCGGCTCTCCCGCCCGCCGAAGATCCGGCAGGAGGGCGCCTGCCCCCTGATCCATATGACCGGACGGGAGCTGCGGCAGTGCTGCTTCCGGGTGCTTTATTACGAAAACCGCATTGCCGTGGAATGCTTCCATGCAGTGACCGACGGCAGCGGCGGGATGAGCTTCCTGAAAACCCTCACTGCCGCTTATCTGACACTGGCACACGGCATTAAAATCACCCCCGGCTTTGGCGTACAGGACATTTGCCGGAAGCCCTCGGCGGAGGAGCTGGAGGATCGCTTCAACCAGGCCGCCGGAAGCATTGCGCTGAGCCGCCGGGAGGAAAATGCCCTGCGGCTGCGTGGGGCACGGGAGGAGGACGGCTTCCTGCATCTGATCATTGCCTCCGTCCCTCAGGAGCAGCTGCTGGCGCTGGCGCACCGGCACCACTGCACCGTCACCGCCCTGCTCAGCGCCGTGATGCTCCAGTCCGTGCTGACCGTTGCCAGAGTCCCCCAGGGAAATCGCTGGGCAAAGGTGACCGTGGCGGTGGATCTGCGCCGGGTGCTGGGAGGCTCGACGCTGCGCAACTTTGCGCTGGCCGTCAACGTGGGCGTTGACCCCCGGCTGGGAAGCTATACGCTGGAGGATCTGACCCGGGCGGTGCAGAGTCAGCTCGATACCCAGGTCACCCGCCAGCAGATGGCGGCAAGGGTGGCAGCCAATGTGCAGCCGTCACAAAATTACCTCATCCGCGTCATGCCCCGCCCCATCAAGGACGCGGTCATGCGCATGGTATATAACCGGGTGGGAGAGTGTAAGGGCAGCCTGAATATTTCCAATCTCGGGAAATCGGAGCTGCCGGAGGAAATGCGCCCCTATGTGCGGTTCCTGGATTTCACCATCGGCCCCCAGGCAACTTACCCCAATAATTGCAGCGTGGTGTCCTACGGCGGTGTGACCCGCATCAACCTCATCCGCTCCACCCGGCAGCCCCGCCTGGAGCGGGATTTCCTGAACCGGCTGGTAGAGCTGGGGATGGAGGTCACCGTGGACAGCAACGAAAGAGCGGCAGTCCCCGCCGGGCAATGAAACTCCGGTGCCTGTGCAAACACAGCAGGAATCGTGGGCATCTGACTACTGACCACTAACCACTGATCGCTGCTCACACCCCATCCGAATCACGAAAGGACAACAAAAATGTATTGCATGAACTGCGGCGTAAAGCTGGGGCAGGGAGAGGAAAAATGTCCCCTGTGCGGCCTGCGCGCCTATCATCCCGATCTCAAGCGCACGCCGGGAACCAGCCTGTATCCCCGGCAGTGGATCGCACCGGAGGCAGAGCGCAGCGGGCTGCGGTATCTGCTGACGGTGTTTTTCCTGGTGGCCGTGGGCGCATGCCTGCTGGTGGATTTCCTGCTGGCGGAGCATGTCACCTGGTCAGGCTTCGTGCTGGCCGGACTGCTGACCGGCTATGTGCTGCTGGTGCTGCCGCTGTGGTTTGCCAAGCCCAATGCGGTGATCTTCCTGGCCATCGATTTCGTGGCGGTGAACCTGATGCTGCTGTACATCGACCTGACCGTGGGCGGGCACTGGTACCTGTCGCTGGCTTTCCCGGTGACGGGGATCTACGGGGCGCTGGTCACCGGCTCCGCCGCCATCATCAAATATGTCCGGCGCGGTCGGTTTTTCCAGATGGGCGGCATCTGCATTGCCTTCGGCTGCTCCGCCATGCTGCTGGAATTTTTCATCTGCATCACCTGCGGCACCCGGATGTTCGTATGGAGCCTGTACCCTGTGGCTCTGCTCAGCGCCATCGGCCTGTTCTGGATCCTGGCCGGAATCATCCGCCCCCTGGGCAACGCCATCCGCAAGCGGGCATTCCTGTGAAATCACCCCAAAAAGCAGAAACCAGCCGGTGCGCACTTTGCAGCACGCCGGCTGGTTTTCATGTTGAAAAGAATACGCGGTTGTGTTACCATGGAAAAAAGTGAAGGGAGCGGGGGCAATGGCAGAGCTGGGAATCGACGAACGGCAGCTGTTTTATCTGGAATTTGTGAACCGGGAAAATCACTTCCGCCATGCAGGGCGGGGGCAGGAGCTGCTGCAATTTGAGCTGCTGCGGGATGCCAACCCCCAGGCTGTGGAGCACGGGGATCAGGCTTTCCGGGATGTGCTCCAGGGGCGGCTGTCCGGCGACCCGGTGCGCAACTATCAATATCTCTTCGTGGCCAGCACCACGCTGTGCTGCCGCTGCTGCATCGAAGGCGGGCTGGACGAGGAACGCGCCTACAATATCAGCGACCTGTTCATCCAAAAAATGGACGCCCTGACCGACCCGCAGCAGATCATTGGTCTGCATCGGGAAATGCTCTCCTTCTACCTGAAGGAAATGACCACGGTCAAGCGCCGCCGGAACTGCGCCCGGCCGGTGCGGGAGTGCCTCAACTATATCGATACCTATCTGCACGAGCCCATCACCCTCAGCGATCTGGCAAAATATGTGGGAATGAATGAGAGCTACCTGTCCGTACTATTCAAAAAGGAGACCGGCAAAGCGGTCTCCTCCTATATCCGGGAGCGCCGCATCCGTGCGGCGGAGGGAATGCTCCGCTACACGGACTATGACTGCTCCGAAATTGCGAGCTTCCTGGCCTTCTGCTCCCAGAGTCACTTTATCAGCGTATTCCGGCAGCAAACCGGCCTGACGCCGAGACAGTACCGCATGCGATACGCCCCGGAAAGGCAGCCGATCAAAGCACAGGAATGACGATGCCGTTGACGCAGGCATAGCAGCGCACCTTCGCACCGTCCTGCCGGGTCTGCATGGCATTCTTAGCTTCGGTATTGACTTTGATCTTCACAGACTTTTTCATTGCATTATCCTCCATAGGGGTTTGGTTTACTTGCGGCCACAGTATACCAAAGGATGTCAAAAACGAATATCATGATAATTTGATAAATATCAAATCATTTGTATTATATGCATTTTGAGAAACTATATTTATTAAATTATTGTTAAAAATCAGAAATTCCGGAATTTTTTTCTATTGTATAAATTGCACAACATTCAGCGCAAACCATCGCGTAATTCTTTCCTCACCGCCCAGGAAAATGATTGTAATTTCGCATAAATCCTGCTATGATAAGCAAAACCATCCGCACCCATTCAAAGGGGAAATCCCTGCGGGTGTCCTCATAAAGTCAGTGCAACATACAGCATACGAAAGGAGTTTTTGTTTTATGCGCAAGACAAAAATCATCTGCACCATCGGCCCCGCCTCCGAGAACAAGGAGACCCTGATCGCCATGTGCAAGGCGGGCATGAATGTGGCGCGCCTGAATTTTTCCCATGGCACCTACCCGGAGCAGCAGTCCAAGATCGACCTGATCAAGGAAGTCCGCCGGGAGCTGGAGCTGCCCATCGCCATCATGCTGGATACCAAGGGGCCGGAATACCGCATCCGCACCTTCAAGGACGGCAAGATCACCCTCAGCGAGGGAGACACCTTCGTCTTCACCACCGACGAGGTGGAGGGCGACCGGACGAAGGTCAGCGTGAACTATAAGCACCTGGCAGAAAATCTGTCCGTGGGCGACCATGTGCTGGTAAACAACGGCCTGGTGGTCTGCGAGGTCACCGATATTCAGGGCGGCGACGTGATCACCAGGGTTCTGGTGGGCGGTGAGCTGTCCAACCGGAAGAGCATGAGCTTCCCCAATAAGCTGATGTCCGGCCCCTACCTCAGCGAGCAGGACAAGCAGGATCTGCTTTTCGGCATTGAGAACGAGGTGGATTTCGTAGCAGCCTCCTTCGTCTCCACCAAGGCGGACATGCAGGAGCTGAAGGATTTCCTGGTGGCAAACGGCGGCGGCAACATCGACCTGATCGCCAAAATCGAGAACCGCGCCGGTGTGGATAACATCGAGGAGATCTGCGAGCTGGCCGACGGTGTCATGATTGCCCGGGGCGACCTGGGCGTGGAGATCCCCTTCGTAGAGGTGCCCGCCATCCAGAAGCGGCTGACCTCCACCTGCCGGATGCTGGGCAAGCGGGTCATCACCGCCACCGAAATGCTGGAATCCATGATCCATAATCCCCGCCCCACCCGCGCCGAGATTTCCGATGTGGCCAATGCCGTGTACGACGGCAACAGCGCCGTGATGCTCTCCGGCGAATCCGCTGCGGGCAAGTACCCGGTGGAAGCCGTAAAGACCATGGCCGACATCTGCGAGTTCACCGAGCAGCACACCAGCTACAATACCCGCTTCTATAAGGCGGATTTCCACATCCGCAACACTTTGGACGCCGTATCCCATGCGGTGTGCGCCATGGCCATCGATGTGGAGGCCAAGGGCATCGTGGTCTGCTCCGTCTCCGGCACCACCGCCCGGATGGTCAGCCGCTTCCGCTGCCCGGTGGACATCATCGGCATGACCACCGACGAGCGCATTTTCCGCCGCCTTGCCCTGAGCTGGGGCGTCACCCCGGTGCTGGCGGACGAATTCAATTCCCAGGATGTGATGTTCTTCCACGCCATGGCCAGTGCCAAGAAGGTGCTGCACCTGCAGAAGGGCGACCGCGTGGTGCTCACCGGCGGCCCCATCAACGGCAAGACCGGCAACACCAATACCATCAAAGTAGAAACGGTTTAATAAAGGAAGCTCTGATTAAATCGGCAAGAGCTGTGAGCAAGAGATTTTTCGGCCAATCGAGGTATTGAAAACGGCGGAATACTGTATGTACCCGCAAGGGGTATGCCGCATCCGTAAGCCGGCTCCCGCCGGCAACGGCTGCGCTATATTTCCCGTTTTCGATACCGAAGAGTGGGCGGAAAAGATCCGCTCACAGCCGCAGACGATTTATTCAGAGGTTCCTAAAAAACAATTTTTGAAGGAGGGGCGCATATGGAGATCCGTCTGCTTCGCCCGGAAGAGCTTGCCCGGACGGAGGAACTGTTCGCACTGGCCTTTCGCCTGCCGCTGGAGCGGGGAAAGGAGGGAAAGCCGGACGAGGCGCTGCATTGGGCAGCCTTCGATGAAGACGGCGAAATGATGAGCACCCTGACCGTGCCCGCCTATCAAATGTGGTTCGATGGGCAGTCCGTGCGCATGGGCGGCATCGGCGGCGTATCCACCTTGCCCCAGTACCGCAAGCGCGGCGGCATCCGGGGGTGTTTCGAGGCGCTGCTGCCGGAGCTATACCGCCGGGGATATGATTTTTCCTACCTGTATCCCTTCTCCACCGCCTTCTACCGGAAGTTCGGCTACGAAAGCTGTGTACAGAAGCAGCTGGTCACCGTGGAGCTGCGGGGACTGCGCGAAAATTATTTTACAGGAACCTACCGTCTGGCAGAACCGGGGCGGGATCTGTCCGCAGACGTCTGCACCGTGGACGCCCGCTGGCACCGCGCCCATAATATGAGCGTGCTGCACGGGCAGGAGGACTACAGCTGGGTGACAAAGCTCGACCCCGCCGCCGGGGATAAATACCTCTATGTCTGGTATGACGGCGATGACCCGTCGGCCTATGTCCTCTTCCAGCCGGAGGGAGCCACCCTCCGGTGCGACCGCTTCCACTTCACCTCCGCCCGGGGCTTCCGGGCGCTGCTGGGGCTGCTGCAAACCATGTCCTCCGACCGCAGCCATGCCCGGTTCTATTTGCCGGAGAGCAAGGCGCTGCGCTATCTGCTGCCGGAGTGGTCGCTGGGCGCTGCCGGATGGCAGATCCTCAGCGGCGGCATGGTGCGGGTCATCCGGGTGGAGGAGGTGCTGAAAAAGGCAAAATGCCTTGGCACCGGCCAGGTAACGCTGGCAATCAGCGACTCTCAGATCCCCCAAAACACCGGAACCTTCCGCGTCCGTTTCCAGGACGGCCATGTAACGGAAGCCACCGCCACCGACGCTCCCCCCGACGCCTCCATGCCCATTTCCGCCTTCTCCGCCCTGATCAGCGGCATATGCACCTTCGCCGAAGCCGCCCAGTGGATGCCCGGTGTAGAGGCCATTGCCCGTAACCCGGCACTCAATCAGCTGTTTTATAAAAAGGCAATGTTTATAGAAGAAGAATTTTAACCTGGACTCTGCAGAAAAGCCACCTGCTCAAGCAGCCATTGCCGCAAAAAAGTCTCCCCTACCCTGGGAAATACGCAAATCTTTAGGGCAAGAAATCAACGGAGTTCCTTGATTTCTTGCCCTGATTCCATATCATTTTATTGATACAATTGCACAAACGGTCTGTTTTGCCATACACCTGTGTGTATCAGATGGCCGTGCCTGAATTATGTGTTATGGATCATACCGCATTCCCTGCCAGCCAGGCGTCGATCTGGGACTGAAGATCCTGGCGAAGGGTGTCCAGGCCGGCGGCGGTGAGTTCCTGGTTCATTTTGGGTACATAGATATCCGGATCCACTGTGCCGGTGATGAGGGCGGAGTAGTATTTCTCGTAGATCCGGGTTACGTCCTCCAGGATTTCCGCGTGGGCGGAATAATCCGGCATGAAGCCCAGCAGGTTGGATTCCTGGGCGGCATCGTTGAATTTTCCGAATGCTTCCCAGCGGTTCAGGCTTTCGCCCTCCCGGGTGCGCAGAATAAACCAGTTGCCTTGGGTGTAGCTGACGCCCTGGTAGCCGTCGGAAATGCTGCGCACCTGCCCCTGCTCCGTCAGGACATAGTGCACATTCTCAATGCCGAAATTCAGCAGATTGCGGATCTCCGGGTCGGTATTGAGCGCATTCAGGAACTGCACCGCCTCCTTCGGGTGCTCGCTGCGGGCACTGACAGCCATCACTGCCGCCCGGGCGGACGCCGTGGTGGCCACGCTTTTGGCTGCCTGCACCGCGATCACCCCATAGCCGAAGGATTCGCTCAGGCTCGCGTCAATGTCAGGGCCGCCGCTGGCAAGGCGGAGGAAGACCTTTTCATCGCTGAAGCGGGAAAAATAGGTGCGGATGCTGGCATCGGAATTGATATAGCCGGCCTGATAGTAGCGCCGCATGGTGCGCAGCAGGGAGCGCACCTCCTCGCACTCAAAGCCGTTGACCAGGCGGCACTCGTCGCTGTCCGACCGGATCACCAGGGGCAGCGTTTCCGTGATGTACTCATAGCCCAGGGTGGACATCAGGTCGTAGCGGGAGGAATCCAGAAACAGCGGAATGTACTCCGGCTCGTTTTCCGCGATCATTTTCAGCAGGGGCATGAGGGAATGGAAGGTGCGGTAGTTGGATACGTCGATGCCGTATTTTTCCACCAGCTCCCGGCAGAAAACGAATTGCAGGGGCACCGCCAGCTCCTTGTTGGTGGGCACGCCCCAGATCTTTCCGTCGATCTGGACGCCCTTCCAGAGCTTTTCGTCAACAGCCTGGTACATTTCCGCCCCCTCCGCCTGCATATAGGGGGTCAGATCCAGCCAGGTGCCCGCTTTGACATTCGTCTGGTAATTGTCCGTCCAGGTAAAGGCGATGTCAAAGGGCTGATTGGTATTGACCATGGCGGTGAGGAATTTTTCGTAGTCATTCCAGCCCACCTTCTGATAATTGACGGCAAACCCGTACTTTTCCAGCAGCAGCCGGTTCAGCGCGTCGTTGACCAGCGCCAGGTCGGCATCCGGCTCGCCGATGGTGTAGTAGCTCAGCACCACCGTATCTTCCGGCAGGTCTGCGGTTTCCTCGTGTCGGGTACAGCCGGCAGCGGTTACCGCCATGAGCAGCGCCAGCAGCAGCGCAAAACGCCGCCTCATGCCATTGCCTCCGGAGTGCACTCCTCCTGGGCATCCGGCTCCTCTGCCGGTTCATCGATTCCCCGAATCCGCCGCAGGTCGCCGGGGGAGACGCCGAACAGGCGCTTGAAATGGACATAGAAATTATTCTGCTGGGAATACCCCACGCTGGAAATGATGAAGGAGATCTTCTCCCGGGTATTTTCCACCAGATAGCGGGCGGTCTGCAGCCGGAACACCATCAGATACTCCGAGAATTTCAGCCCCGTGTCGTTGAGGAATACCCGGCCGATGTATTTGCTGCTCATGTTGAATTTCTCCGAAATGGAGGTCAGGGACAGATTCGCCCCGTAATCGTTCTTCACGATCAGAATCATTTTGTTGGTGATATTGGAAAAGCTTTTATAAGGCCGGTTTGCCACCGGGTCGATCTCGGCGGAGGCCGCCTGCTTTTCCCGGACGGTACCGCCCAGCTCCTGCACGACGGTGCGCTCCAGGTAGGCTTCCAGCTCCCTGACGTTGATGGGCTTGAGCAGATAGTCCCGCGCTCCGGCCTTCATGGAGCTCTGGATGTGAACAAAGTCATCGTAGCCAGAGATCATGCAGAAGCAGGTGTCGAACCCCATCTCCCGCAGACGGGACACCAGCTCGTAGCCGTAATGATCACCCAAGTTCACGTCCACCAGGGCAATCTGGGGCTTGAAATCCACCGCCACATCCACCGCATGCTCAAAGGAATCCGCCGTGAGCACAGCGGTGATGCCGAATTTCTCCCAATCCACCAGATAGCGCAGATTTTCCCGGATGTCCTTTTCGTCATCCACGATCAGCAGTCGATACATCGTTTCCCTCCTCTTCCAAAATTCGGATGCGGATCCGCACGCCGGTGGGCTGATTGTTCATCAGCTCCATGGTCACCCGTTCTCCATAATACAGGTAGAGCCGCAGATACACATTTTGCAGCCCGATCTCCTTGTCCGACCGCTCCGCGTATTCCCGGATCCGGCAGGGGGTAAGCACCCGGTTCAGCTCCCGGCACTTGTCCTCCGGAATGGAGCCCAGGTTGTCGAAGAAATCGAACTGAACGGCGCCGCCCCGGCGGCGGATTTCCGCCACCACGATCTTGATCTGGTCATCCTCCCGGAAGTTGTGCTTGAAGAAATTCTCCAGAATGGGCTGCATCCAGATCTTGGGTGTAAGCACGTCGCCGAGCGTCTCGTCGGTATCAATGTGGTAGAGCATCTGGTCTCCGTAGAGGAAGCACATCAGCTCCAGGTACTGCGCGGTGATCTCCAGCTCCTTCTTCAGCGGGATCACGGAATCGGTTTTCACAATATTGCGGTACAGCTGCCCCAGGCTGGCGGTTGCCTCCGCCGCCGACACCGCGCCCTCCCGCAGCGCCCGCAGGCGGATGCGCTCCAGGGTGTTATACAGGAAATGGGGATTGAGCTGGGCGCTGAGCATTTTCATTTCGGTGCGCTGCTGGTTGATGGTGAGCACATACTTCTGCTGGATCAGCATATCCAGATGGTGGTATAGCGCATTGAGGTTCTCGGCGATCTGACCGTACTCATCATTGCGCCCTTCCAGATCCATGGGGGTGAAATCGCCGGACTGGACACGGGACATGCTGTCGAGCATTTTTTGCAGATACCGGGTATCCTCGGTGAACTGGCGGCTGTACAGGAAGGTGATCAGTGCGAACGCCGCCACCACGCACAGGCAGATGCCCGCCACCATATACAGCGACGGGAACAGATACGGCTGCCTCGGCGACACGGCCGTTACTGTAAAGCCGCCCTCCGGCGCCTGTCTTGTCCAAAAATACAGCCGCTGGCCGTCCAGCCGGGCGGAGCCGCTGCCGTCCCCGTCGGCATGGAGCTGCTCCCAGGCCTTGGCGGACAGCGTCAGATGCCCGGCGGGGAACTGCTGCTCCCCCACGAAATAGCACATGCCGCCGTTTTCCGTGGGGATCACACCGGCTGCGTAATCCGAAAGGTCGATCAGAAAGGTGATCTTCGTGCCGGGGTAGGCGCTCAGGGTCACATCCTTGGTGTAGGCAAGCATTCCCTTCTGCAGCGCCCCGGCCTCCCGCCGGGACACCGCCCGGTAGCGGGAATAGCCGTTGGCGCTGTATTCCGCCGCCCGGATCTGCGTTCCGTCATCATGGAGCACATAGCGGATGGAATAGCCGGATTCCGTGACCAGAGAGCTCAGCGCCTCCGGGTAGGTCTCGGAGCCGGTATCTCTTTGGCTCAGGCGGTACTGCACATATTCCTCGGGAGTCGCGCCGAAGAAGCGGGTGAAGTCCTGCTCCAGCGACCGGGTGGCATAAATGCGGAAAAAGAGCCGGTCGATGCCGGTCACGATGCTCTGCCGCTTCATCTCCAGCAGGGAAAATCCGGTGCTGGTGCCGGAGGAAAAGCTCTCCAATCCGGAGGCATTGGCATTCTGAAGCAGCACCCCGGAAACCGCACCGATGACCAGCAGCATGATCAGGACATACAGGAAAAAGATCCGCCGGTAAATGCGGTATTTGAGGAACGCAAAGGGATTTTGCAGCTTCACGCCGTCACCTCCATTCAATATTGCCAAAAGGCGGCACTCCGCCGCCACTCTATTTGGGATAATTATACATCTTTTTCTTCAGGCCGTCCAGAACCAATTCCATAAATCTATCCTTTTACGACTATCATCCGAAGGTTTACGACCTTCCCGGTGCAATCCGGGCGTACAACGGAAGATCCCGGACAAATCCGTAGGATCATACGAATTTGCCCGGGATCTCAGAAGGGGACGCCGGAAATATCAATAGTTCTCTGCATGGATCTCAAAATAGCTCTGGGGATGGGCACACACCGGGCAGACTTCGGGCGCCTTGGTGCCCACCACAATGTGGCCGCAGTTGCGGCACTCCCACACCTTTACTTCGCTCTTTTCAAATACCTGCGCCGTCTCCACATTCTTCAGCAGGGCGCGGTAGCGTTCCTCGTGGTGCTTTTCAATTTCACCGACCATGCGGAATTTTGCTGCCAGCTCCGGGAATCCTTCTTCCTCGGCAGTTTTGGCAAATCCCTCGTACATATCTGTCCACTCGTAGTTCTCGCCTTCTGCGGCAGATTCCAGATTGTGGGCAGTGCTGCCCAGGCCGGACAGCTCCTTAAACCACATCTTGGCGTGCTCCTTCTCGTTCTCCGCCGTTTTCAGGAAGAGCGACGCGATCTGCTCGTAACCCTCTTTCTTTGCCACGGATGCAAAGAAGGTGTATTTGTTCCTCGCCTGGGATTCCCCGGAGAAAGCCTCGCGGAGATTTTTCTCTGTCTGGGTTCCTGCGTATTTGCTTGCTGCCATAACTGGCACCTCCAATTTTGTAATCACTAGTACTATACCCCCTTTTGAGGATTTGTCAACGGGAGCGCGCAAAAAACGTCCCTTCGGATGCTTGACAACAGCGTTTTAAGTGCTTATAATATGAAACAGCGGTTGCGCAACGCCGCATTTGATTCTGTCAGCGGCGCAGCCGAAATGAAAAAAAGGAGAATGTGTTTGATTATCAATACCATGTCGATGGGGATTGTGGGCTAACCGGGAGGTTGGCAAATCCACACATCGCCATTCCTCCCGGGGGATTCGCTCTGTAATCTTCAGGAGGAAAAACAATGAACCGCGAAAACAAGCGTAAACTCTACGAAAAAGATTATTTCAAAACCCACCCCTGCAATGACAGCTTCACCTGCAAGGTCTGCGGGCGGCTGATGACCCCGGAAAACGCCGGGTCGGATCACCGCAACCACTGCAACAATTGCCTGTGCAGCCTCCACGTGGACATCGAGCCCGGCGACCGAGCCTCCGATTGCGGCGGCATCATGGAGCCGGTAGCTGTGTGGGTGCGCAAGGGCGGCGAATGGGCGATCATCCATCGCTGCCGTCGCTGCGGTGCCCTCAGTTCCAACCGGGTGGCCGCCGACGACAATCCCATGAAGCTGATGAGCATTGCCATGCGTCCTCTGGCAAGCCCGGCCTTTCCGCTGGAGCGCATTGAAGAAATGACCGCCCTGATGGGCGGCGACGGCACAACTGAATAAAGGCCAGACACTTAGGGCAACACCGCATAAACACCAAAAATCGCATTATACAATAGGTGCCCAATAAAAACGGTGGATAACCTCTGAA
>CAKTJC010000027.1 GCA_934567355.1 uncultured Oscillospiraceae bacterium
GAGGTTATCCACCGTTTTTATTGGGCACCTATTGTATAATGCGATTTTTGGTGTTTATGCGGTGTTGCCCTAAATGACTGTTTACATACCGCTTAATCTGGGTCAACAGCCCTGCGACACCATCAGAGCGGTTCTTCTGTGCATCCAACTGCCATTTTTCAATGGCTTCATCCAGAAAGCGCAGCAGCTTTGCGGCTGATTCTGTACAGTGGACATATACATCTGATTGGATCAGATTATCCACTGTTTCTTCCGCATTTTTATCGCTGAAAGAGTATAACGTGCTGATTATCAGCTGTGCAAGGATTGCCAGTGTCCTTTTGTTCAGTTGCTTGGAGCTATCCTGTTTTTTCAGAAACCGTGCTACGTCTTCACGTATCAGGTCTTCGCCGTTTTCAAGCAGCCAGCTTTTCCAACTTTGCAACGATAGTTGCTTTCTAACAAGGTCACCATTTCGAATTGAATCCTCAACTGCCCCATATTCAAACACACCACTGTACCTTCCTACGTTGAGACTGTTGAGCCGCACAAGATCCTGATATGCCTGTGGAAGGTTTTGAAGCTCTGTTTCTTCGGAAACACACACAGACAGGGAAATACTTTTGTCCAGATTTGTCCGCTGAAGGAACGCCTTCATTTGTATTACGACATTTCCGCCTCCTACGATAAAAACTCTCTGCCCGGTAGGTATTTTTAAGCTTATGATCACAGGAACATTTTTCCGCAAAGTTTCCTCAATTTCCTTGTGAAGCTCATTCTCCTTGTGGTGGGCAAGCCAGTTGTTCGGCGCCTCGCATTTCCAAAAGAGCGTTACAAGCACCATGCGGTAAACCATTCCGGAGGGCGGATAAATCTGAACTTCCTCCAAAACGTCCCGCATTTCTCCTTCTGTATAGGCAGGCACTCTGAAAATGATTTCTCTCCATGCGTTTTCTATTCTTAGAGCGTTATATTGCTGTACCTCCGCAGAATGGGACAAATCCTTCTCGATTTTCTCCGTGAGCATTTTGTTAATGGCTGCAATCAATGAATTCTGGAGCTTTTGATAGTCTACCGGCTGCAATATATAGTCATAGCACCCAAGGCGGATTGCTGACTGCGCATAACGAAAAGAATCATAACTGGTGAGAAATACAATGCCGATATTCTGCCGCTGTTTTTTCAGCTTTTCCGCTAATTCAAGTCCGCTCATCCCCGGCATTTCGATATCTGTGATTAGAAACTGAATATGATTTTTCGAGATGATCTCCAGTGCTTCCTCTCCGGAATATGCAAAAAATAATGTAATCTCACCAATGGAATTCCAGTCCACACCCTGTGCAATTCCTTGGACTACATCAAATTTATCATCTACGATTAATATATTCATTGTCTTCCCCCCTCTGTCAGATCATCCCAAATAATCGGCATAATAACCTCAGCCACTGCGCCGCCACTTTCGTTGTTATCGACTCCCATAAAAACCTGTCCGTCCGGGTATAGAAGATTTAGCCGACTATATAAATTAAATAATCCCACATGGCCAGTATTTTCACAAAAGCCATTCTTTTTGATTTCTGAAATAAATCTTTCGCTGAATCCGCAACCGTCATCGCTGACACGCAGCCGGATGAACTCCTCGCCCCCGGTTCCAAATATGCGAACCGAGACCCTGATGTTCAGGCTTTTTCGGGAAACGGTTCCGTGCTTTACTGCATTTTCCACAAAAGTCTGTACCAACAGTTTTGGAACCGGCACCTGCTCTACACTTGTATCCGCATCGAAGGTTATATTCACCTGCTCAGTGGAACCAGCGTTAATAATGTCAACATAATACTTTACATGTTCCAATTCCTGCTGCAATGCCGCTTTCTTCCCGCTATCGTACGTTAGGTAACGGAAATAGCCGGAAAGCGTTAAAATGATTGACTTTAACTTTTCGTATTGTTTCGTCTGCGCCAAAGCATAAAGATACTTCATGGAGTTGAGATAAAAATGGGGTTCTATCTGCAAGGTCAGAAACTGAATCTCATATTGCTTCCACCGCAGTTCATTTTCATAGCCGTCAATCTTTAATGTCTTTATTCTTTCTGCCATTTCGTTCAGGGTCGAATAAATTGCCCTGAATTCCTGTGGAGATCCAGCATCTACATCAATCCGGCTTTCCAAATTTCCATCGCGGATTTCCGCAATACCTTTTTTCAGCTTTTTCAGCGGCTTCAATACTGCTCGAGACAATCTGCTGAATATCCAAAGATAGACCCCAAAAATCAAAATGGTTGTCGCCCGAAGAAGTGAAATAACCCTTTCAAAATTCTGTGAAAACAACTTTCCTTTTATAAAAAAGATCGGTCGATTCAGTTGATGGGAATAGGTGCTGACGACGATCTTATTACCGAGGATTGCAGCCTGATCTTCTTTATCGACGTTTGAGATGACAACATTTTTGAGCATTGTATCCGAAACATCCAGCATGGCAGCATCCTCATCGTTCAGAATCATTATACTGCTGTTTTCGTCCAGTACAATCGCATACATATCAACAATCGTTTTTGCACGAATGCCCTGGCCTATCACATAACTTCCATCGGAAATTACATAAACAAAATACCATTCATTTCCAATCTGGCAAGGCCTCCACGAAAATCCTGTTTCGGATTCCTTTATGCTCAAGGAAGCAACATATGCTTCCAAATCCAGCTTCTCTCGGGTGGAAAACCGGGCAGTTGCGGACAGTGTGATTCGGAAAGAATCAAATCCATCACCATGTTTGCGAACAAATGCCATCTCAGAAGCCGTTGATTGAAATAGCTGATTATCAAAATCGCCGCAAATTGTTTTTTCTGCAATGTAGGCTGCGCTGCGGGTGTTTGCCCTGAGTAGATTGCTTATGTGGGAGCCGGAAAACGAATAGCTTACCAAGCCTGCGGCTGCACTGGATAAATTGTTTTCAATGGAATTCTGCCTCAATTTTAAGATGTTTAGATACTGTTCCGATGTTTCCTCTTTCATTTTCTTTGACGCATATTCGGTGTTAAACGCCAGTGTGGATAAAATAACAACCATACCGGCCAGCAATGCTGCCGTAACGGCCTGCCGAATGGAAAGACACTCTTCTTTCACATGCTTCATAACGGCTCTCCATTATCTTTTCTGGTCTGATTTAGAAAGCGTGCCCTCAGACATAGTGCAGCACCTCTGCGAACTCGCTCTGTAAATAATCCCTCGTCAAACAGAATCTGAATAGGGACTTTTAAGAGATGTTTGCCTTCCTCGGAGCAGGCTTTTTCCAGTGCTCTGTGCAGTACGCCTGAATGAACCGGAAATGCGTCGTGGAAGATAATGCATTCTGGATCTACCATCAGCTGGATATTGTAGAATAGTCTGGCGAATAATCTCCCAATCCTTTCAACTTCCTCTGCTGCGTAAGTATTGCCCTTTTCTGCCAGCCTGAGCAGATCATCCATTGACTGAATACTATTAGGATCCACTTTGGCACCATTTTCAGCTGCATTATGGGCTGCATTCCGGATGCTTTCCGGGTAGAGAAGCGACTCAAAGCAGCCCACTCTGCCACAGCGGCACCGAACACGACTTTTTCCTTCCAAAGCCGTGTGGCCGATCTCACCTGTAAGGTTGTGAGCACCTCTGAAAATTTTCCCATTTTGTAGAAACGTTGCGCCAATACCATTGCTATGTGCAAGTATATATACGCAGGAATTCGCGCCTCCTTCCGTAGAGGAAAGGTAACTGGCATAGCCGCTGAAATTGCACATATTGTCCACGAAAATATCCGATGAAAATCCCAGCTGGTTCTGTAGATCTTTTGCAAAATAGCGGTTTCTGCCCCACCTGCTTTGAGTATCCTTTCCTGTAAACTCCAGCAGCACGCCATTCTCTGAGTCCACCATACCGGATATTGCTGCGGCAATCCCATAAATTTGTTCCGGCAAAACGTTCTCTGTACGCATCATCATTTGGATCAGTTCCGCAACCTGCTGCACCATTTCCTCGTAGGAAAAGTGAACTACATCCGCAATGCGGCAGCTGATCTGATTCAGTGCAAAGTCATTCAGCTCAACCAGCACATTCTCCGTACTTAGGTATAGAAAAAAACTATACCGATAACCGGCACATATCGCATACGAAGCTGCACGCTTGCCGCCGAGGCGGGTTGAAGCACGCTTTTCTTTTTCTTCCACCAGTCCGCCTTGAATGAATTCATTAAGGATATTCTGGACAGCCGTACGACTCAGGTTCATTCTGCCTGTGATTTCATTGATTGTCAGGCTGCTCGTTTCTGAAAGAAGCCGCAGCATATACCTGGCATTTTTCCTTCGTAAATCCTGTGGTCTGGTTCCCACTGTGCTCATTTTTTATCTCTCCTTAGTTAAAACACTTTATATCGATACGTTTTAATTCTATTTTTATATTTTAACCATAACTAACGAATATGTCAATATAATTCGAGAAGATATGAATTTTTTAATGCTATTATTGTTATAACACACAGTTGCATTTCCGAGAAAACAATGCTATATTGAAATTAAGCTAAAAGCAAGGAGGTATATCTATGTATCGCAGAAAAATCGAACAGTTCATCTGTAGCGAGTTTGAACCGGTTGTGCAAACGAAGGCAGGGAAACTGCGGGGGTATCAGATTAATGGTATCTATACTTTCCGCGGCATTCGTTATGCCAAAGCAAAACGCTTTCATATGCCGGAGCCCGTTGACCCGTGGGATGGAATTGTCGACGCACAGGATTATGGTCATGTTTGTCCTACTCGTCCAGAGCATGATGTTGTTGGGAACCTTGCATTCCCCAAACGTTATTGGCTGGCGGATGAAAACTGCCAGTATCTAAATGTATGGACTGAGCAGCTTGACCCGGAAGCAAAGAAGCCGGTTGTGGTCTGGATCCATGGCGGCGGTTTCAGCGCAGGTTCCTGTTTGGAACTGGAATGCTACGACGGTGAAAACATGTGCCGCTATGGTGATGTGGTGCAGGTTTCCCTGAATCATCGGTTAAACATTTACGGTTTCCTGGATTTGTCCGATTACGGTTCTGAATACGCCCTGTCCGGAATTGTTGGTATGGAAGACATCGTTGCAGCATTGAGGTGGGTGCAGGACAATATTTCCGCTTTCGGAGGTGATCCCAATAATGTTACAATTTTTGGAGAATCCGGCGGCGGCGGAAAAGTGCGTGCGCTGATGCAAATGGGATCAGCCGACGGATTGTATCACAAGGCAATTGTGGATAGCGGAATCCTTCCTAGCAGAGGACTAGGTGCCCAGGATGAAAAGCAGGAAGCCCTGCTATTTGCTCAGAAAATCGTAGAAAAGGCAGGCGGCATCGAATCGCTCAAAGCAATGGACAACTACCATCTGCAGAACCTGATTGAAACCGTTTCGGAAGGCGGCTTCGTAAACTGGGGGCCAGTTCCTTGCACCGGGTCATATTCCGGCGAGTGGCTTAACACCCCATTCAGGGAGGAGAGCCTGCACATTCCTCTTATCGTTGGAAGCGTTTATCAGGAGCTGGTGCCCCGTCCCGCATCAATTTGCGACAAGAACGCATTGTCAGAGGAAGAGCGCTTCCACGCATTGGAGGAAGCCTACGGCAAAGAGCCAGCACCTGCCATTCGCAACGCATTTCGGATTGCGTACCCGGAGCTCAACCTTTACTATGCATCTTTAATTGATTCCATGGTTCGTATTCCCACCGTTCAATTCTGCAAAGAGCGTGTTGCTGCGGGTGGGAAAGACACTTATAACTTCCTTTTTGCATTTGAGACTCGCTATAAAGGCGGTCTTCTGTCCACTCACGCAGATGAGCTCGTATTTGCATTCCATAACGCCGAGTATAGCGGCGCAATGTTTGCCGGTTCCGATACATTAAAAATGCAGGATATGTTCTTCAATTCGCTTATGGCATTTGCGCATACAGGCAACCCCAATAATGCCTTTATCACGCCATGGAAAAAGGTTATGCCCGATGAAACAAACTGCTTTGTCTTTTCTGCTGCGCCTGGTAACCGCATTGCCCACGATGAAGAGCTTATGAAGCTGATTGCAGCATATTCAAAACATGCAACCCCACGTTGGGTAAAAAAGGAGAATTTTGTATGATCGACAATTTGAAATTTGAGAATCCGCGTGTCATTGAAGATACCTATTTCCGTGCAACCGAAACCTTTCCCGGAATTTTTAAAATCTCACAGCCTTGGTTTGCAGAGGGGAAGCTGCTTGTTTATAGTTTTCTGATCGTTGGAACCAAGGCAGCCATTGTATATGATTCCATGTTTGGTTACGGAAACCTGAGAAAATTCTGTGAGAAAATAACTGATTTACCTCTTTTGATGGTGAATTCTCATTTTCACGGTGACCACGCTGCCGGTAACTTTGACTTCGATGCGTGTTTTATCCATCCCTATGATCTGGCAGGCATCTACCATGGTTTTTGCCAGACGAAAGAAGAGCTTTATGAACGGGCTCTGGATACTGCCGTCCCGGAATTTCGGGATAAAATCCGGATTGAGGATATGTGTGCGCCTCGTCCAATGAAAGCCTTCCCTATTTTTGACGGCGACGTTTTCGATATTGGCGACCGAGAACTGATGGTTGTCCATGTCGGAGGGCATTCTCCGGGGAGCATTATGCTATTGGACCCTACTTATCAGGTCGCTTATTCCGGCGACACCTGCAACAATGATACCATAGTTACCAATGGAGACTCTATTGAGGAGTATCTTCTGGGATTGATGCATTTGCGGAAATATACGGATGATATTCTTTATCTCTTCGGCGGACACGAAGATTTTCCGGCAACCATTATTGACGAAGGAATTGAACTTCTTCAGAAGGTGATTTCCGGAACGGACGATAGGGTAGAATACGAAGTCCCATTTCCCCCGGGACATATTACAAAGGTTCTTTTCGGCGCCAAAATGAAATCTTTTTACCGCCGAGTCGATGGAAAGGACATGAACGTCCAATACAAGCTCGATAACATTTTCTTTACCGGAAAAAGGAGACGGATTATTTCTGGCCTTTCTCCTGATGCGATGCGGAGTTATCCCCTTGACTGACGAATTTCACGTAATGAATCGGAGAGCAGGACCACCGGAAATGATGCAAGACCAGGTGAATACTTGTCTTCTTACGCCACGGGAGCGATTATACTGGGCAATAGACAGCCGCAGAGCGTTCTCTGAGCGCATTTCCCTATACTGATTACAGAACAGATATTCCCTAAAAACCAGTCTGATTTTGGCTTTTGGCGCAAAAGGGAAAGCTCTTCATCGGTATAGGTTTCCTTTACCGTCTCCTTGTCCTTCATATTGGGAATTGTAAGATTCGCCCGCCCTTCCCTCTGGCACCAATTCAAAAAGGTTCTGAGCACCCGCACATAGGTAGAAATAGAATTGTGCGCAAGCCCCGCCGCCCGCATTTCGCAAACCATGCTTTCCAAATCTCGCTTGGAGAGAACCACCATCGACTGCTCAATATCCAGATATTTTGAAATGTTGTGAAGATGTTGGTGATAATTGCGGATGGTAACGTCTGAAACCCCCTCCGCTGTTTTAGCCAAAATAAAGTCCTGATACACCTCCGCCACTGCCTGTCCAAAGTGTCCATTCATCCTGAGTTTTCTTCCCAAAATAAGACCGCATCCCTTCATTCAAAAGTGACAGAAAGGGATGCGGTCTAGCTATATTCTTCAAATCAGTAAAATCCAAGGTTTTTTCCGAAAACATACTGAAAGCAAAAGAAAACCTCTGAAACCCGAAGATTTCAGAGGCTTTGGAGCTGCTAGTCAGATTTGAACTGGCTACCCGGTTTCCAGCGTGCTTACGCCCGCCGGAAGCCTTGAGACCTCTTTTTTGAAATCAGAATTGCCGTTGGCAATTCAGCGGATGAGGCCGCCAGTTCTTGCGGTAGAGAAACAGAAAACTCCCAAGCCGATTGGCCTGAGAGCTTTTTCTGGAGCTGCTAGCCAGATTTGAACTGGCGACCTCATCCTTACCAAGGATGCGCTCTACCGACTGAGCTATAGCAGCATTTTCTTTTGGGCTGTTCCCTGACAGCTTTGATATTATATAACGGGATGGACGGTTTGTCAATCTTTTTTTTAAGAAAATTGGATTATTTTGAAAATCCCTCCCCGCTGGGCGGGGAGGGGGAGGGGATTAGCTTGCCTGCTGATTGACGCGCTCGTATTTGCCACGTTTGGGGGGGCGGACCTTGTAGATGATGGCTACGACGGCACAGCCCAGCAGACCCAGCAGGATACCGGCGAACATGGAGAAAATCACATCGGTGGGGTAGTGGACGTACAGGTACAGCCGCGAGAAGGCCACCAGGAACGCCAGGATCATGGCAGGGATACCCGCCCATTTGCTTTTGATCATCAGCACGGTGGCTGCTTCAAAGCACGCGATGGTGTGGCCGGAGGGGAAGGAGCGGTGCAGGTCGCTGGAGAAAAGCCACAGCAGCTGATCCTGGGTGACAGGCACCCAGCCTTTCAGCTGGGGCATGTCCAGTCCGGCCATGCGCTCCTCCGTGTAGAAGAGGAATGGGCGATCGCGGGCAATCAGGCTCTTGAGAATGATATTGCAGATGATCAGCCCCAGGGTGAGGGCGGCGGCCATGGACCAGCCGGTTTTCCGTGTCTTGCGGAACAGCAGCAAAATCGCCGCTACCGCGATCCAGAAGGCCCCCCACTCGCCGAAGAGGCTGATATAGGGCATGGCCTTATCCAGGAAGGGGTTCGTCAGGTAGTTGCGGATGAATTCCAGAATGGGGAAATCGAATGTGATCGCCAGGGAGTCCAGGAGGGCTTTGGCTTGCTCAATCATTGACGTTTACCTCCTCTGTATCTTGGAATACGGGATAGAGCTTCATGGGCGTCAGGGTATATCCGCTGGACAGGGTGATATTTCCGACTTCGTCGGGCTGGAATACGATGGTCCAGGTCTTCTGCCCATCATCGCTGGTTTCAACGGTGGCCCAGCCGCTGAACGTCTTGCCGGCGGGAACTTCCAGCACGGGAGCGGTGAGGGACTGTGCATCCGTTGCGTAGAAAGCAGAGGACAGCTGATTTCCGGCTGCATCGAAGAAGGTCAGCCGCACCTCGCCCACGGGAGCGGTGATGTCCTCATTGGTCATTTCGGTGCACATCCACTTGTCACCCTTGTAATTAAAGTACATGGACTGGACGACGCTGAAGTCCTTCTCGGTGTTGTCCTTATTGGTCACGTGCATGACCATGGAGGCGCGGACGGAGAACATGGTATCGGAGTGCTTTGTATAGCCCAGGATCTCCTCGTTGCGGAATTCATGACCCCGGTCGGAGTTCATCCACAGCTCGCTGCCCATCTTGATAATATCATTGTAGGTCTGCGTGCCGCCTTCAAAATACTTGGAAACGGCGGCGCGGCTGCCGCTGACATTGATCATAAAGCCGGCGTAAGCTTCCAGTGCACCGAACACGGCATTGCGCTCTTCATCGGTGATTGCAATGGCAGCGATCTGCTCTTCAAACATGCCGGAATCACTGTTGTAGCGAACCTCAATGGGGGCGCCGGTCTGGTCGTAGACCAGCAGCTCGGGGGTGGTCATCAGGCCGTCCACCTCCTGGATGCTGGTGCGTACACGGTTTTCGGCAGCCAGATTTTCATCAGCCTTGGTGGAGGCAATCTGAATGGTATAGTCGTCGCTCAGGGGATTATTGTTCACGTAAGCCACATGGCTTTCCAGCTTGCGGATCTTGATGGACTGGTTCCGGGTGATGAACAGCTCCACCTCGCCCAGCTGCCAGTCGGGAATGTCGGTAATGCTGTCCTGCTGCCCCAGCAGTGTGAAGGAGGCCAGCTTTTCCGTGCCCAGGCGGACAAGGTACTTCTTGCCGGTCAGACCGCCGGAGGTTTCCACATATTCCAGCTGCTGCGTGCCGACCTTTTCCTGCATATACCGCACGTAGGCATCGGAGCCTTCAAACTGGGTGTCGTATTTGTTTGTTCCGGTGCCGGTGGGGTCACCTGCCAGGCGATAGAGCTGCGCCCAATCGGGGTTCGCAAACAGCTGCTCGAACACCTGCTGCCCCTTTACGGTGGGCTGGGCAGCCTCATAGTCCTTCAGCCAGCCGTTGAGCCAGTTCAGGCCAATGAACACGCCCACAAAGAAGATGAAGATCAGGCCAAAGTAGAAGCTGTAGAAGATGATGCCGCCGGTACGGGGGCCGCGCTTTTTCAGCACCACCTCGTTCTGGGTCTGCTTCCGGGGCGGCTGTGCCGGGCGCTGATTGGGTGCCGGACGCTGGCCGGAAGCGGCGGGACGCTGCTGGGCCGGGTTCCCGGCGGGCCGGGGACTGCCGGACTGGGCGGGACGCTGTGCGCCGGACTGCGCCGAACGCTGCGCGGGCCGCTGCCCGGTGGGGCGCTGCATTCCGGCAGGCTGGGCGGGGCGGCCGGATGCACTGCGGTTGGCGGCGCGCTGGGCTTCCCGCTGGGCACGCTTGGCGGCCAGGGCGGCGTTGGCCTCTTCCCGCTCTTTGAGGATTTCGTCAAGAGTCTGGTCAGGGGACTGCTGCCCCTTGGACTTTGCGTCAAATTTTCCTTGATACATTCTTCTGCCTCCCTTACTGCTGTGCCGATACCATCCAGAAGGTAGGCATTCTTCTGGGCTCGGTCTGAAGAACGGAATAGCTGTTCATCATCTGAACCTCGCCGGGGTTGCCATATCTTCCTTCTGTGTCCCGGTAGTACATGATGGAGGAGGAGCCACCATCCATGCAGGCCGCGTTTATGGCACCATACTCGATCATGATGTCGGTGACATCCTTGAAGGTTGCACCCATGGAACCGGCCTGGCGACCGTCGGCGCATATGAAGATCACTGCACCGTCTGCCCGCTGACCGACGGCGGTACGGGGATTGTAGCCGCCGGTGTAGCCGGAATAGACGCTTTGGTTGACTTCGCTGTTGACGATCAGAAGCGGGCCAAATTCGCAGCCGTCCCGGATCTTCCACTCGTTGGCTTTGTCGATGGTCATATTTTCGGCAACGATCAGAATGTTATCCGTATTAAAACCGGCAAAAGCGGGCTTGAAGTCGGAAGAAAGGAAGCCGCGGTAAGAATCGCTGATAACGACGCCGTCCGCAACCGTGACACCGGCAGCCACGCTGCCGACTTCCGGCTTGGAGGTACCGTCATCATTGAAAGCACCGCCGTTTACGGCTGCAATGACATTGGGATAGTTTGCCATCACCTGGTTCAGACGGACGCCGGGGTTGCTTGTGGAGTAGCCGGTGGCATTGGAACCGTTGTATTTGTAAGAAACACCGAGGCTGACCCGGGAGGGATCCTTGACGATCATGATGTGCGCGTTGAAGGTTTTGCCGTGGTAATCCTCAAAGCGGATGCCGTCGGGATAGGCAGCCCACTCCGAGTCTCCGGAGGCAGAGGTGTTGCTGAGGTTGATAACGATCTGGCTCGTATCCGTTTCCTCGGAAGGAGCGTCGGTATTTTTACCTGCGTATTTAATGGAATTCACCAGATCCTCACTCATGAACAGACCGGGAATCCACTTCGTGGCGCTGGGCTCCAGCAGGGACATGGTCAGCGCATCCCGGGCTGCGGTGGACGGGCCGTTAAAGATCAGGTTCATCGCCAGCGCCAGACCCACCACCAGCAGAACGATCAGGGTGAACAGCAGCAGGAAGAAGCGGCGGATGATGCGCCCCAGCAGTCCGCTGCCTTTGGATTGCTTTTTCTTACTCATTTCGGTTACCTCGCGTCAGATTTTTGTTTGTGCGATGCAAAGACCCAGCGCTGCTGGATCGCGTAGCTGATAAAATAGAGCACGATCATTACAATCGTATACCACAGCGTCCGCAGTCCGCTTGCCCTCTCGCTGATATGCAGCAGCCAGAATACGCCGTTGGTAAGACCCAGCTGCACCAGCAGCTGAGGGATCGCAAGCGCATAGTAGCGGAGCAGGGCTTTGCCGGTCTTCTCTTTGGACTGGAACACGACCCGCTGGTTGATGAAGAAATTCAGCAGGGAGGAAATGATCCGCGCCAGCACGGTGGGCACCGTGTTGTGGACGGCGGTACCGGCGCTGACCAGCAGATGGTCAAACAGGGTGTACATCCCGATGTCTACCCCGGCGCACAGCAGGCTGCTGAGGGTATAGCGGAAGAAGTGGCGCAGGATCAGCCGGTAGATCCGCCAGGAATCCTTGAGCCAGTGGAAATGGGAGCTTTTGTTTTCTTCAATGTAGACGGTGCGGATCTTTACCTCGTCAAAGGGCAGGCCGCCTGTTTTCATGGCCAGCAGGACGTTGGTCTCGTATTCGAACCGGTCGCCGCCGATCTGGGTCATCAGCTCCAGCGTTTCCCGGGGAAAGGCGCGCAGACCCGTCTGGGTGTCGGACAGCTTAATGCCGCAGAAGAGCCGGAACACCGCCGACGTGGTTCGGTTGCCGAACCGGCTCCGGGGTGGTACATGGGGCAGGGAAAAATCCCGGCAGCCCAGGGTGATGCGCCCGGTTTCCAGCATGTGCTCGCAGCAGGCGCGGGTGTCTTCCGGGTGATGCTGGTTGTCGCCGTCTACGGTGACAACGCCCAGGCTGTCCGGGCGGTTTTTGAGAACATAGTTGAAGGCTGTTTTCAGCCCCGCGCCCTTGCCCCGGTTGACTTCGTGGGTCAGCACATGGATCTCGGGGTGCGCCTGGGCGGCATCGGTAAAGAAATGCAAATTTTCCGGCTTGCTTCCGTCGTTGACCAGGATGATGTCGGTAAAGCCGTATTCCAGCAGACCGTCGATGACGGCATTGAGCTTTTCATCCGGGTCAAGAGAGGGAAGAACGACGGAAATTTTTGAAATATCTGCCATTTGAAATCCTCTTCTATCACACAAGCGATTTTTTTGCCACAATAGTATATCACATCCGCCGCCAATTGCAAAGCGTTTTCCAAAAGTTTTCCATAATTTTAAGAATTTCTAAAGAAATCCCTAAATCAGACGCCGCAGGGCCGCTTCCAATGGTACTATTTGCGAAAACCGGTGAATTTATGAAAATGAAAAGCTGTGTGGGGATACAATATATATTATTCTGGATGGAACGCAGTTCGAAGCGAATGTAGGGGAACGGACTGCATTCTATTCATCCAACCGGTTCTGCATCTTACCTGCCGCCCTTCGTCAGGCACGGCACGGCGGGACGAATTATGCAAAAATTGGCGCTGCAAAATGATGCAGGCGGGGGCGGCGGGTTTCATTTTTTGCAGCCGCCTGCAGGGAGACAGAAGCCGGGCGAAAGGCAGCGGCGGGGGCAAAAGGAGAAATTCGACGGTGGGAAGTGTACGCCGGGGACGGAACAATGATTTCACACCAAAAACGATTGTGATAATAAACAAAAAAAGTTTTGCCTTTGACCGGAAAATGCGGGGAATTGTAGAACACAACAAAATTGCCCGAAAAATATTAACCAAGGGTTGATTTATGAGAAATGCTATGGTAAAATATCTGCAAATCATTTCAAAAGAATGATTTATGCAGGATGCCGAAACAAATTATGCATGGAATCCTGCGAAATATTTTAAGGAGGAAACAAACATGAAGAAACTTTTCGCAATGATGCTGGCTGTCGCTATGGTTCTGTCCATGGTCATGGTTGGCAGCGTCTCTTCTTCCAAGGTTGTTGCGATGTCCGACCTGGGCGACGCCATCGATCAGCTGACCGAAGATTACGACGAGAACTCCGCTACTCTGTATGATTATGTCCTGGGCGACTTCTATGCTGCCTACGAGGAAGCCAAGTCCATCGACGACGCTTCCGAAGCTTGGGCCAAGATGGCTATCGCCGAGGCCAAGCTGCTGGAGGCCGGCGTGATGCTGCCCACCACTACCAGAGGCGGCAACTATGCCATTTCCCGCATTGCTCCGGGCACCGTCACTCCCATCCTGTACGGCAATGACAAAGACCGTTTCCAGAACTACCTGATCGCCACCGAATTCATCAAGGCCGAGGACCGCGCCGAGATGAAGGCTCACTATAACGAAGTCAAGGGCACCGGCACCTACATGGAGTGGGCGAAGAACTACCTGACCGAGAAGGGCTATACCCTGACTGATGTCTACGGCTATCCCTCCTACACCGCCGACCCCAAGACCTGGGACTATTTCGCCACCTCCCGCGCGGCCGACTCCGAGGCCATTGTGAACGGCCTGGAAATGCTGCTGGAGTATGACGTGGAAGGCGTGCAGCAGCCCGCTCTGGCCACTGGCTACACCGTGTCCGACGACGGCCTGACCTACACCTTCACCATCCGTGAGGGCGCTGTCTGGGTCGACTCTCAGGGCCGTAAGGTCGCTGACGTGACCGCTGACGACTTTGTCGCCGGCTTCCAGCACATGCTGGACGCTCAGGGCGGCCTGGAGTTCCTGGTCAGCGGCGTCGTGAAGAACGCTGCCGAGTATATCAGCGGCGAGATCACCGACTTCTCCGAAGTTGGCGTCAAGGCTGTTGACGATTACACTCTGGAGTACACTCTGGAGGCTCCCTGCCGTTACTTCGTCACCATGCTGGGCTACAACCCCTTCGCTCCTATGAGCCGTGAGTACTACACCTCTCAGGGCGGCCAGTTCGGCCAGGATTACGATCCCTCCGCTGAGACCTACACCTACGGCACTTCCCCCAACAACATCGCCTACGTCGGCCCCTATGTTGTGACCAACTTCACCTCTGAGAACACCATCGTGTTCCAGGCCAACGAGTCCTACTGGAATGCTGATAACATCAACATCCACACCATCAACTGGATCTTCAACGACGGCACCGATGTGACCAAGGCCTACACCGACTGCAAGAACGGCATCGTTTCCGGCGTCGGCCTGAACACCACCACCGTGGAGCTGGCCAAGGAGGATAAGCTGTTCGACGATTACGCTTATGTTTCCAGCACCGACGCCACCTCCTACATGGCTTTCCTGAACATCTACCGTGAGGCCTATGCCAACGTCAATGATGAGAGCACCGTCGTCTCCACCAAGACCGACGAGCAGAAGGATGCCACCGCCGTTGCCATGCTGAGCCAGAACTTCCGCCTTGCTCTGTGCACCTCCGTTGACCGCGCTGCCTACAACGCACAGAGGGTCGGCGAAGAGCTGAAGATGAACAACCTGCGTAACTCCTACACTCCTGGCAACTTTGTCACCCTGACCGAGGACGTCACCGTTGACATCAACGGCGAAGCCACCACTTTCCCCGCCGGCACCAACTACGGTGCGATCATGCAGGCTCAGATGACTGCTGACGGCTACCCCATGAAGGTTTATGATCCCGCTGCCGACGACGGCGCCGGTTCCTCCGATACCTTCGACGGCTGGTACAACCCCGAAGCTGCCAAGGCTTACATGGACGCCGCCGTTGCCGAGCTGGCTGAGCTGGGTTACGAGGTCACTCCCGAGAACCCCATCGTTGTTGATTATCCCTACGCTTCCAACAGCGAGATCTACGTCAATACCGCTATGGCTCTGAAGAAGTCCATTGAGGACGCTCTGGGCGGCCTGGTCGAGATCAACCTGATTTCCTGCGTTGACTACAACGAGTGGTACTACGCTGGCTACTACACCGACTTCGGCTACGAAGCCAACTACGAGATCTACGACCTGTCCGGTTGGGGTCCCGACTACGGCGATCCTTCTAGCTACCTGGACACCTTCCTGCCTGATTATGCCGGCTACATGATCAAGTGCATCGGCATCTACTAAGCAGAAATTTCCAAATGTAATGCATCGCTCTGGGGCGGGAGACCGCCCCAGACGACTGCGCTTTATACGGGCTTCACGAAGCAGAAAATTAATGGTTGGAGGATGGGCCATTAAGTCCATCCTCCTTACCACATATATATGGGTGTGGTATTATGACAAAATATTTAATTAACAGAATACTGAGAAGCATTGTCTCCGTCTTCCTGGTTGTGGCGCTGGTAATGGTCCTCATCTACTCTTTGATGGATCGAAACCTGATTTTTGCGCAGGATCCGCTTTACACGAAGCAGTCTAACAACCAGAAAGAGGCATACAAGTACCGCAAATGGGAAGAGTATGGCTATCTTGACTATGTCCCCTATGTGGAATGGCTTAATGAAATGGTCAAGAAGGGTGAAATCACCCAGGAAGAGCGGGACGCCGTGGTTAAGTTCGGCGTCAAGCCCGAGAACGACTCGGACGCGGTGGCCGAAATGGTCGCCAAATTCACCGAATACTATGAATCCCAGGGCTATACCGTGGTTCGCCTGAACGGTCAGAAAACCGGTAAGAAGTATAAGCCCGGCGGAAACGAGCAGCTCTTCGCCTATAAGGATAAACCGCTGATCAGCCGTGTGCTGAATTATTTCGGCGGGCTCCTCACCGTGGATAATATTCATAGAGTGCAGGAGGACATCGGCGAAAGAAAGCTGACCTTCACTTTGAAAGACCCTGTGTACGGCGGGGACAAGTTTGCCCCGGCCATCATCGGCAACGGCACGACCCATAAGTACCTGCTGTATACAGATAATATTTTCCCCTATGTTCATCAGAATCTGCTCACGCTGAATCTGGGCAAATCCTATGTGGAATTTGCCGGTATCGACGTGTTTACCGTCATGACGAGAACCCAGGGCTCCTACGTCAAGTCCACCGTCACCTATCCCACCGGCTTGGTGGAGCAGAGCGCCGACGACCTGCACACCGCGACCTATGTGGCAGGCTCCCGCTCGATGAGCGCCCTGGCAGCGGAGCGGTTTACCGACGACTACACCAATGTTGGAACCGTGGACAACAACATGTCCAAGATGGGCTTCTCCTTCGTCATCGGCATTATCGCCACCTTCATCGCCTATATCCTGGGCGTGCCTCTGGGCATCCTGATGGCGCGCAACAAGGATAAGCTGCTGGACAAGATCGGCACCCTCTATATTGTGTTCATCATGGCGGTTCCTTCCCTGGCCTATATCTTCATGTTCAAGGCATTTGGCGGCGCAATCGGTCTGCCGACCACCTTCGATATGGAGTCCAACAATAAGCTCATGTTTGTGCTGCCCATCATTTCGCTGGCGCTGCCCTCCATCGGCGGCCTGATGAAATGGATGCGCCGGTATATGATCGATCAGATGAATGCCGACTATGTGAAGTTCGCCCGCTCCGGCGGCCTGTCCGAGGGCGAGATCTTCAGCAAGCACATCATGAAGAACGCCATCATCCCCATTGCCCATGGCATCCCTGCCAGTGTGCTTGGCGCGCTGACCGGCGCCATCATCACCGAGCGCGTGTATGTGGTTCCCGGCGCGGGCAACCTGCTGACCAGAGCCATCAACAACTATGATAACGGCGTGATCGTGGGTATGGTGCTCTTCTATGCCACCCTGAGCGTGACCTCCATCATTCTGGGCGACGTGGTAATGAGCCTGGTTGACCCCAGAATCTCCTTCTCCTCGAAAGCTAGGTGATTGATATGAAAAATGAAAAAGTGAATCTGGATGACCTGGGCTTTTCCGAACAGGAGCTGTTCTCCCATGTGGACAACGATGTGAACAGTGCCGAGAAGATCACGGCGCCCCGCTACTCCTATTGGAAGAGCGTGTTCCGCGTGTTCTTCAAAAAGAAGATCAATATCGTGGTGCTGAGCCTGCTGGCCGCAGTGATTTTCATCACCTATATCTACCCGCTGATTACAAATTACGATGCCTATGTGAATCTGCTGGATTCCGGCGCAAAGCATCTGCGCCCGCTGGCCGCCATGAAGCGCTTCGGCTATAACCTCCACTGGATCCTGGGCACCGGCGCTTCCGGCAACTCCACCTTTGACGCCGTGTGGAACGGCGCAAAGATCTCCATCTCCATGGCCTTTATGTGCGCCCTGATCAATATGACCGTCGGCGTCATCATCGGCTCCGTCTGGGGCTTCTCCAAGAAGATGGACGTGTTCATGACCGAGGTCTACAACATCATCGGCAACGTGCCCTATGTGCTCTTCGTCTCCGTCATGGTGCTGGTGTTCTCCCCCAGCTTCTGGACGATGGTCTTTGCACTGACCATCACCGGCTGGCTGAGCATTGCCTACTTCATCCGCACCCAGGTGGTCATCATCCGCGACCGGGAATACAACCTCGCTTCCCGCTGCCTCGGCACCTCCACCATGACCATCGCCATGAAGAACATACTGCCCTTCATGACCTCCGTGATTGTCACGCTGGCGGCCACTGAGATCCCCTCCTATATTTCCTACGAGGTGTTCCTCAGCTTCCTGGGCATGGGCATGTCCGAAATGTCCCTGGGTCGTCTGATCGGCGCGGCACAGAGCGCCATGGTCACTCCCGGCTGGGAATTCGAATTCTGGAGCCCCGTGGTGGTCGTATCCATCGTCACCGTGGTGCTGTATGTGGTTGGCCAGAATCTGGGCGACGCTTCCGACCCCAGAACCCACATGTAGAAGGAGGACAGTATGGAAGAGAAAAAGGTTCTTTTGTCTGTCCAGGATCTGGTTGTGAAATTCCATGTCCGCGGCAGAGTCCTCACCGCCATCCGGGGCATCTCCCTGGATATTTATGAGAATGAGTCCATCGCCATCGTGGGCGAGTCCGGCTCCGGCAAGTCCGTCTTTACCAAGACCTTTGCCAACATGCTCGATTCCAACGGCTTTGTGGATCAGGGCAAGATCATCTTCTCCGACGATACCCTGGCCGATTTCAAGGTCACCCTCGGCCCCGCCCAGCACCGCATGATCGCGCGGCTGGCGCAGAGACTGGATTCCTACTCCAGCCTGGAAAACGGCGCGGAAGTTTATAAGCAGATGAAGTGCCTGGAGTCCGAGGACAAGCAGCGCAGAACGCTGACCGCGGACGAGGAGAAGGAGATTGAAGAGAAGCTGGCCGACCTGCGCTATGAGCGGGCGGAAACCTTCAACCTGAGGCAGACCTTCGACCCCAAGAAGGAGAAGGACAAGATCCATCAAGCCTCCGCCAAGCTCTCCCAGCTGGATCGCCAGATCAAGGAAGTGGAATCCCGGGAGAAGGCCACCATCAAGCAGCGCACCGCCGATGTAAAGAAAAACAACTACTATCAGGCGGACTACGCCAAGAAGATGGACGAGCTGAAAAAGAAGTACCGCGAGGCCTGCGCCGCTCCCGTCACCCAGGAGCAGAAGGAGCGCAACGCCCAGCTGGCGAAGGAAATTTACCTGTCCATCGGCCGGTATGATTTCGTCACCCGCCAGAAGATCCTCAGAAAGCTCATGTCCTGCATGAAAGAGGCCATGCGCCAGGGGCTGGATCTGAGCAGCGACGAGGTGCGCAACGATGTGTTCGCCCCCGCCATCTACCGGGTCAAGCTGCTGGATGAAACACCGGAGAAGCTGCACGGCAAGTGCGTCTTCGACCTGGCAAACATCAAGTATCAGAAGGATCTCTCTCAGATTCGCGGCAAGCGCATTGCTACCGTGTTCCAGGATCCCATGACCTCCCTGAACCCCATCCTGACCATCGGCGACCAGATCTCCTCCATCATCCTCAAGCACCAGCAGTGCTCTGAGACGGAGGCCAGGATCCGCGCCATTGAGCTGATGAAGAAGGTGGGCATTCCCAATGCCGAGAACCGCTACGACGATTATCCCTTCCAGTATTCCGGCGGCATGCGCCAGAGAATCGTTATCGCCATTGCCCTGTCCTGCCAGCCCAAGATCCTCATCTGCGACGAGCCCACCACCGCGCTGGACGTGACCATCCAGGCGCAGATTCTGAAGCTCATCAAGGATCTGCAGAAGGAATTCGGCTACACCATCGTGTTCATCACCCACGACCTGGGCGTGGTTGCCAACATCGCCGACCGCGTGGCCGTGCTGTACGCCGGTCAGATCGTGGAGCTGGGCACCGTGGAAGAGGTTTTCTACGATCCCCGCCATCCCTACACCTGGGCAATGCTCTCCAGCCTGCCCCAGCTGGCGCAGCGCAATACGGAGCTGTATTCCATCACCGGTACGCCCCCGTCCCTGTATAATACCATCGTGGGCGACCCCTTTGCACCCCGCAATCCGTACTGCCTGAAGATCGATACGCTGAAGGATGCCCCCATGTTCCAGGTGAGCGAGACCCACTTCGCCAAGACCTGGCTGCTGGATCCCAGAGCGCCCAAGATCGAAAAGCCCGAGGCCATCCAGAACCTTCATGAGAAGCTTCTGAAAGCCTTCAACATCTGATAAGGAGGTTATGCATCGTGAGTAATGCACAAGAGGCGACTGCCAGACATTTCCCGGAGCATGGCCCCATCGACCCCAAGACCGGTAAAGAGGTGCTGCTGTCCCTGAAGAATGTGGACATCACCTTCGGCAAGGGAGACAAGGCGCTCAAAGCCGTCAGCAATGCTTCGTTCGATATTTACAAGGGCGAGACCTTCTCGCTGATCGGTGAATCCGGTTCCGGCAAGACCACCATCGGCCGCGCCGTCATCCGGGTCAACCCCTGCTCTGCCGGTGAGATCCTCTATAAGGGCGTCCGCATTTCCGGCAATATTCCCCACAGCCTTGACCGCGAGGTCATCCGCAACATCCAGATGGTTTTCCAGGATCCCGCC
Source organism: uncultured Oscillospiraceae bacterium (assembly GCA_934567355.1). Lineage (GTDB taxonomy): Bacteria > Bacillota > Clostridia > Oscillospirales > Oscillospiraceae > Faecousia. Next base: position 20,600 of record CAKTJC010000027.1, read on the forward strand.
GCGTCCCTGAACGAGCGCGCCACCGTGGACTATATCATCTCCGAGGGTCTGTACAATTTCCATCTGTACAAAGACGAGGCTGACCGGGTGCAGAAGGTGGACAACATCATCAAGGAAGTGGGATTGCTGCCCGAGCACCTGACCCGCTATCCCCATGAGTTCTCCGGCGGCCAGCGGCAGAGAATCGGCCTGGCCCGCGCTATGGTCATGGAGCCCGAGCTGGTGGTGGCCGACGAGCCTATCTCCGCTCTGGACGTGTCCATCCGCGCCCAGGTGCTGAACCTGCTGAAAAAGTTCCAGCGGGAGCAGGGCACCACTTATCTGTTCATCGCCCATGACCTGTCCATCGTGCGGTTCATTTCCGACCGCATCGGCATTATCTACAAGGGCAATATCGTAGAGGTCGCCGAGGCCGAAGAGCTCTTCGACTTCCCCATGCACCCCTACACCCACAGCCTGATTTCCGCCATCCCCATCCCCGACCCCGTGCTGGAGAAGAACAAGGAGCTGTACACCTACGACCCCAGCATCCACGACTACTCCGTGGACAAGCCGGAGCTGGTGGACATCGGCAACAACCACCTGGTTTACGGCAACAAGGCAGAAATTGAGCGCTATAAGAAGCTTCGCGCCGAGGGCAAGAAGATCAAGTCCATCACCATCCTCACTCCCGAGGAGAAGGCAAAGCGCGACGCCGAGCGCGAGAGCGTGCCCACCGGTGAAGTGGTGCTCGATCACCCCGTTCACGATACCGGCAGCTTCTGGTATAAGTTCCTGGCGTTCTTCCTGCCCATCCTGGGCTTGCTGGGCGGACTGATCTTCAAGGCGAAGAATTATATCAACAATTACAAGGCACTCAAAAAGGGCGCCATCGTCGGTCTGATTTTCCGGCTCGTGGTGCTGCTGCTGTTTGGATTGCTGCTGATTCTGGCCACAATTTAGACGATACACATCCGTGGCTGTCTCGCAGAGACAGCCACGTTGTGCTTTGAAAGGAGCCTTTCATGTCCCGTTACGCACGAAGAAGAGAGCCGAATGTCCGCCGGAAGCAGCGCATCGAGCTGGAGAACATCAATGTCCCCCTCCGCGCCGTGCTGGTGGGGATTGCGATTCTGATTGCTGCACTGGCCTTTGGCAGCGTCGTAAATCAGTGGCTGACCGTAAAAACCGGCTGGCAGGAGATCGAAGCCGCCAACCCGAAAACAACGGCGCACCAGTCCTTCTCGTTTTCCTATTGCCTGGGAGCTGGGGAGCAGTCTGCCCGCGCAGAGCTGCGGGCGGTGACGGCGCTGTATACCGAGACGCTGGACGATGCCTTCCGCGCGCTGTCCGGCGAGGAAACAGAGGGCGTGAGCAATCTCTATACCCTGAACCGCCATCCCAACGAGGATGTTCAGGTGCACCCGCTTCTCTATGCCGCCTTCGAGACACTGGAGGCGACGGGCAGCCGCTATGCCTATCTGGCGCCCATGATGGAGCAGTACACGGCGCTTTTTGCCTGCACCTACGACGAGGAGGCGGCGCTCTATGACCCCGCCCGGAACGCCGATGCCAGGGAATATATCGATCAGGCGGTGGCCTTTGCGGCAGATCCCAATGCAGTTCGGGTGAAGCTCCTGCCGGACAGCACCCTCCGCCTGGAGGTATCGGATGACTATCTGAAATTTGCCCGGGGAAATGAGATCGAAGCCTTTGTTGACTTCGGAATTCTGCGCAATGCTTTCGTGTGCGATGCGGCGGCAGATGCGCTGCTGGCGCAGGGCTATGAACGCGGCGTGGTGTCCAGCCTGGATGGCTTTACGCGCAATCTGAGCAGCGAGGAATTCTCCCTGAATCTGTTCGACCTCACGGACGGCAAGGTTACGAATCCCGGCGCTGTCGGCTACACCGCCCCGGCGGCACTGGCGGCACTGCGTGCCTTCCCGACTTCCGCTTCCGATCAGCTGAATTACTATGTCTATTCCGACGGCACCGTGGTCGTGCCCTATCTGAATGCCTACGGCCTTGCCCACGCGGAAGTGTCCTTCCTGGCATGCCTGAGCGCCGAGGAAAGCGCCGCCAATCTGGCCATCCGCGCGCTGGATGCCTACACCGGCGGCGACCGCACCTTTGCAGCCCTGGATGACTTATCCTGGGTCAGCGTAGACAGGGGAGAGGTCACGCTCCACGGCACACAGCTTCACATGGTTCAATGAAGAAGATCCCCGGCAGCAATGTCGGGGACTTTTTGGAGCGCGGCTGCATCTTACCGCCCCAAAAATGCAGCTTACCCGTCCGGGGCTGGAAAAAGAGACAGGAATGTGATAGCCTAATAAAGCACGCGAACTTGAGGGGGCGTGGAAATGAGGTTTACGGTGGAAACGATTCCCGGCAGCAGCGAGGAGGAAGTGCTCATCCGCTGCCACAATCCGGAGGAGCCCTGGGTGGATGCCATCCACGCCGTGGCTGCCGGAGAGACAAAAATTGCAGGCAGCACAGACGAGAAAACCTACCGCCTGACCCTGCGGGATGTGTACTATTTCGAAGTCGTGGATGGCGCGTCCTTCCTGTACTGCCGCAGCGCGGTGTATTCATGCAGGTTTCGGCTGTATGAATTTGAGGAGCTTTGCCGCGGCTCCATGTTCTTCCGGTGCAGCAAGTCCATGGTGCTCAACGCGGATAAGATCGAATGCGTCCGCCCGTCCCTTTCCGGCCGGTTTGAGGCGACTTTGGAAAACGGGGAGCGGGTCATTATTTCCCGGCAGTATGTGTCCGCCCTGAAGCGGCTGCTGGGAATCGGAGGGTAGAAGATGAAAAAGCTGTTTTTCTGGCTGCAGCGTTTTTTGACGGTGTATGGGATCATCATGCTCAGCACCTTCTTTATGTGTCTGTTTGCTAACCCCAATTCTCAGCTCCCGGTGGTGTCCTTTTTCGGCAGATGCATTGTGCTGACGATGCTGTGCCTTGCCTCGCTGGTGGTCTATTGCTCCGGCAAGGAGCTGACCCGAGGCGGCTGGTGGGTGCGCACCATCCTGCATACGCTCCTGCTGGAGGTCATGCTGCTGCCTCTGGCGCACCACTGGCAGTTCTGGTATGGGCGGCTGGACGGGATCATATACGCATCGTTTATCCTGGCGGCAAAAGTCGTGTGGCATCTGGTCGATTACACGGTGAGCGCCAGCGCTGCCATGCAGGTCAATGAGCAGCTGCGCAGACGCCGCCACGAGCGAAAGGGAGAGCAGAATGATACAGCGGATTGAAAGAGAAGCGGCTGCGTGGGTGCGCTGCCCCCAGTGTGGCGGCAAGACCCGGACGCAGATCCGCAAGCACACGGTTTTGGAGGATTTTCCCCTCTTCTGCCCCAAGTGCCGGTTTGAATGCGTGATTCAATTCCGGAACGGGAGAATCGAAGAAATGAAGCTGCCGAAGGGGAGTGAGTATGCTGCCAATACGGTATGAGAAGCTGAATCCCGGCAATTTTGGCGTCCACTCCCTGGACGATTTTATCCGCCATCAGGCAGTGCGGGAGGTCTGGAGAGAAAGCGGGGGCGTGTGGCGCCTGGTGCCGGAAGCCTTTGAAGAAAACTGGGATTTTGAAAAATGCCGGGAGACTGCGGCAGACATCAAGATGCATATGCAGTCCGACCAGTCGGCTTTCGGTGCATTCGATGGGAGCCGCCTGGTCGGATTTGTCACGGTTTCCCATGCGCTGTTCGGCAAAACCGCCCGCTATGCGCAGCTGGTCTGCTTTCAGGTATCCGAGCCCTATCGGGGGAGGGGGATCGGCCGTGCCCTGTTTATGCGCGCCGCAGAGGAGGCAAAGCGCCTGGGTGCAGAGCGGCTCTACATCTCAGCCCATTCCTCCCGGGAAAGCCAGGCGGCCTATCGCGCCCTGGGCTGCCTGTTGGCAGCGGAGATCAATGAAACACTGGCCGGACAGGAGCCCTGCGACGTGCAGATGGAATACCGCCTGACCGGGCAGAAGAATGGAAAGGAAAGAGAAGTATGAAAACGACAACACGATTGACCACTGCCGGCATTTTGATGCTGCTGTCGGCAGGCATATTTGCATTCTTGGGTCGTTGGATTTATGCGGCACTTCTGGGTGCCGGCGGCTTCGGCTGCCTGGCCGGGGCGCTGAATTTCAGGAGCCGGGAGAAAGAGTAAAATGGATGAAATGCTCAGGGAATTGCAGCCCTTTCTGGACGAGGCAGGCCGTCTGACTGCCCTCCCGGCAAAGCACCGCAAGGCTTTGGCGGCGCTGTGGTATCTGGCCGGAAAAATTGAGTCTGACCGGCAGTATGCCGAGCCGGAGATCAACGACCTGCTGGACGAATGGGCGCTCTTCCGCGACCATGCCACTCTCCGCCGGGAGCTGTACAATAAGCACGTCCTGAACCGCACGGAGGACGGCCGCCTGTATTGGAAAGAAGAGGAAATCCCGCCGCTGCCGGAATTTGTTGCGCGGTATATTTGATTCGATGAAAGAAGAGGAAGAAAAATGAAAACACTTAATACCATTCAAAAACTCTCGAAAGTGGGAAAGGTTCTCAGCCGTATTGCGTTCGTATTTGCGGTGATCGGCTTTTGCGGATGCATCATGGGACTGATCAGTGTCCAGTGGGGCAACGGCTCTGTGATCCAGTGGGGCGGCGTAACGCTCCATGGCATTCTCTCCCGCTCCGATGCATACGACCTTAAGAGCATCACGGCAGCGCTTTCCGGAATCCTGTTCGTCTGCGCCGGTGAGGCGATGCTGGCCTGGTTTGCGGTGCGTTATTTCCAGAATGAACTGAAAGCGGGCACTCCCTTCACCCTGAGCGGTGCGAAGGAGCTGCTGCGGCTGGGCATTCTGACCTGCGCCGTTCCCCTGGGCAGCGCCATGGCGGCCAGCATCACAGAGGGAATTGTATCGGGCTACCTGCGCGCGGCCAGGGACTCGTATTCAGATATTTTCTTCAATAACGACGGCAGTGTTGCATTGGGCGTCATGTTTATCTTCATGTCCCTGCTGTGCCGCTATGGCGCAGAGCAGAAGGCAGACTGACATAGCGCAAAAGTCAGCCGGGGCCGCCGGATGACGATATGATCCCCAGTGAAGTTGCCATTTGCAGCAATTTCACCGGGAGGGATACTTCCGAATGTTCCGGATGGAACGTTTGCAGCTGAACCTGGCTCAGCTTCGAACGATCCATCCGGACTTCTTCCTTTTTATGATTTTCATATTGACAAACGGAATTTGATGAATTATAATAGCTAACGAACATTAGTTAGCATATGGAGGAGCCATGAAGCAGGAGGATACGAAACAGAAAATACTGGATAAGGCGTTGGAACTGTTTTCTGTGTACGGATATGATTCGGTGAGCGTGGGAATGATTGCACAGGCGGTGGGGATCAAGGCGCCGTCGCTTTATAATCATTTCCCCAGCAAGCAGTCCATTTTCGATGCCATTGTGGAGGCAACGGCGGCGCAGTATGAGCATGATACCGACAAGATCGACATCCACGTGCAGAACGCCCCACAGGATGTGCCGGTGTTTACGGAAATCAGCGAGGATGCGCTGGTTGCCAAGGTGTACCAGATCTTTGACTATTCCCTTCACAATGAGGCCATCAGCCGCTTCCGGCGGATGATGACCATCGAGCAGTTCCGGTCTCCCGAGTTGGCGGCGCTGTATTCCCGGCGGTATGTGGAGCGGGTGATCTCCTATCACGCGGGAATTTTCCGCAGTCTGATCGCCGGTGGGGAGCTGCTGCCGGAAAACCCCGATACCATGGCGCTGATGTATGTCGCACCGGTGATCACCCTTATCGGCATCTGCGACCGGCAGCCCGAACGTGAGGAGGAGTGCCGGAAAATGCTGGATGCCCACGTGCGGCTTTTTTTCCGAATCTTCCACGCGAAAAGAGGCGACAACGCATGAGCAATGAGGAAAAGTGGATCCTTTGCCCCGTCTGCGGGGCAAAAACCCGCCTGCGGCTGCTGCCCAGCACGGTGCTGCGCAATTTCCCGCTGTTCTGCCCCAAGTGCAGGCGGGAATGCATCATCAACGCAGAGCACTACATAATTGAAAAAGCCCCCTGCCAGCCAGACGCATAGACGCAGTGCTGACCGCCAAAACCGGTGGTCGTGCACTGCGTTTTTATTTGTGACGGTTTTGTAAGGTCGGATGCCGAATATGTAAGGGGATGCGCATGCATGGTGAAAAAAAGTGTTTTATAATCGTCGGGCAGAAAGGAGCCTTTGTAATATGAAAAAAACCCTGGTTCAAAAATTGGGGCTGCTGGGCGTGGTCAGCCTGCTTTCGTATACGGCGGCGGTGGTATTTTCTCCGCTGGCCTATCCGGGCTATGACTGGATGGCGCAGGCAGTGAGTGACCTGAGCGCGGCGGATGCGCCGTCCCTGGCACTATGGAACCGACTCAGCAGCCTGTATAATGCATGTGAGCTGATGAGCATCATGATGGTCTGCGTGGGAATGCAGGGAAAGAAGACGCACCTGCTGCGCGTCGGTATCTGGCTGTTTGCGGCAATGGAGTGGGTTTCCGCCGTGGGCTACCGCATGTTCCCCCTGAGCAGCAGCGGCTATGCCGGTGCATTTCAGGATAAAATGCACATTCTTGCCACGGTGCTGGTGGTGCTGCTGTCCATCGCCTCGCTGACGGTGATCATCGTCGCCGGAGCAAAAAGCAAAGACTGTCGCTCCTATGGCATATGCGCGGGCATTGCGCTGGGCATGATGCTGGTGGGGGCGCTGGGAATGAAAATTGTCCCGGCGGCTTATTTCGGGGTGGTGGAGCGATTCAGCGTCTTTGCCGCCACGGGCTTCAATGCCGCGCTGGGCATCCATCTATACTGCATGAAGGATTGAAAAATGAAAACAAAAAAGCTTATTCTCATTCTTTTGGCGCTGTGCCTGCTGCTTGCAGGCTGCGGCAATGAGCAGCAGTCCCCCCAGAGCCGGGAGCCGGTGCGCGCGCTGCAATGCATCCAGCCCAGCGCTCTTTCCGGCATTTACCCTGTGGGCGGGGTACGGGTGGCGGTATGCTGGGCGGATTATGAAAAAGAAAAGACGTCCCTGCGGATCGTGGACGTCAATGCGGACACCGCCGTCTGCACCGCCGATCTGGGGGGAACCTGGAGCCTTAAGGAACAGACCTTTGTCGACGGAAGGCTTGCCCTGTACAACCGGGATACAAACGCCTGGAAATTTCTGGACGGAAATCTGGAGCCCCTCGGCATGGCAAACACGGAGACCGTGGACGGTTTTTTCTCCTATGACGGACAGAGCTTTTATTATGTCCGCGACAATGTGCTCTGCTGCCAGAGCGTGACCACCGGCGAAAGAAGCACCGCAGCGCTGAGCCTTGACCTGCGGCTGCTGGACATTACAGCCTTCGACAGCCAGAGCGGTCGAATGGCGGTGGAGTTTTTCCTCTCCCCTTACGGCAGCGAATGCGGCACAGCCATGGTTGACCTCTTTACGGGGCAGGTGACCATGCTCAATCAGGCGCGCTATCAGACGAGCTTCCGGGACAGCGGCATGACGCTGCTGCAATTTGACATGGATGCAATGGGCTATTCCGCCCTGTATTGCGCGGAAAATCAGGAATTCCGGTTTGCGGACTGCACCGTTTTCCAGAGCAGCAGCGGGGAGGTATATGCCGTCCCTGATTCTGCCTATCTGGTGGGCACCCGCGGGGGCAGCACCACGGTGTATGCCCTGGGTGAGCAGGTCAGCGCCTGCGCACTGGCAGAATCCGGCATCTCCGGCGAAATGTATTTCTCCTGCTACCTTCCGGAGGTGGGAGCGCTGGTGGGGGCGGTTTACGAAAATGGAGCGTTCCGCTTTTATGCAATGGATACCGCTCGCCTGCCCTTCCGGGCAATCGCGGATGCCGCAGCCGTCCCCTCGCCCGTGACGGTGGATGAATTGCTGGCGCAGCAGTACTGGCAGACTGCCGACGGCGCACCGGTGGCACAAACGCTCCGGGAGGCGCGGGATTATGCGGATACATTGCAGGAACGCTACGGTGTGCACATTCTGCTGTCCGCCCAGTGTGCCGAGGCGGCAGCGCTCTGCGATCACCCCCTGACGCTGACGGACAGCATGGGCGCTGCCGAAGAAGTGACAGCCATCCGCACCGTGCTGGATGCGCTGAGCCGCACGCTGGCGCTGTATCCCCAGGGCTTTTTCGCTCAGTTCCAAAACGGAATGGGCGAGGGCGGCGTGCGCTTCCTGCTGGTGGAGCACATCGGCAGTGACTATGGCGCGGTGGGCGTCACCTACGAGAGCCGTGACTGGCAGAACATTGCACTGGATGTCCGCGCGACGGACACGCTGGACAGCATCATTTGCCACGAGCTCTGGCATGCCACGGAAAATCACATTCTGTCCGTCAACTATGCGGCAATCGACCCGGACACCTGGATTTCACTGAACCCGGCGGATTTTCACTACACCTACGACCCAAACCAAAGCGACCCGACGCAAAAATGGACGCTGTACGGTGGCAGCCTGAACACGGTTTATTTTGTGGACAGCTACGCCTGCGTGGACGAGCGGGAGGATCGGGCACGAATCATGGAATATTTTATGGTTCACGAGGACGAGGCAGCGCTGCTTATTCAATCCGCTGCCATCCGGCAGAAATTGCAGCTGATGTGCACCGCCGTGCGCAGCTGCTTCGATACCGCCGGCTGGAAGGACGTGCGCTGGGAGCGGCTGCTCTGAGTTTCCGCTTGGGGAAAAGCGCCGCCGGAGCCGGAACGAGACACGGATTCGGCGGCAAAGCATGGATTTCTACAAATCAATTTGCAATCTGCCCAACGCCGGTACAGGGGAGCGGCTGAATCACACCTTCTATTCCCATGACCCGCTGGCAAAGGCGTCCATGTCCTGCGGTTTTGCCGAAAGCTTCCTGAATTTTGCCGCTGTTCCCGAAACCTCCGCCCTCAATGCCCAGGTGCGCGGGCGGATCCCGATGGGCTCTCTGGGAGAGCTGTACAATGGGATACTGATGCGGCTGCTGCCGCGCAGCTATCGGATACAGGCCGTTCCGGCGGAGCTGTATGACGCCATGATCTTCGTGACGGAAGCCACACCCATTGAAATTGCAAAATAAGAAAGGAATATTACAAAATGAAAAAACTGATTTTACTCCTCACCCTGTTCGCCCTTCTCTTGACGCTGGCAGCCTGCGGCGCACGCAGAGATGCCGACGTGCTGCCGAATCTCGTCTCCACCGGCACTGAGCCGGACACCGAGCCTGCCCCCACACAGGCAAGCACCGAGGCGCAAAAGGAGGTATGGAAGGTGGAGTTTGAGCGGGGCCTGATGGAAAATTACGGCGTCGCCCCGGAGTACTACGAGGATCTGGGCGACGGCATTTATCAGGTCTATGTCAAGATCGACGGTAAAATCGTCCCCTATGTGACGGTGAACTCTGCCACGGGGGACTATCACGGATAAAAGGCGGGAATTACCCTGAAAGCAATGCAGAGCGATTGGTATCGCAAGATATGGACGCTGGATATTCAGAATCAGTCCTGGGTGGAGGACACCGTGCGGCAGGTGAATTTCCTGATCGAAGTCCTGCAGCTTCGCCCCGGGCAGCGGATCCTGGATCTGGCCTGCGGGTTTGGGCGCCACAGCCTGGAGCTGGCACGGCGGGGCTTTTCCGTGGTCGGCGTGGACATTACGAAGGACTATGTGGACTATGCGCAGCAGCAGGCGCAGCGGGAGGGATTGGACGCGCATTTTCTGTGCATGGACATCCGCAGGGTGCCCTTCGCAGGGGAATTCGACGCCGTGCTGAACATGGCGGACGGCGCAGTGGGCTACCTGGAAAACGACGCGGAAAACAGGAAGATCTTTGAGGTCGCCGCCAGAGCGCTGAAGCCCGGCGGGAGGCACTTCATGGACATCATGAACGGCGACTATGCGGATTCCCATTTCCCCTGTCGCCTCTGGGACGCCGGAGAAAAGTGCCTGACGCTCTCCGCCTTTGAGTGGAATCGGGAGACGCGCATCCTGCTCTACGGGCAGGTGGATTACGCATACGGCGCGCCGCTGCTCAAGCCGGACATGCAGGAGGGCAACCCCATCCGCCTGTACACCCTGCAAGAGCTCCGGGCGCTCCTGCCGCCCCTCGACCTGCAAATCACCGCTGCCTACGCCGACTTCACCGGCACTCCGGCTTCTGACCGGGGGATCCAGCTGATGGTCTGCTCTCAGAAGGAAAAATGAAAACCGGGACGTTCGCAAAAATTCGAACGTCCCGGTTCTTTTAGCACCGCTCCGGAGTGCATGCTCCCAGGGAGAAATGCAGATGCTTATTGATAAAGGGCCGCCCGTCCAGCGTGTGATCGATCAGCAGGATGATCTTGTTGCCCCGTCCGGCAAGCTCCTCCACATGGCGGTAGAAGCAGTCCGGGGCCTGGGCGTCCAGACCGGCGGTGACTTCGTCCAGAATGATGACCGAGGCGTCTTCCTGCCGCAGGAGCATCTTGAGAATGAGCAGCTTTTTCCGCTGGCCGACGGAAAGGGAGCTGCCGTTTCCGATAATTTCCCGGTCGTCGTCCGGAAGACTCAGTGCGGCAAGCAGGCGGTGGTATTCCTCACGGGGAATATCCCTGCCCGTGATCCGGGAGAGGTAATTGAGGAAGGTTTCATCCAGAAGCTTTTCGTCCTGGTTGACATAGAGGATCTGTCGGTTGCGGTCAGCTTGCCGGAAATCGTCGGCGGACTGCCCGTTGAAGCGAAGGGTTCCCTCGTCAGCCCGGTACAGGTCGGTGATCAGCTTGATGAACGTGGATTTTCCGCTGCCGTTCTCGCCGGTGATCTGCACGGTATCCCCGGCCTCCAGGTGGCAGCTCACGTCCTTCAGCGCCTGCACTCCGTTGGGATAAGTAAAGGAGACATTTTCAAAATCCAGGTCACGAATGGCTTGCAGCGCTGCTTCGCCCTGCCGTCGGGGCAGCTGCCGCAGCGTCTCCACATGGTGAAGGCTGGGGAACATCCGCACGCACTGCCGGAACAGCCCCTCCAGCGACTGCGCCTGCTGCATGGCAAGATTTGCCAGCATGGTAAAGAAAACAAGGTTGGAGATTTTTCCCTCCGCTGCCGGGATCGCCAGCAGCGCCGACAGGACGATGGAAAACAGCGTGTGATACCCGCTGACAAGCCCCGTCCAGAAATAGATCTTCTTATCCTCCCGGATGGCGGTGGAAATGAAGGAAGAGAGATTTTCGTGGGTCTTCTCCTGATAGTAACCCAGCACATCGTGGGTTTGGATCAGCGGGAGCATTTCCACAAATTGGGTGCACCAGGCATCGTGAATTTTCATTTTTCCGTTGGTCTGGCCGGCGACCTTTGCAAGGATCTCCCTGCTGAACCAGGACAGCAGCAGGCCCGCGGCGATTGCCGCCAGAATGTACACCGCCAGCCAGAAGTCATAAAAGAAGCCCAGACTCAGGGAGGTCAGCAGCACGGCAATTGCACCGATGATGGATGGAATGAAATGTCCGATGCACCGAAATACATTGAATACATCGCTGTAAAGAATGTTGCGGATCATCTGGGGCTGAAGCTTTTCAATTTCGGAATAGGCCGTGTGCGCCATGGTGTCTTCCAGCTCCAGCGTCAGGTGCTCGATGTATGCCCCGCCGAACCGGTCCAGCGCGGCAAAACGCCGGATATTCAGCAGCGTCTGCACAAACAAAAAGACGGCAAATATTGCACAGCCGCCCCAAAGGATCCCATAGTCCTTCTCTTCAATTACCCTATCCAGAAATGCCCGCATGCCCCATGGCATGACGGTGTCCGTCAGCGTCAGCAGCGCAGTCATCCCCATGGCTGCGGCAAACGCCTTTGGAAAAAGGCGGATCGCCTCCCGAAAGTAGCGGAAAAAAAGCTTCATAATCCTGCCCTCCTTTGTGTGCTCCGCGGTAATAAGGACATCAGAATATCATATTTCTTCTCCAAAGTCAATTGGCGGCGCATGCGTTTTTATGTACAATACATCCTGCGTGCAAGGACTGCGACCGGGAGAACGGAGAGAACCATCAGAACGCCGACACCCAGAAAGCTGTCTAGCCACCGCAGATGATGCCAGCAAAAACACCACTTCCAGAATGCTCCCGCCCATGTTGATCACCGAAAGAATGAACGCGCGGTTTCCCTCCTGGCTGATGGAATCAATGTAGCGGTTCTGAATATCCTCCTCCGGGGATCGCCAGCAGCAGCGGAAGAACCATCATCAGGCCGATTGCCGGAATTGCCGCTTTGACTGCGCCGAAGACTGCAAATGCGCCCCCTGCTGCGATGGCGGAGAGCAGCAGAACGACAGGATAGCGGCGGACTTTCAAGACCCGGAAGATCGGCTCGCGCAGCAGCTCTGCCAGAGAATACGCCAAAATGATTCCTGTCATTGCCTCTGCCCCGATGGACAGCGCTTCCAGCTTGTTTACATAGAAGAAGCTGATCAGAAAAGAACCCAGCGTAAAGCAGGTGCTCAGCAAGATCATCAGAAATACTGTCCCAATGCCCTGCGTGTTCCAGGTGAGCTTCCTTTTCTCACGATCGTCTTCGGCAGAACCGGCTCTTTCGGGAAGCGGATCACCAGCAGCAGACTGATACCGCATGCGGCAGCTGTGGTCACCAGCAGCCCGGTCAGCCCGAAAAAGTGATAAATCGGTGCATACAGTACCGTGCTGACCAGAAAACCCACGGTTCCAAAATTATTGATGCGCGCCCGTTTTGCAGCAAATCCGTCTTTACGGAACAGGGAGTACAGATACGCACTGTCCGTCCCGGACAGAAAGCAGCAGGAAATCCCTTCCACGAAGGCCTCTGCATAGAAAATGGGGAGGGAACGAAGCAAAAAACCTGCCAGCAGCACACGCGCCATGACCAGGAGCAGCTGCGCCGTGACCAGGGAGCGCTTGTATCCGATTTTATCGGAGAGAAATCCGGTGGGAATTTCAAACCACAAAATCGTCAGCGACAACGCCGCCTGAAGTACAAAGAACTGAGAATAGGAAACCCCTGCCTGCGTCCGCACCAGCAGCGCCACCGGCGCAAAAAAGACCAGACTGTTTGTCAGGCTTTGCAATTCCAGAATATCCGCTTTTTTCTTCATTTTCCCTCCGTACTGAGTGGATAAGACGCTCGTTTATAGCGGCATAAATGCCGTAAAGTCCTGTTCCGTAAAGATTGGAAGAGGCACGAAAAGATCCAATTTTCTGTTGAAATGCGAGATAAATCCCCGAGCTGCCCGACTTCGGATGATTTGCTCAGAGTTTCTCCCTAGGCTTGGGGAATGGTAATGGGAATCAGATACTGCTGGGTATCGTGATAATTGCGCATGAGGGAGGGCATCTCGTCCTTGTAGTAAACCTCTTCCAGCCGAACCACCAGCGTGTAGTCCCCGGCGGGCATGGTTTGGTTCCAATCAAGCTCAATGGTTCCGGTGCCGTCCATGGTAACGGGAATGGACAGAATCACCAGGGTTTCGCCCAGATATTCCTGGTCGGGTTCGGAAACCAGATAAAAATCCTTCAGGTACAAATCGCCAAAATTCTGCCCGCCCTGCTGGGTGGTTTCCAGGAGGATGCCGGTTTCGGTGACCTCGGTGGGCGTGAAGGTGATGCCCCAGTCCTCCAAATCCAGGTATTGCCTTGTCCGCATATCGGTGTAGCCGATGGGCGCCGGGGTCAATTCCTGCGGAGTGGTGACGGTAAAATAATTGATGGTGTAGTTGGTGCCGTTGGGGGTTTCGTAGACATCATGAATGGTGATGAGCATATAGTCCGGGTAGGTATAGGTGAACTTTGTCAGACCGTTGTAGGTGCATTCGCCCTCCGTACACAGACCGAGGCGGGCATCCACCTGGGCATAGGCAATCAATTCTTCAACGGAGCATTTCTCCTCCTTGACGGCCTGCTCCAAGGGAATGGCCTTGCCGTCAATGGTAACGCAGACATTGCTGACACCCTCATAGGAAATGTTGCCGCTGTAATGGTTGTCCACCTTGGAGGGAGCAATCACCTGGTAATTGTCTTCAATGCTGAACTGTAGATAGGGACGGCTGTCCACGCGCTGGGAAGCATCCGCAGCTGCCTTGAAATTGCTTAGGAACCCTGCAAGAAACAAGGGAATTGTGAACGTCAGTAACGCTTTTGTAAAACGAGGCTTCATATTCGATGACTCCAATCTTTGAAAATTTGAGACCTTAATATTTTCTTTCGAAATTCACCACTTTACCTGGCGGGAAAAACATGGTAAAATAATACGGGTTTTGCCCATAATACCATGGGAGGCAGAAAATGCTGCTGCGCTCCCAGAAAATCCTTCGGAGGATCACCCAAATGAAATTAACAAGAAAACCGCGCCTGCGGGGGAGCGGATGGAACTGCCTGCTTGCCTTCCTGATCCCCTTCGGCGGCATGCTGCTGGTGATGCTGGTAAACGGCTATCATCCCTTCGGCACCTCGGCCATGCTGTATTCGGACAATTATCACCAGTACTATCCCTTCTTCGTCTCCTTCCGCCGGGCGCTGCTCAGCGGCGACAGCCTGCTCTACAGCTGGGATGTGGGCATGGGCGTGGACTATCTGGGCCTGATCGCCTATTATCTGGGCAGTCCCCTGAATCTGCTCAGCGTGCTGGTGCCGGAGAGCCAGGTGCTGAATTATTTCTGCCTGCTGGTGCCCATCAAGCTGGGGCTGGCGGGGCTGTTCTTCAGCATCTTCCTGCATAAGCTCTTCGACCGGGACGATTTTTCCATTGCCCTGTTCGGCGGCTTTTATGCCCTGTGCGCCTGGGCGCTGGGCTACCAGTGGAATGTGATGTGGCTGGATACCTTCGCCCTGCTGCCGCTGGTGACGCTGGGCATGGTGCAGCTGCTGCGGGATAAGAAATTCGTGCTCTATACCGTCACCCTGGCGCTGGCGGTGATCTCCAATTATTATATCGGCTTCTTTGTATGCATTTTCGTCTTCCTGTGCTTCTTCTGCTATGAGATCTGCTGCCCCCGGGGCTGGAAGCGGTTTTTCGCCGACCTGCTGCGCATCGGCATCTTCTCGGTGCTGGCGCTGGGTATGACGGCATTCCTGACCGTCACGGCCATGGCGGCGCTGCAGACTACCCAGTCCAGCGTGAACAAATTCCCCACCGGCCTGCGGCTGAACATTGCCTCCACCAACGATCTCAAGGGACTGCTGGATGCCATGCGCCAGGTGGCGGGCAACATGGGCGGCGGCATCGAGCCCAGCTTCAAGGAGGGGCTGCCCAACCTGTACTGCGGCGTGGGCAGCATCATGCTGGGCATTCTGTTCCTGATCTCCTGGGATGTGAAGTGGCGCGATAAGCTGTGCAGCCTGTTCCTGCTGCTCTTCTTCAATGCCAGCTTTGTTATCCGCCAGCTGGACTATATCTGGCACGGCTTCCATTTCCCCAATATGATCCCCTATCGGTTCAGCTTCCTGTATAGCTTTGTGCTGCTGGTGATGGCCTACCGCGCCTGGATCTTGCGGCGGCGGTTCGAGCCGCTGCAGATCGTCACATCGGGGCTGCTGACCGCCGCCATTTTGTGCTGCTGCAAGGATTTCATGAAGACCCAGAGCATTCCGCTGTTCGGAAAGCAGATGGATGTGCATGTGTACATTCTGTACAATGCCTTCTTCTTTGTGCTGTATCTGGTGATCCTGCTGCTGGGCAGCTTCCGCGCCAAGCCCAAGGAGGAGACGCAGGAGGAGACCCAGCGCGTCCGCCGGGTGCAGCGCCGCCGGAGCCGGATCACCAAGCGCTGCGTATGCACCGTGATGGCGCTGGAGCTGGCGGCCACCCTGACCGCCTTCGGCTTCTATTTCCCCGGCACCAATGTGATAGACTATCCCAGGGGCACGGAAGCGGCGGCGTCCATGATCCGCTACATGCAGGAGCGGGAGGCGGATACCCTCTTCTACCGGGCGGAGACGGCTCATTCCCAGACCCTTAACGACGGCGCGCTGAACGGCTATTCCGGCATCTCCACCTTCACCAGCTCCGCCAATGTGCACATCACGGAATTTATGCGCGCCCTGGGCTATGGGGCGAAGAACACCTATAACCGCTACTGCTTCGAGGAAAGCTCCCCGGTTGCAAATCTCTTCCTGAACCTGAAATACATGATCGAGCGGGACGGAAGAGACCGCAGCAGCTCCTGCTTTGAGGAGGTGCACCATTTCGGCGGCGTGTACCTGTACCGCAATACGGCCTACCTGCCCCTTGGCTTCCTGACGGAGCCCCAGCTGGCACAGGTGGATTTCCTGACCGGAGATTGTTCCTTTGGCTTCCAGAATGAGCTGTTCCGGGCGGCCACCGGTGTGACCGATGATGTGTGGCATACGATTCCGGACGAATACTGGGATGTGTTTGGCAGCGGCGTAGAGGTGCCGGAGTACAACCCCAGCGGTTATTGCCGATACGAAAATCCAACTGCCAGCTCTGTTGTGACCTATTCCTATGTAGCGGATCTGGATGGATTTGCCTGTGTGCGGCTGGATCTTCCGAAGCGCAATGATTTCTATGTCAGCGTTAACGGGGTGGATTTGTACCGTGAAAATATCAGTCTGCCTCAGATGCTTGCCATTTCCGATGTAAAGTCGGGGGATATAATCGACATCCGCATTCTGTGCAAGGCAGGTGAGAGCGGCACGGCAAATGTCAGCGTAGCCATCATGGATGATGCGTTGTTCCGCTTGGGCTATGAACTGCTGAGCAATTCCGCGCTGGAGCTCACCTCCTTCTCCAATACGCTGGTGGAGGGCACCATCAATTGCTCCCGGGATGGCCTGCTGTATACCTCCATCCCCCAGAACGGCAACTGGTACGCCGAGGTGGATGGCCAGCCCCAGGAGACGGTGCTGATCGGCGACTGCATGATCGGCTTGAACCTGACCCAGGGCGCCCACACCCTACGCTTTGTCTACCGCAATCACGCATTCCGCCTGGGCGCCGTCATTTCGGCGGCCAGTGCGGCGATTTCTCTGCTGCTGGCGATAGTCTGCCGCCCCCGGAAAAAGCAGGAGGAGCAGCCGGACGAGGCGGAACCGGAGCTTCACCCGGAGCGCCCCCGCCCCGAAATCGAAATGCCGCCCCTGAACCCTGCCGAAGCGGAGCTGGTGGAAGCGGATGAACCCTTCGTCCTTCAGCCCCTGACCCCGGAGCACCCTGCCAACGGGGAAAAGCCGGAGGAAGCCGGTGCGGAAGCGCCAGGGGAAACCGGTGAGGAAAAGCCCCAACCCCCGGAGGCATCCGCCCCCGCAGAGGAGCCGCCCGCTGCCGCTCAACCGCCTCAGGAGGACACAGAAGCATAAGAACAGCCGGATGAATTCCTTTTTCTGGAATTCATCCGGCTGCTTTTACGTCCATTCGTACCTTGTCCCGTGGGACAGGAGTACTGCTTCGGTGAGGGTGATGCGCAGAATGACGGTGTTTTCGTCATCAAAATTGTTGTGCCCATTGTCGATCCATGCGGCAAAGGCGGCGCGCAGCTTTGCCGCAATGGCTGCGTTTTCCGGCTTGCGGAACCAGCCAAGGCTCTCACCCGTTCCCCGACCGGTGAACCACTCCCCGGCCAGCGCCACATGGGGGCAGGCGGCAATTTGACGCATTTTATTGGACAGGGCATAGGTAATGACGTAAAACGCGCCTTCTTCATAGTAGGCATTCACATACCGCACGGCGGGAAGTCCATGCTCCACTGTCGCCAGGGCAAGCACATTGTCCTTGCCAAAGCGCTCGGTCATCAATTGCTTCATGCTCATTTTGCGTTTCTCCTGTCGCTGCACAGCAGGGCGTAGACATAGGTATCCTTCCAGATGGGGTTCCCCCGTTCATCCGTCCAGAAGGAAACATTTTGCCGCAGATGCCCTTCCCGCCGGAAGCCGAGCCGCTCCAAGAGACGCCAGGATGCGCTGTTTTCCGGGTCGCATTCCGCATAGATGCGGTGTGCGCCCTGCTGAAAAGCGAGAGAGATCAGCGCTCCGCAGGCTTCGGCAGCATAGCCCATGCCCCAGAAATGCCGGTTCAGCACATAGCCGATTTCCAGCGAGTCGAAGTCCCGTTTTCCAAGATAGACATTGCCGATCATCTTCCCGCTTTCTGCGCATACGATGGCGACCATCTCATCGGTGCCGATGCGCCAGGTCAGATTCTCCCGCACCTCGTCCATGGACATGGGCTTATAAGGCTCGAATTTTACGACCTGTGCGTCGGAAAGGTATTCGTAAAGATCATTCAGATCCGTTTCCCGATACCGCCGCAGGATCAGCCGCTGGGTCTGCAGTTGTTCATTTGGTCCCATTTTTCTTGCGCCCTTTCTTCCGGCCGCAAAAAGACGCAAAGCCATCCCCTTGGGATTAGCCCTGCGTCTAAAGCGTCCGGCATTTATTTTCTATCGCTTCATTATAAGGCAGCAGACGGAAATGTCAAGTGTTTTTGCATTTCGCCGGATCGCTGTCAATGCATGTATTTTCCGGCTTCCATCTCCAGCGCCTGCCATACCGGATATGCCGCGCCGTGCTCATCAAAGAACTGTTTCAGATCCCGGTTCAGCGCGCTCATTTCATCGACGGCGTTCATGGCATGGTCGGAGGCGCAGATTTTTCCGAGACTCGTTGCGCACATGAGCTTGAAAAAGCGCAGGCAGGTCTTGCGATATGCGGCGCCCTCAAATTCCGCATCCGCCTTCGGCAGGATCTCATGCCCGGCATCCCTGATCGCGCGGTAGGCCTCAATGTTGGCATCGATCATCCGGCTCAGATAGGCCGTGTTGCCCTTGAGCTTTTTCAGATCGCCGTCCGTTTTGTAGCACGCGAAGGCTGCCGGGATCACGAACGCCGCATGGCAGAGCAGGTAGTCCTCCATATTCGGCTCGTAGACTACCTTGTATTTCGTGCCGTTGAAAATCCGGCCGATCAGCTGCTCATTCGAGGGCATCCCCGGAAGCTGCCCGATGGTGATCTTCTTGAGGTCAATGGACGCCACCCGGTCAGGCTCCCGATGCCCCGCCGAGAGCGCAAAGGCAAACATTACGTTTTTCTCCGGCAGGGAAGCGACAACCGCTCTGGTGCGCACGTCGTTGCCCACGAAGACAATATTCTTTGTGGGATTCGCCCGCAGCACATCCGCGATCGAACCGATCTGCGTATAGCGCATGACGACAAAGATCACATCGTACGTATCCTCCGGCCTCAGCTCAGTCACCACCGGGATCTGGGTGACCGATGTGCGCAGTGAAAATTTATCCTTGATCCGCAGACCGTTTTTTTGAATTGCCTCCGCCCAGTTCCCCCGCGCAAGCAATGTGACATCCTTCCCCGCGCGCAGCAGATTCCTTGCGAGATTACAGCCGAGCACGCCTGCGCCGAATACTAAGGAACCTCTGAATAAATTGTCTGCGGCTGGACAGCGGGTCTTTTGCTCCCATGCCGCAGGATGAAAAATGGGAAATA
>CAKTJC010000028.1 GCA_934567355.1 uncultured Oscillospiraceae bacterium
CCTGCATTTCCATCAAGCACCTGGGCGAAGACCTGGACATCCACTGCGGCGGCATCGACAACGCCTTCCCCCATCACACCAATGAGATTGCCCAGTCCGAAAGTTACCTGGGCCACAAGTGGTGCAACTACTGGTTCCATGTCCGTCACCTGAACGTGGACTACGGCGACGGCGTTTCCAAAATGAGCAAGTCCAAGGGCGAGTTCCTGACCGTCTCCCTGCTGGAACAAAAGGGCTATGACCCCATGGCCTACCGGCTGTTCTGCTTGCAGAGCCACTATCGCCGCAACCTGGTGTTCAACTGGGAGAACCTGGACAACGCCGCTGCCGCTTACGACAAGCTGATTGCCAAGATTGCGACCTTGAAGCAGGACGGAGAAGTGGACGAAGCTGCCTTTGCCGCGCTGAAGGAGCGCTTCGTTGCTGCTTTGGATGCCGACCTGAACACCTCCCTGGCCGTGACCGCCGTGTATGACGTGCTGAAGGCAAAGTGCAATGATGCCACCAAGATCTATGCTCTGGCAGACTTCGACCGGGTGCTGAGCCTGAACCTGATTCCCGCTGCCGAGGCCCTGCGCAAGAAGCAGGAGGCAGAGGAGGCCGCGAGCGCCGACCCCGAAATTGACGCGCTGGTTGCCGCCCGTACTGCCGCCAAGAAGGCAAAGAATTTCGCCGAGGCAGACCGCATCCGGGACGAGCTGAAAGCCCGAGGCATTGAAATCATCGACACCCCCCAGGGTGCAAAATGGAGAAAAGTATGAAGCTGCTGATTCTGGACGGCAACAGCGTCATTAACCGCGCCTTTTTTGGCGTGAAGCCCCTGACCACCCGGGATGGGCTGTGTACCCATGCCATTTTCGGCTTTCTGAACATCCTCGACCGGATGCAGAAAGAGGAGCAGCCCGATGCCGTGGCCGTGGCCTTTGACCTTCACGGCCCCACCTTCCGCCACCTGCGCTATGACGGCTATAAGGCCACCCGCCATCCCATGCCGGAGGAGCTGGCCCAGCAGATGCCGGTGATGAAGCAGGTGCTGCGCGCCATGAGCATTCCCATCTACGAATGCCAGGGGTGGGAAGCGGATGACGTGATTGGCACAGTGGGGAAAATATGCTCCAATAACGCCTGGCAGTGCGTCATCGTCACCGGTGACCGGGACAGCTTGCAGCTGATTGACACCCATGTGAACGTCAAGCTCATCATCTCCAAGCCGGGGCAGACCACCGCAACCCTGTACACCGAGGAGCTGTTCCGGGAGGAATATGGCTTTGAACCGAAGAAACTCATTGACCTCAAAGCCCTCATGGGCGATTCCTCCGACAATATCCCCGGCGTGGCCGGGGTGGGTCCCAAGACGGCCAAGGAGCTGCTGCAAAAATTCGGCAGCCTGGACGGCGTATATTCCAATCTGGAGGACCCGTCCATTCGCCCCAAGCTGCGGGAAAAGCTGGAGGCAGGGAAGGACAGTGCTTACCTTTCCTATGAGCTTGCTACCATCATCCCGGAAGCGCCCATCGATTTCGCCCCGGAGGACGCTCTGATTCAGCCCTACCATAAGCAGGAGCTGTATCGGCTGTTCCAGCAGCTGGAATTCGTCCGCCTGATCGATAAATACGGTCTGCGGAGCGCTGCCGTGGAAACGCCCAAGGCTGCCAAGGCGGAGCACCTGCCCAAGGCGCAGTCCGCCCCGGATGACCTGAGCATATGCGCGCTCTATGCTGCCCCGGATGGCAGCCTGGGCATTGCATGGCCGGGAGGCGTGTGCGCCCTGACGCCCATGGAGGCGCAGATGAACCCGCTGCACCTGAGCCGCGGTACCAAGCTGATCCTTCACGACTCCAAAACCATGCTGCACCAACTGGAAGGCCTGGCACTGAGCGGCATGGAGGTAGAATTCGATACAGCGCTTGCCGCCTACGATCTGAATCCCTCCCAGTCAGATTATCCGGTGTCCAAGCTTGCCACCAATTTCCTGGGGCTGAGCGTGGAGGATACGGATGCGGCGCAGTGCGCCGAGGCGATATGGCTCCTGCGTCAGCCGCTGCAGGAGGAGCTGGAACGCTGCGGCATGGAGAAGCTCTATGCGGAAATTGAGCTTCCTCTGTGCAGTGTGCTCTATAAGATGGAGCGCCGCGGCATTGCCATCGACCGCGATCAGCTGGCTGCCTTCGGGAAAATGCTGTCTGCACATATTTCCGACTGCGAGGCGCTGATCTATTCCTACTCCGGTACGTCCTTCAACATCAATTCTCCCAAGCAGCTGGGCGAGGTGCTCTTTGAACGTCTGGGACTGACTCCGGTGAAGAAGACCAAAACCGGCTACGCCACCAATGCCGATGTGCTGGAAAAGCTGAAAAATAAGCACCCCATCATCCCTGCCATCGTGGATTACCGCATGCTGACCAAACTGAAATCCACCTATGCCGACGGCTTGATGAAGGAGATCAGGGACGACGGGCGCATTCACACCACCTTCCAGAATCTGGTTACCGTCACCGGCCGCCTTTCCTCCACAGAGCCGAACCTGCAGAATATCCCCGTGCGCACCGACCTGGGTGCGGAGATCCGCAAGATGTTCGTCCCCAAGCCCGGCTGCGTCCTGGTGGACGCGGACTACAGCCAGATCGAGCTGCGGGTGCTGGCGCACATTGCCGACGACAAAACCATGCAGCAGGCCTTCTGCTCCGGCGAGGACATTCACACCGCCACCGCCGCCCAGGTATTCCGGGTGGAGAAGGATCAGGTCACGCCCCTGCAGCGGCGGCATGCCAAGGCCGTCAATTTCGGCATTGTGTACGGCATCTCGGAATTCTCCCTGGCGGAGGACATCGGCGTCAGCCGCTATGAGGCGCGGGAATATATCGATAATTATCTTTCCACCTACCATGGCGTGCGGGATTATATGAAAAATGTGGTGGCACAGGCGCGGGAGATCGGCTATACCTCCACGCTCTATGGCCGCCGCCGGTATATCCCGGAGCTCAAGAGCACCAATTTCAATGTCCGTCAGGGCGCGGAGCGCATCGCTCTGAACACCCCTATCCAGGGAACAGCGGCGGATCTTATCAAGCTCGCCATGATCCGGGTGGAAAATGCCCTGAATGAAAAATATCCTGCCGCAAAACTCCTGCTCCAGGTACACGATGAGCTGATCGTGGAGTGCCCGGAGGAGCTTGCTCAGCCGGTTGCCGACCTGGTAAGCCGGGAAATGCAGCAGGTGGCAACGCTGCGTGTGCCACTGACGACGGAAGCAAAATTCGGGAAAAGCTGGTATGATGCAAAGTGATGGAAATAACCCCCATGCAGCGGCGGGATGTGCCGCAGATCGCCGCGCTGGAAAAGGAATGCTTTTCGGATCCCTGGAGCGAGCAGTCGGTTGATTCCGAGCTGGATAATCCCCTGTCCCTTTGGCTCGTCTGCCGGGAGGGGGAGCGTATTCTCGGCTATGTCGGCTCCCAGACCGTGCTGGGGGAGACGGATATGATGAATGTGGCGGTGTCGCCCGATGCACGGCGGCGGGGAATTGCCCAGAGGCTGATCGGCGCATTGGAAGAGCAGCTCAGGCGGCAGGGAAGCCACAGCCTCTCGCTGGAGGTGCGCCCTTCCAACACCGCCGCGGTTTCGCTGTACCGGAAGATGGGCTTTACCCAGGTGGGCAGACGCCCCAATTATTACCGCCACCCCAAAGAGGACGGCTTGATTTTAAGGAAGGAGTGGGAGCTGTGAACATTCTGGCTGTGGAATCCTCCTGTGATGAGACGGCAGTTGCCGTCGTGCAGGATGGCCGCAGAGTCCTGACGGACTGCATTGCGTCCCAGGTTGACCTGCACCGCCTCTACGGCGGCGTGGTGCCGGAGATCGCTTCCCGCAAGCATATCGAAGCGATTTACGGTCTTGCCGACCAGGCGCTGGAAACCTCCGGCCTGACCCGGCGGGACATTGACGCCGTGGCGGTGACCTATGCGCCGGGGCTGATCGGCGCAGTGCTGGTGGGAGTAAATTTTGCCAAGGCCGCTGCCTTTGCCATGAAAAAGCCCCTGATCCCGGTGCACCATATCCGGGGGCACATTGCGGCAAACTACCTGGCATACCCTGATTTGGAGCCGCCGTTTCTGTGCCTTGTGGTCTCCGGCGGCCACACCATGATCGTGGAGGTAAAGGACTATACCGATATGAACATTCTAGGCACCTCCCTGGATGATGCAGCGGGGGAGTGCTTCGATAAGGTCGCCCGTGTTTTGGGTATGCCCTATCCTGGCGGCGCGGCGCTGGACAAGGCGGCGCAGCTGGGCGACGAGACGAAATATACCCTGCCCCGAAGCAAGCTCGGTGAAAATCCCTATAACATGAGCTTCTCCGGTCTGAAAACGGCGGCGCTGAACCTCATCCACCACGCCGAGCAGGTGGGGGAAACGCTTGATATTCCAAGCCTTTGCGCCAGCTTCTCGGCGGCGGTTTCCGATACACTGGTGCCCCGGATGGTTATGGCCATGGAGCAGACGGGCTATCGCAAGGTGGCCGTGGCGGGCGGCGTGGCTGCCAATTCCCGCATTCGCCGGGACGTTCTGGCTGCCGCGCAGAAGCTGGGGGCGCAGGTTTACATGCCGCCGCTGAAGCTGTGCGGCGACAACGGCGCGATGATCGGTGCCCAGGCGTACTACGAATATCTTGCCGGAAATGTGGCGGATATGCGCCTGAATGCCTATGCTACCAAGTCAATTCTGGGGGAAGCGCTGTAAAAAGTTCAGAGAATCTCGTCATTAAAATGTAACCATTTTGAAATTTTCTTAAGAGAAAGTTCAAAATTTCTCCCCATTTCTCTGTGAAAACTGTGAGTAAGCTTGTTAGGAATGTGGATAACTCCGTAAACATAACATCTTTTCCACAGGCTGCCGATGCTCAAACAGCCGGAAAAAGTTACAAAATTGGAGGCACCTATGCTATACGTCGCAAGGCAACTGTGCCAGCTTTCCTTTGAACAGCTGATGGAGGTCTACCGGGAGGGGAATCTGGAAAATGGCGGGATCCTTGCCCCCTTTGATTCTCAGGCGCGGCAGCTTCAACTGGCGGAGCAGGATTTCTATTCCTACCTGGCGGAGACCTTTTTCCCTGTCCGCGGCGCTATGTATGCGGTATGGGAAGTCGAGGGGAAATATGTCAGTGCGCTGCGGCTGGAGCCCTACCGGGATGGGTTGCTTCTGGAGGCGCTGGAAACCGCCCCGGGCGAGCGGGAGAAGGGCTATGCCGCCGCACTGGTGCAGGCGGTTCAGAGGATGCTGGCAGAGCAAGGCGTAAGGCGGATATATTCCCACGTCAGCAAGAAGAATCTTCCGTCTCTGAAGACCCACAAGCGCTGTGGCTTCCGGATCCTGTCGGATACCGCCGCCTACCTAGACGGGTCAGTTGACAGCAGAGCGTATACATTGCAATATGATTGTGCAAAGGAGTGAATTTTCGGCAGAAGATTCGCTCCTTTTTAATGCAAAACGGCTGCCCAATTGCACAAATGCATTCCGCAAAGGGAAAAAATACTTGTATATTCAGTGAATATATGATAATATACAGCTTAACGGCGCAGTATCCTAGTCAATGCGGTCATCTTCCAGGAAGGGCCTAAAAATCCTTTGAAGGGCACATCGATGAAGTCCCTGGTGTCTGCTTTTTACGCCCAGTTTAGGGTGGATGCTGGGGGTTAAGGATCCCGGGCGCGTCCCAATGGCATGGGGCATACGACCCGGTTTCCGTGGAGACCTGGTCTTGTGCGACGACGGACAGTTCCTCAGTTAAGAGGCTCGCTCGCGTACGAACCAGGATAGGAACCTGCAAGGCAGTGCGCAGAGTCGTGTGCTGCGTGCAGCGTAGCCTGCCTTGAGTGAGCATGCGGGAAAAGAGGATCACGCAGCAGAACGTTGCCGGCCGGAACAGTCGCTGAAATCGCTTCTGGAAACCATGCTTGCAAAAGAGGCTAAGACTATGACACACATTGCTGTGGAAAACACCTAGGCTGTCGTAATTGGGCAGGCGGGGGATTGCAGTACGGACTAAGTGGCAATCGGGTACTCAGAGCTGGCGACGCTTGAGCGGAGAAATCAAACGGAAACGGCCTGTGCGGCAACGGCAGGTTTTCTCCGGGGAAATCCAACCCGACCTAAGCCGTAAGATTTATCCCGCCTGCTGCCGTTTCCAAAAAATAGGAGGCATTGGGCGCAGCTTTGCGCTTCCGATGATATGAGCAAGAAGACTGTAAGATGGGTAGTAACGATTTTTGTTATTACTCTTTTTGTATCCGGGGCGATCAGCTTCCTCTCCGAGGAGCTGCTTGCCCGCAGTGGGATGATCGCGGCGTTCGCCATCCTGCTGGTGATCGTTCTTGTAGGTATTGTTTTTGATATTCTGGGCGTGGCCGTCACCTCGGCGGACGAGCGCCCTTTCCATTCTATGGCATCGCGCAAGGTGCCCGGTGCACAGGAGGCAATTCGCCTGCTGCGCAATGCGGAGCGGGTCGGCTCCATCTGCAATGACGTGATCGGCGACATCTGCGGCGTCATTTCCGGCTCTGCGTCGGCGGTCATTGCGGCGAAGGCGGTTGCCAACTTCACCTTTTCCTGGGCGGGAGCGGTGCCGCTGCTGCTTTCCTCCTTTGTGGCGGCTGCCACGGTGGGCGGAAAAGCGATCGGAAAGACCTATGCCATCAATTCGTGCACGCAGATCGTTCATTTTGCGGGCAGGGTGATCGCCGGTTGGCATGGCATCGGAAACGCTTTCCGAAAAAAGAAAAAGACAGATAGGTAGTGTGCTTTTGTGGAGATTTTGCCGAATATCAATTGCCATGAGGATCTCCTGCGGCTGACGGATGAAAAGCGTGTGCAGCTGTGCCGGGAGATCCGGGAATTTCTGATCTCCAGCGTGTCTCAGACCGGCGGCCACCTGGCGGGCAATCTGGGCGTCGTGGAGCTGACGGTGGCGCTGGAAACCGTATATAATACCGGTGTCGACCGCCTGGTTTTTGATGTGGGGCACCAGTCCTATGTCCATAAGCTGCTCACCGGGCGGCGGGATCAGTTCCATACACTGCGCCAGTTCGGCGGCCTGTCCGGCTTCCCCAAGCCCTGTGAGAGTGATGCCGATGCATTCGTGGCGGGGCATGCATCCAGCGCCGTGTCCATCGCTTTGGGCATGGCGCGCGCCAGAACCCTGATGCATCAGGACTATCAGGTGGTTGCCCTCCTGGGCGACGGCGCGGCCACCGGCGGCATGGCCTACGAGGGGCTTAACGACGCTGCCGACAGCGGCGAGCCCATTGTGGTGGTGCTCAACGACAATGAAATGTCCATCGGCCGGAGCGTGGGCGGCATCGCCCATCACTTCTCCCGGCTGCGCAACAGCGAAAAGTACCTGGGCATCAAGCGCTGGTACCGCAACACCATGTACAGCATCCCCGGCGGAAAAAAAGTGTATTTGTTATCCAGCCGTGCAAAGAATCGCATCAAGCATTTCCTGCTGCAGAGCACCATTTTTGAAAATATGGGTCTGAAATATCTGGGACCTGTGAATGGCCACGATGTGCACGAGCTGATCACCGTGCTTCGTGCCGCCAGAGACCTGCAGCAGCCGACGCTGGTTCATGTAGTTACCAAAAAGGGAAAGGGCTACCCCTTTGCGGAAGAGGATCCCGCAAAATTCCACGGCATCGGGAAATTCGACCCGGAGACCGGGAAAAAAATGACGGCCAGGGTGCGCAGCTTCTCGGATGTGTTCGGCGACACCATGGTGACTCTTGCACAGAAAAATGAAAAGCTCTGCGCCATCACCGCTGCCATGCCTGGCGGCACGGGACTCCTGCAATATATGAAACAGTTCCCGCAGCGCCTTTTTGACGTGGGGATCGCAGAGGAGCACGCCGTCTCCATGGCGGGCGGCCTGGCAAAGCAGGGCATGGTGCCGGTGGTTGCGATTTATTCCACCTTTTTGCAGCGCGCCTATGACCAGCTGATGCAGGACGTGGCAATGCTCCGCCTGCATGTGGTGCTGGCCGTTGACCGCGCCGGTCTGGTGGGTGACGATGGACCGACCCACCACGGCGTATTTGACGTCGGATTCCTGCGACAGGTTCCCGGCATGCAGATTTTGGCGCCTGCCAGCCTGCGGGAGCTGGAACAAATGCTTACCTGGGCAGTGGAAATCTGTGACGGCTCCGTTGCCGTCCGGTACCCCCGTGGAACGGAAGGTGCGTATACCGCCTCTGCCTGGGATGGAACCGCGCGCGTGGTGTCCTGCGGCTGCGGCGCGGATGTTACACTCATCACCTACGGAACGATGATCAACGCGGTGCTTGCGGCGGCGGAAGAACTGAAGCAGCAGGGTATATCGTGTACCGTGCTGCGGCTGCTGGAGCTGTCCGCACTTCCGGCGGAGGAAATTCTGCGTCTTATGCCGGAGCGCAAAACGGCAGTCGTCATTGAAGAGACCGCCTCCGGCTCCGGCATTTCCCAGGCGATTGCGTGGGAGATGCGAAAGCTATGCCCCCAGTGCCGCGTCAGCGGGATCGACCTGGGGTGTGATTTTGTTCCGCACGGCAGCCAGCAGCGGCTGTATGAATACTGCGGCCTGGATGCCGCATCGATTGCACAATTTGTAAGCGGGGTGCTGACGGATGAAAAATAAAAAGCGGCTGGATGTGCTGCTTACCGACCTGGGCTATGCGGAGACCCGCTCCAAGGCGCAGGCGATCATTATGAGCGGCCTCGTGTATGTGGACGGGCAGAAGGCGGATAAGCCCGGTATCTCCTATGAGGATACCGCCGCCATTGAGGTACGGGGCGCAGTCTGTCCCTACGTCAGCCGGGGCGGCCTGAAGCTGGAAAAGGCGCTGCGGGACTTTGGCGTAGACCCGACGGGTTATGTCTGCTCGGATTCCGGCGCTTCCACCGGCGGCTTTACCGACTGCCTGCTCCAGCAGGGGGCGAAGAAGGTCTTCGCCATCGACGTGGGCTATGGCCAGTTGGACTGGAAGATCCGCTCCGACCCCAGAGTGGTGGTCATGGAGCGCACCAATATCCGCTATGTCACCCCGGAGCAGCTGGGAGAGCCGCTGGATCTCTCCGTGGTGGATGTAAGCTTTATTTCTCTGAAGATCGTTCTGCCTGCCATCAAGGCGCTGCTGAAGCCCACCGGACAAGTGGTGTGCTTGATCAAGCCCCAGTTCGAGGCCGGAAAGGAAAAGGTGGGCAAAAAGGGCGTCGTCCGCGACCCTGCCACTCATCGGGAGGTTTTGGAGCAGTTCATTGCCCTGGCGCACGAGCAGCATTTTACCATCCTGGGGCTTACCTTCTCCCCGGTAAAGGGGCCGGAGGGCAATATTGAGTTCTTGGCGCACCTGACCCTGAGCGACGCGGCGGAAAACTGCCCGGAGCCTGCTGCTGTCGTCCGTGAGGCGCACGAGACGCTGGATAAAGGAGCGGATTTATGAAAAATCTGATCCTGACCCCCAATCCCTATCGGGATAAGAATTTCCACACCCTGCGCTGTGCCATGCAGATCCTCAGGGAGGCAGGCTTCCAAGTAAAGGCGTGTCTTCCCTTCGAGGTGGAGCGCAGCTGTGAGCTGCCCAAGGACATTCGCTTCTATCGTCTTGACCGCGAGCTGGGCAATGCCGATCTGGTCATCTGTTTCGGCGGGGACGGTACCATCCTCCACATGGCCAAGGCAGCCACCCGGCGCGGCCTGCCGCTGCTGGGCGTGAACATCGGCACCATGGGCTTCATGGCGGAGCTGGAAAGCACCGAGCTGGAGAAGCTGAAGCTGCTGGCCGACGGAAAATACGAGATCGACAGCCGCATGATGCTGGATGTGACCGTTACCCGGGAGCGGGAGATCATTTTCCATGACATCTGCCTCAATGATGCCGTGATCACCAAGGGCGCTGTGGCACGCATCGTTCACCTGGCGGTGAAGTGCGACGGCGTGCAGGCCATGGAATGCGGCGGCGACGGTGTGATCATCTCCACCCCCACCGGCTCCACGGCCTACAGCCTGTCTGCCGGCGGCCCCATTGTGGAGCCGGAAGCGGAGAGCATCATCATCACACCCATCTGCTCTCACGACGTGGCAAGCCGGTGCATCGTTGCCTCCGGCAAGCGGGTGATCACCATCGGCATGACCAACAGCTCCCGGCGCAATGCCTACCTGTCGGTGGACGGTGG
Organism: uncultured Oscillospiraceae bacterium; assembly: GCA_934567355.1. Lineage (GTDB taxonomy): Bacteria > Bacillota > Clostridia > Oscillospirales > Oscillospiraceae > Faecousia. The sequence continues at coordinate 10,203 of CAKTJC010000028.1, forward strand.
GAAGACCCTTCGCCTGAATATGGGGGATGTTGTCACGGTAAAGAAATCCAAATTGGAAACCCGGCTCGTCCGGCTCAATGACCGAAGCTTTTACGATGTAGTAAATCTAAAATTCCGCAAAGGATAAGGAGACAAGAGGCATGGGCGTAAAGTCAGACCGTCAGGCAAAGATCATGGAAATCATTTCCAATCAGGACATCGAGACCCAGGAGCAGCTGCTGCAGGAGCTGAACCAGGCTGGCTTTGCCAGCACCCAGGCGACCATTTCCAGAGACATCAAGCAGCTTCGCATTGTCAAGGAGCTGACCAGCCTCGGAACCTATCACTATACCACCGCCTCCCGCGAGGTGAGCAATACCTTCACCGGTCGCCTCAACACCATCTTCCGGGAGAGCGTGACCAGCTTTGACTATGCCCAGAATATCATCGTCATCCACACCCTGCCCGGCCTTGCCAACGCCGCCGCGTCAGCACTGGATGCCATGAGCCGCAGCGTGGTGCTGGGGACACTGGCTGGTGACGATACGGTGATCGCCGTCATGCGCGATGCCAACTCCGCCGCCGCCTTCTGCGGAGAGATCCACGGGCTGATCAAGTAATTTTTAGGGGGGTAATTTCCGTGCTGAATCTTCTGCATATTGAAAATATCGCGGTTATCGAGAGCGCGGACATCTCTTTTGACGCCGGCTTCAATGTGCTTACCGGCGAGACGGGCGCAGGCAAATCCATTGTCATCGACGCCATTTCCGCCATCCTAGGCGAACGCGCCTACCGCGACATGATCCGCACCGGAGCGACCAAGGCATCCGTCCGCGCCGTCTTCAGCGATGTGCCGGAATTTCCCTGGTTTGCCGAAAATGCGGTGGAGTACGACCCGGAGACGGTGATCCAGCGGGACATTTTCCTGGACGGCAAGAATGTATGCCGAGTCAACGGAACCCTGGTCTCCGTCGCCATGCTGCGGAAGCTGGGCATCCAGCTGATCAATATCCATGGGCAGCATGATTCCGCATCCCTGTTTGACGAAGAAAACCATTTGGTTTTCCTGGATGATTTTTCCGCCAACGAGCCGCTGCGGGAGACTTACCGGGAAAAGTATGAGAAGGTAGCCGCCCTGCGCCGGGAGATCCAGCACATGACCATGGACGAGGGCGAAAAGCTGCGCCGCATGGAGACGCTGCGATACCAGATCGCCGAGATCGAAAAGGCAGAGCTGGAGCCAGGGGAGGACGAAGCCCTGGAAGAGCGCCGCAAGCTGCTGCAAAATGCCGAGCGTCTGTCCAAGGGAATGGACGAGGCGGTGGAGGCGCTTTACGGCGGCGAGGAATCCGACGGCGCTGCCGGTCTGCTGTCCACAGCAGAACATGCTCTGGCACGGCTGGCGCGGTTCAGTGACCGGTTCACCTCCCTGCATGAGCGCGTTTCCGACCTGATGTATCAGGTGCAGGACGTGGCTGAGGAGGCCAGAGATACCCGCGAGGAACTGAGCTACTCCGCCGACGAGCTGGAGCAGATCGAGTCCCGCCTGGATACCATCCATCGCCTGCGCAAAAAATACGGCTCCACCTGCCAGGAGATCCTGGATTACCTGGACAAGGCAAAAAAAGAGCTGGATGATATTGAGTTTGCCGACGACCATCTGGAGCGACTGAAGCAGAAGCTTCAAAAGGCAGAGGCGGAGGCGTGGGATGCTGCAAAAGCTCTGCGCCAGAACCGCAGGGAGAACGCGCAGATCATGTCCGAACGCATTCTGCAGGAGCTGAGCGAATTGGATATGCCCCGGGTACAGTTTCAGTGCGTGTTCCGGGAACAGGAGCTGATGCCCAACGGCGCGGATACGGTCGCCTTCTATATGTCCGCCAACGCGGGCGAGGCACTCAAGCCCATGAGTAAGGTCGCTTCCGGCGGTGAGCTGGCGCGGATCATGCTTTCCATGAAGAATGTACTGGCCGAAAAGGATCAGATTGCCACCCTGATTTTCGACGAGGTGGATACCGGTGTCTCCGGCCGTGCCGCCCAGAAGGTGGCGGAAAAGCTGCGCAAGCTGGCGCGCTGCAAGCAGGTGCTCTGCGTCACCCATCTGCCCCAGATGGCTGCCTTGGCCAATACCCATATGCTCATTTCCAAGAGCGAACGCGACGGCCGCACCTATACGACCGTTACGCCCCTGGACTTTGAGGGCAGAAAGCGGGAGCTTGCAAGAATCATCGGCGGTGCCAATATTACAGAAACCACGCTGAAAAGCGCAGAGGAAATGCTGAGGGGATAATTGCAATGAATGCAGAAGAAATGTGGGAACGCTATTGCGAAAAATCGGGCGTTCACGCCGAATATGACGCTTGGGCGTTTGGCGGCGCCCCGGATGCGCTGGCAGAGCTTGTCCTGAACGGGATAAAAACCGCCACAGCCTCTGCCTACCCTTTTTATGAGCTGGAGCAGGAGCCGCTTCCGAAGGTGGGAGAATACAATGTCATCCTGAGCGCAAAGGACGAGGCCGTCTGTGTTATCAAAACGACGAGCGTCTATGTCGTGCCCTTCCGGGAGGTCAGCGCCGACCACGCCTTCCGGGAAGGAGAGGACGACCGGAGCCTGGATTCCTGGCGAGCGATCCATCGGGATTTCTTTACCAGGGAAATGAATGAAGCCGGACTGACCTTCGATGAAGATATGCCGGTGGTGTGCGAAGAATTTTTGCGCGTTTACCCTTGACAAATCTATTTTTCTTTGTTAGGATATCGCCAATAGGTCAACACATGGATGGGATGAAGTAGGTGTTCCCCTTTCCGTCAGAGAGCTGCCGGGTGGTGCGAGGCAGCAGGAAAGCGCACTGAAATACCTCCCGGAGTGGCCTGCCTGAACGGTAAGTAGGGCAGGACGGGTTCGCCCGATACAGCGGGAGCCGTTGTTGGACGGCCTGAGGATGGAGCTGTGAGGCTTCATCGAACCAGAGGTGGTACCGTGCATTTTTGCGCCCTCTTTCCGGAAGGAAAGAGGGCGTTTTTTGATAGGAGATGAGAAAATGAATACGCCTATGGATATCGTGAAAAGCTACCCTGTGCGCAAATCGAAGAAGCAGAAGGCGTCCTTCCGGGCGGATGTGATCGCCTGGCTGGAGGCACTGGGCTATTCTGTCACGGTGGAGCAGGGGAGCTTCCGCAGCAGCAATGTGGTGATCGGCGATCCGAAAAGCGCCAAATATCTGGTCACGGCGCACTATGATACCTGCGCCCGGCTGCCCTTCCCCAATTTGATTACCCCGTGCAATTTTTGGACGTTTCTCCTGTACCAGCTTTTTATCTGCCTGATGCTCCTTGTCCCGCCTGCGGCAGTCGGCGCGGCGGCGGGCTGGCTGCTCCATTCCTTTGACCTGGGGTATCTCCTTTTTATGATTTTGCTTTGGGCATCGATCCTTTTGATGATGATCGGTCCGGCAAACCCCTCCAATGTTAACGACAATACCTCCGGTGTGGTGACGCTGCTGGAAATTGCCAGATCCCTCCCGGAGCTGCACCGCAAAAATGTCTGTTTCGTCCTCTTCGATTTGGAAGAGGCGGGGCTGATCGGCTCGGCATCCTACAGAAAGAAGCACAAAGCGGAAGTCTCCGGTCAGCTGGTGCTGAACCTGGACTGCGTAGGGGAGGGGGATGCCATCTGTTTCTTCCCCGGTGCCAAGCTGAAGAAGAATAAAAGAAAGCTGCAATCCCTGGAAAGAATTGCAGGCACCTTTGGAAAAAAGACCATCACCGTCCGTACCAAGGGCTTTTCCGTCTACCCCTCCGATCAGGCGAATTTCCCCTATGGCGTAGGCATCTGCGCCCTGAAGCGAGGGTGGGCGGGGCTGTATCTCTCCCGCATCCACACCCCGAAGGATACTATTCTGGATGAAACCAATGTCAATCTTCTGCGCGCCGCTCTTACAACGCTCATCACCGGCAGCGCAGTGCAATAAAAAAGCAGAAAGGATAATTTATTATGCAGCTTTATGAAGAACTGGTTGCCCGCGGCCTGATCGCCCAGGTGACAAACGAAGAAGAGATCCGCGATATGATCAATGCCGGAAAGGCCACCTTCTACATCGGCTTTGACTGCACCGCCGACAGCCTTACCGCCGGCCACTTCATGGCGCTGACGCTGATGAAGCGCCTGCAGATGGCTGGCAACAAGCCCATCGCCCTCATCGGCGGCGGCACCACCATGATCGGCGACCCCTCCGGCCGTACCGATATGCGCAAGATGCTCACCCGCGAGGACATCAATTACAATGCTGCCTGCTTCAAAAAGCAGATGGAGCGCTTCATCGAGTTCGGCGAGGGCAAGGCACAGATGGTCAATAACGGCGACTGGCTGCTGGATCTGAACTATGTGGAGCTGCTGCGTGAGGTCGGCGCCTGCTTCTCCGTGAATAACATGCTCCGCGCCGACTGCTACAAACAGCGCATGGAGCGAGGCCTGAGCTTCCTGGAATTCAACTACATGATCATGCAGTCCTATGATTTCTACTACCTGTTCCAGCACTACAACTGCAACATGCAGTTCGGCGGCAATGACCAGTGGAGCAATATGCTGGGCGGCACCGAGCTGATCCGTAAGAAGCTGGGCAAGGATGCCCACTGCATGACCATCACCCTCCTCACTGATTCCCAGGGCAACAAGATGGGCAAGACCGCCGGCAACGCCGTGTGGCTGGATCCCAACAAGACCACGCCCTTTGAATTCTACCAGTACTGGCGCAACGTCGGCGATGCCGACGTGATGAAGTGCGTCCGCATGCTCACCTTCCTGCCGCTGGAGCAGATCGACGAGATGGATACCTGGAAGGATGCCAGAATCAACCAGGCCAAAGAAATTCTTGCTTATGAGCTGACCAAGATGGTTCACGGCGAGGAAGAAGCTGCCAAGGCACAGGCCGCCGCCAAGGCGCTGTTTGCCAGCGGCAGTGGGGATGACGAGAACATGCCCACCACCGAAATCACCGCCGACCAGCTCACCGACGGTCAGATCGGCATCCTCAGCCTGATGGTCGCCTGCAAGCTGGCCTCCTCCAACAAGGAAGCCCGCACCCTGGTCACCCAGGGAGGTGTCCTGGTCAATGACGAAAAGGTGCCTGCTCCTACCTTCATGATCACCGAGGCGATGCTGAAGGAGGGCGTGAAGATCCGCAAGGGCAAGAAGGTTTTCCACAAGGCAATCCTGAAATAAGGAAAAGGGGGCAGCCATGGCTTTTGAAATTCGCTACGCCGCCAGGGAGGATCTGCCTCAGGTAAATGAACTGCGCAGTCAGGTCAACCGCCTGCACGCCGAGGGCAGACCGGACATTTTCCGCTCCGGCTTCTGCGAGGAATTGCGGGAGCGGGTCTATGCGGAATTCGAGGGCGAAGATTCAGATGTGATCGTAGCAGTCAGCGGCGGCACGGTATGCGGCTTCCTTATCGCCCAGTACATCCGCCGCCTGGAATCACCCTACTGCCACCCCAGGGAATTCTACCGCGTTGAAGAATTCGGCGTTTCCCCCGCATACCGCCGGCAAGGCATCGGCACGGCATTGATTGCCTTTTGCGCAGAGGAAGCAAAAGAAAAAGGCTTTTCCAAAATGGAGCTGGACGTGTGGGAATTCAATGAGGATGCTCGAGAATTCTATAAAGCTGCAGGCTTCCAGACCTATCGGCGGTATATGGAACTGAATGTCCTCTAATGGTCCGGCTGCGATACTACTGAAGAATACCAGTAAACACAAGGCGGTGCTTCCAACTGGGGAGATATTGACTTGAGAGGATAAACACAACATACAAATTGTGCCATCGCATGCATATATTGCCGAGAGGTTTTCACGATGAAAGCCTCTCGGTATTTCTTTGTGCTGTCCGTACAAGCTGAGGCTGTTCAGTAAAACACGGTGGGAATTTTACTTTTTCTGGAGATTCAGCGCACTGCACCGAGGATATTCTCGGCATTGCAGAGGCTTGAAATAAGGACGGTTTTCCCATTTTTCAGCAGAATAGCAATCCCCCCGTCGCTGCGGCGGATGCGGTACATCACGGTGCTTTTCAGAAACCGAATCCGTTGGATGTCACTGCGGGGAATAGAAATCTGCTTGCCGGGCTTCCCCAGAAAGCTGATCTTTTGGTATACAATCCGGCGGGATGTAACGAGGACGTAGGAGCACTTGGCAAACAGAATTGCCCAAAGGCCACTGTAGACTAGGGTGGCACCGAGAAGCCCCAGCAGAAGGGCGAGAGGGATACTGCCAAAGGAAGTTGGGTGGAGGAGCACATCCAGGAACATAAAGCCTCCGATGAATATAAGAGAACTGCCCAATAGCCACTCCGGGGTTCGGAAGGAAAGCGCCATGGGAAGTTCGTCTTCCTGGAGAACACCTTCCAGCCACGGATTCTGCCGTAGGAGCATTTTAGAATAGGCGGATTCCGGAGCACTCTTTTTGGGTGGATTTGTGTCCATGTTGCGGCCTCCTGTCTCTGCATTCCAGATTCTTTAGATGGTAATGTAAGAAAACAATGTTGGTTTTCAATATAGCATTGGCTGCAAGAATTGTCAATACGGCATAGAAACCGCAGGCGATATGATTTCGATAAATGAAATCGTATGCAAAATTGATTCGAAACATGGGATATCATGTCAGATGCTGTGCAAAAGTCTAAAATTGACACAGAATTACAAATCAAAATAAGTCCACGTTTTACAGAAAACATGGGAAATCTATAAGTTTTGTCAAACTGTACAAATATCTCACTTGAAATATGTCAAAAATGCGGATTGAAGAATCTCACAAAATTGTATACAATCATAACGCAAGTTGGCTCGACAAGAGCAACGAGGAATTAAAAAACCAGGAGGAAAGATCAATGAAAAAAACCCGCTTTTCCAAGATGATGAGCTTGGCATTGGTGCTGGCTCTGACTGTGTCCCTGTTCACTGCCTGCGGCAGCAAGTCTGCTGACAGCGGCAAAACCGTAGCTGGTACTCCCACTGAAGCCAAAGTGGTTGACAAGGGCAGCGAAGCTGCCGCCAGCACAAAGGATACGCTGACGGTTGTCACCTACAACGATATCACTGGCTTCTTCCCCATGAACGTGAACTACGGCGCAGATAAAACCCGTGATGGCGTGTTCATCCAGAATGTATATGATACGCTGTTTCGCCTGGGCGAGGATCTGACTCCCACTCCCTGGCTGGCCACTGACTACTCTGTTTCTGAGGACGGCATGGAATGGACCTTCACCATCCGCGACGATGTTTATTTCCACAATGGCAAGAAGATGACCGCTGCCGACGTGGTGTTTAGCTGGGAAACCGCATTGAAGGAGAATCCCGCATCTGCAACCTCCATGCTGAACGGTCTGGCTGGTGGCGAAGTGATTGACGATACGCACTGCAAGGCTATCATGAGCAAGGTCAGCCCTGCCTTCCTGAACATGCTGTGCACCCAGATGGGTGTTATCGTCAGCAAGGATTATTATGAAGAGGTGGGCGGCGCTGACGGCTATGCGGCTCATCCCATCGGTACCGGCGCCTACAAGTTCGTCTCCAATACCAGCGGCGACAAGATGGTGCTGGAGGCCAATGAGAACTATTGGGCAGGCGCTCCTGCTATCAAGCACGTGGAAGTGAACTATATCAGCAATGTCAGCACCCAGTTTATCGCGCTGGAATCCGGTGACGCTGACGTGGTTATCAATGCTGACCTGGCATCCTGCACCCGTCTGCCCGAGAACTCCATCGCAACCTGGGCCCATACAGATTCCGCTACCCGCACTCTGATGATGTTTGGCTGGGCCAATGATTACATCCGCAACGATTTGAACCTGCGCTTGGCAATTGAGAGCGCACTGCGTAAGGAGGATTACGTCCAGGGCGTTCTGTTCGGCTATGGCAAGGTGCTGGATATCGATGTTGTCACTGGTTTCCCCACCTCCCCCGACGAGGGCACCTATACTGTGATTCCCTATGACCAGGATGCAGCCAAGGAGTATCTGTCCAAGTCCAATTATGATGGGCGCGAGCTTCAGATTTATGTTATCAGCGGATCTACTCCTGAAAAAGTTGCGCAGATTGTCCAGGGTCAGCTGGCTGAGGTTGGCATCAAGGTTGCAGTCGTTCCCTGCGATACAGCTACCTTCAATGCAGCACAGCGCGGTGTCACTGCAGATATTATAATCTACGATAATACCAACGTCTGGTTTGATTTCTGCAACCCCGGCGCCAGCTACAATCCCGATATGGAAAAGACCTACACCCCCGATAAGTATTTCGAAGGCTACCAGACTCTGAAGGATTACTATGCTAAGATTGCCACGGAGATGGATCCCGTTGCTCGGAAGCAGCTGATGGCTGACCTGATGTCCTACAGCAATGAAAATGCCTACCAGATTGGCCTGTATGCAGGCGTCAGCGCTGTTGCTTACAACAAGGATCTGACGGGCGTTGTTGCCAGCCCTGTTTCCGACTTCTACATCAGCAAGCTCAGCTGGAAATAATCCATAAGTTAATTCGAAACCCAAAGGGGCGGAGGAGGGAGGAAAAGCTCCACCCTCCGCCCTTGCCGGTTACAAATACAATCAAACAGAGAATTCTCTATCGAGTGTATCTGCACCAACGGATGTGCTCAGTATTTTGCAGGAGGCACGAAATGCTTAAATATACCTTGAAGCGTATTTTGATGCTGATCCCAACAATCATCGGAATAACGCTGTTTATCTACCTGATTATGTCGCTTGTTCCCGGCGACCCGGTGGAGCTTCTGCTGCCCCAGGAAGCAACCTTTGAGCAGAAAGAGGCACTTCGCGCAGAAATGGGCTTGGACAAGCCGGTTTTGGTGCAGTATGTGAACTATATGTGGAATGTAGTGCGGGGCGACTTCGGCGTGTCCTGGTTTACGCAGCAGCCGGTAATGGCTGAAATTCGCAGCCGTATGCCCTATACCCTCACGCTGGGCGTTCTGTCTACATTGATTGCGACGATTATCAGCATCCCTTTGGGCACGCTGACGGCGGTGAAGCACAATAGCTTGATCGACTACGTGGTGACGTTCCTGTGCCTACTCTTTTCGGCAATGCCAGGGTTCTGGCTTGGTATCTTACTTCAGATTTATTTGAGCCTGCAAACCGGTTGGTTTCCTGCTTATGGCGTGAAGACGATAAGACATTTCGTTCTTCCGGTCGTTGCAGCCTGTGCTGCCAGTGTTGGCACCAATATCCGCTCTACCCGTACTTGGGTTCTGGATGTAATACGCTCAGATTTTGTCCGTACAGCACGGGCAAAGGGAGCCAGTGAGGTAGTGGTAATTCTAAAACACGCTCTTCGCAATGCGCTTCTGCCTATCATTACAGGTTTGGGGGCTGCATTTGCCGGTGTGCTTGGCGGTTCCGTGGTGATTGAGACCGTGTTTGCAATTCCGGGCATCAGTTCCTATCTGACCAGTGCGGTAAAGACCCGGGACATGCCTATTATCATGGGCTGTATCCTTGTGATCTCAGTGTTTGTGGGTATTGTGAATCTGCTCGTGGATTTGATGTATTCTGTTATTGACCCACGGGTCAAGTTCGAATGAGGGGGGCACCGAAATGGCAACGGAAAATGCTGCTAAGGAACAGTCCGGCGCAAGTACTATTAAAATCAATCGCAGTGGACGCTATAAGTTGATTGTCAAGCGCTACAGACGTAACAAATTAGCTATGGTTGGTATGGTCGTCTCTTTGGTCCTACTTATCGCAGTATTTGCTGCGCCACTGTATATTGACTACTCCAATGCAATAACTCAACATATCGTTGATGCTTTTCAAGCGCCTAATTCAGAGCATATCTTCGGCACTGATCAGTTCGGACGAGATTTATTTGCGCGGGTTATCTACGGTGGTCGGATTTCCTTGGGCGCTGGTCTGGCTACTGTGGCGATTGCCTTTGTGGGCGGCGTAGTCATGGGCGGCGTGGCAGGTTATTTCGGAGGGAAGACGGATGCAATTATTATGCGCATCTGCGATATGTTGATGTCCATTCCTGGAACCATGCTGGCAATGGCTATTGTGGCGGCGCTTGGCGCGGGACTGGATAAGCTATTGGTTTCTCTTGCAATTGTGAAGATTCCTGGAAGCGCGAGAACTGTTCGCGCTGCAATTATGAATTATCGTAATTCTGAGTTTACGGAAGCTGCCCGTTGCTATGGCACCAGCAATGTTCGATTGATTTTTAAGCATTTACTGCCCAATATTATGGGACCGCTGATCGTTACCACTTTCATGGAGCTGGGCACCATTATCCTGTGTATTGCAGCTATGGGCTACCTGGGAATTGGCGTTCAGGCTCCCACACCGGAATGGGGCAGCATTATTTCTGAAAATCAGACCAATTTGCGATATTATCCCTATCTGGGGCTAATTCCAGGGTGCTTTATCATGATTTCTGTGCTCAGTCTGAACTTTATCGGCGACGGACTGCGGGATGCACTGGATCCCAAGATGAAGAATTGAGGTGCCGACATGGAGAAATTGCTGGAAATTAAGAACCTTCGGGTTCAATACAATACCGATGAGGCAGTTGTTTATGCACTGAATAATTTTTCTCTGGAGTTAAACAAAGGGGAAATCCTGGGCGTGGTTGGTGAAACCGGTGCAGGAAAGACTACCATGGCTCTAAGCATTATGCAGCTGCTGCCTGACCATGTGGCAGAGATTACCGGCGGCAGCATCACGTATAACGGCAAGGACGTACTGAAGATGTCCAAGCGGCAGCTGCGTGGCCTGCGGGGCGCGGAAATCTCCATGATTTTCCAGGATCCCATGACCAGCCTGAACCCTGTGATGACGGTGGGAGATCAGATCAGTGAGGTTCTGAAAATCCATAATCCTGATATGACCAAGCAGCAGAGGGACGAGCGGGTAGCAGAGCTTCTGACATTGGTGGGCATTCCTCCGGAGCGCAGCAAGCAGTTCCCCCACCAGTTCTCCGGCGGCATGAAGCAGCGGGTGGTGATTGCCATGGCGTTGGTGTCCGAGCCCAATCTGTTGCTGGCTGACGAGCCCACCACTGCACTGGATGTGACCATTCAGGCTCAGATTTTGACCCTGATGAAGAATTTGCAGGAGAAGTTGGGAACCTCCATGATCTTTATTACCCACGATTTGGGTATTGTCGCAGAGTTCTGCGAGAATGTGGCTGTGGTTTATGGCGGCGAGGTGATTGAACGAGGCTCCGTGGAGCAAATTTTTACCCGAAAGGCCAATCACCCGTATACAGACAGTCTGTTTAACTGCATCCCGGATTTGACCAGCGATGTGGAACGACTGACACCGATTCCGGGCTTCGTGCTGGATATGCGAACGGTTCCAACCGGATGCCCCTTTGCTGAACGCTGCACCAAATGCACCCCGCGCTGCAAGCAGGAAAAGCCGGCCATCCACACTGTGGAGGATGGGCACTATATCAAGTGCCATCTCTTCGAAAATGAGGTGAGCAAATGAGCGAGACGTTAATTGAGGCGGTAAACCTCAAAAAATATTTCCCCACAAATGCAGGCGTGGTTCATGCGGTGGACGATGTTTCCTTTAAGATTAAGGCAGGGCAGACCATCGGCGTGGTGGGAGAGTCCGGCTGCGGAAAATCTACGCTGGGCCGTACGTTAATTCGCCTTTATCAGCCCACTGAGGGGAAGGTACTGTACCGGGGGCAGGATATTGCGGCTATAGGGCAGAAGGATTTCAGCGCTGTCCAGAAGCAGATGCAGATGATTTTCCAGGATCCCTATTCCTCCATCAACCCCCATTTTTCCGTAGGAGAGACCATCCTGGATCCGCTGAAGGTTTCCAAGTTGATTACGGATAAAAAAGAGCGCCTGGAGAAGGTAGCGGAAACCATGGAGCTGTGCGGCTTGCCGGAGCATTATTTCAACACCTATCCCCACGAGCTGGACGGCGGTCGACGCCAACGGGTAGGCCTGGCCAGAGCATTGGTGCTGAATCCAGAATTTATCGTCTGCGATGAGCCTGTTTCCGCTCTTGATGTGTCGATCCAGGCACAGATTCTGAATCTGCTGATGGATTTGCAGCAGTCCAGGAAGATTGCCTATATGTTCATTACCCACGATCTATGTGTGGTGCGTCATATCAGCCATGATATCATGGTGATGTACATGGGTCAGGTGGTGGAGTATGCCCCGCGTGAGGAGCTGTTCAAGCACCATGTCCATCCCTACACCGTGGGCTTGTTGAATGCCATTCCAACTGTGGATTTAAGCAAGCGGAACAGGGAGCGCCACTTGCTTACCGGAGAGGTGTCCAACCCCATCGATCCGGCTCCGGGCTGCCGCTTTGCAAACCGCTGCCCCTATGCTTCGGAAAAATGCAGGGAGCCTCAGGTGCTGCGGGAAATCGCCCCGAACCATTTTGTGGCCTGCCACGAATGCTGCAAGTGATCCATGGCGCTACAGAGAAAGGATGAAAGCATGAGCGAACAGTTTTGGTGGAAGGATCGGGCGTGGAGAATTGTTCAGACCAATCTGCGTGAAATCGACATGGCAGATATGGATGCGGCTCAGTATGTCCGGGAATTGCAGGATTTCCACACGAACACGGTTATCATCAATACCGGCGGTATTGTTGCCAGCTATGAGTCGAAAATTCCTTTTCACACCCGCAACCGTTTCCTCACCGGCGATAGCCTGAAAACGGTGGTCAAGGTGTGCAAGGATGCGGGCATTCGGGTCATCAGCCGAGTGGATTTCTCCAAGGTGCGCAAGCCCTTGTATGAGCAGCACCCGGAGTGGGCCTATGTCAGTCCCAAGGGGGAGATCATCGATTACCACGGCCTGATTCATATGTGCTTCAACAGCGACTACCAGCAAAAGGTTGCCATGGACATCATTCGGGAAATCATCCGGGATGTGGATCCGGATGGCATTTTCCTGAACATGGGAGGCTATTCCGTTGCGCTGGACTATACCAAAGGATACCAGGGCATTTGCCAGTGTGAAAACTGCCGGAAGCGGTTTTACGATATGTTCGGTCAGAACCTGCCCAAAGCGGACGACCCGGATGATCTGGTGTATCAGCAGTACAAGAATTTCCAGAACATTACTTTGGGCGAGTATCAAAAGAACATCAAGCAGGTGATTGCTGAGGAAAAGCCGGAGCTGCTCTTCTTCTCCATCGATATGCTTCGGGGGGAAGTGGGCACCTTCTTTGATGCGGCAGACAAGAATAATTATATGTATAAAGGGTCAGAGCTGCTCAAGCTGGAGCGGTATTCCAGCCCGGAGATGGTTTCCTCTGTCACCAGCGTGGATTTTATCGATATGTGGTATCGCCATGCGGCTGTTTCTCCCCACGAGCAGGAGCTGCGTCTGGCTCAGATGCTGGCCAATGGCGGCTTTGCCGATTTCTACCAGGTGGGACGTCTGGACAATCATCCGGACAAATCCGGCTATGCGCCCCTCAAAAAAATGTTCCGCTATCATGAAGCCCACGAGGAGGATTACCACGCCAATTTCTCCAGTGCCCGCATTGCACTGATTAGTCCGCAGGAGAGCTTCTGGCGTAAGAGTGAGCTCATTTTCCCGGCAGAGTATTGCGGCTGGTATCATCTGCTGACCCAGCAGCACTATTTGTTTGACTGTATTCGCATGGACACGGTGGAGAAGGTTTCTCTGGAAAAGTACGATACCATTATCCTGGCCGATGTCCAGAACATTAGTGATGCAGCGGCAGCGAAGCTGGATGCCTTTGCAGAAAAGGGCGGAACTCTGATTGCCACTGGTGAGACAGCACTGTGGGATGAAAGCCGCAGGAAGCGGCAGCATATTGGCCTCCGGAGCATCGGCGTGGAAAAGTTGGGCTACATCGGCAGAGATTATATCTCCGCTTATTTTGACATTGGTGACAGTAAGCCCCTGTTTCCTCGGTTTGCACAGACGGATTGGATCTATCTGCACGATGTCTACTGCTATGCAGAATACCGCAGCGGCGTGAAGCAGTATATGCGCTTTATCCCGCCTCATCGTCATTCCCCACCGGAGGATGCCTATCCGACCAATGTGACGGATTATCCTGCCTTCACCGTAAATTCCTTTGGCTCCGGTCGAGGTGTGTATGTGCCCTGGAAACCGGGTGCGGATTACTATTTCTATGGATTCCCTCATATGGGCAATTTTATGGCGGACTTGATGGAGCATGTGCTGGGCATTGACCGCGTGACCGGTAATCTGCCGGAGATGGTGGAAGTGGAGCACACCCACCGCCGGGATGGGAGCGTGGATTATGTTCACTTGATCAACTATACCGGATGCAGCCTGAAGTCCTATTTTCCGCCGGTTCCGTTGTTTGATCTGGAGCTGGAGCTGCCTTGGGAGAAGGAAGCACCGAAAGCTGCCTACAGCATGACCGGAGAAAAAACGGTGCCTTTCGTCTACGGGAATGGTCGATTGAAGCTGCATGTTGAAAAATTGGAGCTTTTCGAGGCGATTAGACTGGAATGAGCTCCTGAATTGTAAAAAATGGAGTGACGAAAATGTCATTACAATGGAAAACTTTAACGCTTGGACATCTGTCCCGTAATAAATTCTGGGGAGAAAGCGATGCCGCCCAGTATCATTCTGTCGTTGCAACCACAACCCTGGTGCAGACAGATGACATCAATATCTTGGTAGATCCAACCCTGCCGGTAGAGCAGACAGAGGCGCTGCTGCGGCTGCATGCCGGATTGGGCAGGGAGGATATTCACATTGTCTATGCCACCCATTACCACGGCGATCACCGCGTGGACGCGGACAAATACCCCAATGCAAAACAATATATGTCCGCCGCCTCCTTGCAGGATGCCCAGGCAGCCATCGAGGAGGTGAGGCAGGGCAGAGGGGTACCTGCTTTCGTGGTGGGGTTGGAGGACTTTTTGCCCGCACCGGAGCAACTGGCTCCGGGTGTGACGCTGTACCCGTTGCCCGGCCACACAGATGGCAATACCGGTCTGATGCTTACTGCCCGGGAGGGAAGCGTGCTGTTGGCAGGGGACACTATTATGGGTGAAGAATATTTCTGCGCCGGGGAGGGCTATTGGTTCAACACCAGCGCAGAAAAAACGCATGAGTCCATTGTGCGCGCTGCCCGGGATGCCGATATAGTGGTACCCGGCCACGGGGATATTTTCCTGACCGAGGGTCGCGGTGAATTTGGCAAGCCGAGGTACAGCTGCTGGTGGTACCGTCTGAACTTGGGCAGCAGCCAGGAGGAATCTGTAGTACTGGTGTGCGCAGGAAACTGCAATGTGCTGATTAATCCAAGTCTGCCCGGCCATCTCCTGCGTCAGGCTTTGTATGACCGCACCGGATTGGATCCGGCGGACATTACGCATGTACTCTGCCTGGATGGAGCGGCGAAGCATCGCCTAGATGTGGAGACGCTGAGGAACGCAGCCTATCTGATGCCTGCGGGGGCATTGGAACATCAGAAGGCGGCGGGGGCTGATATTCACTTGGCACTGTTTCATGCCTGGAACAATCAAATTCCGGAGTTGACGCTTGCGGGCGGAATCTGCTGCTTTGAGGCTCCGGAGGGCACCGTGGCAGTGGCGGCTGAATGTCCCTCTGATGAATTCCTGAAGGAAAACCGGGTAAAGGTTCTTTTGTGCGGAAGTGTAATGACTGTGCGGAGATAACAGTTGACAGCAGGAATAAAAATATGGTAAACTCAGGAAAGGATCGAGACTAATTATTCAATTAGAGATGGTATTGCATGGAAAAAATAGGCACTGAGACAACAAAGAAAATGACAGTACAGGAGTTGGTGGATGGCATTGTGGAGTTGATTCACAAGGGCAACTACCTTCCGGGTGCGCCTGTCCGCGAGGTGGAGCTGTGCAGGCTGTTTGGCGTCAGCCGGACACCCGTTCGTGAGGCGCTCCGTTTGCTGCAAAACAGCGGCGTCGTGGAATATATTCCCCGCTGCGGTGTGCAGATTGCTGAAATAAGCCGGGAGACGCTGAGCAACATCACCGAAACTCGTACTGTCCTGGAGGTTCTCAGCACCCGTCAGGCGGCTCAGAGGATCACGCGGGAAGAGGTGGAGGAGCTATACCGGATCAACGAATGCTTCCATGCTGCGTCCGATCCCAAAGAAAGATCCGGACTGGACAACTTGTTCCATACCCGGATCGCGGAGATTTCCGGTAATCCATGCGTGGTGCAGTACCTGAGCAATCTGCTGCTCCGTCAGGCGACTGTGCCTGCAACCTTTGAGGACAGACCCCAGCGTAGCCAGTTCTCTTACGTGGAGCATAACGGCATATTGCAGGCGTTGGAGCTGCGCGACCCGGAACTGGCTGCCAAGCAGGCGGATATCCATTTCCATATGAGCCAGGCTTCGCTGCAAAGCAAGCTGGAGGCATACCTGCAGAAACGCTCGGAGTAACAATGGAATAATGTTCAAAAGCAATCCCCCGCTTGCTTGTGCCGCCCAGATGGGCGACGCTGCAGACGGGGGACTTTTGCGCGCGGAGCAAGTGAAAAATCACCAAAAATGTATACAATTTTTGTGTACCATGCAGACTAGACAAATCCAAAATAGCTGTATATAATGATTATAAGGCATTTTTGATCAGTTTAAGATAACGCGCGCATTCGAAATTGTATTCAATTTTAAGAAAGAGAGGAACATGGATGTCCTGGTGGAAAGACAAGCCGTTCCGGCAGGTGCAGAACAATCTGCGGGATATTGACGGCGCAATGGATGTGGACTATGAGGTGGCTATGCTCAAGGAATTGGGCGCCAATGTGGTTCAGGTGGGCTGCGGCGGTATCAGCGCCTTTTCTCCCACGAAGCTGTCTTGCCAACTACCCACGCCTTATCTGGTGGGGGACAAATTTGGCGAGATCGTGGAAAAGTGCCATGCAAATGGTATTCGCGTGATTGCCCGGTTTGACATCAGCAAGGTAAACAAAAAGTATCTGGAAACAAATCCGGAGTGGTTTTCACGCACCATCGACGGCCAGCCGGTGATGTTTGAAGACTGTGCCTCGGTCTGCGTCAACGGAGACTACCAGCAGAACTGCATGGTGGAAATCGTCAGCGAGATTTTGCGCAACTATCCCATTGATGGCGTTTTCTTCAATATTCCCGGCTACGCTACCTTCGACTATAACAATAGGTATGTGGGTATTTGCCAGTGCGAAAATTGCAGACGCCGCTTCCGTGAGTGGTCCGGAGGGCTGACATTGCCGACGCTCGAGCAGCCGGACGATCCGGTGTTCCGGAAGTATGAAGCTTTCAAGACCTATACTGTCAGTGATCTTTTGGAAAAGATCCGCCGTACCATTAAGCAGATCAATCCGGAGGTGGCTTTGAGCACCTACAGCGACGATGGCATCGACATCGTCCGCAACGAGGCTCAATCCAGTCTGGACGACGTAGGTCGATTCTGGCTCTACAGCGCCTTCGATGATGCCGCCAGCGTGGGCAATACCTTCCCTGATAAGGTGTCCAGCAATGTGGTCATCAATGCGGTGGATATCCCGGTTCGTTTTATGGGAGTGTCTACCTATCTGAACGAGACCCGGCTTTACCAGGAGATGGCTGTCGGCTCCAATTTGGACTGGTGCATTGTCGGCTCCTTCCAGGACTACCCGGATCGAGCCAATTATCAAGGCGTCAAGCGGGTGTTCCACCTGCATGCTGCTCATGAGGATTTGTTTGCCAAGCTGAAAAGCGCAGCCAGAGTGCTGCTGGTGCAGCCCCGGCCGTTCTATCAGTTCAGTGTTACCTCCGGCTGGAATGCCAAGGAATACCGAGGCTTGGCCAGTATGCTGAAGGAGGAACATATCCCGTTTGACCCGGTGATTTACAGCGGCATTGACAATGTGGCTGATCGGCTGGATGAGTACGATGTGATTATTCTGCCGGATTTGCCCCGCCGTCCCACAGAAAAATTCCGCCAAAAACTGCTGGAAACGACGGCAACGGTGGTTGCTACCGGATGCACCTTCAGGGAAGATCCGGAGCTGCTCCGGGAGCTGTTCGGCGTCCGGCTGGCCGAACAGATTACCCCCATCCGCAGTACCTATGTGGCAACGGAGCCCAAGGAAATCTTTAAGTCCCTGCCTCTGCGGGACTGGGTGTATCTGGATAAAATTGCCTATCGGATTACTCTGGAGGACGCTCAGGGATTCTTGCCGCTGATCGGCTATGCACCTTACGGTCCGCCGGAGCGTGCCTTCGGGCATAAGAGAACCGGCGACGATATGGCGGCGGTAAAGGGAAAAAAGAACATCTACCTGCCCTGGCAGATCGGTACTCTGTATGAAACTCAGGGCTACGAGGACTTCAAGCAGATCTTTATTGACCTGCTGAAAAGTGTCCGTCCCATCCAGCGTCCCTTTATCACCGATGCGCCCGGCTGTGCAGAGATGATTTATCGTTTGGTGGATGAAAATACCTGCCTGCTGCAAATTGTCAATCTCAGCGGCTACAATGGGAAGACGATGGCAAAACCCCTTCCCCTGGAAAATATTCACGTCACGCTTCCGGGGAGAAAGATTAAACGTGTGGAGGGGCTGACCGAGGATGGCCTGGAGGAGCAGCCCTTCTCAAGCCCCAATGTCATGACGCTCCGCTGCCCGGAAATCTATTCCGGCTACCAGATCACTTTTGAATAAGGGAAGCTCTGAGAGTGGGAAACACACATGATTTTGCTCTGTTCTTGGAGCCGCCATCTGGTGAAGAATCTCCCGCTGCCGGCATTCACCGTTTTTATCAGAGCTTCCCAAACTGTGTATCATCAATCAGAAAATAAAAGATGGAGGAATTTCTTATGGATGTACGCGAACGAATTGAGCAGGCGAATGCCAAGGCTGCCGAGGTGCTGACCAAGGGTCGCCCCACTTGGGTGGATGTCCGCCCTGCCGGAGAGGTTATCCCCGGTATGAATCCCAACACCATTTTAATTGCGGGACCTCCCATTGCGGTGGAAAATATCCCGGCTCCTGTCCGTACCGCCATCTGCGGCGCATTGGTACACGAGGGACGGGCTTCCGACTTGGACGGCGCTTGGCAGCTGGTACTGAGCGGTAAGATCAAGGTGGACGCCGCTCAGGATTATAATGCTGCCTGTGGCGCGGCAATGGCAACCTCCGCTTCCATGCCTGTGTGCGTGGTGGAGGACAAGGTCTATGGAGGCCGGGGATTCTGTGCGCTCCATCCCGGTAATAAACAGAATGTCCTTCGCTGGGGATACTACAATGATGCCATTGAAAGCGATCTGGTCTGGTTCCGGGATCACTACGGCCCGGCTCTGGGTGCAGTCGTGCGCCAGATGGGCGGCATTGACCTGATTAATGTGATGAGCAAAACCGCCGGAATGGGCGATGAGAACCACAACCGTCAGCCGGCTGCTTCCATGTACATGGCACTGCAAATGATTCAGACCATGATGGATATGAACTTTGAATACCGTGATCGGATTGTCAAGGAGTTTGCGGCAAACGATCGTTTCTTCCTGCATGTGATGATGGCCGGTGCTGAGAGTGTGCTGGCTACCGTAAAGGAAATCCCCGACTGCACGGTGATGGCAGCCATGGGCGGCAACGGTGTGGAGTTTGGCATGCGTTTTGCTGGTACTGGGAAACAGTGGTTCACCGTGCCCGCCCCGCTGATCAAGGGGCTGTTCCTGAAGCCAACCTATACTGACGATGACCTGCTGGGCTTCCTGGGCGACAGCTGTGTTACCGAAGTCTATGGCCTGGGCGGCATGTCCGCCAGCGCGGGCCCCGGCTATGTGGTGCTTACCGGATCCACCTTCGAGGATTCCCTCCAGCGCGCAGCGGATGCCCGTCAGGTGTGTGTGGCGGAGCATATGTTTGCCCCCATCCCCTGGGACGGCGGCAAGGGTTTCCCCGTGGGCGTGGATATGCGTAAGGTCATCGGTCTGAACATTCTGCCCACTTCTCACGGCGGCGGAACGCTGAAATCCGGCGGCCAAGGCACCATGGGTTCAGCCAAGCTGCCAATGGACTGCTTCAAACAGGGGCTGCTTGCCTTCAATAGAATTATCACCGAGGGGGAAAAGTAAGTGGCACTTTTTTCCATCGTCCGCAAGAATAACTATGTAGACTCCCTGGCCTCGCTGTTTACCATGTCTCTGCTGATGGACTGTGACGGAATTGAGAGCGCCTATGTGGGCATGGCAACAGCCAGCAATAAACGTTCCATGCAGGAATTGGGACTGATAAACGAAGAAATTCAGAATGCCGGTGAGGACGATCAGGTTCTGGCGGTTCGTGCTGTCAGCCGGGAGGCGTTTGAAGCCGCAATTGCCAGGAGTGAAGAGAGCAGCAGGACGGCCGACCCTGAGAAGGTGACCTATTCCACGGTGGAGGCCGCTGTCAAGGCGAATCCCCGAGCCAATATCTGCACAATCTCCGTACCCGGAGAGCACGCTTTTGAGGTGACAAAGCAGGCGCTGGAGTTGGGGCTGCACTGCATTGTGTTCAGTGCTCACGTTCCACCGGAGCAGGAGCGCCAGATGAAGGAACTGGCTCAAAAGAAGGGACTGCTGTGCATGGGACCGGATTGCGGCGTGTGCAACATCAACGGCATCGCTTTTGTGCTGGCCAGCATCAATAACCGTGGACCGGTGGGTATTTGCGGTGCCTCCGGCTGCGGCATTCAGCATGTGGCTGCTTTCCTCCACGAGGCGGGGAGCGGTGTGTCCCAAGCCATCGGTACCGGTGGCTCCGATCTAAAGGAGCCAATCGGTGGGATCAGCATGCTTATGGGCATTGATGCACTGGAAAATGACCCTGATACCGAATATATCGTATTGATTTCCCGTAAACCGGCGGACAGTGTGCTGCAAAGGCTGTTGACCCGTGTAAAACAGTGCCGCAAGCCGGTGGTTGCCTGCTTCATGGGTGCAGACCGGGCACAGGTGGAGGCTTCCGGCGCGGTATTTGCTGATAACCTGGATGAATGCGCCCAGAAAATTCTGGCGCTGCTTGGAAAGCAACTGGTATTTGATACAGATGAGCAGATTACCGCATTGGCGCGGGAGGCCATTCAGGGTATGAGTCCTCGACAGAAGTATGTCCGCGGGTTGTACTGCGGCGGAACCTACTGCGACGAGGCACAGAAAACCATGCAGCCAAAAGTCGGCGATATCTATTCTAACGCCCCGCTCCGCCCGGAGCTCCGGCTGGCAGATTCTTTCATTAGCGTGGGCAACTGCGTGGTCGACTACGGCGAAGAGGAATTCACCGTTGGCAAGCCCCACCCAACCATGGAGCCCTCCATGCGGGTACCGGGAATTGTGAAGGAAGGGGCGGATCCGGAGACAGCGGTGATGCTGATGGATTTTATCCTGACCCCAGCCGCCAATATTGACCCGGTGGGAACCTCTGTCCAGGCAATTCGGGACGCCATGGAGGCGGCCAGGACTCGGGGCGGCCGCCTTGCGGTGGTGGCTTCGGTGTTGGGCACGGATGCAGATTTGCAGAATGTCACATTGCAGCGGAAAAAACTGCAGGACGCTGGTGTGTATGTCTGTAAATCCAACCGCCAGGCAGCTCAGTTGGCGGGTGAAATTGTGCGACTGAAAAAGGAGAGAGATCAAAATGGCTGATACAAGCAAAATTCAGCAGCTGTTTGAATCGGAGCTGGTAGCCATAAATATTGGCCCCCGGTTGTTCGGCGAGGCGCTGGAAAAACAGGGTGTGGAAGTAATCCAGGTGGATTGGCGTCCGGTTGCCGGCGGTGACAAGGAGATGCAGGATATTCTGTCCGTCCTTGGAATTTAGCCGATCGGTAAAATAGGAGAATCCGGAATGAAAATTTTGATTTGCAATGTGGGCAGTACTTCGTTAAAATTTAAGCTGTATGATATGCCCGCCTGTACAGTGCTGTCCCAGGGGAAGGTCGAAAGGGTGGGCAGTTTGGATGACGCGGTTTTCCAGTATGAAAACCTTTTGACCGGAAAAACGATTTCCCAGGAAAGAATATCCATCCCGGACTATCGCTTCGGCATTGAAAAGTATTTGGAAAGGCTGACGGACAGCGAAGACGGTGTGCTGAGCTCTATCAATGAAATTGAGAGGGTGGGCTACAAGACCACCCTCTCCAAGGGACACTTCGGCACCCATGAGCTGACGGATGATGTGGTTGCCGGAATGCGGGATTGGCTGCCGCTGGCCATGCTGCACAACACCGGCTATATCCAAGCCATCGAGGTCATGCGCCAGGTGCTGCCGGATGCGATC
The DNA here is from genome assembly GCA_934567355.1 of uncultured Oscillospiraceae bacterium. GTDB lineage: Bacteria > Bacillota > Clostridia > Oscillospirales > Oscillospiraceae > Faecousia. Next base: position 32,443 of record CAKTJC010000028.1, read on the forward strand.
TTCCTCGGCTGTTTTGAGACGGGCTTCCATCGCGAAATTCCGCTCGCCCGCCGCCTGTACGGCGTGCCCTATGAGTGGTATGAAAAGTATGGCGTGCAGCGGTTGGGCTATCACAGTGCTTCCCATGGCTATATTGCGGATGTTTTGAATGACATGGCGAGCGGTAAGCCCTATAAGGCAATTTCCTGCCACCTGGGAGGCTCTTCCTCGGTGTGTGCCATCGAAAACGGAAAGAGCATCGATACAAGCTTTGGCATGTCGCTGCAATCCGGCCTGATTCATGCTGCCCGGGTGGGAGATATGGACTGCGACCTGTTCGAATTCCTGCGGCATGAGGGTCTGACTGATGCGGAAATCCACGAGGGCTTTGAGAAGAATGGCGGCTTGCTGGGAATTTCCGGCGTCAGCAGCGATCTTCGCTATATCGAGGAGGCTGCCAACGCTGGAAACGAACGCGCCAAGCTGGCAATCGATGTGTTTGTGAGCGGTATCGTGCACTACATCGGCGCTTTCTATGTGGATTTGCAGGGGCTGGATTACCTGGTTTTCACAGCGGGCATCGGAGAGAATTCTGATACGCTCCGCCGGCTGGTGTGTGAAAAGCTTGCCGTGCTGGATATCAGGCTGGATGAAAAGAAAAATGCAGGCCACCGGGGGATGGGCGATTTGACCGCACCGGATTCCAAAGTTCGGGTTTTGGTTATCCCCACCAACGAGGAGCTGGGCATTGCCCGCCGCACCTATGAGTATGTGCGGCCCATGGCATGATGTTCGGCGATCTGGATTATCCCCGCAGGGAATGGACAGAGCAGGGGATTCACTGCGTTGAAATCGGCATACCCGGGGAAAGCCGCCGAGGGGTGCTGACCCGGGAGGCTTTGGCTGCTATGCGCCGGGAACGGGGAGTCGTGCAGGCCTTGGGCACAGAGACAATGGACGTGGATTTGACGACGGAGGCAATTCTTGAGAATGACTTTTTGATCCCCAGAGGAGCGGAACCCATTCCTGTCACATCCTACTGCCTGGAGTCAAGCCAGGGAACGCTGAAACCTGCCGTTGTGTATTTCCACGGTGGCGGCTTCCGGATGGGCTCCCGCAAAACTGTGGAAAACTCCATGCGTCTGCTGGCTCAGCTCAGCGGGAGTATTGTGTTCAGTGTAGAGTACCGCCTTGCGCCGGAATATCGCTTCCCTTGCGCGACGGATGACGCCTGGCAGGCGCTGCGCTGGCTCTTCAGAAATGCCGGGACGTTTCGGGCGGATAAAAACCGTTTCTTCGTAAGCGGAGACAGTGCCGGCGGAAATCTGGCTGCCGCCTGTGCCCGGAGAGACCGTAATATGCGGACAGGCATGATTGATAGCCAGCTGCTGATTTATCCGGTTTTGAGTCAGGTGGAGCCGCAGATTGAGGGGTACCATTTTTCCCTGGAGGATTACGATGTGAATCCGGAGCAGGAAAAGTGGATTACCTCTTGTATCCTCTCTATGAAAAGTATCACCGCCGGTACGAGGCTATATACCTCCAATGCCCGGGAGGATGTTTCCCCGGATGCGTCTGTGCTGTTGGATACCAATTTTACCGGCCTTCCGAGGACAGTGCTCTTCTGCGCAGAGTTTGACTACTTAACCCAGCAGTCCAGAGCCTATGCGTCCCGGTTGGCCGGGGCCGGAGTGGATGTGACAATGGTTCTTTTCCGGGGCATGCATCACGGATTTATGAACCGTCTGGGTGAATATCCGCAGGCCACTGCGCTGCATCGGGAGCTTGCATCTTTTATTCGAAAGTCATATTATCAATAAAGGAGTGTTTTTATGAAAATCGGAATGATCGGTTTGGGAATCATGGGCAAGCCCATGGCAAAAAATTTGCTGAAGGCTGGCTATGAGTTGTGGGTAAATAACCGCAGCAGAGCTGCAGTGGATGAGTTGGCTGCCTGCGGTGCACATCCCGGCACCCGGCAGGAGCTGGCCGAGCACTGTGATGTGATCATCACCATGCTCCCCAACGGACCTCAGGTCAAGGAGGTTATGCTGGGCAGCGACGGTGTGGCACAGTATATGCATGCCGGACAGATCTTTATTGATGCCAGCTCCATCAGCCCGGTAGCCAGTAAGGAGATCGGCACGGCATTGGCGGAAAAGGAAATTGAAATGCTGGATGCCCCGGTATCCGGTGGCGAACCCAAAGCCATTGACGGCACGTTGAGCTTCATGGTGGGCGGCAAACAGGAAATCTTTGACCACTATAAAGAACTCCTCGGCGCGATGGGCAGTTCCGTCATTCGCTGCGGCGATTTGGGCGCAGGCAATACCACCAAGCTGGCAAACCAAATTGTGGTAGCCTGTAATATTCAGGCAGTGGCCGAGGCGTTTACTTTGGCTCAAAAGGCAGGGGTGGATCCGGAGGCGGTTTTCCATGCCATTCGCGGTGGCCTGGCCGGCTCCACGGTGATGGATGCCAAGGTGCCCATGATGCTTGCAGGAAACGACAAGCCCGGCTTCAAGATCGATCTGCACATCAAGGATCTGAACAACGTGCTGGATTGCGCCCACTCTGTCGGCGCACCGGTTCCCATGACGGCTTCCGTGATGGAGATCATGCAGTGGCTCCACAGCCATGACTGCGGCGGCTGCGATCACAGTGCCATCGCAAAATATTACGAGTACCTCACCGGCATCCAGTTGGGAAGATGAGTACAGCGCTGCTCGGCGCTGCAACATGAACAGGAGACGCATATGTCAATTTTAACCGATTCCAAGCAAATCATAGATGCAGCTATCCATGCTGCCTTGCCGGATACTGCGGTAGAGCAAGCACTGGAGCAGCTGCCGGAATATGAGGGGAGATTGATTTTGGTCGCTGCCGGAAAGGCGGCTTGGCAGATGGCATCTGCGGCTCAGCGACGCCTGGGGGATCGGATTTCTGGCGGTGTCGTTATCACCAAATATCACCATGCCCAGGGGCCGATTGGCAGGCTTCCTGTTTTCGAGGCGGGGCATCCCGTGCCGGATGAGAATTCCTACCGAGCCACACAGGCAGCTATTGATGCGGTGACAGGACTGACGGAGTCGGATTTGGTACTATTCCTGCTGTCGGGCGGGGGCTCGGCGCTTTTTGAAAGACCGTTGATTGCACCGGAGGAGCTGGCGGAAATTACCCGGCAAATGCTGGCCTGTGGCGCGGATATTACCGAAATCAATACCCTGCGTAAACGCTTTTCGGCGGTGAAGGGCGGAAAATTTGCTCAGCTCTGTGCGCCGGCTCAAGTGTTTTCCATCGTACTATCTGACATTTTGGGGGATCCGCTGGATTCCATTGCCTCAGGTCCGGCCTATCCGGATTCGACGACGGCAGCTCAGGCTCAAGCGATTGCGGAGAAATATTGCTTAAAGCTGAGCAGTGATGCAAGAGCCCGGCTGGCAGAAGAGACGCCAAAGAAGCTGGTCAATGTCAGGAGTATCGTAACAGGCTCTGTCCGGCAGTTGTGTGCGGCGGCTTCCCAAACGGCGGCTGCCCTGGGCTATAAGCCTATTGTTCTTTCGGCATCCATCTGCTGCGAGGCTCGGGAGGCGGGCAGTTTTCTGGCATCCATTGCCCAATATCATCAGGATTCAAAGGAATCACTTGCTTTCATCCTGGGTGGTGAAACGGTGGTGCACCTGACGGGCGATGGCCTGGGCGGTCGAAATCAAGAGCTTGTGTTAGGGGCAGCCGGTGGAATCGCCGGGATGAGCAACACGCTGATTTTCTCTATCGGCTCCGATGGAACCGACGGCCCCACTGATGCCGCCGGCGGCTGGGTAGACGGAGAGACAGTAAATCGCCTGACGGCGAAGGGGCTTCGCTTGGATGATGTTTTGCAGCGCAATGATTCTTATCATGCCCTGAAAGCGATTGGCGGACTGATTGTTACCGGACCCACCGGTACTAACGTCAACGACCTGACAGTACTGCTGCTCAAGCGCGGCGGATAAGCAGATTACCTTTCCCTGCTGCGATCACGCTATGTCAATCGTGACAGGGAAGAAAAAGACCTCTATCGGTAAAAGCCTCAATGCCGGTAGCTGGGAATGAAATAACCGCAGATCGTGTCGGAGCAAATTGCTCCGGCACGATTTTACATAGGGCGGAAAAGTTTTTTGTGATATCTTGAGGGAAATTGAAGTTCAAGATGGGTACGGAAGAGAGCAGAGCTGCCAACGTATTTGTAATCCAACATTTTTAAGCTTCTGAGCTTTGCGCTAGGGAAGGGACAATGGGACGCGTATGCTTGAGTTTACACGAAGGCCCTGAAGAAAGTTACCTTGATTTCTACAAAACATTTATCAATCAAGACAGATGCAAGAATACACCCTATCTCATTCCGGCAAGCTTCTACTACGGCCATGTTAGACGAATCCTCGCAAACGCTGATGCCTTTATGGAAGCCATGCTACGTACCTGGAATCAACGCTGAAACTTGCTCAGGAGGTGTATGAAACCTGGCAGGCCGGCGGTCCGAGACCAATCTACAGCGATATGCTGTGGTTCATTCTGAATAACGATGGTTCGATTACAGTTCGGAACCAGTATAAGGAAGGGAAAAACCGTTCCGAAATTACATTCGGTCAGTAAACGAGCGCCACTTCTGGATGGGAATGCATTATAATGAGCGAATTCACTCTACAGAATGTAAAATAATTATTGGACGGAAAAAGAAAAGAGGCAAGTGCCTCACGCCCAACACTGGAGCCGTCATGACTTGCCACAGAGAGATTAGGGAACCTCTGAATAAATAGCCCAATATTCTGCTATTCTTTCTATTTTAGAAATTTTTGCAGAATACTGGGCGTGAAA
>CAKTJC010000029.1 GCA_934567355.1 uncultured Oscillospiraceae bacterium
GCACACCACTAAGGTAACGGAACCTAAATCCGTCGAGTCTGCCAATTCCACCACGCCCGCAGATATGAGCGGCAGGGGTGCCTGTCGCTATTTTGTTGTCCTCTGATTTTTACACGGTGAGGAAACCGAGGCGGAGCGTAGCGCTTGATCCGCAGTTATAAAAACAGGCGTGCCTGCTTTTACCGAAGAATGACCGCGGCGAGGAACGGTGAAAAAACATTCACCAAGGTGACATCACCGAAATCCTGCATGTCTGCCAATTCCATCATGCCCGCGTATAAAGAAAGCTGAAAGCGCAAAACGTAAGGCGGGCAGGGGACGCTGTCGCGCAGCCCTCCGGTTCCCGCTTTCAACTCCGCCATTTTATCATTTCGGCTTTTCTTTGTCAACACCTGCCCAGCGGAGAAATGTTAATGAATAATTCAAAAACGGGGGCTTGACAATTTTGGCACTCGATGGTATAGTGTGCTTAGCACTCAGAGAGAAGGAGTGCTAAGAAAGGAGAACGGTTCATGGAACTGACGGATCGTAAGAAGAAGGTCTTACGCAGTGTCGTCGACCTGTATATCCGCACCGCAGAGCCGGTGGGTTCCAAGGCAATTACGGAATTGCCCGATATGAACTATTCCTCCGCCACCATTCGCAACGAAATGGCTGACCTCACCGCAATGGGCTACCTGGAGCAGCCCCACACCAGTGCCGGGCGGATCCCCTCTGCTGCGGGCTATCGGATGTATGTCGATGAGCTGATGATGGATTACCGCCTCAGCGTGGACGAAACCAAATCCATCAACAACGCCATTGAGGAAAAGATGGCAAAGGTGGATAAGCTGGTGGAGCGGGTCGCAAAGCTTGTTTCCCAGGCGACCGATCTCCCCGCCATCAGCGCCGCCTCCCGCCAGGGCAGCGCCGTGGTGCTGAAATACAATCTGATCCCCTCCGGTACGGGCAGCTTCATCCTGGTGCTGACCCTCCCGGGCGACCAGGTGGTCAACAAGCTCATCAAGCTGCCGCTGTCCGTGGGCGATGCGGATCTCAATCTGCTCGCCGCGCTGCTCAACGCCACCATGACGGAAGTTCCCATTGAGGAATTTACCGCCGAGAAGATGGATAAGTTGATGCGCTCCGCAGGCGCCGCCGCCAGTCTGGTGCCGGTGATCGTGGACTTCACCGTGGAAGCATTGCGGCGCAACGCCTCCGCCGATGTGGCTGTCGCCGGTCAGGCAAGGCTGCTGGGGCTGCCGGAATACCGGGATGTGGACAAAGCCCAGCGGGTGCTCAGCAGCATCGATGAGGATGCGTTTTCCAATCTTCCCGCCGTGATGGAGGGATCCAACGGCACCCGCGTGATCGTGGGCCCCGAAAATGTGGCGGACGAACTGAAAGACACTTCCGTGGTCATGACGAAGTTCGACATCGGCGACGGAATGCAGGGCATGATCGGTGTGGTTGGCCCCACCCGGATGGACTACGCCAAGATCACCGCCCGGCTCAGCTACTTCGCAGAGAGCCTCAGCAAGATGTTTGCGAAACCCGAAACACCCCAGCTCCCGGGCTCTCTGGAGCAGGACAAAACTTCCAAATAAAGGAGAGACCTGCACATGGCAAAGAAAGATAAAAAGCAAGATCAGCCCACCCCCGAGGAAAAGGAAACCCCGGAAGAGGAGCTGACCGAAACCAATGACCCCGTTCCCGAGGAAGCGCCTCAGGAGCCCCCCAAAGCCCCCGAGGTCAACTGGGAAGAGAAATACAACGCCGAGCACGATACCTACCTGCGTCTGGCTGCCGAGTTTGATAACTTCCGCAAGCGCACGGCGAAGGAAAAGGATCAGTCCTACGGCAACGGCAAGTCCGATGCCATCGCAAAGCTCCTGCCCATCTACGACAATCTGGAGCGGGCGCTGAATCAGCCCACCGAGGATGCCGCCTACAAGAAGGGCGTGGAGCTGACCATGAACGAACTGGTGAAGATCTTCACTGGTCTGGGCGTGGAGATCTTCGGAGCCCCCGGCGACGCCTTTGATCCCGCCCTTCACAACGCCGTGATGCACACGGAGGATGAGAGCCTGGGCGAGAATGTGGTTGCCCAGGTGTTCCAGAAGGGCTTCCGGCTGGGTGACAGGATCATCCGCTTCGCCATGGTTCAGGCAGCCAATTAAACTTGTATAAACTTAACTTTTCATATAAACTGGAGGAAAAATATTATGTCTAAGATTATCGGTATTGACCTTGGTACTACCAATTCCTGTGTTGCCGTTCTGGAAGGCGGCGAGCCCACTGTTATTGCCAATGCGGAAGGCAACCGCACCACCCCGTCCGTGGTGGCATTCTCCAAGACCGGCGAGCGGATGGTCGGCCAGGTGGCAAAGCGTCAGGCTGTCACCAATGCAGACCGCACCATCTCTTCCATCAAGCGCCACATGGGTGAAAATTACCACGTGACCATTGACAACAATTCCTATACTCCGCAGCAGATCAGCGCATTCATTCTCCAGAAGCTGAAGGCCGACGCCGAGGCTTATCTGGGTCAGCCCGTCACCGAGGCTGTTATCACCGTGCCTGCTTACTTCTCCGATGCACAGCGTCAGGCAACCAAGGATGCCGGTAAGATCGCTGGTCTGGATGTCAAGCGTATCATCAACGAGCCCACCGCAGCTGCTCTGGCTTACGGCCTGGATAAGGAGAAGGAGCAGAAGATCATGGTCTACGACCTGGGCGGCGGCACCTTCGATGTGTCCATCCTGGACATCGGCGACGGCGTCATCGAGGTTCTGGCAACCGCCGGTGACACCCACCTGGGCGGCGATGACTTCGACCAGAGAATTATGAATTACCTGGTTGCCGAGTTCAAGAAGTCCGAGGGCATCGACCTGTCCGGCGACAAGGTCGCCATGCAGCGCCTGAAGGAGGCTGCCGAGAAGGCCAAGATCGAGCTGTCCGGCGTGACCTCCACCAATATCAATCTGCCCTATATCACCGCCGACGCCACCGGCCCGAAGCACCTGGACGTCACCCTGACCCGTGCGAAGTTCGATGAGCTGACCGCCGATCTGGTGGAAAAGACCATGGGGCCTGTCCGTCAGGCCATGAGCGACGCCGGTCTGAAGGCCAGCGACCTGCACAAGGTGCTGCTGGTTGGCGGCTCCACCCGTATCCCCGCCGTGCAGGAGGCCGTGAAGAAGATCACCGGCACCGAGGGCTTCAAGGGCATCAACCCCGATGAGTGCGTGGCTGTGGGCGCTGCCATTCAGGGCGGCGTGCTCACCGGCGACGTGCAGGACATCCTGCTGCTGGATGTTACCCCCCTGTCCCTGGGCATTGAGACCATGGGCGGCGTGTTCACCCGCCTGATCGACCGCAACACCACCATTCCTACCCACAAGAGCCAGATCTTCTCCACCGCTGCCGACGGTCAGACCTCCGTTGAGGTTCACGTCCTGCAGGGCGAGCGCGAGATGGCTGCCTACAATAAGACCCTGGGTCGCTTCCAGCTGACCGGTATCGCTCCCGCACCCCGCGGCGTGCCTCAGATCGAGGTCACCTTCGACATCGACGCCAACGGCATCGTGAAGGTATCCGCCAAGGATCTGGGCACCGGCAAGGAGCAGCAGATTTCCATCACCGCCTCCACCAACATGAGCCAGGAGGATATCGACAAGGCCGTGAAGGAAGCCGAGCAGTACGCCGCCGAGGACAAGGCCCGGAAGGAAGAGGTGGATACCCGCAACGCCGCCGACCAGACCGTGTACCAGACCGAGAAGACCCTGAGCGAGCTGGGCGACAAGCTCAGCGACAGCGACAAGGCTTCCATCCAGGCCGCCATCGACAAGCTGAAGGAAGAGCTCAAGGGCAGCGACACCGCCGCCATCAAGGCTGCCACCGAGGAAGTGCAGAAGGCATTCTACGCCGTGTCCGAGAAGCTGTATCAGCAGACCGGCGCGCAGGGTCAGCCCCAGCAGCCGCAGGGCAACCCCGGCGATGACGTGGTGGACGCCGATTACGAGTCCGTCGACTAAGTCCGATAACCCCAAAGGGGCGGCTTCGCGCCGCCCCTTAACAGCGTATTCGGCGCCCTGATCGCGATCGGCAGGTACATATCAGCGCCATTAAAATTGGAGTGAGAAGCTTTGGCAGATAAACGTGATTATTATGAGGTGCTGGGCGTCGAGAAGGGCGCTTCGGCAGAGGAAATCAAAAAGGCCTATCGCAAGATGGCCATGAAATATCATCCCGACCGCAACCCCGGCGACAAGGAAGCCGAGGAGAAATTCAAGGAAGTGGGCGAGGCCTACGAGGTGCTGTCCGACGACGACAAGCGCGCCCGCTATGACCAGTACGGCTTTGCCGGTGTTGACCCCAATTTCGCGGCAAACGCAGGCGGCGGCGCGGGCTTTGGCGGGTTCGGCGGCTTCGGCGACATCTTCAGCGACCTGTTCGGCGGCGGCTTCGGCGACGCCTTCACCGGCAGCAGCACCCGCAGAAGCGGCGCAAGCAGCGCCCGCCGGGGCGAAAACATCATGGCGCGGCTGGATCTGACCTTTGAAGAAGCCGCTTTCGGCTGCGACAAGGAGCTGAGCATCCCCCGCATTGAAAACTGCCCCACCTGCGGCGGCAGCGGCAGCGCCGACGGCAGCGTCGAGACCTGCCCCAAGTGCCACGGCACCGGTCAGGAGCAGGTCATTCAGAACTTTATGGGCATGCAGATGCGCTCCTCCGCGCCCTGCTCCCAGTGCGGCGGCCGGGGCAAGATCATCAAGAATCCCTGCACCACCTGCAAGGGCAAGGGCAAGGTGCGCCGCACCGCCAAGGTCATGGTGAAGGTGCCCGCCGGTGTGAACGATACCCAGAGCGTGCGCGTGCGCGGCGCGGGCAATGCGGGCAGCGGCGGCGCGCCTGCCGGCGACCTGCTGGCCGAGGTGCATATCAAGCCCCACAAGCTCTTTAAGCGCCGGGACTTCGACGTATACTGCGAGGTGCCCATCTCCTTTGCCCAGGCAGCCTTGGGCGCGGAGATCGAGGTGCCCACCCTGGACGGCAAGGTGACCTACACCATCCCCGAGGGCACCCAGACCGGGCGGGAATTCATCCTGCGCGGCAAGGGCATCCCCCAGGTGAATAACCCCAAGCTCCGGGGCGACCATCACTTCAACGTGGTGGTGGAGACCCCCACCAAGCTGACTGCCGCCCAGAAGGATCTGCTGCGTCAGTTCGACGGCACCATCAGCAAGAGCGCCACCCCCAAGCGCAAGGGATTTCAAGATATTCTCAATGATTTCTTCAAATAAAATTAATGATAAAACCCAGGCATGGACTTGTCCCAGGCCTGGGTTTTGTGTATAATAGAGTGAATAGTGAATAGGGAACGGAAGATAGTGAAGAAGCTTTATTCCGGTGCCCGCAGACGTTTCGGCTGTTCGCGCCGTAATATCCACTATCTACTCTTCCTGCTTTTAGGAGTTTTTTATGATTCAAACCATTCCCCTCTCTCCCGGTGTTACGCTGCGCTGCTTTCAGGATGGGCGCTTTAAGCAGGGATGCCTGAGCGCCCAGCTGGTGCGCCCGATGGATGCCGGTGAGGCGGCGATGAATGCGCTGCTGCCCGCCGTGCTGCTGCGGGGCACCCGGGCGCATCCCACCCTGCGCCACATCACGCTGGCGCTGGACGATCTGTACGGTGCTTCCGTCAGCCCGCTGGTGCGGCGGGTGGGGGACTACCAGACCGTGGGGCTGTACTGCGGCTTTATGGATGAGCGCTTCGCCCTGCCCGGCGACCGGGTGCTGGAGCCCATGGCGGCGTTCCTGCGGGAGCTGCTGATGGATTCTCCTCTGGAAAACGGCGCATTTCTGGAGCGCTTTGTGGAGAGTGAGAAGCGGAATCTCATTTCCGCCATCGAGTGCGACCGCAACGATAAGCAGGTCTATGCCATGGGCAGGCTCCTGAAGCTGGTGTGCCGCGCCGACAGCTTCGGCCTCTCCCGCCTGGGGGAGCCGGAGGAGGTGGCTGCCGTCACCGCGCAGTCCCTTTATGCCCACTACCGGAAGATCCTGCGGGAAAGCCCCGCCGACCTCTTCTATGTGGGCAGCGCCCCGCCGGAGCAGGTGGCGCAGCTGCTTGCACCGCTGCTTGATCTGCCCGACCGCGCCCCCGCGGCGCTTCCGCCGCAGACGGATCTGATCCCCTGCCCCGGGCAGGATGTGACGGAGGGCATGGACATCACCCAGAGCAAGCTCTGCATGGGCTTTGTCACCCCCATTACGGAGCGCGATGCCCGCTATCCCGCCATGCAGCTGCTCAACCAGGTGTTCGGCGCGGGCATGACCTCCAAGCTCTTTATGAACGTGCGGGAGAAGCAGTCCCTGTGCTACAGCATCGGCTCCGCTTACTACGGCGCCAAGGGTGTGATCACTGTGTCCGCCGGGATCGATGGGGACAGCCGTGCCAAGACCCAGGCGGAGATCGAGCGTCAGCTTGCCCTGTGCGCCGCCGGGGAAATTTCGGAAGAGGAGCTGCGCAGCGCCAAGGAGGGGTTACTCTCCGGTCTGCGCGCCGCGCACGATTCCCCCGGCTCCATCGAGAGCTACTATTCCCGCTGTGTGCTCAGCGGCGCGATGATCACGCCGCAGGAATATATGGAGTGCATTCAGGCCGTGCAGCTGCCCCGGCTGGCGGAGGCCGCCGGGACGATCCGGCTGCACAGCACCTATTTCCTCACCGAAGGGAGGGCGGGCAGATGAAGCAGTATTCCTACCCCGATCTGGACGAGACGCTCTACCGCGAGACCCTGCCGAACGGGCTGCAGATCGCCGTCGTGCCCCGCCGGGGCTTTGCCCGGAGCATCGCCTATTTCGTCACCGGCTTCGGCTCCATCCATACGGAATTTGACCTGGACGGCGTCCACCGCACCGTCCCCGCCGGCGTCGCCCACTATCTGGAGCACAAGATGTTTGAGCTTCCGGGCGGCCGGGACGTCACCGCCGAGTTCGCCGCCCTGGGCGCTTCAGCCAACGCCTTCACCAGCTATGATATGACCGCCTACTATTTCTCCTGCACCGAGAATTTCGAGGCGTCGCTGCGTCTGCTGCTGGAATTCGTCTCCACCCCCTATTTTACCCGGGAGAGCGTGGAGCGGGAGCGGGGCATCATCCAGCAGGAGATCGATATGAATCTGGACGCGCCGGACAGCGTGATCTTCGATAACCTCATGCAGGCGGTCTATGCCAACCATCCCGTCCGGGTCCCCATCTTGGGCACCGGGGAGTCCATCCGGGAGATCACACCGGAAATTCTGGAAATCTGCCACCGGGCGTTTTATCACCCCGGGAATATGCTCCTGTGCGTCATCGGCGACGTGGAGCCGGAGCGGGTGTGCACCGCCGCGCGGGAGCAGCTCACCGATACCCCCATGCCGGACGCCGTCAAGCTGAGCCATTGGGCGGAAGCGCCGACTCCTGTCCGGCCTGTGGTGCAGTGCCGCATGGAGGTCGCCATGCCCACCTTCAGCCTGGCCTTCAAATGTGACCCGGCCGCGCCGGGGGATGATTCCATTCGCCAGGAAATGGTGGCAGACCTTGCCGCCGAGGCGCTGTTCGGCGAATCGTCGGAGCTGTATCTGCGCCTTTATGAGCAGGGGCTGATCGACAGCTCCTTCGGCGGCGGCTTCGAGACCATGGAGGACTGCGCCATGCTCTGCGCCTCCGGCGACAGTGACGCGCCGCTGGAGGTGCGCGACGCCATCATCGCTCAGGCGGCGCAGCTTGCCGGGAGCGGCATCGGTCAGACGGAATTTCTGCGCATGAAGCGCAGCGCTCTTGGCCGCCGCATCCGGGGGCTGGACAGCCTGGACGGCACGGCGTTCCGCATCTGCGCCTATCATTTTTCGGACTTCGACTATTTCCGCTTTCCGGAAATTTACCGCTGCATCACCGCCGAAGAGATCCGCGATTTCCTCGCCCGGTGGGTGCGGGCGGAAAACTGCGCCATTTCCATCATCAATCCGCTGAAAGAAGGGGAAAGCAATGAATCCTGCTGACTATTCCGTGATTTCCTTCCCGTTTCTGGGGCTGGAGGTCGATCCGCCCCGCAGCTTTTCCATCGGGTCGCTGGAGATCCATCTGTACGGCCTGGTGATCGCCCTGGGGCTGCTGCTGGCCGTGATGTACGCCGGCCGCCGGTGCAAGTGCGCCGGACTGACTCAGGACAGCCTGCTGGACGGGGTGCTGTGGATCACGCCCTTTTCCATCATCTGCGCCCGCATTTACTACTGCGCCTTCACCTGGGATTCCTACCGGGACGACCCCATCTCCGTGCTGTATATCTGGAACGGCGGCATCGCCATCTACGGCGCGGTGATCGGCGCGGTGATCGGCGTGGCGGTGTTCTGCAAAATCAAAAAGGTAAATCTCTTTGCCGTGCTGGATATGACCCTGACGGGCTTCCTCATCGGCCAGCTCGTCGGCCGCTGGGGCAATTTCTTCAACCGGGAGGCCTTCGGCGCGGCGACGGACAGCTTCTTCCGCATGGGACTGTTCAATACGCGCACCGGGGCGTTTGAGTATTACCACCCCACCTTCCTGTATGAATCCCTGTGGAATCTGGCAGGCTTCCTGATCCTGAACGCATGCTACAAAAAAAGGAAGTATAACGGTCAGATCGCCCTGATATACTGCGCATGGTACGGCCTGGGCAGAGCCTGGATCGAGGGACTGCGGGTGGACAGCCTCTATTGGGGCTCCTTCCGGGTCAGCCAGGTGCTCGCCGCCGCCACCTGCATTGCCGCCACCGCCGCCCTGCTCTATAACTACTTCCGCCCCCACGACCCGGCGAAGGTGATCAACTAAACGTCTTTTGCACGCCGCAAGGACAGTCCGACAAGGAGGAACACATCATGAAACGGGAAAACTACATCAGCTGGGACGAATATTTCATGGGCATTGCCATGCTGGCGGCCATGCGGAGCAAGGATCCCAACACGCAGGTGGGCGCGTGCATCGTATCGCCGGAGAATATCATCATCTCCACCGGCTACAACGGCATGCCCAAGGGCTGCAGCGACGACGAATACCCCTGGGCGCGGGAGGGTGAGCAGACCAAGTATCCCTACGTGGTGCATGCCGAGCTCAACGCCATCCTCAATGCCAACGGCCGCGACCTGCGCGGCAGCCGGCTTTATGTCGCCCTGTTTCCCTGCAACGAGTGCGCCAAAGCCATCATCCAGGCCGGTGTAAAGGAGGTTCTCTACCTCTCCGACAAATATAACGACACCATGCTCAACCTGGCCTCCAAGCGCATGCTCCAGTCCGCCGGTGTAAAATTCACCCAGCTGAAATTCCGCCGGAAGGAGATCGTGCTGGATTTCGTGGCGGAGGAGGAAAAGAACGGCGTGTGACCTAAGGAACCTCAACACTAAAACAGAAGACTCCGCGCCGAGGAGGGACCTGAGGATTCCCCTTCGGCGCGGAGTCTTTTCGCTATGCATGCCTGTGCCCGGCGATGTATGCATCGTCCAGCCGGTTCAGTGCTCCGGTCAGCTGTTCGTCGGTGATGCCGGAATAGTTGATGACCAGCTCGTGCAGGTCGCGGGGCGGGGCGTCGTGGAAAAAGCTGCTCAGGGGCTGGACGCGGATGCCCAGATTTTGCAGCCATCCGGTCAGCCGGGCGTCCGTCCAGTCGGTGTCCACGTGCAGCAGAAAATGCAGCCCGGCATCCTGCTCCAGGATGGTCAGCCGATCCGCTGCCGCGCAGGCGGACAGCACCCCGATCACCTGGTTGCGCCGGTGCTGGTAGAAGCGGCGCATGCGGTTGATGTGCTTTTCAAAATGTCCCCCGCTGAGGAACCGCGCCAGGGTATACTGCTCAAAGCTGGGCACGGTGCAGCCGTAAAAGCCCAGCTCCCGCCGGAATTTTTCCATCAGCTCCGGCGGCAGCACCATATAGCTGATGCGGATGGAGGGGGCAAGGCTCTTGGAGAAGGAATTGATGTAGATCACCCGCTCCGGGCGCAGGCTTTGCAGCGCGGGCAGCGGATGGCTGGCGAAGCGAAATTCGCTGTCGTAATCGTCCTCGATGATCCAGTTCTTCGTTCCTGCCCAGTTCAGCAGCTCCTGGCGGCGGGCAAGGGGCGTGACCAGCCCCGTGGGGAAATGGTGGGAGGGGGAGATGTGCAGCACATCGGCATCGTCCAGCGCGCCGGGCATCACGCCCTGGGCATCCATGGGCGCACTGATGCAGCGCACACCACCCGCGGCGTAGATCTTGCGGATCTTGCCGTAGCCCGGCTCCTCCACGGCGTAGATCTTGTCCCGCCCCAGCAGCTGGATCAGCAGGTTATACAAAAAGTCCGTGCCCGCGCCCACCAGAATATTTTCCGCCCGGACGGCAATGCCCCGGAAAGCGGCCAGATGGGCGGCAATGGCACTGCGCAGCTCCGGGATGCCCTGGCCGGGCAGGGGCAGCAGCAGGGCGCGGCCATAATCCAGAATGACCTCCCGCTGCAGCCGGCTCCACACGGAAAAGGGGAAATGCCCGGTGCCGTTGGCGGTCAGGTCGACCAGCGGCGGCGCTTCCCTTTCCGGCTCCCGGGGCGGGAGCGCCGGGGCGGGCGCCGGACGCTCGACCTGCTCCACAAAATAGCCCACCTTCTCGCGGGAGCGGATATAGCCCTCGCTGAGCAGCTGGGCGTAGGCGGTTTCCACCGTGATCTTGCCCAGCTCCAGGTGCGCCGCCAGCGCCCGCTTGGAGGGGAGCTTCTCCCCGGGCTGAAGTTTTCCGGAGAGAATGTCCTGCCGGATGCAGCGGTACAGCGCCTCGTAGAGGGGCACGCCCGGGCTCTTCTTCAGCTCGTAGGTCAGCATTGCACCACCGCCGCCCGGAACAGCTCATTCACCCGCTCCGTCTGCCCCGCCAGGTACAGCGCGCCGAACAGCGCCTCCAGCCCCGTTGCCTTGGCATACTGCACCGGCGTTGCCCCCTTGGGGGCGGCGTGGACGTGGGAATTTTTTCCCCGGCGGTAATAGGCAAGCTCCTGCTCGGTGAGCAGGGGCAGAATTTTTTCAATGTACAGCGCCTGGGCGGGCGCCTTGACCATGGCGATGGTATCGTGATGCAGCTGCGCCACGGTTTTTTCGCCCTTGGCGCACAGGTAGCTGCGGCACAGCAGCTCCCACACCCCGTCGCCGATGTGGGCAAGCCCCAGGTTGGAAATGGCGTCGATCTGCTGCCGGGGCAGATTCAGCTGAAAATAGTTTTCCATCGTTTTCCTCCCCGCTTTACAAGGAATTGAGCACAAAGCCCGGTAAACAGGCCGGTAAACATGCTGATAATGACAAGAACGGGCAGCAGGGAAAGCGCCGCCGCCGTCCGGGTGACGGCCACGGCGGCAAGCAGCTGCCCCACGCTGTGGGCGACCGCACCCAGGCAGCCCGCCGCCCAGAGCTGGTTTTCCTTCAGCACCCGCTTTGCGCCGACGGTTGCCAGAATGGCGCAAAGCCCCCCAGCGGCGGAATAGAGGACGCTGCTGAAATTCCCGGCAAACACCGCCCCCAGAAACACCCGGCAGACCAGCACCGCCGCGCCCTCCCACGCGCCCAGGGCAAACACGGCGAACACCGTGACGATGTTTGCAAGCCCCAGCTTCACCCCCGGGATGGGCACCACGGGGGGAAGCTGCGCCTCCAGGAGAAAAATGGTCAGCGCGATGGCCGTCAGCAGCCCCAGTAGGGCAACTCGCTTCGCCTTCACGGCGTTTCTCCGCAAAGCGCCATAAATTCTTCCTCGGAAATGATCTTCGTGCCGAATTTCGCCGCTTTCTGGTTCTTGCTGCTGCCGGAATCCTTATCGTTTGTGATCAGATAATCCGTCTTGGCACTGACGCCGGATACCACCTTGCCCCCGTGGGCTTCGATCTGCGCCACTAGGGCGTCCCGGTTGGCAAAGTGCAGGAGCTTTCCCGTGATGCAGAAGGATTTTCCGCCCAGGCCGCCTGCTTCCGGCGTCTTCGGCGCTTCTTCCGCGATGCGCAAAATGGGGATCAGCGGGCGGATGCGCGCCTC
The DNA here is from genome assembly GCA_934567355.1 of uncultured Oscillospiraceae bacterium. Classification (GTDB taxonomy): domain Bacteria; phylum Bacillota; class Clostridia; order Oscillospirales; family Oscillospiraceae; genus Faecousia. The sequence goes on from CAKTJC010000029.1 coordinate 12,049, forward strand.
GTTTTCCCGGGCGAAGCGGTTGATGCCGTCGCTCATGATCTCGCCGAAGCCGTCCAGCGCCGTCCAGTCGAAGCCCTCCAGCGCCAGGGTCAAAAAGCGCTCCAGGGGATTGCCCGCGCCGAAGCACTGCGCCGCCAGCAGCTTGGCATTGTTCTTGCCGATGTTGGGAATGCCGATGGCGGTGAGCACATTGGCAAGGCGGCAGCTGCGGCTTTCCTCGATGGCGGAAAGCAGATTGTCCACGCTGTCGCGCCCGAAGCGCTCCATCTCCATCAGCTCCTCCCGGTGGGCGTCCAGATGGTAGATGTCCGCAAAGTCCTTTACAAAGCCCCGGTCGATGAGCATTTTCAGCCGCTCTTGGGAAAGCCCCATGATGTTCATGGCGTCCCGGCTGACAAAATAGGTGATCTGGTCGAGCCGGATGGCGGGGCAGGCGGTGTTGACGCAATAGAGCATCTCCCGCCCGTTGTCATTGCGCAGCTCCAGCGTGCTGCCGCAGCTGCCGCACCGGGTGGGGAAGACGTAGCTTGCCGAGCGGGTCAGATTGTCCGTGACCATGGGAATGATCTGGTTGGCCTTGATGACGGTGATGGTGTCCCCCAGCCCCAGCTCCAGCTCCCGGATGATGCTCACATTGTTCAGCGAGGCGCGGGAGACGGTGGTGCCGTCGATCTCCACCGGGTCAAAGACGGCGACGGGGTTGACCTGCCCGGTGCGGTTGGTGCTCCATTCGATGTCGCGCAGCACGGTCTCGTTGCGATCCTGATAGAATTTGAAGGCGAGGGAGTGCTTGGGGTGATGCCCGGTGCTGCCCAGGCTCAGCCCATAGGCCACATCCTCGAAGGAGCCGACCAGCCCGTCGATGGGATAGCCCCGGGCGGCGCAGGCCTGCTGCAGATCCTCCATGACGGCTTCCAGATCGGCGCGGCGGCTCTCCTCGTCCGGGTAGTCGTTGGGCACATGGACGTTCGGCACCACCTCGAACCCCTGCTCCCGCAAAAAGGCAAAGGCGGCGCTGTAGGTATCCAGCCCCGGCAGCGGCTGCCCGGAAACCTCCGCCGCGCGGTAGAGCTTCCAGGCGATGAAATGCACTTCCCGGCGGGCAGCCACCCGGCTGTCCAGCTGACGCACGGTGCCGCTGACCAGATTGCGGGGATTTTTGTATTCGGTCTGCTCCCGCTGGATGATCCGGCGGAAGGTAGGGTAATCGATGATGCACTCCCCGTCCACGATCAGCTCCCCCCGGAAGGGGATCCGCTGGGGCAGGGCGGCAAAGGTGCGGGCGGTGTGGGTGATGTCCTCGCCGATCTCGCCGTTGCCCCGGCTCTCGGCGCTGACCAGCACCCCGTCCCGGTAGACGATGGAGGCGGTCAGCCCGTCCATTTTTGCCATGAGGTTCATAGGTTTTCCCTCAAAATAGTCGCAGAATTCCGCCATGTCGGTGGTCTTGCCCAGGGAGAGCAGGGGGTGATTGTGCGCGACCTTCTGCAGCTTGCTCACCACCGCATAGCCCACCGTGGCAGTGGGAGAATTGGCATAAACGATGCCCGTTTTTTTCTCCAGTCCCGCCAGCTCATCAAACAGCGCGTCATATTCCTTGTCGGAGATCAGGTTTTCGTTCCTGTTATAGTAAGCATCCCGGTATTCATTCAGCCGGTTTACCAGTTCCAGCATTTTGTCCATTCTCGTTCCTCCGTGGGGGATGTTTACTCCTATTATACCGTAGGAATTCAAAAATTCAACAAAATAAATTACACACGGCGCTCCGCTGTGCCGCAGAGAGGACATATGCATGCTAAGGCAGCGGGAGCAGACGGAAAGCTACGGACTGCGTTGCCTCAGAAACGCTTGAGCTTGAATTTATTGTTCGAAGATGTTGAAAAAAGCGGTAATTCGGAGTATAATCATGAATGATAACTTTCAAGGCGTTGAATTTGGGAAAAGGGCACCTTTTGCGAACGTAAAATAACTTGGAGGATAAATGTATGAAAAGATGTAACTCATGTCAATCAATACAAGATGATACCAACAGGTTTTGTACTCGATGTGGTTTTAATCAATTTACATCCCTTGATGGGCCGTCGCCGTTTGCAAATTATAATGCATATTCCAAGGTGGGATCCGCACAAAATTCTCGGAAAAGAAGAAAAGCATTTCTTGCGGCGGGGATAGTCTTTGCTGTTGCCATTTTTGCATTGATTGTGGCGTTCGCTTTTGAAAACCCTGTAGATTACGTAGTGCGTGGTGTCCAAAATGATAAGATTCAGGACTTGGTGGATGAGGCAAGACTGTACACTGCAAGAAACGATTATGTAGGTGCATTAGATTTCCTGGATTCGTCTATTCTGACTTATCCGGACGAATTGCGCTTACAGCAGGAAAGAAGTAATTGTTTATCTGAGTATGAAACATATGTAGCAGATGAGTCACTCAGATTGGCGAACGCTGGTGAGTTTCAACACGCTCTGTCTCTTGCAAAATCCGGTCTGAATTATTTTACAAGTACAAAAGTAACAGAACTTGTTGCAATATATAAAAGCCACATTCCCGTAATTCTTGGCGAGATGGAAATGTTCCAGAATAAGACGGAAGGCGGCAGTTGGGTAACAAAAACAAATGAAATAGATAAGTATCTTGAAGATAATTATGGCAATGTATATGCCAATAGCCTAAGTGTTGGATGCGGTTTTGTGACGTATCTTGTGAATTTTAAGTATCAGACGTTTAGCGGGACTGTCGCATTTCCTAAGGGATTGGAATCAGATGGATATAGAGAGTCAGCAACACTCCAGGTTTATGGCGATGATGTGAAAATTGCTGAATTCTCTAATTTCAATGAGGCGACAAGACCGGAATCATTCTCCCTGAATATTGCTTCTTTTGAAAAGATAACTCTGAAATGGAGTTGCAAGGGCATGAACATTTGGGGAGACTGGGGATACTTTGCGACTATTTTCGATGGAGAACTTATCCCTATTGCGCTCGATCTCCCGGCCGAATCATAAGCTTTATACGAAAAGGAATGCGTCCGTTCGCTATCCTGTAACCGTGCGCTGCACAGTAAGTCCATTGAGCTAAGGAAATAAATCGTCTGCGGCTGTGAGCGGATCTTTTCCGTCCACTCTTCGGCACCGAAAACGGGAAATATAGCGCAGCCGTTGCCGGCTCTCGCCGGCTTACGGATGCGGCATACCCCCTTGCGGGTACATACAGTATCCCCCCCGTTTCCGGTGCCTCGATTGGCCCAAAAATCTCTCGCTTACAGTTCTTGCCGATTTAATCAGAGTTTCCGTAGAAAACCGGTTTTTACATGTTTCTGTATTTTATCACGCAGCCCCGTTGTTCCTGCATACCGTCCTGCAAAAAAGCACCCGCCGATGGCGGGTGCTTTGGGTATGGAGCAGGATACGGGAATCGAACCCGCCTCTGTGGCTTGGGAAGCGACCATTCTACCAATGAACTAATCCTGCATCTTCAGTTGGCTGTATTATAGCAGATAAAAAAGGAAAATTCAACTACTTTTTGGCGGCAGTGAAAAAATTCATAAAAATTCTGTTTTTCCGCCTGCGGTTCCCTCCTTCGATGGATTTTTCCCGGAAAAAGCAATAGACTTGGCGCAGAAGGAGGCAATGGAATGAATCATGCGGCAAGGAAAACCGGACGAAAAAGGCGGCATCTGCGGCGGTGGTTCTGCGCGGCGGGGGTGTGGGCGTCCATACTGGCGCTGGTGCTGACGCTGGAGGCGCTGCGCTCACCGGCATCTGCGGCACAGGCGGGCATCCGGCTGGTTTACTGCGGGCAGGAGCGCCGGGTGGAGGGTGCGGGTCTGACGCCCCGGCAGCTGCTTGCGAAGCTGGGGCTGGAGCTGACGGCGGAGGATGAAATTTCTCCTGTCGCCGATGCCGTGCTCCCGGACGGCGCGGCAGTCACCGTCGTCCGCCGCCGGAAATGCCGGGAGGAATACACCCAGACGCTGCCTGCCGGGACGGAATACCGCCCGGATGACACGCTGCCCTGGGGCGTCGAGGCAGAACTGACGCCCGGCACGGCAGGGGAAATGCGGTGCGTGGCCGAGGTGGAATACGTCAACGGCATCGAAATTGCCCGGGAGGTCACCGCCCGGGAGCTGCTCAGCCCCAGCCAGCCCCGCCTGGTGGCCGTCGGCGTCCGCCAGACGGAAGCGCCCGTGGCGGCGGGGGGCTGCCTGTGGCTTCCCGGTGGGCAGCTGCTGACCTATACGCGGCAGCTCACCGCCGACGCGACGGCGTTTTCCTCCGCCGACCCCGGATGCATCCCCGGCGCACATCGGGGCACGGTGGTTGCCGCCGGGGGCCTGATCCCTGCAGGTACCCGGGTATTCATCGCGGCGGCGGACGGCTCCTTTACCTACGGCATCGCCCAGGCGGTGGCCGGGAGCATGGAGGGCAGCCGCATCGATCTGTACATGGATGCGCAGGAGGCGGCGCAATTCGGCGCAAAGCAGTGCATCGTGTATTTTCTCGGTTGAAAAGCGGCGCTTCCTCTGGTATGATAGGCGCAGAAAGCGCCCGCTGCCCGGGCATACAGAGGAAGGTTATTTTCAATGGTGAATGTTTGCGATATACAGGTGATGAAGCCCCTGCTGGCCGCCCACGGCTTCTATTTTTCCAAGGCCAAGGGGCAGAATTTTCTCATTGCCCCCTGGGTACCGGAATCCATCGCCCGAGAGGCAGGCGTGCAGGCGGACGTGGGCGTGCTGGAGATCGGCCCCGGCATCGGGCCGCTGACCCAGCAGCTTGCCCTGCGCGCCGGGCGGGTGTGCGCCGTGGAGCTGGACGAGCGCCTGAAGGACATCCTGGATGTGACGCTGGAGGACTTTTCCAATGTAGAGATCGTGTGGGGCGACGTGCTGAAGCTGGACATTCCTGCCCTGGTGCGGCAGAAGCTCCCCGGTCTGCGCCCCATGGCCTGCGCGAATCTGCCCTATTACATCACAAGCCCCATTCTCACCGCGCTGCTGGAGGCGGAGTGTTTTGAGGCGGTCACTGTGATGGTGCAGAAGGAGGTGGCGCAGCGCATTGCCGCCCGGCCGGGTACGGCGGAATACGGCGCGTTCAGCGTATTCTGCCAGTATTATGCAGAGCCGGAGCTGCTCTTTGAGGTGCCCGCCCACTGCTTCCTCCCCCAGCCGAAGGTCACCTCCGCCGTGGTCACCCTGCGGGTGCGCACGGAGCGCCCCTGGGAAATTGACGATCCGGAGTTGTTCTTCCGGGTGGTGCGCGCCAGCTTTGCCATGCGCCGCAAGAAGCTGAGCAACGGTCTGGCTTCCGGCTTCCCGGAGCTGGGCAAGGCCGGTGCGGAAGCGGTGCTCGCCGCCTGCGGCTTCCCGGAAAACGTCCGGGGCGAGACCCTGGGCATCCCGGAATTTGCACGCATTGCAAAGGAGATCCGGCAGCGGGAGAAACGCGCATGACAGAATTCATTTTCCTCGATCTGGACGATACCATCCTGGATTTTCACCGGGCGGAGCGCATCGCCCTGGCAAAGGCGCTGCGGGAATTCGGCGTGGAGCCCACGGACAGCGTGCTCAGCCGTTATCATGTTATCAACCAGCAGCATTGGCAGCGCCTGGAGCGCGGGGAGCTGACCCGCGACCAGGTGCAGGAGGGACGTTTTCGCGTGCTTTTTGCCGAGCTGGGGAAGGATACCGACGCCGCGGCGGTTACCCGGTGCTATGAGCGCAACCTGGGAATCGGGCACTATTTCCTCCCCGGCGCACGGGAGACGGTGGAGCGGCTGAGCGGACACTATCGGCTGTTTCTCGCCAGCAACGGCACCACCTCCGTCCAGCATTCCCGCCTGACCAGCGCGGGGCTGTACCCATATTTTGAAAAGGTATTCATCTCGGAGGAGATCGGCTTCAACAAGCCCTCCCGAGAATTCTTTGACGCCTGCTTCGCCCAGATCCCGGACTTTGAACGGGAAAAGGCAATCATGGTCGGCGACAGCCTGACCTCCGACATCCTGGGTGGGATCCGATCCGGCCTGCGTACCTGCTGGCTCAACCCGAACCATCTTCCGGTGCGCCCCGAGATTACCCCGGACTTTGTAATCGAGTCCCTGCCGCAGCTGGAGGGGCTTTTATGAAACCGTAAGTGCTGCCCTCAAGTGCATCAGGCAGCGCAAAGAAGGTCAAGAACAGAAAAATCCCGTGGTTTCGCATGAAACCACGGGACTTACTTTACTATTTTACTTATTCAGGTAAGCGTCGATGGCGGCAGCGCCCTTCTTACCGGCACCCATGGCCAGAATAACGGTGGCGGCACCGGTGACGGCATCGCCGCCGGCGAACACGCCCTCACGGGTGGTCATTTCGTTCTCGTTGACGATGAGGCAGCCCTTGCGGTTGGTGTCCAGGCCGGGGGTCGTGGAGCGAATCAGGGGGTTGGGGCTGGTGCCCAGCGCCATGATGACGGTATCCACATCCAGCACAAACTCGCTGTCGGGAATCTCAACAGGACGGCGGCGACCGGAAGCATCCGGCTCACCCAGCTCCATGCGCACGCACTTCATGCCGCACACACGACCGTTCTCATCGCCCAGAATCTCCACGGGGTTGCACAAGGTCTTGAACTCGATGCCTTCCTCCTTGGCATGGTGCTGCTCTTCCTTCCGGGCGGGCATTTCTGCTTCGCCGCGGCGGTAGACGATGTACACCTTGTCGGCACCCAGACGCATGGCGCAGCGAGCGCCGTCCATGGCAACGTTGCCGCCGCCCACCACGGCTACCGCCTTGGAGCGAATCACAGGGGTGTCGTAGCTTTCGTCATATGCCCGCATCAGGTTGGTACGGGTCAGGTACTCGTTGGCGGACATCACGCCCTTCAGGCTCTCGCCGGGGATGTTCATGAACATGGGCAGACCGGCACCGGAGCCAACGAACACAGCCTGGAAGCCCATCTCGAACAGCTCGTCGATGGTCAGCACACGACCGATGACCATGTTGGTCATGACCTTCACGCCCTGTGCTTCCAGCTTCTTCACCTCGTTTGCCACGATGTCCTTGGGCAGACGGAACTCGGGGATGCCGTAAACCAGCACGCCGCCGGCGGTATGCAGCGCCTCGAACAAAGACACTTCATAGCCCTTCTTTGCCAGGTCGGAGGCGCAGGTCAGGCCGGCAGGGCCGGAGCCGACCACGGCCACCTTCTTGCCGTTGGGCTCTGCCTTCTGAGGCATGGCGTTGACATTCTCCCGATACCAGTCGGCAACGAACCGCTCCAGGCGGCCAATGGCAACAGGCTCGCCCTTGTTGCCGCGGACGCAGCGGGACTCGCACTGGGTTTCCTGGGGGCAGACGCGACCGGACAGGGCGGGCAGTGCATTGGTGGAGGTGATGATTTCATAAGCAGCCTTGAAGTCGCCTTCGGCGACCTTGGCGATAAATTCGGGAATCCGCACGTTAACGGGGCAGCCCTCCACGCAGTGGGGCTTCTTGCAGTTCAGGCAGCGGCCGGCCTCGGCCTGTGCCATTTCGGCGGTGTAGCCCAGGGCGACTTCCTTAAAGTTACGGGCGCGAACCTTGGGGTCCTGCTCCGGCATCGGCGTTTTGGTCAGAGTCATATTAGCCATTTCGGTATCCTCCTTATTTAATCAGTGCCTTGCCCATGGTTTCCATGCGGCAGACATGACCTTCGGCAACCTCGGCCTCGCGGTCGCGGTAGGTGACATTCCGGCTCATGAGCTCGGCGAAGTCAACCTCGTGGCCATCGAACTCAGGGCCATCCACGCAGGCAAACTTGGTTTCGCCGCCCACGGTAACGCGGCAGCCGCCGCACATGCCGGTGCCGTCCACCATGATGGGGTTCAGGGACACCATGGTATGGACGCCGAAGGGCTCGGTGGTCTTGCACACGAACTTCATCATGGGCACGGGCCCGATGGCCAGCACCTCGTCATACTGGATGCCGCTTTCCAGCAGCTGCTGGAGCTTCACAGTACCGAAACCCTTTTCGCCGTAGGAACCGTCGTCGGTCATGAGATACAGATTGGTGGAAGCTTCCTTGAACTCGTCCTCCAGAATCACGATATCCTTGGAGCGGAAGCCGATGATAACGTCCACAATGGCACCGGCTTCCAGGAAGGCCTTGGCAGCAGGCAGCGCAATGGCGCAGCCCACACCGCCGCCCACGACGCACACCCGCTTCTTGCCCTCCACATCGGTGGGGCGGCCCAGGGGGCCGACAAAGTCATGGATGTAGTCACCCTCGTTCAGCGCGCCCAGCGCCTTGGTGGAGAAGCCCACCTTCTGGAAGATGATGGTAACGGTGCCCTTCTCCCGGTCGTAACCGGCGATGGTCAGGGGGACGCGCTCACCCTTGTCGTCAATGCGGAAGATGATGAACTGACCGGCCTTGGCCTTCTTGGCAACGAAGGGGGCTTCGATGTCCATCAGGGTGACGGCGGAGTTCAGCTCTTTTTTGCGAACGATTTTATACATATTGAGATCCGTCCTTTTTGTCAAGTATTCGTTGGAAATGGGAAATGACGTCACTCCATATTATAGCGAGCTGCATTATATTTGTCAAAAGAATTCTTTGAAATTGACATGGCAGCGCCGGAAAGATATAATTAAGGAAACTCTGATTAAATCGACAAGAGCTGGCGGCAGAAGATTTTGTCTCAGCCGAAAGTTCTGAAAGCGGAGGAATACTTTGTGTATTTCCCGCTTTCAGAACTGCACGGGTGGGGCAAAAGATTCGCCGTCCAGCCGAAGACGATTTATTCAGAGGTTCCTTAAGAAAACTATGATTAAATCGGTAAAATCTGCATCTCAGGCTGCGGACGGTATGTTCAAAGGTTTCTTAGAGTGTTATACTTGAAAAAGTGAGGGTTCTGTCATGGGGAAAAAGCTTCGTATTCTGCAAATTTTGAATCTTTGGCGGTTGCTGCCGGTTTACTGGGCGATTTATGCCCTGCCGGGAGAGCACCGGGACATCGTACTGGAGGAGCTTGCCTATTGGGGGAAGGTCACCCAGCGCAGAGAGAAGCGGCGCTTTGATCTTTTCTGTGCGTTGATGCTGCAAATGCGTGAATACCGCTCCCTGCTGGAATACCGCTTCCGTCAGGTGGGCATGGTGCGGGCGGATTTTGTGAAGGTTCTTTTCCCTGGAATGCCAAATCTTTCCATCAACACGGCGAATATCGGGCGGAGGTTCTTCATTCAGCACGGATTTTCCACCATCATCAGCGCCAAGAGCATCGGCAGCGACTGCTGGATCAACCAGCAGGTGACCATTGGCTATACCTTCGATCCGGAGCCTCCTGTCATTGGCAACGGTGTAACCGTGTCCGCCGGTGCCAAAGTATTGGGCCAGCTCACCGTAGGCGATAACGCCATCATCGGCGCCAACGCTGTGGTGGTCAAGGATGTTCCCGAAAATGCCGTGGTCGGCGGCGTCCCCGCAAAAATCATTGGGGAAAATGTGGAGCACAGACTTTATGCAAAGAGAAATTGACCCGGGTATTGCTTTTTTGAGCCTTTATACCATTTCCGCCATTTCCAGAACCAGGCGCTCTGTCTCCTCCCAGCCCAGGCAGGGGTCGGTGATGGATTTGCCGTAGATGCCCTCGCCGATGTGCTGGCTGCCGTCTTCAATATAGCTTTCCACCATGAAGCCCTTTACCAGGGCGTGCACGTCGCGGCTGAAGGCGCGGCTTTGCAGTACCTCTTTAATAATGCGTCCCTGTTGGAAGGGGTCCTTGCCGGAGTTGGCGTGGTTGGTGTCGATGATGGCGGCGGGATGCTTCAGGCCGCTTTTTTCGTAGCACTCATGCAGGAAGATGAGATCCTCATAGTGGTAATTCGGGCGGGGATTGCCGTGCTTGTTGGTGTAGCCCCGCAGGATGGCGTGGGCGTAGGGATTGCCCTGAGAGGTGGCTTCCCAGCCGCGGTAGATGAAGGTGTGGCTGTGCTGGGCGGCGTTGATGGAGTTCATCATGACGGAGATGTCGCCCCCGGTGGGATTCTTCATGCCCACGGGCACGCTGATGCCGGAGCTGGTCAGCCGGTGCTGCTGATCCTCCACGCTGCGGGCGCCCACTGCCACATAGGCCAGCAGATCGTCCAGATATTTATAGTTCTCGGGGTAGAGCATTTCGTCCGCCGCCGAGAAGCCGGTCTGTCGCAGCACCTGCATGTGCAGCTCCCGGATGGCGATCAGACCCCTGAGCATGTCCGGGGCGGCATCCGGGTCAGGCTGATGGAGCATGCCCTTGTAGCCCGCGCCGGTGGTGCGGGGCTTGTTGGTGTACACCCGGGGGATGATGAAGATCCGATCCTTCACCCGCTCCTGCAATTCCCGCAGCCGGTTCACATAATCCAGCACGCTGTCCTCCCGGTCGGCGGAGCACGGGCCGATGATCAGCACAATGCGGTCATCCTCCCCGGCCAGTATTTGCTTGAGTTCCCCATCCCGTGCCAAAAAGGCCTTGCGCATCTGCTCGGTGACGGGGTATTCTTTCTTCAATTCAGCGGGAATGGTCAGCTTCCGCTTGAATTCCATATTCATCATGTCGTTAAGGAACGCCCTTTCTGTCTTTGTATTCGGGAAGAGTATACCGCTGTTTGCGCAAAAGTTCAACCGGAATTATTTCCGCCTGCCGCGGGGAATGCAAAGGTCGTTTTCCCTGTTGACCTTCCGGGGATTTCAGGATAAAATGAAGGAGAAGATGAACCCAGCCAGAAAGGATTGGTGCAGAATATGAGTCAGCTGTGGAACAAGGCGGCACGCTTCGTGCTGAGCCGCATTCATAAAACAGGCCTGGAGCAGGATCTTAACCGGGTGGAGGGGGACGGCAGCCTGGCTGTGCCGAAGATCGCGGCGAAGGCGCGGCAGATGGCGGCGGACGGCATCGTACTGCTGAAAAATGAGGACGGCACCCTGCCCATCACGAAGGGAACCCGCCTGGCGGTTTTCGGCCGCTGCGCGCTCGACTATTTTACCGTGGGCTACGGCAGCGGCGGCGACGTGGTGTCCCCCTACCGGCGCAATCTGATGGAGGGGCTGCTGGAGCACGGCGTGAAGATCGATGGCACCCTTGCCTCCCAATATGAAACCTGGTGCAGCCGTCCCCGGAACATCCCCGACGAGGGCTACTGGGCGCACTGGCCCATGAGCTATCCCGAAATGCCCCTGAAGGCCGGGGACGTGGCGGCGGCCGCCTTGCGCTGCGACATGGCGCTGGTGGTCATCGGCCGCGCCGCAGGCGAATCCCGGGAGAATGTTCTGAAGCCCGGCAGCTATTATCTGACGGAGAAGGAAAAAGCCATGCTGGACACGGTGGCCACCTATTTCCACCGCATCTGCCTGGTGATGGACTGCGGCAATGTCATCGACATGAGCTGGATCCGCAATTACGAAAAGAAGATCACCGCCATCGTCTACGCCTGGCAGGGCGGCATGGAGAGTGGCACGGCGCTGGCCGATGTGCTCACCGGCGCCGTGAACCCCAGCGGACGGCTGACGGATACCATCGCCGTGAACTATGAGGATTACCCCTCCAGCCAGAGCTTCGGTGCCATGGCCTTCAATGCCTACACCGAGGATATTTATGTGGGCTACCGCTATTTCGAGACCTTTGCCCCGGAGCGGGTGCTGTACCCCTTCGGCTTCGGCCTGAGCTATACCCGCTTCCGCCTGAGCAGTCAGGCCTCCGTCAGCGGCAACCGGGTCACGGTGAGCACCACGGTGGAAAACGTGGGCAACGAGGCCGGGCGCGAGGTGGTGCAGGTGTATGCCGATCTGCCCTGCGGCGCCATCGGCAATCCCAAGCGGGTGTTGGCGGGCTTCCGAAAGACCGGCATGCTCCAGCCGGGGCAGCAGGAGCAGGTGGACGTGACCTTCGACCTTGCCGACCTTGCCAGCTTCGACGATACCGGCGATACCGGGCACCGGTACGCCTTCGTGCTGGAGGCCGGGAGCTACTGCATCCAGGCAGGCACGAACATCCGGGATGTGCGGCCGGTGGTGTGCATCGTCAAGCAGGGGCTGGAGGTCGTCCGGCAGCTGCACGAGTGCAACGCCGTCCGCCCGGAGCACGGCTTCTGCCGCATGGTCAACAAGGGCGGCACGCTGGACATGGAGATGGTGCCCACTGCCAACCGGAACCTGAAGCAGGACATTCTGAACGATCTGCCGGAAGCGCTCGCTCCCGGCGATGGGGAATTTACCTTTGAGGATGTAAAGGCAGGCCGCTGCACCCCGGAGCAGTTCGTGGCGCAGCTGAGCGATCAGGAGCTGGACGACCTCACCCACGGCTTCGGTCCGATGAACGATCCTGAAGGCCCCGCCGGCAATGCGGGCGGCCTGGGCGGCGTGACCGATGCGCTGAAAAAGCGAGGCATCCCCACCGTCATCACCACCGACGGCCCCTCCGGCATCCGTATCCGCAGAACCTGCTCTCTGCTGCCCTGCGGAACCTGCCTCGCCAGCACCTTCGACCCCGAGGGCGTGGAGGCGCTGTATGCCCTGCTGGGCAGGGAAATGGTCGCCCAGGGCACCCAGGTGCTGCTGGGACCCGGCATGAACATCCACCGTAACCCGCTGTGCGGCCGGAATTTTGAATATTATTCCGAGGATCCCCTGCTCACCGGCAAAATTGCCGCCGCCATGGTGCGGGGCATCCAGAGCCAGGGCGTGTCCGCCTGCCCCAAGCATTTCGCCTGCAACAATCAGGAGACCAACCGAAACAAATGCGACTCCCGCCTGTCCCAGCGGGCGCAGCGGGAGATCTACCTGAAGGGCTTTGAGATCTGCGTGAAGGAGTCCGACCCCTGGTGCCTGATGACCAGCTACAACCTGGTCAACGGCGTGTGGAGCCACTATCACTATGAGCTGGCCACGGATATTCTGCGGAAGGAATGGGGCTATCAGGGCGTGACCATCACCGACTGGTGGATGCAGCCCGGCGCGACTCCGGAGTTCCCCCACATCACCAATGACGCCGCCCGCATCCGTGCCCAGGTGGATGTGCTGATGCCCGGCGAGATCCAGGAGCGCACCCTGGTCGCCTCCCTCGCCGACCCCAACGGCGTCACCAGAGCCGAGGCGCAGCGCTGTGCGGTGAACGTGATCAAATTTATCCTGAAGGTAAAATAAATGCTTCCCCGGCTGCCCGGGGAAGCAGCGGAAAAATCTTATTTCCGCGAGAAAAATCCTTTACTTTTGGATAAACTTATGGTATAGTGAACGGGCTGGCTGTGGCTGGCACCTGCCCACGGCTCAGTTTCGGGACTCACCGACCCTCACTTAGCCCACGGGAAATATTATGAAAAGGTGGAAATAACCATGATTCAGAAGGAAAAGAAGACCCAGGTCATCCTGGACAACGCTACCCACGAGGGCGACACCGGTTCCCCCGAGGTTCAGGTTGCCATCCTGACCGCCCGCATCAACGAGCTGACCGAGCACCTGCGCGTGCACAAGCACGACAATCACTCCCGCCGCGGTCTGCTGATGATGGTTGGTAAGCGCCGCAAGATGCTGGACTATCTGGCAAACAAGGACATCAACCGTTACCGTGCCCTGATCGCCAAGCTGGGTATCCGTAAGTAAGTTCACCAAAAAGGCGACGGGGCAACCTGTCGCCTTTTTCACGGGAGTCGTTTTAGCGATTGAAAGTGTCCCCAGTCCTGGAGATAGTTTCAATGGCTAAACCTCCCGAAAACAAAAAATAAAATCTATATGGAGGTAAATAATGGTAACTCACAGACAGTTCCCCAATCACAAGGTTTATGAAATGGAAATTGGTGGCCGCCCCTTCACCGTGGAAACCGGCAAGGTGGCAGAGCTTGCCAACGCCGAGTGCATCTGCCGCTACGGCGACACCGTGGTGCTGACCACCTGCACGTCTAACCCCATCCCCAAGGCCGGCATCGACTACTTCCCCCTGACCATCGAGTTTGAGGAGCGGATGTACTCTGTGGGCCGCATTCCCGGCTCTTTCAACCGCCGGGAGGGCAAGCCCAGCGAGCGGGGCATCCTGAACAGCCGCATCATCGACCGCCCCATGCGCCCCCTGTTTGACGAGGAGCTGCGCAACGACACCGTGGTCACCTGCACTGTGCTGGCCAACGACTATGATAACCCCGTGGAGATTGTGGCTTCCCTGGGCGCTTCCATTGCCATCGCTTCTTCCGATGTGCCCTGGAACGGACCTGTCGCCACCACCAATGTGTGCTATCTCAACGGCCAGTATATCATCAACCCCTCTACCGATGAGCGGGAGGCTTCCTCTTGCTTCGTGTGCATCTCCTCTACCTTCGAGAAGGTGGTTATGATTGAGACCGAGGCCAACGAGGCTCCCGAGTCCGTGGTGCTGGAGTCCATCCGCATTGCCCACGAGACCAACATGGAGATTGTCAAGTTCATCAACTCCATCGTTGCCGAGATTGGCAAGCCCAAGTTCACCTTCGAGAAGGCAGCCGTCAACCATGACCTGCTGGACGACCTGATGAACTATGGCCTTGACCAGATTGAGTACGCCCTGGACACCCCCGATAAGAACGTCCGCGAGGAGCGCCTGACCGCTGCCCGCCTGGACTTTGCCGAGAAGTTCGCTGACAAGTACGAAGACTTCGATACCCACATTGAGGTCTGCCTCTACAAGATGCAGAAGAAGGTGGTCAAGAAGTGGCTGCTTCAGGGCAAGCGCGTGGATGGCCGCGGCATGGATGAAATCCGTCCCCTGGCTGCCGAAGTCGGCGTGCTGCCCCGGGTTCACGGTTCCGGCCTGTTCACCCGCGGTCAGACCCAGGTGCTGTCCATCTGCACCCTGAACACCCTGTCCGCCGCTCAGAAGCTGGACACCATCTATAAAGAGGACACCAAGCGCTATATCCACCACTACAACTTCCCCGCTTACTCCACCGGCGAAGCCCGTGCCGCCCGCTCCACCAGCCGCCGCGAAATCGGTCACGGCGCTCTGGCTGAGAAGGCTCTGCTGCCTGTGATTCCCAGCGTGGAGGAGTTCCCCTATGCCATCCGTGTGGTCAGCGAAGTGCTGTCCTCCAACGGTTCCACCTCTCAGGGCTCCATCTGCGGCTCCACTCTGGCACTGATGGATGCCGGTGTGCCCATCAAGCGGCCTGTTGCCGGCATTTCCTGCGGCCTGATTTCCGACCAGGAGACCGGCGAATGGAGAACCTTCACCGACATTCAGGGCGTGGAGGACTTCCACGGCGAAATGGACTTCAAGGTTGCCGGTACGACGGAAGGCATCACCGCCATTCAGATGGACCTGAAGAACAAGGGCCTGACCATGGAGATTATCGCCGACGCTCTGGAGCGCTGCCGCAAGGCACGCTTGGAGATTCTGGACGAGATTATGCTGCCCTGCATCTCCGCCCCCAGAGCCGAGGTTTCCGAGTTCGCGCCCAAGATGCTGAGCCTGAAGATTCCCGTGGACAAGATTCGCGAGGTCATCGGCTCCGGCGGCAAGACCATTCAGAAGATTTGCGCTGACACCGGTGCAAAGGTTGACATCGACGATGATGGCTCCGTGTTCATCTCCGCTGTTGACTCCGCCGCTGCCTACGCCGCCAAGAAGATGGTGGACGACATCTGCTTCGTGCCCGAAGTTGGCAAGATTTACCAGGGCAAGGTTGTCCGCATTCTGCCCATCGGTGCATTCGTTGAGATTGCCCCTGGCCATGACGGCATGGTTCACATCTCCAAGCTGGAAAATCACCGCGTGGAGAAGGTGGAGGACGTGCTGAATCTGGGTGATGTGACCTATGTCAAGTTCATGGGCTTCGACGAGAAGGGCCGCGCCAACTTCAGCCGCAAGGATGCTCTGAAGGAAATGGAAGCTTCCAAGTAAAAAAGTTTTTCCGGGGCTGCCTCATGGAGGCGGCCCCGGTTTTTTGCCTGAGTCAGTCCAGATAGTCCAGAATATCATCCAGAATGTCCTCCAGATCTTCGTGGAGGTCTGCCCACTGGTCGTATATTTCGCTGTTTTCGTTTTTGGGCTCCAGGTCGTTCAGCGTATCAATGGCGGATTCTACCTTTTTCCGGTATTCTTCCAGCTGCGCCTGGGTCATGGTTTCCGGATCGGGGACGCCGTCCAGAAATTCTTCGATCCGTTCCATCTGCTGAGGGTCAAATTTAATAATGCTCATGCATATGCTCCTTTCCGGGCAATGAATACCCACATCATAGCAGGGATGGCCCGAAAAAGCAACGGAGATTTTGCGGTGAGAAGCGGGGCAAATGGCTATTGAAATGCGCGGGCAATTCCTGTATGATAGGGGATATGGATCCGGCGTCCGCGCCGGAGAAGGAGGAAAGGGAATGATCGAGGTTTTGAAGGCGGTGCTCTTCGGCATTGTGGAGGGCATCACGGAGTGGCTGCCTGTTTCATCTACCGGGCACCTGATCCTGCTGAATGAATTCATCAATCTGAATGCTAGCGACGAATTTCTGAACATGTTCGATGTGGTCATTCAGCTGGGCGCCATTTTAGCGGTGTGCGCCCTGTTTTTCCGCAAGCTCAACCCCTTTGACCGAGGGAAGAATGAGACGCAGAAGAAGCAGACCTGGAGCCTGTGGTTCAAGGTGATCGCAGCCATCATCCCCTCCGGCGTGGTGGGCGTGCTGTTTGACGACTGGATGAGCCAGCACCTGCACAACAGCATCGTGGTGTCTGTCGCCTTGATCGTCTACGGCGTGGGCTTCATCTGGGTGGAAAAGCGCAACGAGGGGCGGCAGATGCGCGTCAGCGATGTCCATGAGATCCCGCTGTCCACCGCCATTGTGATCGGCCTGAGCCAATGTCTGAGCCTGGTGCCCGGCACTTCCCGCTCCGGCTCCACCATTCTGGGCGGCATTCTGGCGGGCGTCTCCCGGGGCGCGGCGGCGGAATTCAGCTTTTTCATGGCCATTCCCACCATGCTGGGCGCCAGCGGCATCAAGCTGCTGAAATTCTTCCTGTCCGGAGCGGCGTTCAGCGCCCAGGATCTTCTTGTCCTGCTGGTGGGCTGCACCGTATCATATATCGTGAGCCTGCTGGTCATCAAGGGACTCATGTCCTATGTCCGCCGGCATTCCTTCAGCGCCTTTGGCGTGTACAGGATCATCCTCGGCATCGTGGTGCTGATTTACTTCTGGGTAAAATAGTTTCCGATATGAAAAACGCCCCCCTGGGGCGGCCTGATTTGCTGCTGCAATTTATCTTATATACACAAGGAGAAAAAACATGGATTTTCAGGAATACACCATTGAGAACGAATTTCTTCGGGTGACCGTGACCACCTGGGGCGCGCAGGTGGAGAGCGTGGTGCGCAAGTGCGACGGGGTGGAGCATATCTGGCAGGCGGACGGGAACGTCTGGGGCTATCATGCGCCCATCCTGTTCCCCCACACCGGCAAGGTGGTGGACGGCACCATCCATGCCAAGGGGGGCGACTACCCCTCCGGCCAGCATGGATTTGCCCGGCTGATGGAGCATGATCTGGTGCGGCAGAGCGCCACCATGCTGGAGCTGGAGCTGCACAGCAACCCGGAGACGCTGGCGCACTTCCCCTATGAATTCCGCCTGACCTCCACCTTCACCCTGGAAGGCGACAAGCTGCACCACACCCTGACCGTCAAGAACCGGGACGGGGAGATCATGCCCTTCGGCATCGGCTTCCACCCCGCCTTTGCCATTCCCTTCGACGACCGGCACAGCTACAGCGACTATGAGCTGCGCTTTGACAAGATGGAGTCCCCCCTCTGCCTGGGCACCCAGCCCATGGGTCTGCTCCATGGCAACTGCTACTATCTGGGCAACAACATCGACCGCATCCCCATCGATGAAAAGCTCTTTGAAAACGACAGCCACTGCATGGCAAATCTTGTTTCCGATACGCTGGGCATCTACGAGAAGGACACCGGCCGCGCGGTGGTGTGCAGCATCCGGAATTTCCCCTATACCCTCATCTGGAGCAAGCCGGGCGTGCCGCAGTTCGTGTGCATCGAGCCGTGGAACAGCGTGCCCAGCGTGGAAAAGAGCAGCACCGACTGGCTGAAAAAGCCCGCCGCCGCCATCCTCGCCCCCGGCGAGAAGTGGAGCACCACCCTGACCACCCGGTTTGTGCGCTGATATGGCAAGCTGCATCATCTTCGGCGCGGCGGATTTTGACGGCCTGATCGAGCCGATCGGGGCGGAGGACTATGTCATTGCCGCCGACGGCGGCCTTGTGCACACGCAGAAGCTGGGCATCACGCCCCGGGCGATCATCGGCGACTTCGATTCCCTGGGCTATGTGCCCGAGGGGAGCACGGTTTTCCCGGTGGAGAAGGATGACACCGACTCCATGCTGGCGGTCAAGCGCGCGCTGGCGCTGGGCTACCGGCGCTTCCTGCTGTATGGCGCGATGGACGGAAAGCGGCTTGATCACACCGTGGCAAATTTCCAGACGCTGGGCTATCTGGCCTCCCACGGCGGCTTTGGCTTCCTGGTGGGGCGGGACTATATCGCCTGCGCCGTCCATGGCGGTACGCTGCGGTTTGATGCCGGAATGCAGGGGGATTTCTCCCTGTTCTGCATGGGGGCGGATGCCGAAAACGTGACCATCCGCGGGCTGTACTACGAGACGGAGGGCGTGCGTCTCACCGCCGACTTTCCCCTGGGCGTCAGCAACCATTTCACCGGACATGAGGCGGAGGTCTCCCTGTCCTCCGGCACGCTGCTGGCGCTGTGGCAGACCCAGCCGGGGCTCCCTGTGTGGCGCGGGTGATTGCGTGACGCCCGGCCCATTGCGGGATCTGCACCGGCGATCACTTTTTTACTTGCGTTTTCCGGGAATTCAGACTATAATCACTTTATCAGAAAAAATATGAAAGGGGTTCCCTCTTATGAAGCGTTCCGAAATCAACAAGGCGCTGAAGGAGCTGGAGGCCATGTGCGCCAAGCACTGCTGCTATCTGCCTCCCTTCTGCAATTTCACCCCGGAGCAGTGGCAGAACATCGGCCACGAATACGACGAGGTGCGCGACTGCATGCTCGGCTGGGACATCACTGACTACGGCATGGGCAATTTCGATAAGTTCGGCTTCTCCCTCATCACCATCCGCAACGGCAACCGCAAGATGGCCGACAAGTACCCCAAGGTCTACGCTGAAAAGCTGCTGTACCTGAAGGAAGGCCAGTATGCCCCCAACCATTTCCATTGGTATAAAACCGAGGACATCATCAACCGGGGCGGCGGAAATGTGCTGATCCGGGTGTATAACAGCCTGCCCGACGAGGAGATCGACTACAAGAGCGACGTCACCGTCCATACCGACGGCCGCACTTACACCGTGCCTGCCGGAACCCAGATCCGTCTGACCCCCGGCGAGAGCATCCATGTGCAGCAGTACCTGTACCACGACTTCTCCGTGGAAGAGAGCACCGGCCCCGTGCTGCTGGGCGAGGTGAGCCAGTGCAACGACGACAATACCGACAACCGCTTCAATCCCCCGGTCGGCCGCTTCCCCACCATCGAGGAGGACGAGCTCCCCTACCGTCTGCTGTGCAACGAGTATCCCAAAGCCAAGGACTGAGAATCCTGCGGGAGCGGCCAACACCGCTCCCGCTTTTTGAATGGTCCCCCGGCTCCTTCTTTGAGGGAGCTGTCGAGCGCAGCAAGACTGCGGGAGTGTCCCCGGTTGAAGGATAACAGCCCAAGCCACATTTCCCGGCGGACTTGACAGCCGCCGCGAACACATAACGAAAAGGTGTTGATCGAATTTGAAAAAAATGATGACCGTCCTTCTCATCGCCCTCCTGCTTGCCGGATGTGCAGCGGGAGCGCCGAAGGCGACAGAGCCGGAGACGGCAGCCGAAACGCTGCCGGAGGTCACCCAGCCGCCCACGGAGGCGGAAACGGCGCCCGCCCAGCCGCCGGTGGTCACCAAGGATCCCACGGACGAGAAGCTTTCCCCCGGCGGGAAGACCTGGTTTGTGGCCCGCGCGGACGGGGCGACCATCCTGACCTGGGAATTCGTGTCTCCGGATGGAACGGTATATTCCGCCACCGATGCCATGACCCTCAATCCCGGCCTGACGCTGGATATTTCCCAGGAGGATACGGTGGAATTATCCAATGTACCCCTGTCCTTCAACGGCTGGGCGGCACAGGCGCGGTTTGACGGCCCCGGCGGCAGCGTAACAAGTGCGGCGGCGCGGATCGCCGTGGCGCAGAGCCAGGGCGCCTACGATGCGGTGATCGAAAAATACCGCACCGCCATGGAGCACAAAAGCGAGGGCGACAGCGTGCCCTATCAGTATGATGTCAGCGAAATGATCCTCTATGCCGACCATGTGGGCTATGCCCTCATGGATCTGGACGGCGACGGTACGGACGAGCTGCTGATCGCGGGCATCGGCTATCTGGTTCCCGACGACCTGTATCTGTTTGAGATCTTTACGCTGCAGGGCGGCGCACCGGTGAGCGTTTCCCGCTCCACTGTCCGGGCGCGGCTGTATTTGATGACCGACGGAAAGCTCTTCCTGGAGGGCTCCAGCGGCGCAGCCAACGACTGCTACAGCGTAATGCAGTATTCCGGCGGCGCGATCCGTTTCTTGAACGGACTGTACACAACGGATGTTTTGCCCGACGGCACCCCCGGCGACTATACATATTATTACACCACCGGCAATCAGTATGGCGACCCCGCCCTGATGGCAGGGGACAACGCCATGCAGGAGAAGGTGGCAATGACCTTCCTGGATACCTGGCGCAATGCCACCTACCTGCCCGATCTATGCCTGATCGCATAAGCCCGTAAATCAAAAAACCGATGCAGTGAAAATTTCTTGCATCGGTTTTTTCTGCTGTCACTGCACGCAGGCGGCGAACCCCGGCGTCTGGGTGACGGCAAGCGCCTCATCCACCCACATGGCCTGCACGCCGCATTTTTCCGCCAGCGCTCTCCCTTCCTCCAGGGGCAGGAGGAACAGCGCGGTGGAGAGACAGTCCGCCAGGCCGGAGTCGGCGGCCAGAACGCTGACGCTGCGCCAGTAGGCGGCGGGCATCAGGGTACCCGGGTCGATGATGTGGTGGTAGCGTTTGCCGTCCACGGTGTAGCTGCGCTGATAGTCCCCGCTGGTCACCAGGCTCTGACCGGTGAGGGCGACGACACACAGGTAGTCCGCCCCGCCTTCGGGGGATTGAACAGCCACGTTCCAGCTGCCGCCGTCCGGCTTGGTTCCCCGGGTGCATACGTTGCCGCCCAGGTTCAGCATGTAGCCCTCCGGCAGCTGCTCCGCCACCCGCTGTGCCGCCCAGCCCTTGGCGATGGCGCCCACATCCAGGCGCTGCGCCGGGTCGGAAAGATACACCGTCCCGTTTTCCTCGTCGATGTGCACCGTGTCGAAGGATGTATGCCGCGCCGCCTCTTCCAGCGCCTCCCGCTCCGGCAGGGAGGCGTGGGACGGGTCGGAGAGCCCCGCCTCCCGGGCGTCGTGCCACAGGGAGAGCACGCTGCCCATGGCAGCGTTTACCCGCCCGCCGGTGAGGTCGTATGCCGCCCGGCAGTCCTTCAGCAGCGCGATGACCGGCGCTTCTGCCTGCACCGGCTGCACCCCTGCATAGTCGTTGATCTGCTTCAGGCCGCCGGGACAGTCGCTGTAAATGTCAAAAAGCCGGTGATATTCCTGAAGCGCCCGGTGCGCCTGCTCTGCCCGCGCCTGAAAGGCGCTCTGGGTGGCCTCATAGCCCCGCAGGGTGGTGACGGTGTCAAATACATCTGTAAAAACCGCCTCGTAAACCTGCTTCTGCGGCGCGCAGGCGGACAGGAGCAGCACCGGCAGGAGCAGAACAGCGGCAAATAATTTTTTCATAGTGGTCGCCCTTTTTTTAAGGAACCTCTGAATAAATCGTCTTCGGCTGGGCAGCGAATCTTTTGCCCCACCCGTGCAGTTCTGAAAGTGGGAAATACAAAAAGTATTCCGGTGCTTTCAGAACTTTCGGCTGAAACAAAATCTTCTGCCGCCAGCTCTTGCCGATTTAATCAGAGCTCCCTCAATTTTACCAGCCATCCCGGCAAGTGTCAATGTCCCGAAGTGCAAAGTGCCTGCCTTTTCCTGCTGCGGCGATTGACAAGAAAACGGAAATGAATTATATTATAACCGCGTAAATCCAAACAATATTCTGCTAAAGGATCGGTGAACATAGATGTATATGGATGATTATAAGCGCTGGTGCGCGGCAAAGCTGGAGGATCCGGCGCTGACGGCGGAGCTGGAGGGCATCGCCGGGAACGAAGACGAAATCAAGGAGCGCTTTGCCATTGCGCTGAAATTCGGCACCGGCGGCCTGCGGGGCGTGCTGGGCGCGGGCAGCAACCGCATGAATATCTATACCGTGCGTCAGGCCACCCAGGGGCTTGCCAACTGGGTAAAGACCCAGGGTGGCAGCCAGCTGGTTGCCATCTCCTTCGACAGCCGGATCAATTCCGATGTGTTTGCCCGGGAGGCCGCCTGTGTGCTTGCCGCCAACGGCATCCGGGTGCGCATTTATGATGCGCTGATGCCGGTGCCTGCGCTGTCCTTCGCCACGCGGTACTATCATGCCAATGCGGGCATTATGATCACCGCCTCCCATAACCCCGCCAAGTACAATGGCTACAAGGCCTACGGCCCTGACGGCTGCCAGGTGACCGACCACGCCGCCGGCGTGATCTACGACGAAATTCAGAAAACCGACATTCTGGAAGGTGCAAAGCACATCCCCTTTGAGCAGGGAATTTCCTCTGGCATGATCGCTTATGTGGGCGACGACTGCAAAGAGGCGCTGTACGATTCCATCAAGGCCTGCGCCGTCCGCCCGGGTCTGTGCAAGACCGCCGGGCTGAAGCTGGTCTATTCCCCCTTGAACGGTTCCGGCCTGGTGCCGGTGACCCGGGTGCTCCATGACATCGGCATCAGCGACATCACCGTGGTGCCGGAGCAGGAAAAGCCCGACGGGCATTTCCCTACCTGCCCCTATCCCAACCCCGAAATTTTCGAGGCGCTGAAGCTGGGTCTGGCGCTTGCCGAAAAGACCGGCGCGGATCTGATGCTGGCCACCGACCCGGATGCCGACCGCGTGGGCATCGCCGTGCGCTGCGAGGATGGACGCTATGAGCTGCTCACCGGCAACGAGGTGGGCGCGCTGCTGTTGGATTATATCTGCGCCGGGCGGATCGAGAAGGGCACCATGCCCGCCCAGCCCGTGGCGGTGAAATCCATCGTCTCCACCCCCCTGGCGGATGCCGTCGCGGCACACTACGGCGTGGAAATGCGCAATGTGCTCACCGGCTTTAAGTGGATCGGCGACCAGATCGCCCGCCTGGAGGCGGAAGGACATGTGGAGCGCTTCATCTTCGGCTTTGAGGAGAGCTACGGCTACCTGGCCGGTCCTTACGTCCGGGACAAGGACGCCATCGTCAGCTCCATGCTGATCTGCGAAATGGCTGCCTACTATCGCTCTGTTGGCTCCTCCCTCCGGGCGCGGCTGGATGAAATTTACAGCAGCTACGGCAGATATTTGAATAAGACCGATTCTTTCGAATTCCCCGGCCTGAGCGGCATGGATAAGATGGCGGGCATCATGCAGTCCCTGCGCACGAACCCGCCCAAGGAAATTGCCGGTTACCGCGTAAACACGGTGACCGACTACGAGCAGCCCGAAAAGACGGGACTTCCCGCCTCCAATGTGCTGCGCTTCACCCTGGATGGCGGCGCCTGCGTCATCGTCCGCCCCTCCGGCACCGAGCCGAAGATCAAGCTCTATTTCACCACCCTGGGCAAGACCCTGGAAGAAGCCCAGGCGCAGAAGGATGCCCTCGCCGCCGCTCTGGAGCCGATTCTGAAATAACCCTCCCAAACCCCACATCCGCCGCCCCCCTTTGGGGACGGCTCGATGTGGGGTTTCCACGCCCCTTGGCTCCCCCTCTGGGGGCGCTGGCAGCCCAAAGGGCTGCCTGAGAGGGTGCCCCCGGTTGAATGGCACCAGCCCAAAGTCACCCCCCCTCGGCTTCCCCCCGGGGGAAGCCAAGGGAGTCCAAATTCTTAAGATTGAAATATTTTCCAAAAAATGCTTGCGTTATGGGCTGATTTATGGTATAATATCAAAAGATTGGTACAGAAACCGCTTTTTGCGTATCAGAAGGAGGAACCAACCATGACGAAAAAGAAGATTCTTGCCCT
>CAKTJC010000030.1 GCA_934567355.1 uncultured Oscillospiraceae bacterium
ATGGTCGCCACATCAGTCACCCCAAAATGTTTGCTTTTCACTATTATAGGGCATCTTCCAATAAATTGCAACGAGAAGTTTCGTAATCTTTCGTACCGTGCCGCTGCCTGCGGTCATTGCGCATCCAGCGTTTTCAGGAAATGTTCCAGCTTGTCCATGCCCGTTTCCAGCTCCCGGTCGGCGCAGCAGTAGGAAAGGCGGACGTAGCCCTCGGCGCCGAAGCAGATGCCGGGGACGGCGGCCAGCGCGGCCTGGCGGATCATCCGGGTACAGAAGGCATCGGAGGAAAGCCCGAAGGGGCGGATGTCCGGGAAGACATAGAATGCGCCCTCCGGCTTCGGATAGGAGAGCCCCATGGCATCCAGGCGGGCGGTGACGTAATCCCGGCGGCGGCGGTAGGTTTCCCGCATGGCAGCCGTGTCCACCTCCAGGGCGGCCACGCCTGCGGCCTGCAGGAAGGTGGGCACCGTGGCGATGGTGCCCGCGCTGAGCAGCAGCAGCCGCTCCATCACATTATCCGGGCAAATCAGATAGCCCAGCCGCCAGCCGGTCATGGCATAGGGCTTGGAGAAGCTCTGGCACAGCAGCGTCTGCTCCTTTAAGTCCGCATCCAGCGTCAGGTCGGGGCAGGGGGCATAGGCCAGGGCACTGTATACATTGTCCGAAACCAGGAAGATCGGCTTGCCCAGCACCGCCTGCTTTACCGCCGCGAGGCTATCCTCATTCAGGATCACGCCCGTGGGATTATTGGGGGAATTGATGACGATCGCCTTGGTCTTGGGGGTGATCAGGCGGCTCAGCGCCTGCGGGTCAATCTGGAAGCCGGTTCGGCTCACGTCCATGGGCACCATCTTTCCCCCGGCAATGGTGATGATGGTCTCGTACAGGGAAAACGCCGGGGTGGGGACGATGACCTCCTCGCCGGGGTTCAGGATGCCGAGCAGCGCGGTGAACAGCGCCTGGGTGGAGCCGACGGTCACCAGCACCTGCTCCGGCGCGGTGGGGTTGCCCCGGCGGGTCTCGGCGGCGGCAATGGCGGCGCGCAGTGCATCCGTGCCCTGGTTGGGGGCATAGTGGGTCTGTCCGTCCCGCAGGGCGTCCCAGGCGGCGAGCTTGATCTCCTCCGGGGTGTCGAAATCCGGCTCTCCCAGTGTGAGCATGGTGCAACCCGGCGTCTGCCGCGCCAGATTCGTATACACGCGGATGGCGCTGCGCTTCAGGGGAGCCAAATTGGAATTGAGTGGGATCATAAAAATTTTTCCGCCAGGGTCTCGAAGAGGCCGGCGCCTTTCAGCAGAATTTCTTCATCAAAATGGAACTGATCGGAGTGGAGCGCAGGCACATCCCCCACGCCCAGCAGAAAGAACATGCCGGGCAGGCTCCGCTGATACCAGGAAAAATCCTCGGCAGTCATCACCGGCGCATCCAGTTCCCGGAAAGGAACGACCCGCCGCACCCGCTGCACCAGCGGCGCGGGATTCATCACGGCGGGATAGCCGTCGTTCATGTGTACCCGGACGGTGCAGCCGGTCTCCTGCTGGAGCTCCTTTCCGATGGCAAGGAGCTGCTGCTGCATGCCGAAGAAAATGTCATCCTGGAACGCCCGCAGGCTTCCCTCCATGTGGGTATGGTCGGAGATGGCGTTGCACACCCGGCCGCTCTCAAAGCGCCCGAATTTCAGCAGGCGGTAGACGGACTTCGGCAGGGAGCGCTCCATTTCCAGAGCGCTGAGGTAGAATTTTGCCCCGGCCTCCAGGGCATCCAGCCCCTCGGCGGCCTTGGCAATGTGCGCCGAGCGGCCAAACACATCCACCTTCACCTCGCAGGAGCGAGCCATCAGCTCCTCCGCCCGGCTGAAGACCGCCCCGGCCTCCAATCCCGGCCACAGGTGCAGGCCGAAGATCGCCTCCACCCTGTATTTTTCAAAAATGCCGGTGGCGCACAGCTCCCGCGCCCCGCCAGTGGTCTCCTCCGCCGGCTGGAACACGATGAGCACATTGTGGGGCAGATTATCCTTCCCGTCCAGCCGCCGCGCCAGCTCCAGGGCAATGGCCATGTGCCCGTCATGCCCGCAGGCGTGCATCCTGCCCGGATGGGTGGATGCATAGGGCGCGCCGGTCTTTTCCTCAATGGGCAGCGCATCCGCATCGGCGCGGAAGGCGATCGCCGAATCCCGCCCGAAATCGAACCAAGCGCACAGGGCGGATTCCATGGGTGAAAATACCCGGCATTTCAGCCCGGAAAGGGCATTTTTCAGATAGGCCATCGTCTCCGGCAGCTGCTTATCCAGCTCCGGGATCCGATGCAGCGCCCGCCGGTCTTCGATGATTTGCATGAGAATACCTCCCGTTTCTCCGGTTCCCCTCTGATGGGTCGTGCTTATTATATTTCAATCCGCGCTCCCTGTCAATTTTTCCTTGCGTTTTGCACCTGTCGGTGATACCATGGACCCATCACACAGAAAAGAGGTATTTCTTGATGAATGCGCAGGAGATCATTGAATATATCCGCACCGCTCCCAAAAAAACGCCGGTGAAGGTGTACGTCTGGGAGAAAAATGAGGTGGAATTCCCCAACTGCCAGGTATTCCCCGCCGCACCGGGGCATAAGATCGTGTTCGGCGACTGGGCGGATGTGGCGCCGGTTTTGGAGAAAAACGAATTTGTCCATGTGGAAATTGAAAATAACTGCCGCAATTCCGCCATTCCCCTGCTGGACATGAAGAACATCCCCGCCCGCATCGAGCCGGGCGCCATCATCCGGGAGCAGGTGGAGATCGGCAAAAACGCCGTTGTTATGATGGGCGCGATCCTGAACATCGGCGCGGTGGTCGGCGAAGGAACCATGATCGACATGGGCGCCGTGCTGGGCGGCCGCGCCACCGTGGGCAAGAACTGCCACATCGGCGCGGGAACCGTGCTGGCCGGGGTAGTAGAGCCCGCCTCCGCTACCCCCGTCATCGTGGAGGACAATGTACTCATCGGTGCCAACGCCGTGGTCATTGAGGGCTGCCGGATCGGGCACGATGCCGTGGTCGCCGCCGGTGCGGTGGTGATTAACGACGTGGAGCCCGGCACGGTGGTGGCCGGATGCCCCGCCAGGGTCATCAAGCGCAAAGACGAGAAAACCGCCGGGAAGACGGCATTGATTGATGCCCTGAGAACACTGTAACAGATACCCCTGTGCCGCTCGGCACGGGGGTCATTCAATCAATTCAACACTGTCAATAATATCATAACCGGATTCAAGCACCCTGGAAAACTCTATTTTGGATACTTGCGCTGAAAACGGCACGAAGTACGTTGATATCTTCCTGCATATCCGATGCAAATCCAAATTGGGTTCGTATAACAATGTGGTATGAGGATACCATCGGTCTGCCTGTGTCCATCGGTTGAGAGAGCAATTATATTCTTTTGCAATGCGCTGGTGCAGAGTTTCTAAGGTGCCGGATTTCTCCGGTGATGCAACAACAATCGATGTGTCCTCTAAAACCTCAATCCTTTCATACCTTACCGGGAAGGCCGAAATCCCATCGATTTGCGATTTGCAGAATTGGATAAACTGCGCCTCTTCCTCCCCTGTATAGGCAGCAATCGTAATATGTCCATGCAAAGGTTTTCGCATGGTAGCATCAGAAAGTGCCGCCTTTCGGATTGCCATCAGTTTTTCTGTCGCTTCCCCATTCAGTTTTGCAATCACACACAGCATATTTTGACCTCCGCCAATTCCGATTTGTTTCACTGAGCCCAATGATACCATAGGCTTTATTCTATGGCAACACCATCTGCCCCTAAAAGTCCCTCACACCGGCCGGAACGTGTGCGGGATTTTTCTGTGCGATTCATAACATTCATCCGCCTGCAACGGGTTTCAGAGAGCGGCACGGGGGAAGCCCTGCACATTTTGGAGCCTCCGGAATAACATGGAATGAGCGTCAAAGCTCAGTAAAATTCCAAAATCGGAGGTACTTCTTATGTGCGGTAACAATGGATGCTTCGGCGGCAACATCTGGTGGATCATCATCCTGCTGCTGATCTTCGGCTGCGGCAACGGCTGCGGCTGCAACAACAACAACTGCGGCTGCAACAACGACAATAACTGCGGCTGTGGCTGCGGCTGCAACTAATCCCTAAGCAAAGCCCCCACCGCACGTGGGGGCTTTTTGGCGCAGAAAGTGCGGCACTGGCCTATGTTTTCGCAATAAATCGTTGCTTTTTGTTCTGGTATAAGATATAATGGACAGATCATGGATCAAACGGGGTTTTGCAATGGTCTTTTCCAGCCTGATTTTTTTATATGCGTTCTTCCCGCTTTCTCTGGCGGCGGCATGGCTGTGCCGCAAGCGGAAGCAGGCGCAGAATTGGACGCTGCTGGTTTCGTCGCTGATTTTTTACGCCTGGGGTGAGCCGAAGCACCTTCTGCTGCTGATGGGCATGGCACTGGTATCCTGGATCTGCGCGCTTGGCGCAGGGAACGGAAAGCACCGCAAGCTGTGGCTCTGGGCGGCAGTGGTGATCGACCTGGGGCTGATCGGTTATTTTAAGTACATGAATTTCCTGCTGAGCATTTTCGGCCAGCCGCCTGCCTGGGCATCGCGCATCGTGCTGCCCATTGGCATTTCTTTCTATACCTTCCAACTGCTGACATATGTGGTAGATGTGTATCGCAGGGAAGCACCGGCGCAGAAAAGCTACTGGAATGTGCTGCTGTATGCGGCGCTGTTCCATCAGTGCATTGCCGGTCCCATCGTCCGCTATCAGACCGTGGCGGAGGAGCTGTTCTCCGATCTCCCGCGTTCGCCGGAGATCTGCCGGGGGGTATCCCGGTTCTGCGGCGGGCTTGCCAAAAAAGTACTGCTGGCCAACCCCTGCGGCGCGCTGGCGCAGACCATGATCCTCTCGGAAGCGGCAGCGGGCGATGCCGCGCTCTTGGCGCAGAGCCTAAGCACGCTGGAGGGAACCTCCGTGCTGGGCGCATGGCTGGGGCTGATCGCCTACGCGCTGCAGATCTATCTGGATTTTTCCGCTTATTCCGATATGGCGATCGGCATGGGACTGATGCTGGGGCTGCACTACCCCGAAAATTTCAACTACCCCTACCTTTCCCGCTCTGTCACCGAATTCTGGCGGCGGTGGCATATTTCCCTGGGCACCTTCTTCCGCGACTATGTCTATATCCCCCTGGGCGGCAGCCGCTGCGCCGCGCCCAGAGCCATATGCAATACCCTGGCCGTGTGGCTGCTGACCGGGCTTTGGCACGGCGCAAGCTGGAATTATGTGCTGTGGGGGCTGTGGAGCTTCCTTTTCCTCATGCTGGAGCGCTATCTCCTAAAGCCGGTTTTGCAAAAGGTGCCTGTGGTGTCCAACCTGTACCTGCTGGCAGTGACCTGCCTGGGGTGGGTGCTGTTCCGCTTCCAGAACCTGACGCTGGTAAAGGCGCTCTTTGGGCGGCTCTTCGGCATCACCGGCGGTGCGCTGACCGATCTGTTCGGCATCAGCCAGCTTAAAAGTAACCTATGGCTTCTCCTGGCGGCCTGCCTGGCCTGCACGCCGCTGCTGCAATGGGTGCGGCAAAAGATAGACACTGAGCTGCCCGCGCAGGGTGTCCTGCGCCAGTGCTGGAACTGGGTGTTCTACGGTCTGATCCCCGTTGCGCTGCTGCTGCTTTCCACCGCCAATCTGGTGGGCGACAGCTTCAATCCCTTTATCTACTTCCAATTCTGAGGTTGCCATGAAGAACGAGAAACCGAAGCTATTTTATGCCATTCCCTTTTTTGTGGTGATGGCGCTGCTGATGGGCTGCTGCTTTATTCCCTCGCTGCATCCGGATAAATCCATGTCCGAGCGGCGGGAGCTGGCCTCTTTCCCGGAGTTCTCCTGGGAGAGCCTTGCTTCCGGCGCATATTTCCAGGGAATTTCCACCTGGTTCTCCGACACCTTCCCGGGGCGCGAGCAGTGGCTGGAGACGGCGCAGATGCTCACCAGCCTTCACGGCAAAGCAGAGATTATGATTTCCGGCGCGGCTCCCACCCCCGAAACGGTGCCGGAGCTCCCCGATGATTCGGATCCCCTGCCCGTTTATATACCGGAAGTCACGCTTCCCGCCCTTTCCCACCGCGCCGCCGAGGCACCCACCGAAGCTCCCACCCCCACGATCCCGGAAAAGACGATCCGAATTTCTGCCACGGCAGCTGCACAGGCGCCCACCGAAGTTCCCGCGGAAGCTCCGACCGCAGCACCTACGGAAATGTCCACGAAAGCCACAGCACCAACTGAGACTATCACCACTGCGGCTGCGAAAGCGCCGACCGAGGCCGTCACAATTGCGGCCACGGAAGCACCAACCGAAGCTGCCACGATTGCGGCCACGGAAGCATCGACCGAAGCTGTCACAATTGCTGCCACGGAAGCACCAACCGAAGCTGTCACAATTGCGGCCACGGAAGCACCGACTGCAGCAGTATCCACTGAAATTCCCGCTGCCGCAGTCACGGAAACACCTGTGGAGGCCTCCGCGGAAACATCCACCGAGCCGGATGCGGCAGAGTGGCAGGGTATAAATATCGAAGACGGCGCTGAGATCCTTCGGAATCAGACCACCTTCCAATTGGATGGTGCAGGCTACATCTGTCAGAATTTTTCCAAGCAGACGACGGATGAATATGCAGGCGTCCTCAATGCCCTTGTTCAGGCGCTGGACGGCACAGGCATCACCGTAGTCAGCGCGCCGCCGCCCACGGCGGTGGGTATCCTGTTTGAGGATGCGTATCAGGAGTCGCTCAATTCCGTCAGCCAGCGGAAGATACTGGACTATCTGAACAGCCGCCTGGACGACCGGATTGTGAAAGTAGACACCGTCGCCGCTCTGCAAGCGCACAACGACGAATACCTCTTCTTCCGCACCGACCACCACTGGACGCCGCTGGGTGCCTACTACGCCTATCGGGCGCTGTGCGAATCCATCGGTCTGACCCCGGTGGAGCTGACCGATATGGAGGAGTGGGACCTGGGTGAGTTCCGGGGCAGCCTCACCGGGCAGGTCAGCCGCCCCAATGATCTTCGCTCTGATGAGCTGATCGCTTACCGCCCGAAGGGCGAAATTACGCGCTGGTCGGTGGATCAAAACGGCTGGAAAACCGAGCTTCCGCTCTTCACCTATTGGGAGGGGATGGACATTCGCTCCAAGTATGCCGTGTTTGGCGCCGATGCCGCAACGCCTGTGGTGCAGGTACAGAACGACAGCCTGAAGGATGCTCCCACCTGCGTGATCCTGAAAGATTCCTTTGCAAACTGCTTCATTCCTTTCCTGGCGCAAAACTTCCGCACGATCTATGCGCTGGACTATCGCTACTTCCCCGGCCCAAGCCTTATGTGGCAGCTGGAGGCACTTGATCCGGACTATATTATTTCCATGCCTTATATTACTGCGATCGAGGATTCCAGAGGACCGCAATACATCAAATTCGTCCTGTTCGGATAACGCGGCAATTTTGCAAAAGGCACCGCCCTGCAAGTGCATGGGCGGTGCCTTTGTTGTTCTCCTGTTATTCTTCCTGCTCTCTGGCATAGTTGCGCAGGATCTCGTACCATCTGCGGACGGCGGTTTCGGTCAGGTGGACGCTGCCGTCGGCGCTGTAGCAGGCGGCGAGGCGGCCCAGGGAATCTTCGAAATAGCAGCCGACTTCCACAAAGTGCATGCCGTGCTCCCGGGCGTATTCCCGCAGGGCATCGTTATAGGCGGCGACACGGTCGTTCCAGCCGTTGGCACCCTTGCTGCCGGTGGCGCTGGGGATCAGGGACTGGATGTAAACCTCTACCTGGGGAGATTTTTCCAGAATACGGCTCATCATCAGCTCCCAGTTTTCCAGGGTCTCCTCCACCGAGCGGGCGCCCAGGTCATTGGCTCCCAGCATAATGAACAGCTTTTTTACCCCGGATTCCGCCACGGCGTCCTCTACCTTCCGCTCCGCGCCCCGGAACATCACATTCCAGGTGTATTCCGCAAATCCCTTTACCGACGCGCTTTGGCGGAACAGAGGTACCGGGGTGCCGATCTGCTCCTCCCGTCCGGTGGTATACATCAGCTGATAGGTAACGGAATCGCCCAGGAAGCCTGCGTCATTGAAAAAATCGCATTTCCCCGGCTCCGAAGCGACCGGGTCGCGAATGGGCTTGCACAGCACCGTGTCATAAAGAGAATCAAATTCTTCCCTGGAATCTGTCAGGCAGGAAACGGTGCATTGCAGCTTCTCGGTACCCAGCGTGGCTGTGATCTCCGCTTCACCGGCGGCGCAGGCAGTGACCACACCGTTCTCTGCCCGGATCACATCCGGCGCACTGGATTCCCAGGTGACCGTCTCCGGGTCCGCAGTGCCGCAATAAATCAGTTCCTCCGCTCCGGGATAAGGGAGCACCAACCGGGACACCGTCAAAGAAATCTGCCCCGATTCTGCCCACGCGGTGCAGCCGAGCGCGGTCAGCACCAGCAGCACCAAACAAGCTGAAATAAGTTTGCGCATCAGAAATCTCCTGCCTTTGATAAAAATACTTGGGAAGCTCTTGTCGATTTATTCCGAGGTTCCCTTGAATACTCATGCAGGGCGGACAGCTGTCCGCCCTGCTTTTTGGAAAATGCGGTTATGCCCAGGGATTCTCAGTTGCGTAGGGCAAAGATTTCGGCTGATTATAAGCAATATCCTGCACGCCGAAGTATTTCAGCACCTCGAACAGGTACTTGCCGCAGTGGGCAAAGGCCACGGCGCCGTGGTGGGGATAGCGCTTCTGCACCAGCACATGGCGGTAGAACCGGCCCATCTCGGGGATGGCAAACACGGCAATGCCGCCGAAGGAGCGGGTGGCCACAGGCAGGATTTCACCCTCTGCCACGTAGCTGCGCAGGTTCCCCTCGCTGTCGCATTGCAGACGGTAGAAGGTCACGTCGGAGGCGGCAATGTCGCCTTCCAGCGTGCCGCGGGTGAAGTCGGGTTCGCTTCCCACCGGCTCCAGCAGACGGTGCTGAATCAGCTGGTACTTCACGGCGCAGTCAGAGCACATCTTGCAGCTGGGGGTGTTGCCGCAGTGGAAGCCCATGAAGGTATCGGTAATCTTATAGTCGAACTTGCCCTTGATATCCTCGTCGTAGATGTACTGGGGCACGGAGTTGTTGATATCCAGCAGGGTCACGGCATCTCCGGTGACGCAGGCCCCCAGGTACTCGGAGACGGCACCGTAGATATCCACCTCGCAGGCCACGGGGATGCCCCGGGCAGCCAGGCGGGAGTTGACGTAGCAGGGCTCAAAGCCGAACTGCTCGGGGAAGGCGGGCCAGCACTTGTCGGCAAACACCACATAGTCCCGGTCGCCCTTGTGGGCCTCGGCCCAATCCAGCAGGGTCAGCTCGAACTGGGCCATCCGCTCCAGCATGTCGGAATAGACCTTCTCGCCCATCTCGGCCTTCATGTCCTCCATAATGGCGGCCACACGGCTGTCGCCCTTGTGGGCGTTGTAGGACACCAGCAGGTCCAGCTCGGAGTTCTCCTCCACCTCGATGCCCAGCTCGTACAATCCCTTGATGGGGGCGTTGCAGGCGAAGAAGTCCTGGGGCCGGGGGCCGAAGGTGATGACCTTCAGGTTCTTCAGGCCGATGATGCCCCGGGCGATGGGGACGAACTCCCGAATCATCCGGGCGCACTCGGCAGCAGTACCGATGGGGTACTCGGGGATGTAGGCCTTCAGGTGGCGCATACCCAGGTTATAGGAGCAGTTCAGCATACCGCAGTAGGCATCGCCACGGCCGTTAATCATGTCGCCGTCGCCCTCGGCAGCGGCAACGCACATGGCGGGGCCATGGAATTTCTTCACCAGCAGGGTCTCGGGGGTCTCGGGGCCGAAGTTGCCCAGGAACACCACCAGGGCGTTGACCCCATGAGCCATCACATCGGCAATGGCGGCGGAGGCATCCTTCTCGTTCTCGACGGTGATGGGGCACTCGTAGAGCCCATCACCAAAGGCCGCCACAATGTTCTTGCGGCGCTGGGTGGACAGGGCAATGGGGAAGCAGTCCCGGGACACGGCAATAATGCCCAGCTTTACTTCAGGGATGTTGTTCATAGCATTTTCTCCTTCTCTTTGGTTGAAATGTCAAATGGAATCGGCAATGTCGATGTTCTCGCCCACCAGGCCCACATAGGCACCCTGGGCGGCTTCGCTGGACTCGGCGTGAGCCAGCAGCCACTTGTTGCATGCCCACAGCAGCTTATCCTCGGGCGCCAGCTCCTTCAGCGCGGGCTTGTCGGTATTGGTCAGCCAGGGCAGGGCAACCAGAACGCGGAAGCCCTTGGCGGCATCGGTGTGGCAGGGCGCATAGTGCAGCGTCGTGGCATAGACCTCCACCAGTGTGCCGGCAGGGGCGCGGAAGGCCTTGACCTTGGAAGTATCCAGCTTGCCGTCCTCGATGTCATCCAGCTTGGCCAGCAGCAGGATAAAGTCCTGGGTGCCCAGATTGAACTCGGAATCCCGGTGGTATTCCAGGCAGTTGAGCTTGGTGTTGTGGCCGTTGCACCAGCCCAGCTGGGCGGGCATGCCGCCGAAGAGATTCTCGCTGACCTCGGCGGCAGCGGGCAGCTCCTGGAGCAGGGGCTCGGTGGGGACATAGCCGGTGGCCTCGGGCAGCGGGGTCTCCTCCAAAACGGCGAGGAGCTCTCTGCAGGTCTCCTCCATGCCGGTGACGACCTTGCCATAGGGCTTGAATGCGGGATCAAATACGGAAAGAATTTCCATCCTGTAACCTCCTTTTTTGTTCTGCGAAAATGGACGAATTTCACTTTGGAACTGTTTCATTGTAATCCTTTTTTCGCTGCATCTCAATGCCCACTTTGGGCAATTTACTAGACAAATTTGCGTTTTATCAAAATTCGGAGTTTTGCATATTTTAGCCGCGCAGGATTCATGCATTTTACCGAAACAAATTCCTCCCCGCAGGCGGGGAGGATTGAGGGAAATGTTACATCTTCTCCGGGGCGGAGAAGCCCAGCAGATAGATGCACTGCTCCAGAATGTTCTTTGCCAGTCCAATCAGTGCCACATAGCCCGCTTTCCGGCTCTCGTCCTCCTCGGTGAGAATCCGGGTCTCATGGTAGAACTTGTTCACGCAGCCGGCAAGCTCATAAATATAGGCGCAAATCAGGTTGGGGCTGGAAGTCCGCAGAGCATTTTCCAGGGTGGGGCCCAGCTTGGTAACGGAAATCATCAGCT
The DNA here is from genome assembly GCA_934567355.1 of uncultured Oscillospiraceae bacterium. GTDB lineage: Bacteria > Bacillota > Clostridia > Oscillospirales > Oscillospiraceae > Faecousia. The sequence continues at coordinate 11,256 of CAKTJC010000030.1, forward strand.
CCTTGGCATAGTCGTTGGCAGGTGCCTGGATGGGCAGCTGCTCCCATGCGCCGTAGCGGCTGAGGATGCTCTTAATCCGCACGATGGTGTAAAGGATATAGGGGCCGGTGTTGCCCTCGAAAGCGGCAAAGCGCTCCATATCGAAATTATAGTCCTTGGTGGGCTGGTTACTCAGGTCGCCGTATTTCAGGGCGGCCATGGCAATCTTCTGGGTGGTGGCCTCTACCTGGTCGTCTTCCACAATCTTGTTTTCAACCACCTTGGTGCGGACAAAGTCGGTCATGTCGGAAATGAGGGCTTCCAGCCGCAGCACGCCGCCGTCTCTCGTCTTGAAGGGCTTGCCGTCCTTGCCGTTCATGGTGCCGAAGCCAACGTGCTCCAGTTGCGTCTCCGGCTTCACAATGCCCGCCTTCCGGGCAGCACGGAACACCTGCTCAAAGTGGAGATTCTGCCGCTTGTCGGTGACGTACAGCACCTTCTCCGGGTTCCAGTCCTGCATCCGCTGCACCAGGGTTGCCAGGTCGGTGGTGGCGTAAATGGAGGAGCCGTCGGACTTCACCAGAATGCAGGGAGGCATCTCCTTCTTGTCCCCTTCTTCTGCCACAGGAATGACCCAAGCGCCCTCGGACTGCACCGCAATGCCCCGGTTCTTCATATCCTCCACCATGGCGGGGATATAGGGGTCTGCGTCGCTTTCGCCCAGCCACTTTTCAAAGTGGACATCCAGGTTGTCATAGTTCTTTTTCAGGTCTGCCACGGACACATTCATGATGTGCTGCCACAGCGCCCGGTAGCCCCGGCGGCCCTGCTGCAATTCCAGGGTTGCCTGATGCGCTTTGTGGGAAAATTCCGGGTCGGACTTCTTGGCAGAGGCGGTGGGATAGATTTCCTCCAGGTCGGTCACGGTGAAGGGAGCTTCCGCAGGGTATTCCCCGGTGAAGCTTTCGTCAAAATAGGGCAGCTCCGGCTGGCGTTCGGACAGCTCTGCAATAATCAGACCCATCTGCAAGCCCCAGTCGCCCAGGTGCACGTCACCGATGGTGTTCCAGCCCAGGTAATGATACAGCCGCTTCAGGGATTCACCGATGATGGCGGGGCGGAGATGGCCGATGTGCAGGGGCTTTGCCACGTTTGCGCCGCCGTAGTCCACCACGATGGTCTTCCCCTCGCCGGTTTTCTCCACGCCGAAATCCGGAGCGGTACGCATCTGTTCCAGATAGTCCGCCAGGAAATGACCGGAGAGCTTCAAGTTGATGAAGCCGGGCATGACGGCCTCACACATATCGTAGTCTTCCTTGCACAGCTGCTCTGCCACAGCCTTTGCAATCTGAATGGGGGCGCATTGATACTGCTTTGCCGCAGCCAGCGCACCGTTGCACTGATATTCACACAGGTCAGGCCGATTGGAAACCGTTACCCGACCAAAGGAGGGGTCATACCCCGCCGCCTGAAATGCCTGCTGCATTTTTTCTGTAATAATATCCAGTATCTTTTCCATGAGTTACTCCTTTTTGATGACGCTACGGGGATTGTACGAATACATGAGTTCCCTGACCCGCCCGGTAACGTCTTGCACACAAAACCGTGGGATTTTTAAGATTGCACACGCCCCTGGCGCGAAGCGCCCTTGGCTCCCCCTTTGGGGTGTTGCAGAGCGCAGCGAATCTTTCAAAATTATGATTGCCGGTGGCAATCATACCACTATTAAAAGCTGCTGAGCGAACGCGAAGCTGAGGGGGTGCGCTTCGTTCATACGCAACTGTGTCCCATTTGCTCACGCCCTGTAGGGGTCGACTAGCAGTCGACCCGCCCGCTTGCGTAACAGAGCGGTTGGGTGAATGGAACGATGTCCACCCCAATACCATTCAACGGACGACACCCCCTCTGCGACTCGCTAAGAGCCGCCTGCGGCGGTTGCTCGCTTGCATAGCGCCTGCGGGCGCTTAAGTCAGCCCGTTCGGGCTGACAGCTCCCCCAGCGGGGGCGCCAAGGGCGCTTCGCGCCACAGGTCGACATACTCGTCGACCCCTACAGTGGCCGTTTCCAAACCGGTTCTTGAGCGGTAACGAACCGGGCGGGTTAGGGCACTGACGTATAGGTTATAAGCCCAATGCGTCATTATTCAGCGGCATTGCCGCCTTTCCGCTCTGCCATCCAGGCAAGGTAATCGTCATAGGTGCCGTACTTATCAATGATGGTGCCGTCGGGCTGGAAGGCAATCACCCGGTTACAGGTGGAGGTCAGCATTTCGTGGTCGTGGGAGGCCAGCAGCACCACCCCGGGGAAGGCCTCCAGGCCCTTGTTCACGGCCTGGATGGACTCCATGTCCAGGTGGTTGGTGGGCTGGTCCAGCAGCACCACGTTGGCGCCGGAGAGCATCATTTTGCTGAGCATACAGCGTACCTTCTCGCCGCCGGAGAGCACGTTCACCGGCTTGAACACATCCTCGTTGGAGAACAGCATCCGGCCCAGGAAGCCCCGGAGGTATACATCGTCCTTCTTGGCGGAATACTGGCGCAGCCAGTCCACCAGCTCCATGTCGTTGCCGTCAAAATATGCGCTGTTGTCCTTGGGCAGATAGGAGCGAATGGTGGACACGCCCCACTTGACGCTGCCCTGGTCCGGCTCCAGCTCACCCATGAGAATTTTGAACAGGGCGGTCTGGGCCAGCTCGTTTTCGCCTACGAAGGCAATCTTGTCCGTGCGGTTCACGGAGAAATAGACGTTGTCCAGCAGCTTCACGCCGTCCACGGTGACGGACACATCCTTCACCGTCAGCACGTCCTTGCCCAGCTCCCGCTCGGCCTGGAAGCCCACGAAGGGATAGCGCCGGGTGGAGCAGGGCATTTCCTCCACCGTCAGCTTGTCCAGCAGCTTCCGGCGGGCGGTTGCCTGCTTGGCCTTGGACTTGTTGGCGGAGAAGCGCTGAATGAACAGCTGCAATTCTTCAATCTTCTCCTGGTTCTTCTTGTTCTTGTTGCGCAGCATGGCCTGCACCATCTGGCTGGACTCATACCAGAAGTCGTAGTTGCCCACGTACATCTTAATCTTGCCGTAGTCAATGTCCACGGTGTGGGTACACACGGTGTTCAGGAAGTGGCGGTCGTGGCTGACGGCAATCACCATGCCGGGGAAGTCCAGCAGGAAATCCTCCAGCCAGTTGATGGCCTCAATGTCCAGGTTGTTGGTGGGCTCGTCCAGCATTACAATGTCCGGGTTGCCGAACAGTGCCTGGGCCAGCAGAACCTTCACCTTGAGCCGGGGGTCAACATTTCCCATCACATCATAGTGCAGCTCGGTGCCGATGCCCAGACCCTGCAGCAGCCGGGAGGCATCGCTTTCTGCTTCCCAGCCGCCCAGCTCTGCAAACTCTGCTTCCAGGTCAGCCGCCCGCAGGCCGTCCTCATCGGAGAAGTCGGGCTTTTCGTAGATGGCGTCCTTTTCCTTCATCACATCGTACAGATGCTGGTTGCCCATGATGACAGTGTCCATGACGGTGTAATCATCGTAGGCGTTCTGGTTCTGTTTCAGAACGGACATCCGCTTGGTGGGGTCGATGGTGACGGAGCCTTGGGTGGAGTCCAGCTCCCCGGTGAGAATCCGCAGGAAGGTGGACTTGCCCGCACCGTTGGCACCGATGATGCCATAGCAGTTGCCGGGCAGGAATTGAAGGTCAACGTGTTGGAACAGCCATTGGCCGCCAAACTGCATTCCCAAATTGCTGACTGTGATCATGAAATATCTCCTTATAGATAAATGTTATTACAAACTGCCTTACAGCTCCAGCATAATCTTTTCCACGGCCTTTGCCGCCTCGGCGAGGGGCATATCGATGGTTCCGCCCGCTGCGCCCTTGTGGCCGCCGCCGCCGAAGGGGACGGTGACCTGCGTCGCGTCGTAGCCGGGAATGGCACGGACGGAGAGCTTGACCTTGCCGCCGCTCTCCCGCAGGGTCGCCGCCAGGCAGACCCCCGCCACGGTGCGGGGAAAGCTGGAAATATTATCCATATCGTCCCCGGTGACGCCCATTTCCGCTTCCACCGCCGCCGGGATGGGGCAGATGCACATTTTGCCGCCCTTCAGCAGCTTCATATGCTCCACGATCCAGCCCTGCATTTTCAGCCGCGACAGGGTATTCGTCTCGAACAGCTCCATATTCAGCTCGTAGATCCGCGCCCCCGCCCCGGCGCAGGCGGCGGCGGTGGCGAAGGTATGGGCGGTGGTGTTGGCATAGCGGAAGCAGCCGGTATCGGTGGACGTACCCACATAGATCGCCTCCGCCGTGGGGGCATCCAGGGGGCAGTGCAGCAGCTCCAGCAGGTCATAGATGATCTCGGCGCAGCTGGCGCTGTCCGGGTCGACCAGCTCGCAGTCGGTGAAGCTGGTGGCGCTGCCGTGGTGGTCGATGCGCAGCCGGATATTTCCCAGCAGCTTCTGAAAATCCTCCGGCAGCATCCCCGGGGACGCCACGTCCACGCTGACGATGCAGTCGCCGTCCTCCACCTGCGCCGTGGTCAGCCCCCGGTGCAGCCAGCGGTAGCGGGGAGTGACCTCTTTGTTTTCCAGCACACTGGCGGTTTTCCCCAGGGTGCGCAGTCCCCGGCACAGGGCGGCGGCGGAGCCGACGGTGTCCCCGTCCGGGCGGGTGTGGGTGAGAATGACATAATGGTCATGCACCGCCAGAAAGGCGGCGGTCTCAGCTCTCGTCAGTGCTTTCATCGGCAATCTCCAGCGAGTTGATGAGCTTCAGCATTTTTGCGCCGTAGGTGATGCTGTCATCCAGGCTCCACACGATCTCGGGAGCATAGCGCAGCTGCAGATTGTGCCCCAGCTCCCGCCGGAGGTAGCCGCCGGCGGATTTCAGACCCGCCATGGTGTTTTTGACCTTCTCCTCCTCCAGGAAGCTGACGTACACCTTGGTATAGCGCAGATCGGGGGTGGTCTCCACCCGGGTGATGGAGATCATGGTATCCTGCACCCGGGGATCCTTCACCGTGCGCAGCAGCGAGGAGAGCTCCTTCTGGATCTCCTCGTTGATTCGGTTGATTCGGTTAGAAGACATGTTGTTCCTCCCTGTAATACTCATGGGGCTGCCCTCACCGTCTGTGAAAACAGCCCCATAAAGGCAGAATTATAATGTGCGGCGTCCCTCAGAGGGGATGTCCTCAGCGGCTCAAAATCGCGGGCGGCACCCCTACAGTCTTGGCTGCGCCGAGCCAGTTCCCCCGGAGGGGGAGCAAAGGGGACTCAGCGCTTGATCTCCTGCATGACGTAGCATTCGAAGATGTCGCCCTCGCGGATGTCGTTAAATTTGACCACGCTCATGCCGCATTCGTAGCCGGCGGTGACTTCCTTGGCGGCATCCTTGAAACGCTGCAGGGAGCCGATCTCGCCCTCGTGGATGACGATGTGGTCGCGCAGGATGCGCACCTTGGAATCCCGGGTGACCTTGCCGTCCTTGACCATGCAGCCGGCGATGGTGCCGATGGCGCTGACCTTGTAGGTCATGCGGACTTCGGCGTGGCCGATGACCACTTCCTCATACTTGGGCGCCAGCATGCCCTTCATGGCGGCTTCGATCTCGTCGATGGCGTCGTAGATCACGCGGTAGAACCGCATGTCCACATTGGCGCGCTGACCGCTGGCCTGGGCGGCGGCGTCCGGGCGGACGTTGAAGCCCACAATGATGGCGCCGGAGGTGGAGGCGAGCAGAATATCGGATTCGTTGATGGCACCCACGCCGGTGTGGATGACGCGGACGCGGACTTCCTCGTTGGAGAGCTTCTCCAGGGAGGCCTTCACCGCCTCGGCGGAGCCCTGCACGTCGGCCTTGACGATCAGGGGCAGCTCCTTCATCTCGCCCTCCTGCATCCGGGCGAACAGATTATCCAGGGTGACCTTCTGCTGCAGCTTCGCCTGGGCGTCCTTCTCCGCCTGACGGCGCTGCTCCACCAACTCGCGGGCCATGCGCTCATCGGAGACTACGTTGAATTCGTCGCCGGGCACGGGCGCCTCGCTCAGGCCGGTGATCTCCACAGGCATGGAGGGACCGGCGGACTTAACGGTGCGCCCCTTGTCATTGGTCATGACGCGGACGCGACCGACGGAGGTACCGGCGATGATGGTATCGCCCTGATTCAGGGTGCCGTTCTGCACCAGCAAGGTAGCAATGGGGCCGCGGGTCTTATCCAGACGGGCTTCGATGACGGTGCCCTTGGCGCGGCGGTTGGGGTTGGCCTTCAGCTCCAGCACCTCGGCGGAGAGAATGACCATTTCCAGCAGGTTGTCAAGGCCCATGCTGGTTTTCGCGGAAATGGGGCAGATGACGGTGTCGCCGCCCCACTCTTCGGGGATCAGGTCGTACTTGGTCAGCTGCTCTTTGATCTTTTCGGGGTTGGCGGTGGGCTTATCCATCTTGTTGATGGCAACGATGATGGGCACCTTCGCCGCCTTGGCGTGGTTGATGGATTCCACAGTCTGGGGCATGATGCCGTCGTCGGCAGCCACCACCAGAATGGCAATGTCGGTGCACATGGCGCCGCGGGCGCGCATGGAAGTAAAGGCGGCGTGGCCGGGGGTGTCCAGGAAGGTGACCATATTGCCGTTTACATCCACGGTGTAAGCGCCGATGTGCTGGGTGATGCCGCCGGCCTCTCCGGCGGTGACGGAGGTCTTGCGGATGGCATCCAGCAGGGAGGTCTTGCCGTGGTCGACGTGACCCATGACCACCACAACGGGGGCGCGGGTGACCAGCTCGTCGGCGGTGTCCTCGTGGGCATCGATGATCTTCTCTTCGATGGTGACGGTGATCTCCTTTTCCACCTTGCAGCCCATCTCGGTGGCCACGTATTCGGCGGTGTCGAAATCGATGGTCTGGTTGATGGCGGCCATGACGCCGTTCTTCATCAGGAGTTTAATGACCTCGCCCGCGGTCTTCTTCATGCGGGAGGCCAGCTCGCCCACGGTGATCTCCTCGGGGATCTTGACGGTGAGGGGTGCCTTGCGGGCGACCTCCATCTGCAGGCGGCGCAGCTTCTCCTGCTCTTCGTTGCGGGACTTGTTGCCCCGGAATTTATTGTCCTTCTTATTCTGCTGCTGACCCTTCTTGCCGCCGATGCGCTGCTTGCCGCCCTGGTAATTCTGGACGCGCTCGGAAACCAGGGAATCCACCCGGTCGTCAAAGCGGGCGGCGTTGACCTGCACGGCGGAGGTATCCACCACGCGGCGCTCCCGCTTGCGTTCCGGCTCCTTGGGCTTGGCAGGCGCGGCGGGCTGCTCGGGCTTCTTCTCGGCAGCGGGCACGGCGGCGGGCTCCGCCTTCTTCTCGGCAGGCTTTGCCTCCGGCTTCTTCTCGGCGGGCTTTGCCTCCGGCTTCTTCTCGGCGGGCTTTGCCTGGACGGCGAACACCTGCTCCAGGGAATCGATCTGGTGCTGCTGGGTGACATAATCCAGCAGCACATTCAGCTCCTCATCGGTGAGGATCTGGGTATTGGACTTGGGCTTTTCAAAGAACTTGGAGAGCATCTCCGCGACTTCCTTCGGCGCAAAGCCAAGATCCGCCGCTACTTCCTTCAATCGAACCTTCACAATACTCATATAACTATATGCACCTCCATAAATACAAACACAAACACTACAAGCGCCCCTGAAAGGTTTAGCAGCTGTAGCCGCCTGCGGCGTACAGATGCTTAATGCAAAGCTGAGCCGGCAGCCCGCAAGGGCTGACTGAGGGGTTGCGGCAGGCACCTGCGGTTTTATGAAACCTTGGGCGAATTCGCAGGACGTTCACTGCAGATCATACGGATTCGCCTTGGGTTTCCTTCGCGGTATTCTGCGTACCGCGGCTGACCCCTCCGCCGCGCGGTGCGCGGCACCTCCCCTGAAAGGGGAGATTTTACTTCTTCCCTCTTCTTAGATTTCTCTTATGTGCCTTTGCCTCGTCCTGGCGTTTTTTGAGCTTTTGGGCTTTGGTCTCCAGCAGCTCGATGGCGGGCTGGTTCTTTTCCGGCTGGGGCAGCGCCTTCAGCAGCGCCAGCGCCAGCGCGGCATCGGTGACGGCGGCAATGGCCAGGCTGGTTCTGCCCACGGCCATGCCCAGCTCCTCCTTGCCGTAGGGCAGGCGTACGCACTGCTGCTCCGTCCCGGCGGCGTAGGACTTGGCTCTGCGCCAGGTGTGGTCGGAGGCATCGGCAGCCACTGCAATCAGATATGCCTTTCCGGCGCGGGCGGCGTCGCCCACGGGCTCCTCACCCAGCTCCACTCTGCCGCCCTTCCTTGCCAGGGAGAGGTAGCTCAATGCCTTAGGCTCCATGCTCCATCTCCTTTTCCAGCCGGGCGTAGACCTCCTCGGGGATGGTCACTTCCAGGCTTCTGTCCAGCGATTTGCTGCGCAGGGCTTTTTTCAGGCACTCCATGTTCGGGCAGATATAAGCACCCCTGCCGGGAGCCTTGCCGCTGAAATCCAGATTCACCGTGCCGTCGGTGCCGCGCACCACGCGGATCATCTCTTTTTTCGCCTTGCGTTCCCGGCAGCCCATGCACTGGCGCTGGGGAATTTTCTTCTGCACGCGGATTCTCCCCCTTTCTCAGAGCGGATGAAAAATCAGTCCGCCGCTTCCTCGGTCTGCTCCGGCGCTTCTTCCTTCGCGGCCTGGGAGGCGGGCTTGATGTCGATCTTATAGCCGGTCAGGCGGGCAGCCAGACGGGCGTTCTGACCCTCCTTGCCGATGGCAAGGCTCAGCTGGTCGTCGGGCACCACCACGCTGCAGGCCTTCTGGCCGGGCACCAGGGTGACGCTCACCACATCGGCGGGGCTGAGGGCTGCCTTGACGTACTCGCAGGGATCCTCGCTCCACACCACGATCTCGATCTTCTCACCGTGCAGGGCTTCCACAACGGCAGCCACACGTCCACCCCGGGGGCCGACGCAGGCGCCCACGGGATCGATGCCCTCCATGGTGGCGCGCACGGCCATCTTGGAGCGGGAACCGGCTTCCCGGGCGATGTTGCGGATCTCCACCTGGCCGTCGGCGATCTCGGGGGTCTCCAGCTCGAACAGGCGGCGGATCAGGTTGGGATGGGTGCGGGATACATGGATCAGCGGGCCGCGGGTGGGCTTGCGCACCTCCATGACATACACCTGGATGTGGTCGCCCTCGGCAAAGTGCTCGCCGGGGATCTGCTCGGAGGCGGGCAGCAGCGCCTCGGAGGCGTCGGTACCCTGGCCGATCTTGACGATGATGTCGCCGGTGCCGGGCATCACCTTGGTGACGATGCCGGTGAGCAGCTCCTGGGACTTGCTGGAATAGCTTTCGTACATTGCGCCCCGCTCCGCCTCGCGGATGCCCTGGATGACCACCTGCTTGGCGGTCTGGGCGGCGATGCGGCCGAATTTGGCGATGTCCACAGGGATGTGGATGGCGTCGCCGGGCTGGGCGTCGGGGTTATAGCGCCGGGCGGCGTCGATGGGCATCTCCAGCGCCCAGTCCTCCGGCTCCTCCACGGCGGTCTTGACCTGATACATGCTCAGGCCGTGCTCGTCCAGATTGACCACCACATTGTCGGCGGGAAGGTCGCGGTGATCCTCCCGGTCGCGGCGGTAGGCGTTGATCAGCGCCTGCTTCAGGCGCTCCACCATATAGTCCACGGGAATGCCCTTGAGCTTTTCCAGCTCCCGCAGGCTGTCAAAAATCTCTGCGCCGATGTCCACCTTGGGTGCCTCGGCCTGCTTCTTGGCTCTGGTATTTCTTGCCATGTCTGTCCTCCTGTCAGAATTCCACCCGAAGCCGCACCAGCGCGACCTGGGATTTTTCAAATGTTACGGTTTCCTTGCCGGCCTCCACGGTCACCCTGCCCTCGTCGTAGCCCCGGAGCACGGCAGGGATCTCCTTCATGCCGTTGTAGGGGCGATAGAGCTTGACGGTGACGGGGCTGCCCAGAAAGCGGGTGAAATCCTCCGGCCGCTTCAGCGCCCGCTCCAGCCCGGCGGAGCAGACCTCAAACTGATAGCTGCCGGGGATGGGGTCACGCTCGTCCAGAATGGGATCCAAAGCGCGGGAGATGGCCTCGCAGTCGCTGATGTCCACGCCGCCCTCTTTGTCGATGGAAACGCGCAGGATATAATCCGCGCCCTCGCGGACGTATTCCACATCCCACAGCGAGCAGCCGTGCGCCTCGGCCACGGGTCTGGCCAGTTCCTCCACAATCTGCGTAACTTTCATTGCGTCACCCTTTCCAATAAGAAAGAGAGAGGCAAGCGCCCCTCTCTTTCATGGTTTCTTATACGTACGGTGGTATTATACCACCGCTTCATCTGTTTTGCAACCCCCTTTTTCAGGGAAAGCGGCCAAAGATTGAAAATTTTTCCGGTTTTGTTTCCCGGAAGACTCCGCTCAACTCCAGCTGAGGGCGGAACCCACCTCGGTGATGGCAATAAAGGTACGGCCCTGGGTCATGTAGAGCTGCTCGCCGTCGGCTGTAAGAAAGCGGAAGGGGCTGGATGCGCCGTCACATTCCCACAGGATGGGGATGATCTTCCCCCGGCTGGCATAGTAGCCGGTGCCGCCGTCCTCAAAATGCACCGTCTGGTAGCCATTGCCCACCTGACGGATCTCCGAAGGGAACATAACGATCACATTGTCGTAGCTCTCCTTTTCACCGGTGAGGCCATCCACCATCTCCTGATTGTACTGCCAGTAAACATACCGCTGGAAGCTCTCGTCAAAAACAAATTTGCATTCCTTTTTGCTCTCGCGGAAGGTCAGGGTCAGGTCAATATTGGAGGCATCCTCGCCGTTTTCCGGGGTGCCGTCGGGCAGGAAGCGCAGCAGATAGTCCTTCTCCGGGTCGGCGGACACGTCAAAGCCGCTCTCGATCGCCTTTTGCTCCAGCCCTTCGCCCCGGGCAAAGAGCACATGCTCCCAGCCGAAGCCCTGCTTCACCCGATCCTTATCCCGGAAGGAATAATAGGTGGAGTCCTGGGTATCGATGTTGAAATTGGAGATCCCCCGCGTCCTGGTGTCGCCCATTACATAGTCCGAGCCGCCGGCGTGGGCAGTGATCAGATCGTAGTGCTCCGCCAGGTCGTTGAACATCACCCGGTTGCTGCGCACGGGGCCGATCTGAGAGACAAAGGACGGGTCGGTATACAGTGCCAGGCCGCGGACGATGGAATAGTTGACGTACATTTCCAGATAAATATCCGCCAGACACACGCCGATGCGGGGGATGGCATCGGGGATGTTGCTGATGGTAACAGCGTAAATCCGCTTCGTCTGGGGCTCCCGCATCTGAACGCCGGTGAGGGGATTGTAGTAAACCGGCGGCTCGGTGGGCGCTTCCGTCTCCGGCTCGGTAACGACCACGGTGGGCACTTCCGTTTCCGGGGGCAGGGTGCTGGCTGCCGGGATCAGATCACATCCGGTGAGCATCAGACTGAAAATTATGCACAGTGCGATGATTCCCTTTTTCATTCCTGGTTTCCTCTTTTGCAAATCGAAATGTTTTCCTTTTCCGGGGAGGGTCGCAGGGATCAGCCGTATTCCGTCGCCAGGCGGCTGCTTTCCATGGTTTTGCCCAGGGTATAGAAGAAGACGTTGTCCCGGGAGGGGGCAAGATCCAGCAGCTGGCCGCGCTCGGCGTAGACCTCGTAATAGCCGAAGAGCACGGGGATGATCTTGGCGTCGTCGGCCACCATCTTGTTGAGATTATAGTAGTTGCCGGAGTTGGCCAGCGCCTCCTTGCACATGTTCAGCAGGGTGTTGTCCGCGATGCCGCCCCAGCCCAGGTTCCCATAGCCCTTGAAGAACTGGGAAAGGTCATAGGTGGCCGAGAGCTTGGTCTGCCCCAGGTAGAGGTCGTAGCTGCCTGCCCGCAGCACCTGCTCATAGGTGGTGCCGGTGCTGCCGCCGTATTCCAGGGTGCCGGTTTCCAGACCCAGATCCGTCAGCTCCTTGGCAATGTAGCGGGCGGTGCGCAGGCGGGCGGAATCGTCGCAGTTGACCAGCAGCAGGAGCTTTTTCCGCTCGCCCTTGTCGTTGCGGGGGATGTACATATTGGTGAGGACGCTGACGAAGCGTATCGGGTCGTATTCATACCGGGAGGCCAGGCTCTCGCTGTAGTACGGGGAGCCGGGGGAGGTGGGCAGCGTGCTGGGGTAAGCGCGGCCGCGATAATAGGTATCCACAATGGTCTGCCGGTCAATGGCATAGGTGAGCAGCTTGCGCAGCTCGTCGTTGCGGCCATCCTTGAAGTATTCGCTCCAGAGGGCATTGACGCCGATGTACAGGAACAGGCCGCTCTCCACCTCCCACAGCTCGAAATCGCAGCGGTACTCCGCGTAGGAATCGGACATGGGGTTGGAAATGGCCAGATCCAGGCCGGAAAATTCAAATTCATCCCGCACCTGCGCCTGGGAGGACGCTTCGGACAGGGTGATGGTCTCGGCATTGGTGGGCAGCTTGGCCTTGTCCCTGCACCACCAGTTGGTCACCTTGGCCAGGTGCGCCCCGGCCACATTCTGCTGGAATACGTAGGGCCCCGTTCCCAGGGGATAGTCATCCTCGGTGTGCCCCACCTTGACAATGGGAATATCCAGCAGCAGCGGCAGGCTCTCGTAGGCGGTGGTCAGGTGGAAGGTCACGGCATTGCTGCTCTCGCCCTGCACCACGCTGTCGATGTAGGTAAAGCGGCCGCTGTAGTAATTGCTGTTTTTCGCGGCCTCGTAGCTGGCGATCACGTCTGCCGTGGTCACCGGTGAGCCGTCGGAGAAGGTGGCTGATTCCTCCAGATAGATCGTATAGTTCCGGTTGTCGGCGGTGGCCTGGAAATAGGAGCACAGGATGGGCACCGGCACATTGTTCCGATCCACGCTGAACAGCCCCTGGTAGATCAGGGAAAAGAGCACCCGGTTGGTGATGTTGTTGCCGATCAGGGGATTCATGGAGCGGTCAGGGAAATAGGTCAGGCTCAGCGTCTGGAGCTCTTCATCCTGCAGGGAAAGATCCTCCGGCTCCTCGCCCTCGGCCAGCATGGCGCCGCCGTGGGGCACATAGACATCCGGGTCCTCGCCGCAGGCGGCAAGGGCGGTGCACAGCATTGCCCCGATGAGCAGCAAAGAGATGATTTTTTTCATGGCGTTACCTCCCGGCAGACGATGATGGCGCCCTGGCTGCCCCGGCGGCCGCCGGTGACCCGGTGCGACCAGAACCGGTCGCTGCTGCACACGGTGCATTCGTCGCTGACCTCCACCCGGCGCACCCCGGCGCGGTTTAAGATCCAGCGGTTGATCTCCTTGAGATCCACGTGGAATTTTTCGCCCACGGGGGTGATGAACTGCTCCATGTCGCTGCCGTAGGCTGCCCGCAGCGCCTGGGGCACATCGTCGTTCGTCTCGAAATGGCAGCGGCCGATGTTGGGACCGACGGCGGCGCAGACGTCCGCGGGGTCGGTGCCGAACTGCCGCGCCATTTCCTCCACCACCCTTGCGCCGATGCCGCTGACGGTGCCCCGCCACCCGGCGTGCGCCGCGCCCACCGCGCCGGTTTTTTCATCCCAGAACAGCAGCGGCGTGCAGTCGGCGGTGAAGATCACCAGCGCCAGAGCGGGGGTGCGGGTAATGAGCGCGTCGCACTCCTGCAGCGGGGGCGCAAACAGCCCTGCGCCCCGATCCTTCTGCGTGGCGGTATGGACAATGTCCGAATGGGTCTGCCGGGACAGCACCAGGCCGTGCACGTCAAAGCCCAGGCAGGCACCCAGACGGCGGTAATTTTCCAGCACATTTTCCGGGTCGTCTCCCCGGCTGGTGCCGATATTCAGCGATTCCAGATGGCCGGTGCTCACGCCGCCCAGCCGCGTGGTAAAGCAGTGGGGCGCGCGGATATTCCCGGCGGTCAGATATTCCAGCGTGCCGGAACGGTTTGTTTTGATCATAGTTGTTTCTCCATGGTTTTGCCCGGCGTCCCGGGGGAAGCCGCAGGAAGTGCGATGCGGTTTTTACCGCTCCATGCCCTCGAGCTTATCCTTCTGCATGCAGCACTTCTTATACTTCTTGCCGCTGCCGCAGGGGCAGGGGTCGTTGGGGCCGACTTTCTTGGCGGCATTACGGACGGGCGTCTTCTTCACGGCGGATTCGGTGGCGGCAGCGGTGCCGGTCTCCTTGGCGACCTTCTCCCGGCGGATCTCCTGCTGGGGACGCAGCTGCACCAGGAACAGGCGGCGGACAGTCTCCTCCCGGATGGCCTGGATCATGGCCTGGAACATCTGGTAGCCTTCCTCTTTGTAGGCGATCACCGGGTCATGCTGGCCGTAGGCTCGCAGGCCGATGCCCTGCTTCAGGTCGTCCATGGCGTCGATGTTGTCCATCCAGTATTCGTCCACCACCCGGAGCATGATGACCCGCTCCAGCTCCCGCATGATCTTTTCGCCGTAGGCATTTTCCTTGGCGGCGTAGGTATTCTCTGCAATCTGCTCCAGGATCTCGGAGGCTTCCTTGCTGTCCTTGTCCAGCAGCTCGTTTTTGCGTCCCTCCAGGGTGCCCTTGGCGCAGTAGATGCCCTCGAAAAGGCTGGCAAGCACGCCGAGGCTCTCCTCGGTGACCATGCCGCCGGCATCGGCCAGCGCCGTGGTGACGGTGGATTCCACCACGCTTTGCAGCATGGTGCGGATGCTGTCCTTCAGATCCTCGCCGTCGAGCACCTTCTGGCGCTGGGCGTAGATGACCTCACGCTGGACGTTCATCACGTCGTCGTACTCGAGGACGTGCTTTCTGGTCTGGAAATTGCGGCTTTCCACGGTCTTCTGGGCATTTTCCACCGCGCCGGAGAGGATCTTGGCGTCGATGGGGGTGTCCTCGTCCAGACCCAGGGTGTCCATCATCGCCATGACCCGCCCGGCGGCGAACAGGCGCATCAGGTCATCCTGCATGCTCAGGTAGAACCGGCTCTCGCCGGGGTCGCCCTGGCGGCCGGAGCGGCCGCGTAGCTGATTGTCGATCCGGCGGGATTCGTGGCGCTCGGTGCCCACGATGAACAGGCCGCCCGCCTGGCGCACCTTCTCCGCCTCGTCGGCGATCTCGGCCTTGTACTGCTTCAGCAGCTCGGCATAGCGGCGGCGCACATCCAGGATTTCTTCGTTCTCGGTCTCGGCGTAGGAATCCGCCTCGGCCAGCAGCTCATCCTCCACGCCCTGCTTGCGCAGCGCGTCCTTTGCCAGGTACTCGGCGTTGCCGCCCAGCATGATGTCCGTGCCGCGGCCTGCCATGTTGGTGGCGATGGTGACCGCGCCGAATTTACCGGCCTGGGCAACGATCTGGGCTTCCAGCTCGTGGTATTTGGCGTTGAGCACGCTGTGGGGGATGCCCTCGCGCTTCAGTAGCTTGCTGAGCACCTCGCTTTTTTCAATGGAGATGGTGCCCACCAGCACGGGCTGCCCCTTGGCGTGGCACTCCTTCACCTGGTTCACAATGGCGCGGAACTTGCCCGCCTCGGTCTTATACACCACATCCGGGTGGTCGATGCGGATGACGGGACGGTTGGTGGGGATCTCCACCACGTCCAGCTTGTAGATGGCTTCAAATTCCTCCTGCTCGGTCAGGGCGGTGCCGGTCATGCCGGAGAGCTTATCGTACAGGCGGAAGAAATTCTGGAAGGTGATGGTAGCCAGGGTCTTGCTCTCCCCGGCGACGGTGACGCCCTCCTTGGCCTCGATGGCCTGGTGCAGCCCCTCGTTGTAGCGCCGGCCGTACATCAGGCGGCCGGTAAACTCGTCGACGATGATGATCTCGCCGTCCTTCACCACATAGTCGATGTCCCGCTTCATCAGCCCCCTTGCCTTCATGGCCTGGTTGATGTGGTGGGACAGGGTGGCGTTTTCGGAATCGGCCAGGTTCTCCACGCCGAAGAAGCGCTCGGCCTTGGCGACGCCGTCGGAGGTCAGGCCCACGGTGCGGGACTTTTCATCCACATAGTAGTCACAGCCGAAGGTATCGTGGTCTTCCTTGTCCTCGGTTTTGGCGAAGACCTTTTTATGCAGGGTGGCGACGAACTGATCCGCCATCTCATAGAGCTTGGAGGAATCCTCGCCCTTGCCGGAGATGATCAGGGGGGTACGGGCTTCATCGATGAGGATGGAGTCCACCTCGTCCACAATGGCGAAGGCGTGGCCGCGCTGCACCAGCTCCTGCTTGTAGATGGCCATGTTGTCGCGCAGGTAGTCGAAGCCCAGCTCGTTATTGGTGCAGTAGGTGATGTCGGCGGCGTAGGAAACGCGCCGCTGAGCGGGGGTCATGCCGGGGATCACCAGGCCGACGGTCAGCCCCATGTAGCGGTAGACCTTGCCCATCCATTCGGAGTCACGCTTGGCAAGGTATTCGTTCACCGTGACCACATGCACGCCCCGGCCGGTCAGGGCATTGAGGTAGCAGGGCAGGATGGCGACCAGGGTCTTGCCCTCGCCGGTCTTCATCTCGGCGATGCGCCCCTGATGCAGCACGATGCCGCCGATGAGCTGCACGGGATAGGGCCGCATGCCCAGCACCCGATCCGCCGCCTCCCGGATGGCCGCGAAGGCCTCGGGCAGAATGTCGTCCAGGGTCTCGCCCTGATCCAGGCGGCCTTTGAACTGCTGGGTCTTGGCTTTCAGCTCTTCCTCGGAAAGCGCCTTGTACTGCTCCTCCAGGCTCAGAATTTTATCCACCGTGGGCTGGATCTTCTTGATCTCCCGCTGAGAGCGGGTGCCGAATATTTTCGTAATCAGACTCATTTCGGTCTCCTTTGAAGTAATTGATGGTGATGAGAGACATATATTTTTAGGATTATATCACAGGCAGGCAAAAAAATATAGCGCCATTTGTGAACATTTTGATTTTGGGCTGACTGATGGGGGGGCGGCGTGCACCAAAAATTTAGCGAAGGGTGCGTTGAACGGAACGCAGTCCGACGAAAATGTAGGGGACGATGCCCACATCGTCCCGCCACCTTACGGAACCGACCTGGTACGTTGAATGGGACGGGGGACGGTATAATAAATAACATTTCTCCATTCAACCGGGTCATGGAGATAATCCGCCCCGGCGCGGGCCGATGTGGGCATCGGCCCCTACAAGGGAAACGGACTGCATTCCATTCATTTGACCAGTTCCGCACCTTACCTGTCACCAGCCCATTTGTGTGAAGAATTGGCGGATCTCCGGTTCTGCGGCGGATACTCTGCCCTGCTGGAAATTGGGCTTGCCGCCGCCGCGGCCGCGGAGGGCGGCGGTCATGGCCTTCCCCAATGCCCGCAGGTCATCCCCGGCGGAGGCAAGGCAGTAGCCGCAGCCCTCAGCCTCCGTGCCGGAGAACACTGCCGCCGTGCCGCCGCAGTGCTGCATGATGCAGTCCGCCAGCTCCCGGATGCCGGTGCTGTCCAGCCCCGGCTCAAAGTGCAGGACGTTTCCCCGCCCGGCGTATTCCTTTGCGGTCAGCCGGAAAAGCTTGCGCTGCAGTTCCACCACCCGGTATTTCTGGGCGGTCAGCTGGGCGCTGAAGCTCTCGGCGGCGACCCCCACCTGCTCGGCGGGGACGGAGAACACATGCCCGGCCTGGGTGCTCTCCCGGAGCACCCGGTTCAGGTACGCCAGTGCCTGACTGCCGCAGGACATTTCGATCCGGCTGCCGCCCCGGAAGGGGACGGAGGAATAGAGCTTGATCAGGCCGATCTCCCCCGTGGCATCTACATGGGTGCCGCAGCAGGCGCAGACGTCATAGCCCGGGATCTCCACAATGCGCACCGGCCAGGGCAGCGCCTTCTTGCTGCGATAGGGCACGGCGGGCATCTCCTCCGGGCTGGGATACCAGATGTGCAGGGGGATGTTCCGCCACACGGCTTCGTTGGCCTCCCCCTCGATCTCCGGCAGCGCCTCCGGCGGGATCACCCCGTCAAAATCGATGACGGTGCGCTCCGCGCCCATGTGGAAGCCGGTGTTGCTCACCCCGAAGCGCCGGTGGAGGATGCCGGAGACGATGTGCTCGCCGGAGTGCAGCTGCATCCGGACAAAGCGCGGCTCCCAGTCGATCTCCCCCTCCACGGTCGTTCCCACCGTCAGGGGTTCGTCGCACAGGTGGATGATCTCCTCGCCGTCTTCCCGGGTGTGGAGCACACGGACGGTGCCCAGCGTGCCGGTGTCCGCCGCCTGTCCGCCCCCCTCGGGATAGAAGCAGGTGGCGTCCAGGGTGATCTCATATCCCTTATCCGCCTGCACGCACCCGGTGACCGATGCCCGAAATGTCCGGCGGTGGGAATCTTCGTAGTATAATTTCTGTGTAGACATGGGCAGATCCTCCCGTGGTTTTTTCTGAGTAAAGATGCGGAACCGGTTGGATGAATGGGATGCACCCAAGGTTTCACTGTAGGGGACGATGCCCACATCGTCCCGTGCCGGGTCGGATTATCTCCATGACCTGGTTGAATGGGGAAACGTTATTTATTGTCCCGTCCCCCCGTCCCATTCAACGCACCAGGTCGGTTCCGTAAGGTGGCGGGACGATGTGCCTCAATCGTCCCCTACATTCTCGTTGAGCCGCGTACCATTCAACGTACCCTTCACCAATTTTCCAGTGCATTTTATTATACCATCAACCCCTGCGCAATGCAATGAAGGAGGGGGACAAAAAAATTCTAAAATACACTGTTCAAATCAGAAAAGATGTAGTAAAATGAATTTCAGCACGATTTTATTCCCGCGTCCGTGGGGGCGCAAGCATTCAGAGGTGAAGGATTTGCCAT
This sequence comes from uncultured Oscillospiraceae bacterium, assembly GCA_934567355.1. Taxonomy (GTDB): domain Bacteria; phylum Bacillota; class Clostridia; order Oscillospirales; family Oscillospiraceae; genus Faecousia. The sequence continues at coordinate 30,018 of CAKTJC010000030.1, forward strand.
TGATTTATGCACATACCCGCTTCGCCCATCAGGCGGCAAAGACGCTGCCGGAGGCGGTGCAGCGGTCCATTCAGCGGTTCCCGCAGCTTTTTGATGTGGGCGCGCAGGGACCGGATTTCTTCTTTTTCTATCAGCCCATGTTCAGAACCAAAATGGGCAGCCTGGGCGGATGGTTCCACGACCTGTCCGGCAGGGAATTCTTTGAGCGCGCGGCGCGGCACTATGCCGACTTCCCCTCCGAGGGGGCAATGGTATATTTATACGGTGTGCTGTGCCACTATGCGCTGGATTCCCGGTGCCATCCGCTGATCGTATCCGCCACCGCCGGGAAAAATCCCGGGCATACGGAGCTGGAGACGGAATTTGACCGGGTGCTGCTGGCGCGGGACGGGAAGGAGCCGCCCTACCGGCAGAATCTGGGCAGACCCCTGCACCTGACTTGGGGCGAATGCGTCACGGTATCCGGCTTTTACCCGCCCGCCACGGCCTACACCGTCCGGCGCAGCCTGCACATCATGGCCGCCGTGTGCCGGGCAATGACCATGAAAAGCCGCCGCCTGCTGCATGGCATTCTCAGCCTGGGCGGGGAATACAGCGGCCAGATGGTGATGTACACCCGCCCCAACCACCGCTGCACCCGCCTGGTCGCTCAGCTGGACGGGCTGTACAGCCAGGCGCTGGACTGCTACGCCTCCCTGGCACAGCAGCTGCGCGACCATATGGACAACGGTTCGCCCCTGGGGGCAGACTTTGACGCCAATTTCAGCGGCGAACCGGAAAACTAACCGGAAGGAAGAGAGAAAGAAATGAAGAGAATACAGAAAATGCTGAACCTGACCGTGCAGGAATGGAACTGGGTGCTCTATGACATCGGCAATTCCGCCTTTATCCTGCTGGTCACCGCCATCGTTCCCATCTATTTCAACTCCCTGGCTGAGGCGGCCGGGCTGAGCGAAGCCCAATATCTTTCCTACTGGGGCTTCGCTACCTCCATTGCCACCATCGTGGTCGCCCTCACCGCGCCCATCTGCGGCACCCTGGCCGACCACAAGGATTTCAAGAAGCCCATTTTCACCCTGTGCATGCTGCTGGGCGCGCTGGGCTGCGCGGCGCTGGGCGCAGCGTGGTCGTGGCTGAGCTTCCTGGTGATCTTCGTCCTCTCCAAGATCGGTTTCAATTCCAGCCTGGTGTTTTATGACGCCATGCTGCCGGAGGTCACCACGGAGGAGCGGATGGACAATGTGTCCACCGCGGGCTATGCCCTGGGCTATATCGGCTCCGTCATTCCCTTCATCGTCTGCCTGCTGCTGGTGCTAAATGCCGGGAAGCTGCACATCTCCACCCCCGCCGCCATGGCGATCGCCTTCCTGCTCACTGCCGCATGGTGGATCGTGTGCACCGTGCCGCTGCTGAAAACCTATCACCAGAAGGCCTACAGCGCCCACACCGGCAATCCCCTCACCGCTTCCTTCCGCCGGCTGGGCAATACCTTCCGCCAGGCGCGGCAGCAGAAGCACATCTTCCTGTACATGATCGCCTTCTTCTTCTTTATCGACGGCGTTTACACCATCATCGGCATGGCCACTGCCTACGGCACGAGCCTGGGGCTGGACAGCACCGGACTGCTGCTGGCGCTGCTGGTGACGCAGTTTGTGGCCTTCCCCTGCTCCATCATCTTCGGCAAGCTCTCGGCGAAATTTGATACCGGCAAGCTCATCAAGGTATGCATCGTCTGCTATACCTGCATCACCCTGTTCGGTACGTTCCTGGCGAGCCTGTGGCAGTTCTGGGTGCTGGCGGTGCTGGTGGGCATGTTCCAGGGCGGCATCCAGGCGCTGAGTCGGTCGTACCTGGGCAAGATCATCCCGCCGGAGCAGAGCGGCGAATACTACGGCCTGATGGACATCTTCGGCAAGGGCGCCGACGCCATGGGCCCCGCCCTGATCGCCCTGACCACCCGGCTGATGGGCGAGAAAACCGTCACCGTCTTCGGCGCGGAGCTCAAGGGTCAGAACATCGGCGTGGGCGGCCTGGTGATCCTGTTTGCCATCGGCTTCATCCTGTTCGTCAAGGCCGACCGCCTGAACAAGGCGCGCAAGGCTGCGAAGGTATAAGTTCAGATTTTTTCTGCCAGGTCGTATGCACCTGGCAGAAACCATATATGCCGCTTTGGGGAGGGGCTGCCATGAAGAAATGGTCAATTATTCTGCTGAATATCGTCCTGTGCATTGCGCATGGACTGTGCCTGGTTTTCCTGGAGAGCTTTATGTCCGTCCCCCTTATCTGGTCCGATGTGGGCGGCAGCCTGAATGCGGGCATTCTGGGATGCGTACTGCTGGATCTGGCCGTCCACTATCTGATATACGTTCAGATGGGGAAACGGGGCATTGCCTGTAAATTTACGCTTCCTGCACTGCGATATATGGACTATGTGCTGTGCGGCTTTTTCTGCCTGCTGTGGATCGGCCTATCCCTGTATATGATGATAGGCCCCTGGACAGCCTGGCTGCAGGTCGCTTTTGTTATCGGGATGAATGCGGCGGTCATATTGGTGCGCAGGTTCATTTGCCCCGCAGTCATCCGAAGATTTCTGAATCAGCGGTAAAGGGGTGCTATTTGGAAGGTACGGTAAACTGGAATTTTTCAAAAAAGAAATGAAGAAATTTTTCTGCCTGTGCGCGATTCTGACACTGCTGCCGGTGTTCCTTTTGGGCTGCCGTCGCTTGGAATTTGACAACGTCACACCCTATGAAAATAAGATACCCGCTCCTATTCAAAAGAAAAAATTGACGGGTTGGTTGACGAGGTCGAGACATCAGGAAGCGGGCAGTGAGACAGAAGGCTACCATAGGTTTTTTGAACTGATGGATGATTACGTAGAGAATATTTGCGCGGAATAACAGGGCAAACAGGAGCGGAAGGTTGGAATTATTTCAGGAATTATAACGTAAGGGTGGTGGAGAAAATGATCCCAGTGGAAATACGTGGCTACGTCATGGGAGATGAATATAGATGGATTATTAAGTGGCTCGGTTGGATCAGCGCAATATTATGTTGTTTGATGTCTGTCGGTGTTTTGTACGCACAAGTTAAGGCGCAAGAAGACTTGTGGCTTTGTTTGGCTCCCTCAGCTTTGCTCATGGGCATTGCACTTTATATTCCTTTTACAAAGCAAAAATATTCAAAATTCCTAAGGAACCTCTGATTTAATCAAAGCTACCATCCCGCTGCCGGATATGGTATAATAGAGCCATCAAACAAAGGTGGTGCC
>CAKTJC010000031.1 GCA_934567355.1 uncultured Oscillospiraceae bacterium
TTCCGCAAGCTCCGGGAGCATGGCTATGATCCCCGGATTATGAAGCTGTATGTAGTCGGCGGCGGTGGGTGCCTGCTGAAAAATTTCTTCCCCATTGCCCCTGACAAAATCATCATTAACAGCGATATTTGCGCCACGGCCAAGGGGTTCGAATACATGGCTGACGTGCAGAATGTGACGGGAGGCGTGAAATGAGGGCCGCCAAAACCACAATACGCTTCAAACTGTCCCGTGCCGAGGATGCCCGTGCGTTGGAGTATCTGAGGGATCGGAAAGCGGCGGGGAGTTCTTTCAGCAAATCCGTGGTGCAGGCGATTAACGATTGTCTGGATGTCCAGGAGGCAGAAAGCAGAGAGGACTCCTTCATGGGCAGATTCCGGCTGATGCTTCGGGAAGAACTGAAAGGGGTTGGAAATACAGTTTCTTTTCAGCCTGTTTCGGAGCCGTCCCAGCAGTCGCAGGAAAACGCTGAGCAAACGCTGGCGTTTTTGGATGCTTTCGACGGCATGGAATGAGAAAATGACGGCGTTTTTAGGGGAAACGCCATCGCTGCACGAACATTCCCCAAAGCACCGCCGTCGCATTTGATGGTTTGCGACGGCAAAATTAGAAAACACGGTGGCACTTTTGGCCGAAACCGCCGTCAGAAAGGAGGACTCTATGGAAAAGATAAGGGCACTGTCCAAAGCGCAATTTGCTCAAAGTGGATTTGATACCAGCGACTATCATTTCATTACAGAACCGGGAACTTTTACCGCATATTTGGAGTTAAAGGTATGGGGAAAGCGTAGCCTGGAATGCTTCTTCACATTCGCGGATGGCAGGAAAATCATTGCCTGCACATTCCCGGAGGCGGATTATCTGGGCCTTGCGGATATTCCGATTGGTACAAATCTGAGATTGACCTTTGAAGAAACGGTAAGAAGCAAACGTATCTATTTACGGAAAGCGAATGCCGTCCTGTAGTGTAACAAGCAGGGAACTTGTGTGCCGCAAGTTCCCCCTCAAGCCCAGAAACTGGGCTGATCTTTGGGGCGTTCCCCAATCCCCCGAACAAGGAAGATACAAGGAGCTGATTTATGAAGAAAGAAAATCGAATTGCGTTTCGGGTCACAGACCAGGAGAAAAGGAGAATTGCAGTGCTTGCAAAAAAATGCGGCTTAAGCGTGAGTGAATATGTAAAGCAGCGGGCATTGGGGTACGCACCACAACCAGTTCTTCCAGAAGTCATATTTCTCCTGCTGGAAAAGATTGGTCAATTGCAGGATTTAACGGCATCCCCGGAAACAGATGCCGCTATCTGTGCGTTATTGAAAGAAATCTCAGATACCCTGCTTCTGCCCAGAAAGGAGGGCGTACCCTGGCTGTTACCGGATTCTGGCCCGTAAAAGGCCAGCTGAAAGCGGTGCTGGATTATGCGGACAATCCGGATAAGGCCACGCCCCAGCGGTACTTAGACAGCGACCTCTACAATGCGCTGAAATACGCCGCCAATGATGCCAAGACGGACCGTACCATGTTCGTTGGCGGGATCAACTGCTCCAAGCAGAATGCCTATGGGGAAATGGTGGCTGTTCAGAAACGCTTTGGCAACCGTGGCAGCGTGGTAGCCTACCACGGAATCCAAAGCTTTCGGGCGGGCGAGGTCACGCCGGAGACAGCCTTTGAAATCGGCAAGGAAACGGCCCGCCGGATGTGGGGTGACCGGTATCAGGTGCTTGTGATGGTGCATCTGAATACAGAAAATATCCATTGCCACTTTGTTGTGAACCCGGTTTCGTTTAAGGACGGGAGCAAATTCCAGAACAAGATAGGTGACCACAAGGAGCTGCGCAAAATCTCAGATGCCATTTGCCGGGAGCATGGCCTGTCGGTGCTGGAAAACAGTGACTTTTACAAACGCGAAAAGAAAGCCTACTGGCTTCACCGGCAGGGCAAGAAAACCCACCGGGATATGCTGCGGGAGGATGTGGAATACTGCCTGACCTATGCCAAAAACTGGGAACAGTTTGAAAAGCAGATGGTGTCCAGAGGTTATTCCATTGACCGGGTACGGCTTTCTGTCAAGGCAGCAAATTGGCAGCGGCCCGTCAGGCTGTCCTCTCTGGGATACACTAAGGAGGTGTTACGGAGTCGATTTGACGAGAATTTCTATTCCAACGATTTCCGGCAGAAGTGGAATACCCACCTGCCCTATAAGCCGAAGAAATCTCCGTTGGAGTGGGAAATGGAGCGTCTGGCCTTTACCATTGAGCATAGTCATAACACGGAAGAAGTCTTTGTGGACACGGTGCTTTTGCTGTTGATCCTGGTGATAGAGCTGGTGCTGCAAACCACGGATGTGATACTTCTCTCTCCTGATCTGCGGGCGGCGGTAAAGGATTTGGAAAGCTACCGTGCGGACTACCGCTTTCTGCAAGAAAACGGAATTCACACGATCACCCAGCTGGAAACCGCAATCCCGGAAATTCAATCCCAAATTGATGTGCTGGAAGCGGAACGCAGTAAAGCCGACAATACCCGCCGCAGGGCAAAGACACCGGAGAAACGGCAAGAGGCCAAAGACCGCAAAAAGGAACTCACCCAGAAAATTGCGCCGCTGCGGAAAAAGCTGCGGCAGGCGAAAAAGATTCTGGACGAGTCCCCGCATTTATACGAACTATTGCAAGAAGAACACCGCCTGGAACGGGCGGCATATCAAAGATTCAGAGAAAGGATGAAATGAGAATAGATAATAAATTATGTAAACCCATTGCAATTCCCATAGCAAAGCTGCACCCCTTTGAGGGCCATCCTTACAAGGTCCTCGACAACGAAGAAATGGAGGCTTTGACGGAGAGTATTCACAGCGAAGGCGTTCTCTCCCCGTTGATTGTTCGCCCATTAGAGGGAACAGACGGATACGAAGTGATCAGCGGACACCGCAGATTGCACGCAGCACAGAAAGCAGGGCTTTCCAAAGTCCCTGCCTTTGTCTATGAAATCAGCCGGGAGGAGGCAGCGATTATGCTGGTGGATAGTAACCTGCACCGAGAACATATTCTGCCAAGCGAAAAGGCATTTGCCTATAAGTTGAAAATGGAGGCAATGAAGCACCAAGGCCGTACTTCTCCCCAAGTTGGGGAGAAGTTGGTGACAGCCGAAAAAGTCGGGGCTGATGGTGGAGACAGTAAGAATCAGGTGTTGCGTTATGTGCGCCTGACCCACCTGATTCCGGAACTGCTTCAGCTTGTCGATGACGGCAGAATCGCCCTCACCCCCGCAGTGGAACTGAGTTACCTTCCGGAAAAAGCCCAGACCTGCCTCCTGGAAGAAATGCGCCGCAACGACTGCACTCCATCTCTATCCCAAGCGATCCGCATGAAAAAGCTGTACCAGACCGGCAGCCTATCCCCAGAGGACATTTCCACCATCATGCAGGAGGAAAAGGCAAACCAGCAGGAAAAAGTCAGCTTCAAGACTGGCGACCTTCGGAAATTCTTCCCGAAAAGCTACAGTGCGGCCCAGATGCAGGAGACGATTCTGAAGCTGCTCACCGAATATCAGCGTAAGCGGCAGCGTGCTGCGGAAAGATGAAGCGGGGGTGGACATATGGTGTTTCGAGGTGAGTGCGGATGAATGAGGTACAGCGGGACGTTCTGGATGCTTTATTGCAGATGCTTTTGGGCAAGGGCTTGATTTCAAGGACGGTTTACGACAAATCCCATGAAAAGATTCTTGGCACCTTGGACTTTCCGCCTTTCTTCTGGGATAATGAGGCTGGAAAGGAGGATATATATGGAAGTACGGAAAATTCGTGCTGAAATGCGCAGGGGCAGGTCCTTTTATGACCTGCCCCTCCGGGTGACGTTTTATGCCCGAGTATCTACAGACCAGGACGAGCAGATCAACAGCCTAGAAAATCAGGTGCAGTATTACACGGAGCTGATTCAGAGCAAGCCCAACTGGAAATTCGTGCCGGGGTATGTGGATGAGGGGATTTCCGGCGGCTCTACGAAAAAGCGGGACAATTTTAACCGGATGATCCGGGATGCAAAGGCCGGGATGTTCGACTTCATCATCACCAAGGAGATTTCCCGGTTTTCAAGATCGACCCTGGACAGCATCAAATATACCCAGGAGCTGCTGGACTACAATGTGGGGGTGTTCTTCCAGAACGACAACATCAACACATTGGATACGGACAGTGAGTTCCGGCTGGTGATTATGGCGGGGGTTGCCCAGGATGAAATTCGGAAGCTGTCGGAACGGCTGAAATTCGGTTTCCGGCAGGCCATCAAAAACGGTCATGTGCTGGGCAACGACAAGCTCTATGGCTATGACAAAAAGGACTGCGTCCTGACCGTCAATGAGGAGGAAGCGGAGATCATCCGTATCATCTTCGACCTTTACGGCAACCAACGCCTTGGAACCCGCACGATTTCCAAACGGCTGATGGAGCTGGGCTACACCAGCCGGGAGGGAAACGCCTTTAACACCCTGACCATCCGGCACATTCTGGAAAATCCAAAATATAAGGGCTGGTACTGCGGAAATAAGAGCCAGAGCGTGGATTACCGGACAAAGCGGAATGTTTTGCTGGACGAAAGCGAGTGGGTGACGTACCCGGACCCATCCATACCGGCCATCGTTCCGGAAGAACTGTGGAATCGGGCCAACGCCCTGTACAAGAGAAGGAGAGAAGAAATGAAGTCACACAGCAGCGGAGTCAGCTTTCACAATCGCTATCCCTACAGCGCAAAAATCTATTGCGAGGAACACGGAACCACCTTTCACCGTCAGGTGATTCAAACGAAAAAGGGGCAGCAGGAGGTATGGCAGTGCAAGGTTTACCGCAGCCACGGAAGGGCGGCCTGCTCGGCACCCCAGATTCGCAGCAGTGACCTGGATTTGATTCTCAGCGACATTTTCAAGGAGCTGGTCCGGGACAAAGAAAAAATCATTGATTCTCTGGTGACGGTGCTGACCAACATTCCCAAAGAAGTGGACTATGGCAAGCTCCGCTGTCAGGTGGAAAATGAGATGGAGGACTTGGAGCGAAAGAAAAACCGGCTGCTGGATTTGAGCATCGCCGGGGCATTGACGGTGGAGGAATTCAAGGAGCGCAACGATGCCTTCAACGCCCAAATCCAGGAGTGCCAGGGGAAGCTGACCGCCATTCGGCAGGAGGAAGAAAGCAGGTCCTCGGAAGAACTGGACATCCCGGCCATCCGGCGGGCACTGGACGAGGCGTTGCGCTTCACTGGGGAAATCGATACGGCGCTGGTAGCAACGATTCTGGATAAGGTTGTCGTCAAGAAGGAAAGCACCAAGGATAATATTTATCTCGACATTTTTCTGAAGCTGGGCAGCACCTATGAGGCGGTCTATACACCCCTCAAGCACACCGCGGGCATCACCAGTCTAAGAAATACTACGCCCAGACGGCGGACCAGGAGGATTTGATTTCCATCGGCACCATTGGCCTTATCAAGGGTATTACTACCTTTGACCCCGGCAAGGGGGCCAGGCTAGCTACCTATGCGGCCCGGTGTGTGGAAAATGAAATCCTGATGCATTTCCGCTCCGGGCGGAAGAGTGCCCAGGATGTGTCGCTGTCGGATTATATTGATACCGGGACGGATGGGGCGCCGCTGGCGCTTCAGGATGTGGTGAGCGAGGACACGGATTTGATGGAGCAGGTGGCCAATCAGGAGGCGGTTGGGCAGCTGCGCCGGGCGGTGGACACCTGCCTGACCGAGCAGGAGCGGCAGGTGATTCAGCTGCGTTACGGCCTGGGGACGGGGGAGCCCATGCGGCAGCGGGAGGTGGCCGACCGCACGGGCATCAGCAGGAGCTATGTCTCCAGAATCGAGAAAAGAGCACTGAAAAAGCTGCGGGCGGCGCTGGAATAGAGAGCTTTTTGTCGGGCGCTACGCAATCCCGCCCATCAGAAGGACGGATGGCCGGGAGCTGATACGATTGCTGGAGCTCTACACAAATGCATAGGAAGCGGCTCGGGCAGCCTGGGAATAACTTGGGGGTTTCAAAACAATTTCTCCCGGTGAGCCGTACCTTTCGGCGGGCTTGCCGGGAGAAGCTTTACAGTTAAGCGAATACGATCTGCACCAGCAGCATATAGCAGGCGGTGCCTCCGGTGATGGAGAGCATGGTATTGCGTTTCCACAGGTGAAGCAGCACCACCACGGCGCAGGAGATCAGCTCCGGCAGGGCATGGGGCGGCTGGACGAAATTGACGGATTTCAGACAGTATACCACCAGCATGCCCATAATGGCGAAGGGAAGTACCTTGCCCAGATAGGTGATGAGCGGCGGTGTCTCCTTCTTCCTGCCGAAGACCCAGAAGGGAAGGAAACGCAGAAGCATGGTGACGAGCGCCATGATTGCGACCAAAGCGGCGCTGTGCAGACGGGGGGAGGGGAGTGCGGTAAGAAAGGGCATCATCTTTTTGCCCCCTCTCCTGCCTTGCGGGTCATGACCAGAATGGCAGCAATGAGAATCATGGTGGGAATCAGGAAATTGTCCGCCCCGAAAATCAGCAGGCACGCTACCGCAGACACCACACCCACCAATGCGGGCAGATGGTTCTTGGTGCTCAGCCACTGCTCAACGAAGATGGTGACGAACAGGGCGGTCAGTGCAAAATCGATGCCGGTGAAGTCCAGCGGGAGATTTCCCAGCAGGGAGCCGACAGCGGAGCCCAGCACCCAGTAGCACTGGTCAAACAGGGATACCAGAAAATAGTAGCCGATGCGGTTAACCCCGTCAGGGAGTACCGGGCGGGAGACCAGAGAATAGGTTTCGTCGGTCAATGCGAAAATCAGATAGGGCTTTTTCTTCCCCGCCTGCTTGTAGGCATCCACCATGGACAGCCCATAGAAGAGATGCCGCGCGTTGACCATCAGCGTGGTCAGCGCGGTGGCAGCCAAACCGGCGCCACCCGCCAGCAGCTCCACGCCCACATACTGCATGGAGCCGGCGTAAATAAAGACGCTCATGGCGATCGCCCAGGGCAGCCCGTAGCCGTTTTGCTGTAAGATGATCCCGAAGCCTGCACCCAGAAAAAGGTAGCCGGTCATGACGGGAATGGTGCTTAAGAAGGATAATTTTAAGGTTTGCTTGTCCATGGTGCTCGCTTTCTGTGAGTTCTATTTCTGTCGGGAACATTATATTCCCGCCCTTCCGGGAAGTCAATGCCGGAAATCCGCCCAAAAGCGGCTGCAAAACCATTGCAAAAACAGTCAATGCGTGATATGATGGAGTCGATCAAAACCGCTCCGTCAGCCGGAGGAAAGGAAATGAGACAAATGAAAAACAGAAGAAAATTTGCTGCCCTGCTGGCGTGTGTATTGCTGCTGGGCGTTCTGCTTTCCGCCTGCGCAGGAACCAAGTGCAGCTCCTGCGGCAAAACCATTCGCGGCACGGGGCACAGCACCAGCATGGGCATCCTGTGTGACGACTGCTACAATTCTTCCTTTGGCTTGGGCACGACCACACGGCGCACCAGCACCGGCGTCTGGATCGCCATCACGGTGATGGTGTTCGTGGCGGTATTTGCGGCGACCTCCGGCGTGGTGTATCTGGTGCTGCAGAAGCTGCTGCCCCCGGAGGACAGCAAGCCGCATACCGCTCGCAGGAGCATGCCCAGGGAAGAAGTGTATGATGATATTTCGGCGCACCGCCCGATTCCGCGCCCTGCCGCACCTGCTCAAAGCCGCCCGCCGGTTCAAAATCGCCCGGCGGCTTCACCCAGCCGTCCGGCGGTGCCCCACAGCCCCACGGGGGAGTGGGTGTGCCCCCGGGATCGCAGCCGGAACAGCGGCCCGTACTGCACCGTTTGCGGCGCCCCTCGCCCCCAGGCACCCAGACCCGCCGCGTCGCGCCCTGCTGCCGGTACGGCGCCGGTGCAGCGCCCTGCGCAGCCGGTGCAGCAGCGCCCGAGCGCCCCGCCCGCCCCGAAGACGGCTCCCGCCGACGCGTGGCAGACGCCGAGCATGTACGATGCCTATGGAACAGAGCCGGCGGCATATTCGCCCCGCTCTGCTGCGCCTGCCACTGATCCGGCTCCTGCCTACACCGGCAAGTTTGCCAAGAAGCCGCAGAGCGACGATTTGACCTCACCGCCCATGAGCTTCCAACAGGAGGAGCCCACTGCAGCTGAACCGGAATACGATGCCGACCTCCTAGCCGCCATCTTCCGGGAAGCGGAGCAGGGAACGGATCAGGATTAAACGAGGGGACTGCTGCAAAATCAAGCTTTGCAAAAGGTCCCCATCTAAAAAGATGGAAATAGCGGTAGAAGTCCCAAAGTAATTGTGATTTCTACCGCTAAATTATTGATATGATTTCTGAAAAGTCTTTTTTTGAGATGAAGTCTGTCATGGGCATTTTCAAAATCGAAAGAAAATACCGCCAAGAGGCAAAATAGTTAACAAAAGAGCTGGGCAAATTAAACCGATAAACTGGAATTCGGAGGCATGAATATATGGCAAGTGAGTATTACAAACCTTGCAAAGAATTAGGGAAACTCTGAATAAATCATCTGCGGCTGGGCAGCGGGCCTTTTGCCCCCATGCCGCAGGATGAAAAATGGGAAATACATACAGTATTCCGCCATTTTCCATCCTTTGCCTGGGAACAAAATCCCTCGCTGCCAGCTCTTGCCAATTTAATCAGAGCTTCCTTAGATATTTGCAATGAGTTGATTGAAAAATATTGGGAATCAAAACAATATGACAAGTGCTTTGAAGGACACTTGGCTTTGGCAGAGCAGGGGTATCCTCTGGCCGAATGTCAAATAGGTTACTTCTACTATGACGGACTTGGTGTGGAAAAAGACCTGGAAAAGGCATTGTATTGGACTCGCCGTGCCGCTGAGCATGGTGACAGAGATGGACAATGTAATTTGGCGTGGTTTTATGAAGATGCAATCGGAGTGGAGCGAGACGTCGAACAGGCTAAGCATTGGTATCGACTTGCGGCACTGCAAAACCATGATCTGGCAATCGAGAAGTGCAAAGAACTTGGAGTAGCATTGTAATTACTCATCGCAACATAATGAACAGTTCGTCAAATACCAATCTGTTGAACTTAAGGCTGCACTGCACGATTTGGCAAGAAGACTCAGCCATGATTTTTGAATCAATTCAATTATGTTTATAGGATAAAATGCTGCAATTAAAAACCGCCTAATTCATATTTTTCCACATCCATCATCACTGGCCTGTCCGCTGCGAAGCAAATGCCGTCTGCTTCGGCGGGAGCGTAGAGTACCATGGTGGCTGCCTGGGCACCGCCGTTTACAAACAGTTCGGCACTGAATCGGTCCATCACCAGGCGGAGCTGCAGAATGCCTGCCTGCACTGCGGCGGGGAAGGTTCGGGTGTGCAGAATGTCCCGGTTCAGGCCGCTGGACGAACGGTCGAGTGTAATGGTTCCTTGCGCCAGGCTGCAGTGAATGGTAGCGGAATAGTACCCGCCTTTGGCGATGGAAAGACGGAACCATTCAGCGCCGGCTGTGGGGCGAAGTGTCAGCGTCATGTCCAGCACCCGGCCGGAGATCCCGGCAAGGGAGATCTCTTCCTGCACGGTGACATCCCGATAAGCCATTCGGCCGCGGCGGTATGCTTCCAGCTCTTTCACGGGACGCTGGAAGATTCGCCCGTTTTCCATCCAGAGCTCTCGGGGCAGGGTCATCTGACCAAACCAGGAGCGCCCCTCCACTTTGTATCCGGAGGTTTCCCAGTTTTGCATCCAGCCGATCATGATTCGCCGCCCATCCGGGGCCAGCAGAGTCTGAGGCGCGTAGAAGTCGATGCCGTAGTCCACCGGCTGTACAGCCTGACGGGAAAAGGTCACATCCGGCTCCGTGCTGCCGATCAGCCAGGCGGTATTGTTTCCGGCGTGAAATTCCAACCCCTGGGGAAACATATCCTGCGGGCTGAGCATGAGGACGTTTTTTTCGCTCAGCCGGAAGAAGTCCGGGCATTCCCACATTCCGCCAAATTCGCCGTGGGAGGCATCCAGCGTGTGCAGAAATTTCCAGTGCAGAGCATCCTGGCTCCCAAACAGCAGCACGGCACCGCTGCCGTCCCCGGTGCGGTTTGCCACGGCAAGATGATAGCTTCCGTTGGGCTCCCGCCAGATCTTCGGATCACGGAAGTCTTCCGGATGGCCGCCGGTGGGAAGATCGTACCCGTCCAGCACCGGATTCATGGGATATTTTTCGTAATTCTGCCCATCGCCAATGGCAATGCACTGGGTTTGCGCCTCCTGCACCGCGCCGTCCGCAGCAGTGGATTTGCAGACGCCGGTATAGACCAGCAGCTGTTTTCCGTCCGGCAGCTCCAGCGCACTGCCGGAATAGCAGCCGTCCTGATCATAGGACTGATCCGGCGCAAGTGCCGCAGGGAGCCGCTCCCATTTTATAAAGTCCCGGGTCTTTACATGCCCCCAGTGCATCGGCCCCCATGCGTTGGAATAGGGGTGGTACTGGTAAAAAAGATGATATTCTCCCTGAAAAACAGAGAACCCATTGGGATCGTTCATCCATCCAACCGTTGGGGTAACGTGGAAAGCAGGACGTTCAGCCTCCGATCCCCCAAACTCCGCTTCGAATTCTCTCGCATGCTGTAGCCGCTCCGATATCATAACAGGATACTCCCTTTCATTCTTCCGGTCAAAACCCGCTTCCAGACTGCCCTACTGCAGGCCCATAATAAAGATGATCAATGCAATTACTGCCAAAGTGACCCAACTGATGTGCCTGCACATGATTGCCCAGTCAGAAGGCTCTGCATGCTCTGCATCACGGATCTGAAATGCCAGATTCCACCGGAACAGCTTATCCGCAAACAAAATGGAAAACGCATTGAGAATGCAAATGAACACACCCATAAACCATGCAGACCACACCCCTTTGTGTGTCAATGCGGGGCCGTTCATCAGCTTCAGTATGGTGGCAGCGGATGGCTCGGCAGAGTCGATCGCATTCCCGTTTTCATCCCATTGGGCACCGTCGTTGGTTCTATAGCTTGAGCTGAAGTGATACAGGCTCCCGTCCGCATCGAACAGCCAGAAAGAGTCTCCAACGTCCAGAATACCTCCGCGGAACAGGACGGTTTCTCCCTGGTAAAGCACCAGGCCGGTCATCTGCTGAGCCATTTGCTCCTCCGCAGGGACGGCGTCCGGGTCTTCCTTTGCCGTGTAGGGGCCGTAAGTTTTATCGCCATATTGAAATGTAACCGTCTTGTCCTCCGACACGGTGAAAACTGCCTGCCGACCGCTGATTCTGCCGGAATACATGGTGCGTCCGTTTTCCAGGCTTGGAACAAGAATCGCGCCATTGTATTCCAGCCCCACCCGCGAGGTCGTCACAGCGTAGTCTGCCGCAAAGATCAGCGCCATGGCGGCCATGAGCAGCAGGATGACCTTTTGGAAGCGGCTTAGATTCTGAGTGATCGCCTTCATGCGATTGATCCTCCTTTTCAGAACTCGGGATGCTCCGGCGGTGCAGATGTCCACACACGGTGCCGGTCAAAAATGGGCGACCCGAAGCGGGATCGCCCATTCCTCATGTTGTCCGGCAATCAGGAAGCGCTGTCGGCGTCCGCGGAGTAGCCGTGGGCGTAGCAGAAAACGTGCTCACCAATGGTGCCCCATACGCTGTCGGTGTTTGCGCTGCGCCCGTAGTAATATACGTTCATCGGCAGCAGATAGGGGCCGTGGAGTGCCCGGTCGATGGCATCATACTGTGCCTGCCAGGGCTGCGCTTCATTCAGAAGCTTTTTTGGAACGAACTGCCCCTGGTCATGGATCAGAGCAGTGAGACTGGAGCCAAATTCCCCGGAATACAGCCGATTGAGCACCACCTCTGCCACGGCCTGCTGACCATCCGCACTTTCGCCGCGAGCCTCCACCCAGACAAGCCGGGCGAGCAGATCTGTTTCGGCTTCCGTCAGCGTCAGGTCACCATAGCGGTGTTCATCCTGGTGGGAGCTTCCGTAGTAGATGAAAGGATACTCCGGCATTGCTGCCGGGTCGAAGATAAATGCGCCGGAATAGCCCCAGCAGAGTTCCTCCGTGCTGAAACCGGTCTGGAAACCTTCCTCGAGCCGCCAGTTGCTGCGATTGGACAGGGAAGGATCATAGACCGAAATCTTTCCATCCGATGTATACCCCTTCAGCAGGATAAACTGCTGAAAATTGGTGAACAGAGAATTCCCGTTCATCACCTGGATCACGATCTTACCGTCAAGCAGTGCCTGCTTGACCTGGTCGTAGTTTTCGGCAGGCGTCATGGGCAGCTGCAGTGCCTGAACGGCATAGCGGAACCGATCCAGGTTGTTTTCTGCCGAAGCACCGAACCAGCCGGCGAGCTCATCGGGAAAATACCAATGCTTTGTCAGATAGGTAGCGGCAACAGCCAGACAGCAGATGCTGCTTCCGTTATTCTTGACTGTGCCGGACCCGTACAGAACATCCTTGTAATAGTCCTGAATAAAATCCGGAAAAAAACGGTCATCCGCCTCTTCAGGCTCCGTGGATTCCGCCTGCGTCGGCTCCTCCGGTTCTGTGGGTTCCTCTGTTGGAAATTCCGGTTCTTCTGTTGGCTCGGTTGGTGCCTCGGTCTCTTCCTCGGTAGGCTGGGTGACATCCGGCACCTCTTCGCCGCCCCCGGTAACCTCGGTGGGGGATGGCACCTCCTCTGTGGGCACAGCCGAAGACTCGCCGGTTTCCTCCGCCCGGACATTCAAAGCGACGGACTGAACCAGCAGTGCTGCAGCCAGAAGCAGACACAGGACTATTTTCTTCATGAATGCAGCGCTCCTTTCCAGCCGGGTAAAATCCTGCGGCAAAAATGCAAAATTCAGGATATAAAAAAGTGCTGGTACTCAAATACCAACACGGCAGCCTTTTTCTGCTTTTCAGCGCCTGCCCAACATACAGGGCGGGCGCAATGGACGATACCATGCAGTGCGTTTATTTCTTTCACAATTAGTATACCACAAAGAAGCAAAATGTCAATGCAGTCCATCCAATTCATGGATCGGCCTCACATGTTTTTTATAAGAAGTTCTGACGGAATTGTACCCGGCTCAGCGAAACAACATGAAACTGACGCGCCGGAGTCGGAAAGCAAAACGGTGTGTCCAAATGACGCATGGGCGGACAATTCTCACCGGAATTGTCCGCCCCTGAACGTATGGTGCTTTCAAACAGGTGGAAAGAAACGCACTTGTCAAGGCCTGCCGTACACCAAATTGCACCGGGTACTATTGTGCCTTCTCTTTTGCGAAGCGGGCACGCATCAGCGGCTTGACACCGCCGGCTTCCAGAATTTTCATGGCCTGCTCTCCCAGCGTCTCGCAGGGGTAGCATTCTCCGGTTTCCTGCACGGTGACATAGCCCTTGACGAAATCCAGCGTCAAAGTCTGGCCGTCGTGTACCTTTTTGCTGATGCCCTTGCAGATGACCGGAACCAGCCCGAGATTTACTGCATTGCGGAAAAAGATCCGGGCAAAGGAATCGGCAATGACGGCCTTTGCACCCATATTCAGCAGGGCAATGGGTGCATGCTCACGAGAGGAGCCGCAGCCGAAATTGCGGCCTGCGACGACGATGCCGCCCTGGGGGAAGTTTGCGGCGATGTTGACATCTACGCCGCTCAGGCAGTGGCTGCCGATCTCCTTTGGGTCGGTGATGGCCAGATAGCAGCCGGGATAGATTTGGTCGGTGTCGATGTTGTCGCCCACAACAATGATCTTGCCGGTGATTTCGCTGTTCATAAGAATATCCTCCTTTTCCAAGCTTACAGAAAATCTCTGGGATCGGTGATGCAGCCGGTGATCATGCTGGCGGCGACGGTAGCCGGGCTGGCCAGGTACATCAGAGCCTCGGTGGAGCCCATGCGGCCGGGGAAGTTCCGGTTGGTGCTGGTGATGCAGACCTCACCCGGGGCCAGAACACCCTCATGGGCACCCAGGCAGGCGCCGCAGCCGGGAGTGGTGATGGTCGCACCGGCATTCATCAGATCCTGAATATAACCGGCATCCAGGCATTCCTGCATGACCTCACTGGAGGCAGGGACGATGATCAGACGCGTGTACTGCGGAATATGTCTGCCCTTCAAAATCTTTGCGGCGATGGCAATATCTTCTGCACGGCCGCCGGTGCAGCTGCCGATATAGCCCTGATTGAGCCTGACAGGACCCTTGGCGATGACTTCGGACAGGGGACGTACATTTTCCACGCTGCTGGGACAGGCGAGGTTCGGCGTGATCTTGGAGACGTCAAAGAGATAGCTTTCCTCGTATCGGAAATCCGGGTCGGTGAACTGCACCTCGTAGGGTCGGACGGCACGCCTGGCCACATAATCCAGCACGTCTGCATTGGGCTGCATGTAGGCAGTCTTGGCGCCCATCTCCACGGCCATGTTGCAGATGGTCATACGGCCTGCCACATTCAGCTTTTCAACATAGCTGCCGGTAAAGTCGATCGCCTTATAGACGGCACCGTCTGCACGGATGCGCCCCAGGACTTCCAGGATGACATCCTTCGGGTAAACGCCCTTTTGGGGTTCACCGTCCAAACGGACTTCGATGATCTCCGGCACACGGAACCACAGCTCGCCGGTCATCAAAATGGTGGCCATGTCGGTGGCGCCGCAGCCGGTGCCCAGGGCACCAAAGGCACCGTGAGTGGTGGTGTGGCTGTCGGTTGCGACCACGATCATGCCCGGATAGATAACACCGGCTTCCGGCATGACCTGATGGCAGACGCCGCAGTTGGTATCGAAGTGGAACCGTAGGCCATTCTTTTGGGCAAATTCCCGCATTTCCTTGTGGTTGGCTGCGCTTTTGACGTCCGGACAGGGGGCATAGTGGTCGAACACGAAAGCGGCCCGCTCACGGTCCCAGACCTTTTCACCGCCCATCTCATAGAAAGAATAAACTGTTTGGAGATACAAGTCGTTGATTTCGGCAAAATCGACCTTGGCGGTTACGATCTCACCGGTGTGTACTTCGGCTTTGCCGCTGTTCTTTGCCAGGATTTTTTCAATGGCATGCATATATGTTCTCCTCCGTCTCTTATTTGCATTTTGAATATCGTATACAATCTTCACGCTGACATTACAATACCATGCCGGAGCGTTTTTTTCAAGAGCAAAAATGTTTTTCTCCGCTCTGACTAAATTTATCCTGCCTGTTTTGGTAAAAGCGATGAATATTGCATACGATATGCGAAATATAACATTTGACATCCTGCTGCAGAGATGGTATCTTAAAAAAGAAAGGAACGTTGCATTATGGAAAGTATAAAAAGAGCGGTGCCTACGCGGGTACAAGTGACCGCAGTTCTGAAAAAGGCGCTTTTTTCGGGAGAATACAAAAGCGGCGATGAGCTGAGTCTGACCGAGATCGCCGAGCGCTTGGGGGTCAGCCGGACTCCCGTGCGGGAGGCATTCCAAACACTGGAAGCAGAGGGCCTGATCGAGCTGCGGATGAATAAGGGCGCCATTGTCAGGCCAATCGACGAAAAATACATCACCGATCACTATGAGCTGCGCACGCTACTGGAATCCGAAGCTGCCAGACGGGCCGCCGTACGCGGGATGCCGGATGCGGCGGAGCTGCTGGAAAAGGTGAGAGCTTTACAGACACGCGTGGAAAGTGTTTCTGCGGAAGAATATGAGGCGCTGAATTTTGCGGTCCACTCCGCCATCTGGACGGCTGCGGACAATGATCGAATGTACAAAATGCTGTCCGGTCAATGGAACGGTCCCAGCGTGGGGGTTGCCGCACCGGAACTGGATCATTACATCAAATCCACACAGGAGCATATCAACATTCTCAAAGCCATTGAGCAGCGGGATGCGCAAACCGCTCAAAAGGAAATGGCAGGGCATATCGAACGCAGTCTGGATAATATTTTGAGGAATTTTAAGTACCGGTAAAAGCAGAAAATAGGAAGTCCTGCCGGCTGATAACGAACTGCATTCAACGCTGCGGTGGATCATGTTATTCATCCGAAGATGTTCCATCGGCCGCGGTGCTTCCGTTTACAATGCTTCCGTCATAGTTTTCGAGAAAGCCGATGCCGCGGCTTTTGATTTCATCCCATTTCCTCCTTATGAAGCAGGAGACCGTCTTTTGTAAGACAGCCCCCTGCGTTGTTTTGCTTTTTACGGTTTTATTTGCACCTGCGCAGCAGCTTGATCCCTTCGTGTCCCGGCATTACGAACAGGGCTGCGACCAGGGCGTAGTCCAGCAGAAAATGGCTCACCGGCTCCGAATAATCGAAGAAAACAAAGTGGCTGTACAGGAACAGGTAATCTGCCACATGGCGCTGTGAAAAAGCCGAGATGCCGAACAGAGCGAGGAGATATCCCGCCACACGCAGGCACACAGATGCCTGACGGGGAAACTTCAGGTGCTTCCGGGCTATGGTCAGCATCATACTCCAATGAGTTCCCAGATGAACGCACATCAATGTGAAGCCCCAATAGGAGCAGAACATATGCACTTTTTCCGCTGCCGCTTCCGCACCGTACTCCGGCTGGAAGGGGAATATGTACCGGGACAGCGCAATGCCGCTGACCATGCAGCCGATCATGCAGAGGAAAATCAGAGCGTTGAGAATCACCTGAACGATCCTGACCGGGCTGTATCGTCCTTTCCTCAATTGGACAAACCATCACCGGTTGAAAAAAAGATGCAGCAGGAACAGCGCAAACATGCCCATTCCGATCCATTCATGTGCCGCCTCCCCAATCAGTCCGTAGCCCATCAGCAGCAAAAGCACCAGCATCATCCCGGTGTCCACCACGATTTTCCATTGCAGTTTCATAGAGTTATCCTTTGATTACAGGCCAAGACCGTTGACCCACTGCTGCACGGTGGACTCGGATGCGCCGGAGGAGAAACGCTGGCCGCTTTGCCAGCTGCCGGTGCCAGCCATCTCGGCCAGCAGAGAGCCGCTCTGCCCCATGCCGGAGGAAGAGAAGGTCGCGAAGGGGATAACTGTTTTTTTGCTGAAATCATTGGCCTTGACGAAATTATTCACAGGCCAGGCTGCGATGCCCCACCAGATGGGGTAGCCGATAAACACCACATCGTAGGAATCCCAATCGGGAATCTCAGTTGTGGTCAGGGGGACATCCCGCAGGGATTCATCGTCGTGCTCCCGGCTGACCCGGCTGCCCTGATTCCTCCAATTCAGGTCATCGCTGGTGTACACTTCGGTGGGGACAATTTCAAACAGGTCTGCACCGGCTGCCTACGCAATGGCCTCGGCAACCCGACGGGTGTTGCCGGAGGCGGAGTAATAGACGACCAATGCTTTACCGACGGTGGATTCCGTATCGGCAGGAATGCTGCTCTCCGTTGCGGTGGTGGGTGCCTGCGTTGC
Source organism: uncultured Oscillospiraceae bacterium (assembly GCA_934567355.1). Classification (GTDB taxonomy): domain Bacteria; phylum Bacillota; class Clostridia; order Oscillospirales; family Oscillospiraceae; genus Faecousia. The sequence goes on from CAKTJC010000031.1 coordinate 17,410, forward strand.
TTCGGTTGCAATCGAAGCGGTGTCGGTGCGGCCGCTGCATGCGGTCAGGCATAGGAGCATTGCCGCGATTAAAAAAAGAATACAAACTTTGTAAAGCAGTTGCAATATTTTTTCCTCCTTACAGCAGGGACAGGTTTAATTTTGCAGCATCCGCTGCGGATGTTGCCATACCGCCGTAGGTCATGCCATAGAGTCCCGCAAAGCGCTCCATGGTGTAGTCACCGGCTTCCAGCATCCAGTTTTCCGGGGCGGCACCCTGGAAAATGAAGTACAGCTTGCGTCCCTTCAGCGCGCCGCTTTCCACCCGGCCGTAAAACCGGTCCAGCACATTGCGGACACTGCCGCAGATATTATGCCAATAAACAGGGGATCCGATAACGATGGTGTCCGCATGCTCCATGGCGGAGATCACCGTGTCCAGCCCGTCGCCGGGGAGCATTTGGCCGTAAGCGCCGATGGTGTAATCAGTAAGGTTCAGGGTTTCATATTGCTTACCCTTCAGCAGCTTCGCCGCCAGAGCGGCGGTGTTGCCATGCTTGTTGGGGCTTCCGTTGATAAATAAAGCAGACATTATGACATATCCTTCTTTCTTTATTTCAGCTTGTTATATTCTTCGTCGCTGACGGGCTCGCACCAGGTGCTGCGGGCGTTCTCTCCCGGCACGCTGACTGCCAGGTGGGAGAACCAGCTGTCCGGCGCTGCGCCGTGCCAGTGCTTTACACCCACGGCAATATTGACCACGTCTCCCGGATGCAGCTCACGGGGCGCTTTGCCGAACTCCTGATAATAGCCGCGGCCTGCAACACAGATGAGGATCTGCCCGCCGCCTTTGGTGGCCTCATGGATGTGCCAGTTGTTGCGGCAACCCGGTTCAAAGGTCACGTTGGAAATGCCGACCTGCTCCCCGGACAGCGGCGCCAGGTAGCTCTGCCCGATAAAGTATTGGGCATAGGCTTCGTTGGGAGCGCCAATGGGGAACACCATTTCGTTCTGGTGCGCCTGCTTTGCATCGCTGCTGCCTTCCTCTGCCCATACTTCCTTGGCCATGCGGAATGCCGCCCAGGCCTTCGGCCAGCCGGCATAGAAAGCGGCGTGGGTCAGAATCTCCGCGATCTCACTGCGGGAGATGCCGTTTTCCTTCGCCATTTCCAGATGGTGGCGGAAGGAGGTATCAGTAAGTCCCTGCGCCATGAGGGCAGTTACGGTGATCAGGGAGCGGTCACGGGCGGGAAGCTCTGCCTCCCGGCTCCAGACCTCACCGAACAGCACATCGTCGTTAAGTTGGGCAAATTTGGGAGCAAATTCTCCCAGGTTATCTCTTCCGGCAGTAATTTTCTTCATTGTGAATTTCTCCTTATCTGTGGAAATTTGTAAAAATCGGAGTTTCCTTTGCAGGCAGCCCGGCGGCTTCCTTTTCTCGCTGAATGGCACGCATCATAAAGGCCATATTGCGCCCCAACGTGCGCATGGTCTGCAGACCTTCGGCATCCTGCTCCACCTCTTCGGCGCGGCTGCCATATACCATGTTCCAGTACTGACTGGATGCCACCGGCATGCCGGTCATGGTAAAATACTTGTTCAGCACATCGAAAGAGGCTGTGTTGCCGCCCCGGCGGCAGGTGGTCACGGCAGCGCCGACCTTCATGCTCTTGTCCGTGCCCAGGGTGCTGAAAAACAGACGATCCATAAAGGAGATGGCTCCGCCGGCGGGAGACGCGAAGTAAACCGGCGCGCCGATGACAAAGGCATCCGCTTCGGCCAGCTTGGGGGCAACCTCGTTGACCGCATCGTCAAATACGCACTTGCCAGTCTCGTGGCATTTGCGGCAGGCAATGCAGCCGCGGATGTTCTTGTTCCCCACATGGATCAGCTCCGCCTCAATGCCCTCTGCCTCCAGCGTTTTTTTCAGCTCTGCCAGGGCGGCATAGGTGCAGCCCTTGGCGTGAGGACTTCCGTTTACCAGCAATGCTTTCATTTCCAGTTCCTCCTTATTTGCATTCCATCAGAATTTCATAAATTTCATCGTGAGTCATCTTCTTGCAGCAGCCGGGGGTGAGCACGGTGGAATCCGCAATGGCGCGGAAATCCGTATCGTTGGGGATGCCCAGCTCATGGAAGGAAACGGGCATTCCAATCTCTTTAATGAAGTCCGCCAGCGCCTCCACACCGGCGAGAGCCGTCTCTTCTTCGCTTGCCTTGGGAGCAATGCCCCAGACATTCTGGGCGAACCGTGCAAAGCGGGCGGCACCGGATTTACAGATATGCCGGTACAGCACGGGGTGGATCACCGCCAGACCTGCGCCGTGATTGCAGTTGGTGTAGGCACCCAGCTGATGCTCCAGCATGTGGCACTGGAAATCGGTCACTTTACCGATTTTCAGGATGCCGTTTTCCACCATGGCGGAAGCCCAGGCCAGCTCGCTGCGGGCACTATAATTGCTGGGGTCATGGAGCAGCACCCGGATGTTGCGGATGACGCTGCGCATAACAGCTTCGTTTATGTCGTCGGACAGGTTGTTTTCGCCGGGCTTGCCGAAGTAGGTCTCCATGGCGTGACTCAGGGTATCGAACGCGCCGGAAATCACCTGCTTCATGGGCACGGACATGGTGTACTCCGGATCCAGGAAGGCAAAATCTGCCTGTGCACCCCAGACGGCGCCTTTGATCTTCTTTTCTTCATGGGTGATCACGGCACCGTTGTTCATTTCACTGCCGGTGCCGAATACGGTCACAATGGTGCCCAGGGGGATAAACTGCGTGGGATTGACATGCTTGACGTTTTCCATTTCCCAGATGTCCTCATCCAGCTTCGCCTGGGCGGAAATCACCTTGCAGCAGTCCGACACGCTGCCGCCGCCCACGGCCAGAATGAGATCTACATGATTCTCTTTGGCAAGCTTTGCGCCTGCCTGAGCCTTGGCGTAGGTGGGGTTGGACATGATCCCGGAGAATTCCACGACTGTTTTCCCTGCGTCGTGCAGAATACCCATCACCTCATCGTATACTCCATTGCGCTTGATGGAGCCGCCGCCGTAGGCCAGCATAACGGTCTGGCCGTATTTTTTCAGCAGACTGCCCAGGTTCTCCTTGACGCCGCCCCTGCCGAAATAGACCTTGGTTTTGTTCTCGAAGATAAAGTTGTTCATCTCAATGCTCCTTTCCGCTTGCAATCAGGATGTTCCTGTGCTACAATCCGATTGATACTTCCGATTATAAACACCGGTTGTTACAACCGGTCAAGCGTTTTTTGCAAAGAAAATTGAAAACATTTTATGAACTGAGGAAAAAGCAATGCAATATACCATGATGCAAACCTGTGACAAGACCAATATGACCTACCAAGCTCTGAAATTTTACTGCAACGAGGGGCTCGTCCCCAATGTAAAGCGGGATAAGAACAATCGCAGGGTGTTCGACGACCGGGACATCGCCTGGATCAACAGTCTCATCTGTCTCAAAAAATGCGACATGAGCATCCAGGAAATGAAGGAGTATCTGGCGCTCTGCCTCCAGGGGAAGCGCACCATCCCGCAGAGGAAAATCATGCTCGCACAAAAGCGGGAAGCCCTGCTTGCCTCCATCTAGGAACTACAGGACAGCGTCGCCTATATCGACTGGAAGCAGAATTTCTACAACGAGATCCTGGCCGGAGAGCGCCCGTACGAGAGCAACCTGACCCCGATAGAATAAAGCGATTCCGCATACCTGGAATGGCCGATCATACCGGGTATGCGGAAGATTGTTGTAGAAAAAACGAAACGGGGACTTGAAGAAGGTAACTCTATAGAAAAACCATCCTTGGAGTATTTCCATTGTGACCTCTGACAAACCGTCCGCAGTCTGGGCAAAAACGAAGTCGTCAAAGACTTCCGCCATGCTGCGGCCAGACTGTTCATTTAATTTGATTTTTGAACGCATTTTTAGACCCCATTCCTATCATCAAAATCGGCAAACAGGCATGCGGTCTGAATCATGGCGGAAAAACAAGAAAAAACCCTTGAAAGATCAGAACTTTCAAGGGTTTTGGTGGAGCAACGCAAGTCATATCCGAACTTAAAGCATCTTCAATTTCTTTCAGTGTTATGGTCTGGGTGCCATCTTTGAAGTTGTAGGTCAGGACCAATTTATCATCATACACATAGACGGAATTGACAAACACATCGATAATCTCCCGTTGGTAGGCTTTGTCGTTGATATTGCCGTATTTGAAGCGGCTGATCCATTGGACGATCTGCTCCTTGCTATACTGGGGACGGGCAATCTGAGCTTGAAGAATCGATGTCTTTAAGGTCTCCCGCTGTTGTTCCAGCTGCTCCAGGCGTTCCTTGGTGGAAACGGTCAGAATTCCCATCTGGATGGCATTCAGAATATTTTCGATACCTTTTTCACAATCCCGGAGTTGCTGCTGCAATGCCGGGATTGTGGTATCCTCCTTGGCCTGCATAGCAACCATAGCGTCCGCAATGCGGTCAATGGCAGTATCCGTCAAGACCTTTGTCACGGTGAGCTGGACTACCGTCCGCTCAATCCAGTCCTTTTTCAAAGCCTTGCGTTTACAGCCCAAATGGCGTTTGGAACCGCTGCACTTGTAATAGTGATAGATTGTCCCTTTGCTGCCCTTGCCGCTTTCGCCGGCCATGAGACGACCACAGGTCCCGCAAAACAGCTTTGTGGTGAGCAGGTATTCTTCTGCCGCTTTCGCTCTCGCGGGAGCTTTTTGATTCGCTTTCATTCTTCTTTGCACCCTTTCAAACAGTTCCTTATCGATGATTGCCGGAATCCCATCCGGGATCACGACCTTGGAATACCTGTATTCTCCAATGTACTTCCGATTTTTCAGAATCAGGCTGACACCACCAATGGTGAACGGGACCCCACGTCCGGTTCGCAGACCACGGTCATTGAGCGACTTCCGAATATCCGTGATCCGCTCCCCGGCATCAAACCGTGTGTAGATTTCCAGGACCACTGGCGCTTTGACAGGGTCAACCGCCAAAACGCCAGTGGTTTTGTCCACATAGTATCCATACGGTATGTTGCCGCCGTTGTTCTTGCACTTCATGGCGTTGTCGTACTGTCCACGCTGGATTTTCTGGGACAGTTCTGCCGAGTAGTATTCGGCGTAGCCCTCCAACATGGATTCCAGGATAATTCCCTCTGGGCCGTCAGAGATGTTCTCTTTCGCGGAAATGACCCGGACACCATGCTTTTTCAAGATGTGCTTGTAATGGGCGCTGTCATAGCGATCTCTGGAAAAGCGGTCCAACTTCCAGACCAGTACCGCATCAAAAAGTCCGCCCTCGCTGTCGGCAATCATGCGCTGAAATTCCGGCCTGTCCGCCGTTCTGGCGGACAACGCTCTGTCAATATACGTCCGCAGCAGGGTGATTCCGTTTCGGGCGGCATATTCCGTACATTCCCGAATCTGACCCTCAATGGATTCCTCACGCTGGCTTTCCGTAGAGTAGCGGGCATAAATTACAGCTTTCATTTTCTCCCTCCTTTTTTGCTCTAATCATAGCCCTTTCTCTCAGAATTGACAAATGTACGGGGATCCATTTCCTCCTCCGTATCTCGCATCTTTGTCAGGAAGAATCGTGCCATCCGTTCAATGGCAGTATCGGGAAGCAGGGTGCCTACATCCCGCACTGTAAGAGCCGCATTCTGTTCTTCATTTTGAACCAATTACACCCCTCCCTATCTGGCATCTCGCTCAGAACGCTTTCGGAATTGCGCCTCACACAGACGAACAATTTCATCTTCCATCTGCGCGGTAGTGTAGCTTTTGGGGAAGAACTTTCGGATACGTTCCATAGGGATGCGAATGCGCTCCTTCTGATTTGCCTTTTCCTCGCCTATAATGGAACGCAGTTTGGGCACTGTCAGAGCTTTTGCCTGGTATTCCTTTTTCAGGCGAACAGCCTGAGAAAGGGATGGAGTGCAGTCGTTTCGGCGCATTTCTTCCAGGAGGCAGGTCTGGGCTTTTTCCGGGAGGTAGCTTAGCTCCACAGCGGGGGTGAGGGCAATTTTGCCGTCATCGACAAGCTGTAGCAATTCTGGTAGCAGATAGGTCAAGCGGATATATCGCCGTACCTGATTCTTGCTTTCTCCGCTTGTATTCCCAATTATTTCCGCTGTTTCCAACTTCCGCCCAACTTGGTTGGAAGTTATATCTGTGCGTTGCCCTTGGCGGCTCATTGCCTCCATTTTCATCTTGTAGGCAAACGCCTTTTCACTGGGCAGAATATGCTCCCGGTGGAGGTTGCTGTCTACCAGCATAATAGCCGCTTCTTCCCGGCTGATTTCGTAGACGAGGGCAGGGACCTCCGAAAGCCCTGCCCTTTGTGCTGCGTGTAGTCTGCGGTGGCCGCTGATTATTTCGTATTCGTCTATACCCTCTAACGGGCGGACAATCAACGGGGAGAGAACGCCCTCATTTTGAACGCTCTCGGCCAACGTTTCCATTTCCTCGTTGTCCAAGATCTTGTAAGGGTGGCCCTCGAACGGGTGCAATTTCTCTATTGAAATTGCAATAGGTTTACATAAATTATTATCTATTCTCATTTCATCCTTTCTCTGAATCTTTGATATGCCGCCCGTTCCAGGCGGTGTTCTTCTTGCAATAGTTCGTATAAATGTGGGGACTCGTCCAGAATCTTTTTTGCCTGCCGTAACTTTTTCCGCAATGGTGCGATTTTCTGGGTGAGTTCCTTTTTGCGTTCTTTGGCCTCTTGCTGCTCCTCTGGCATCTTTGCCCTGCGGCGGGTGTTGTCGGCTTTACTGCGTTCCGCTTCCAGGAGGTCGATCTGGGATTGGATTTCCGGGATAGTGATTTCCAGCTGGGCGATTGTGTGGATCCCATTTTCCTGTAGAAAGCGATAGTCTGCACGGTAGCTTTCCAAATCCTTTGCCGCCGCCCGCAGGTCGGGAGAGAGAAGTATCACATCCGTGGTTTGTAGTACCAGTTCCATCACCAGGATCAACAGCAAAAGCACCGTGTCCACAAGGACTTCTTCCGTATTATGGCTATGCTCAATAGTAAAGGCCAGACGCTCCATCTCCCATTCCAATGGAAATTTCTTTGGCTTGTAAGGCAAATGCGTATTCCACTTCTGCCGGAAATCATTGGAATAGAAATTCTCGTCAAACCGACTCCGCAGCACTTCTTTGGTGTAGCCCAGAGAGGACAGCCTGACAGGCCGTTGCCAATTTGCTGCTTTTACGGAAAGCCGCACCCGGTCAATGGAGTAGCCTCTGGACACCATCTGCTTTTCAAACTGCTCCCAGCTCTTAGCGTAGGTGAGGCAATATTCCACATCCTCCTGCAGCATATCCCGGTGGGTTTTCTTGCCCTGCCTGTGAAGCCAATAGGCTTTCTTTTCGCAATTATAGAAGTCGCTGTTTTCCAGCACCGACAGGCCATGCTCCCGGCAAATGGCATCTGAGATTTTGCGCAGCTCCTTGTGGTCGCCTATCTTGTTCTGAAATTTGCTTCCGTCTTTGAACGAAACCGGATTCACAACAAAGTGGCAATGGATGTTTTCGGTATTCAGATGCACCGTCACAAGCACCTGATACCAGTCACCCCACATCCGGCAGGCCGTTTCCTTGCCGATTTCAAAGGCCATCTCCGGCGTGACCTCGCCCTCCCGAAAGCTCTGGATTCCATGGTAGGCCACCACGCTGCCACGGTTGCCAAAGCGTTTCTGGACAGCTACCATCTCCGCATAGGCATTCTGTTTGGAGCAGTTAATTCCAGCCACAAACATGGTGCGGTCCGTTTTGGCATCGTTGGCGGCGTATTTCAGTGTGTCGTAGAGGTCACTGTCTAAGTACCGCTGGGGTGTGGTCTTGTCCGGGTTATCCGCATAATCCAACACCGCTTTCAGCTGCCCCTTTACGGGCCAGAATCCGGTAACGGCCAAGGCGCACCCTCCTTTCTGGGCAGAAGCAGGGTATCCGAGATTTCTTTCAGCAGCGTACAGATAGCGGCATCCGTTTCCGAGGATGCCGTTAGATCCTGCAACTGGCCGATTTTTTCAATCAGCGGAAATATGGCTTCTGGAAGAATTGGCTGCGGCGCATAACCCAATGCCCGCTGCTTTACATACTCGCTTACGCTCAATCCGCACTTTCCGGCAAGCACCGCAATTCTCTTTTTCTCCTGGTCTGTGACCCGGAACGCAATTCTGTTTTCTTTCTTCATAAATCAACTCCTTATGTCTTTCTTGCTCGGGGGATTGGGGGACTCCCCAAAGAGGAGCCCAGTACGCTGGGATTGAGGGGGAACTTGCGGCACACAAGTTCCCTGCTTGTTACACTACAGGACGGCATTCGTTACACTACAGGACGGCATTCGCTTTCCGTAAATAGATACGTTTGCTTCTTACCGTTCGTTCAAAGGTCAATACACATTCTGTGCCAATTGGAGTATCCGCAAGGCCAAGATAATCCGCCTCTGGGAACGTGCAGGCAATAATTTTCCTGTCATCCGCAAATGTGAAGAAGCATTCCAGGCTACGCTTTCCCCATACCTTTAACTCCAAATATGCGGTAAAAGTTCCCGGTTCTGTAATGAAATGATAGTCTCTGGTATCAAATCCACTTTGAGCAAATTGCGCTTTGGACAGCGCCCTCATCTTTTCCATAGCAACCTCCTTTCTGACGGCGTTTTTGATGAAAAGAGCCGCCGTATTTTCCAATTTTGCCGCCGCAAACCATCAAATGCGACGGCAGATCGTTTTGAGATGTTAGCGTGGCGATGGCTTTTTCCCAAAAAAGTGCCGCCATTTTCTCACTCCATGCCGTCGAAAGCGTCCAAAAACGCCAGCGTTTGTTCGGCGTTTTTCTGTGACGGCTGGGGCGACTCCAAAGTGGACTGAAAAGGAACTGTATTTCCAAGTCCTTTCAGCTCCTCCCGGAGCATCAGCCGGAATCTGCCCATAAAGGAATCTTCTCGGCTTTCTGACTCTTGGGCATCCAGGCAGTCGTTAATGGCCTGCACCACGGATTTGCTGAAAGAGCTTCCAGATGCTTTTCTATCTCTCAGATATTCCAGCGCACGGGCATCCTCGGCACGGGACAGTTTGAAGCGTATCGTGGTTTTGGCAGCCCTCATTTCACGCCTCCTGTCACATTCTGCACGTCAGCCATGTATTCGTACCCCTTGGCTGTGGCGCAAATGTCACTGTTGATGATGATTCTGCCGGGATCAATTGGAAAGAAATTCTTCAGCAGACAGCCACCGCCGCCGACCACATAGAGCTTCATAATCCGGGGATCGTAACCATGCTCCCGGAGCTTGCGGAATATCCTTTTCGCATAGTCGCTGGCCGTAAGCCTCATAGTCCTTTCCAACTCCTCGTCAATGCCGACTGTACCATACCGCAGAAAATTGTGAATCATCTGTTCGCCCAGCTCGGCATGGTGTTCCCGCATGAGAGCTTCCTGGATGGCTAAAACACACTGCTGAACACCATACTTTTCCGTGAACATCTGACGCAAATCTACCTTGCTGTCCAGAGTACGCAGGATGTTTATAGTGCCGTTTCCGATGTCACAAAGCATATTGCTTCCGGTGAAGTGGTTGACAATGGGCGCGATTGCTGCAAATCCCTGGGGATAGACTGCCGCGCCTACAATGCGGATGCGGTAATCCTTTCTCCGAAAAGTAAATTCCATATCACTGTTTTGTAGTAGATATGCCTGGAATGCCTTTCGCTGCTTTGCCACCCAGGACAGGGGCAGTCCCGCCGCCAGGAACACATTTGCCTGGGTAATTTGTTCTCTGCTCAATTCTCGGGCAATGGCCGCCAGGGTCAGAATGTAGTAGTCCTCGTCCATTACTTTTTCAGCAGTGTATTCCTTGTGGCCAACGCCGATCTGGTAATAGCGGCCCCGGTAGATCAGCAGGTCATTCTTGAAGGTCGGTTCCGTGTTGCTGCTTTCGACCCCCGTGGGGAAGCAGCAATTTGCTGTTTTGATGTTGCCATAGCCATGGTCAACGCCGATGATGTAAATTCCGTTTTTGTTTTTCATTTGATTTTCCTTTCAAAATTAAGATTTTTGCGCACCTATTTGACCTCGCCCCCGTGCGCTTTGGATTCATCTGATGCCCGACAGCGAATCGGGTCCATGGGAGTTCCACCCCTGCGCTTCTGCCCAGCTCTTTCGAGAAGTATCATTGTCCTGCCCCCGCCGTCGTCGCCTTGTCGGTTGCTGTCCGGCATTTGAGGCCCGTGGTTGTCGCTCACATAAAACGGTCATGGCGCACGGCCTCCCGGCTCTGGTGGGGGAGAATGTATCAGATGAATGAATATGAAATTGTCAAGGTACATGGAGGTGATTTAACGCCCTACCATTTCGTCTTGGAATTTTCAGCCAAAAAATTTTTAATCTCAGTTTGGCTTTTCCCGGGACTCCTGGGGACTGCAAATGCCCTCTCACTTATGGAGCCCACGAAACGGGTTGTTTTTTTACATATTTCAGAAAATATTTTCTTTTTGTAGGGTATGACAACCGCCGCCGGAAATTTTCCCTTCACTTATCGCGGGAAAAATGAGGTTTTGTTAGGGTGTTTTCCGGAAAAATTATTTATCCCCTCATATGGTAGGCATCGAGACGGGTTTTCTATGAAATCAAATGTCTTAAAAGATCGAAGTGTTTTGACGTATTTCCCTTGTATTGTTTAGAAAAATCGAACATTAATAGAAATAAATTAAAAATACGGAAGAAAATATTCAAAAGTCGTATTGAAACACATTGAAAGATGTGCTACAATGAGCGATATTCAATCAACTTATGATATGAGTGATTAAAATGGAACGAATTGAAGAATATACGAAACAGCTCCACACCAGCATCCGCAATTATTGGATGCAGAAATCAACCCCGTGGATTACGCAGCTCTGCGGCAAAAGTGGAATGGGAAAGACCTCCTTGGCGCAAAGCTACCTGGAAGCATACGGCGGGGAATACTTTTCTTTCCGAAATCTGGATGCGGCATTTGCCCCGCAGATATTCCTGCCCGGGTGCAAGCTGTGGAGGGAGTTTTTCGCAGAGATTAGAGAAACAAAAAATCGCCCAGTCATCTTTTTCGATGACATGGACGATAAAAATGATAAGGAAGATTTTTTGAATGCGCTTCCGGAACTCGCCGGGAAAGCTTATGTTGTGTTAATTGTTCGGAATCAGATGGAATTGCCGTTCCCGTCTGATATTCTCCAAATGACAGCAGTCACGGTGCCTATGCTTCTGGCTGAAAACAAGGGACTTGACCCGCTGGATGCGCTTCGGACAATTGCGATTACCGACGGTATTCCAGAGCTGGTGCGGCTATTCGATTTTCAAAGGATCTTTGCTGAGAATCTGGGATTGCTTTTTACTCAGAATTCCACCTATTTCCGCTATGCTGAATCAGTGCTGCATCGGAACTTTCGAACACCAGAGACATACAATATCCTGCTTTACGGCATGGCAACCGGGCATAACCGTATCAGCCAGCTTGCAGAGTTTTCCGGCTTCCCGCAGAACAAGTGCGATAAGTATTTGAAAGTCTTGGATAAAGCCGGACTTTTGGAAACAGTGCAAAGGAAAGATACCACTGGCCACGTTCGCACGCACTACTATCCCAAAGGCGGCTATTGGAAAACGTGGTTTCGGTATGTGTTTCCGTCTCAAGGACGCTGCCTGAAACCATTTGAGGGGGACAGTTTGCAGCAGCTGGCGAGTGATATTGACCGTTCAATTGTTGTGGAATATTTCAAAAAAATATGCTGGAAGTGGATGAAGAAAAACTACGGCGACTATTACTGGGATGAAATTCTATGTTTTGATGACCCAAAGCAGCAGGATGTAACAGTCAATGGCGTTCGCTTTGATTATGTGCAGGAAACAAAAGATCACACAATCTATGTAAAGATTTGGGATGATATTCGCGAGGGCTTTCCCAAAGCTGAATTTCAAAGGATAGAGGCTGCAACGACTGCGGTCCGTCCATTTTACGAGAATATCTATTTTCTTTTCTCAGCTGGCAGAGCCTGCAATTATGTAGAGCAGCTCCGGAACCTGGACACGGTTTCGGTGGTGGATTTGAAGTCTCTGCTGGGGCAGAAGAACAAGGAGCTTTTTTGATAGGAATATCAGATACAAAAAAAGAAACGACAGACAGACTGGAGCAAATGCCAATCTGTCTGTCGTTTTTTCATAAAGGTCCGTGTTCTAGGCGTAAATCAGTTCATTCAGAACGATCTCATCGGCCCGATTCCGAATGCTGTTCATCCGGGCAACCCATTCCATTTGGTGTTCTGCTTTCAGCCGCTCGGTAACGCCTTCCTGCTGTGCCAGTTGGGAAATAAGCCGCTGCTCCATTTCCTGCGCCTGGTGGTCAATTTCTTCCAGATGGGGATTCAGCGTGTTCTCCATAAGCATGATGGTATAAAGTGCCTCATGATGTTTTCTTAAATAGTTGAAGCGCAGCATTCCCCAACGGCCTACCTTGGGGCTTTCCGGTGCAGCCAGATTGGGGTGATAGTAGTCCCCGACAAGTGTATAGGTGATTTCCATATGTGTCCCTCCAATTCATTTTCAGATGGTTTGAAGTCATAACTCTGTTGCTTCTCATCGCATATATGGTAGCAAATACGAGGAAAAAATACCAATGTGCAAAATCCGGATTTACAACTTTTGATAGATGGGCAAAAGAAAGGGCGTGTTGCAAAAAACGCCCAATAAAAAAACCACATCGACCATCCCAAAAAGGGTTGGCTGATGTGATTTTTTGCGTTAGAATTAAACTACCATGAAAAACTCTAAAACGCAAAGACAGTATAGCGTACCGGAGGAGAATAATCAACTGGTTTTTATACTGAACAGTGAAATTAAATTGCCAGAGGATGCACCCGTCCGAGTGACCAGCGCCCAGCTTGAGGAACTGGACTACAGGAAACTGTACGCAGCGTATTCTTCCAGAGGAAGAAAATCGGTCACCGACCCGCGAGTGATATTCAAGGTAATGGCATACGGATACCAGTGCGGCATTTTTTCCAGCCGAAAGTTGGAAGAAGCCTGCCAATGATGAAGGAAGACCATATGAGAAAGGGACAATTAAAACCGGCCTATAATGTCCAAATAGCGGTAAACAGCGAATATATCACAGGGATTGAAGCGTTTTCGAACTGGACAGATGTGGGAACATTTATTCCGTTTATGCGCAAATTGGAGCTGGCGCACCAGCAGCGATATGAGGAAGTAGCGACGGATGCCGGTTACGAAAGCTTGGATAATTACCTGTACCTGGAAGCCAACGGTCAAATGAGCTTCATAAAGCCAACCAACGGCAAACGGAATATCCGTATCGAGCTATTCTTCCTGGCGCTGGGCTTTAACCTCAAGAAGCGGTGGATGAAGCAGCAAAAAAGCAGGCTGGAAACCCATTATTCTGAGAAAAAAGCTTCGTAGCCGTAGAATATAAAAAAGTTATCCACAGGAAGACCGGGAAATATGCCTCGGTCAGCTTTGCTATGCCTTAAAATAGAAATTTGGGCTGTAAATGAACATCTTCGCCTTGAATTGGAATGCTCAAGGCGTAAAAATTGGGCTGCTGCAAAAAAGAATTTTGCAACAGTCCCTGGATTACATATCAGAAAGATATTGCGCCGGTTTGAAAACTAAAAGTCTCAAAATACAGACTTAATAATTGCAATT
>CAKTJC010000032.1 GCA_934567355.1 uncultured Oscillospiraceae bacterium
TTTTACGCCCAGTATTCTGCAAAATTTTCTAAAACAGAGAGAATAGCAGAATACTGGGCTATTTATTCAGAGGTTCCCTAGTTACTTCAAGTGTAATTCCGTAGAAGTAGTTCAGGACGCATTTTATATTAAGAATTTTTCACGAGAGCAGTCCACAGTTTATCTTGAAGGCAGAACTGATGAAAAGTACTTCAACAAGGCTGTTCAAGTATACGGACTTAGCGTGCCATTCGTTTTTAAATGGGTTGGTTACATTGATGACAGAGGACAAGAAGCAAATACGGGAGAAAAGAGTGTTGATGCAGCATTTCAATTTTTGGCAGCACAGAATCTCTCGGTGAAGAATTTTTGCTTGAAGGACTGCGATACGAAGTGTGATTTACGAAAGAAGAATAATGTAACGATTCTGTCAATTCCGCTGTATCCAAGTGCCAAAGGCATGAAAAAGGGAATCGAAAATGCCCTAATACTAGATAGTATTGATTTGACACCGTATTACTCACTGAAATCATCTAAAGGGGACTATGGTGAGGATAGAAATTTTCAGTCTTTTAATAAAATGTCTTGCTGCGATGGGCTATGCGCAATGGATGATGATACATTGAAATGTGTTTTTCAAAATTTGAAATTGATGATTGATCGGTTGGTAGCTCTTTACAACGAGGAGTAAAGTATGACGCTAAAAGAAAAAAGGAGAATAGACCAACTCCGGCACGGAATCGTGCCGGAGGGGTATAAGCGGACGAAGGTCGGCATATGTCCGGAAGACTGGGTGGAAAATGTACTGGGCGATATTTATACCGAAAGAAAAGAGCCAGGAAAAGAAGGTTTGCCGCTCCTGATGGTATCCATTCATTCCGGCGTGTCGGACGGAGAAGTAGGCGAAAAGGATCTTCCCAAAAGATTTAAACGCATTGAGGATGAGTCTCAGTACAAAAGAGCTGTGGTGGGTGACCTGGTATTCAATATGATGCGTGCATGGCAAGGGGCAATTGGATCTGTGCGGACGGAGGGCATGGTCAGTCCTGCATATGTTGTTGCCAAGCCGAATGATATGGTTGACCCGCTGTTTATGGATTATTACATGAAAACAAATCGCATGGTGCACGCCATCCATCGGCAGTCCTACGGTGTGACCGATTTCCGTCTGCGATTGTATTGGGAGTCGTTTGCACCGATTCCGTGCGTTCTTCCACCAGCCAGAGAGCAGAAGAAAATTGCCGAAATCCTTACCACGCAGGACAAGGTTATTGAACTGGAGCAACAAAAAATCGAAGAAATCATAAAGGTAAAGCGATTTTTCCTTGAAAAAATGTTTCCAAAGAAAGGCGAGGCTGTGCCAGAAATTCGCTTCAAGGGATTTACTGGCCCTTGGGAACAGCGTAAGCTAGGAGAGCTGCCAGAAAAGACATACGGTGGCGGTACTCCAAGCACAACTAATGTGGATTATTGGAATGGTAATATCCCGTGGTTGCAATCTTCGGATATATCCGAAGGAAAGTTATTTGATGTTACACCCAAAAAGTTTATTTCACAATCAGGATTAAATGATTCTGCTGCACAACTTGTTCCTGAAAATTCGATTGCAATAATTACTCGTGTAGGTGTTGGAAAGCTCGCATTTCTGCCGTTTTCGTACACGACAAGCCAAGATTTTTTGTCTATGAGCAGATTAACAACTGCGCCGTACTTTACGGTTTATGCTTGTTACAAAAAATTGCAATCAGAATTGAACTCCGTTCAAGGAACTTCAATAAAAGGCATAACAAAAGATGAACTTCTTGCCAAAGAAATTAAAGTTCCATCTTATGAAGAGCAAAAGCAAATTGGTGAGTATTTCTGCAGCCTTGACCGCCTTATCACCCTTCATCAGCGTAAACTGGAAGAAGAAAAGAAAAAGAAAAAAGCCTTGATGCAGCTTCTGCTGACAGGAATCGTGAGGGTATAAGATGAAGAAAAATATAACTGAAAATACTGTTTTGATAAACACACTCCAAGGAGAAGTGCTGCCAGAAGACATTTCCGCAATTGATACAGAACTGAAAATGATTGATGCAGAGTTGGTAGTGCATGAATATCCATCCTGTGCTATCGACGGAATTGATATTTTCTTTCCGCAGATCCATTTGCTTTTATCAAACCCTATTGTACAAGCCATTGCTTATGGCGTTGCAGGAAATGCAGTATTCGAGGCAATTAAAGAAATTGGAAAACAATTGTGGAGAATTGTCCAGCGTAGAGGACTGGCGGTAGTCAAAAAGCAAGAGATTATCGAAGATGCAGCCCCCAATATCCATCTGACAGCAGGAAACTTCCATGCTATTCTGCCAACTGGCCTCTCCGAAGAAGAACTTGAACGCTTCATTATAGGATTTATGGCGGCGATCAACAAAGAGACTGTATCAACGGAAAACTATTTCGTCTATGACCCTGTTTCAAAACAGACAGCAATTTATTCAAAGGGTAAGCTGCTGGAAATCGTTTCAGGCGGAAAGTATCTGGCGAATGAGTAAGAAATGTGCGAGGCAGGCTTTCCCGCCCCGCAATTTGTCCTTTTTGAAATAAGACCGAAAGGAGGCTGAACTATGGACCCAAGCGCCTATCTGGAAGGGAGCGCCAGCCAAAAACCGGCTATTGCGCTTCTCCAATCCATGGGCTATACCTATATTTCCCCCAAGGACTGTGAAAGGCAGCGGGGCAGCAGATCCCATGTGCTGCTGAAAGACATCCTACGTGGCCAGCTGCGCAAGCTGAACCGTTACAGCTATGCCGGCGCGGAAAACGAATTCTCTGCCGCCAATATTGAGCGGGCCATGGAGGAGCTGGACGAGCCATTGACCGATGGGCTGGTGCGCACCAGCGAGAAGATCTACGATGCCCTGCTGCTGGGCAAAAGCTATCCGGAAACTGTTGGCGACGGAAAGTCTCTCAGCTTTAACCTGAAATATATTGACTGGGAACACCTGGAGAACAACCTGTTCCACGTGACGGAAGAATTCGCGGTGGACAGTCTGGACAAGCAGCACAATGCCCGCCCGGATATTGTGCTGTTTATCAACGGCATTCCTTTTGCGGTCATCGAGTGCAAAGCACCCCATATTCCCGAGGAGCAGGCCGTGGAACAGATGATCCGCAACCAGCAAGCGGATTACATCCCCCAGCTGTTCAAGTATGCCCAAATCGTCATGGCAACCAACAAAAATACCGTAAAATACGCTACGGCAGGTACTCCCAAAAAGTTCTGGAGCGTATGGAAAGAGCAGGACGCTGCATTCCTGGATTCCGGATTGGCGCAGTTTGTGGCAGACAGAGTCCCTACGGAACAAGACCGGAATATCATCTCCCTGTTTCGCCAGGAGCGCTTGATGGAGCTGACTCGTTACTTTGTTCTGTTCGATGCCAACGTGAAGAAAATCTGCCGCTATCAACAGTATTTTGCCATTCGGGAGATCATGAAAACCGTTGCGCAGCAGGATAGCCGTGGAAACCGACAGAGCGGCGTGATTTGGCACACCCAGGGCAGTGGCAAGAGCCTGACCATGGTGATGCTGGCCAAATACATTCTGATGGTGCTTGCTGATTGTAATCCCCGTGTGGTCATTGTGACCGATCGAAAAGAGCTGGATGGTCAGATCGCGGCAACCTTTTCCCATACCCGGTTGAATCCTGCCCGGGCAACCAGCGGGCGGCATCTGGTGGAACTGGTGACGAGCGGAAAAGCGGATGTGGTCACCACCATCATCAATAAATTCAACACGGCAGAACGTCTGGCGGCGAGAAATACTTCCAGGGACGTATTCGTTCTCATTGACGAAAGCCATCGCTCCAACTACGGCTCCATGGCTGCCAAAATGCGTACCGTATTCCCCAATGCCTGCTATATCGGCTTCACAGGGACACCGCTTATGAAGCGGGAAAAGAACACCCTGACCAAATTCGGCAAGCTTATCCATAAGTATACCATCCAGGACGGCGTGGAGGATGGCGCAATTGTTCCCCTGATTTACGAAGGACGATTTGTAGAACAGAAGGTAGATGAAGAAAATATCGATATGTGGTTCCGGCAGACCACAAAACGATTGACCGATCCGCAGAAAGAGGATTTGCGCCAGAAATGGAGCAGTATCCGCAGGCTAACTTCCACAGATGCCAGAATCAAGCGTATTGCGCTGGATATCAACAATCATTTTATCCTTGGCTTCAAGGATACGGGCTTCAAGGCCATGCTGGCTACCAACTATAAGCGGGATGCCATTCGCTATCTGAAATGCTTTGAGCAGTTTGGCGACCTGACTTGTGCGGTTGTCATTTCTCCTCCGGATATGCGGGAAAGTGTGGATGACATCGATGAAGGAACCGATCATGAGGTTATCGAATACTGGGAAAAGATGATGAAACAGTATGGCGATGCTGACACTTACGAAGAAGCCATGAAGAACAAATTTTGCGACGGTGAGATTGATATTCTCATTGTGTGCAGTAAGCTGTTGACCGGGTTTGACGCGCCTATTTGTCAGGTGCTGTACATCGATAAGGAACTCAAAGAGCATGGCCTGCTGCAGGCGATTGCCAGAACCAACCGGCTTCACGATGGAAAAGAGTACGGTCTGATTGTGGACTATCGCGGCTTGATTCAGAAATTGGATGCCGCTATGGATATGTACAGCGGTGCCGGACTGGAAAACTTTGAGAGTGGAGACCTGAGGGGCGTTGTCATCGATGTCCTGGAAGCGCTGGGACAGTTGAGAACGGCCTATACCAATCTCATAGACATATTTACAGATATTAAGAATCTGGACGATACAGAAGCAGTGGAAGTTGCTCTGGCAGACGAAAAGAGGCGCGAACAGTTCTATAACCTTCTGTGTGCTTTTGGCAGAGCGCTGAACCTTGCGCTGAATTCAGAACAGGTCTATGCCGCACTTCCAGGAGAAGAACGCAAAAAGTACCAGGATTGTTTTGTGTTTTTCTCCAAGGTGCGGCGCAGTGTAAAAATTCGCTATTGCGATGCCATCGACAACAGTGAGTACGAGCCTCTGATGCAGAACCTTTTGGACACGCATTTGTCTGTTGCCGGTCTGAAGCAGATTACCAGTCCTGTTGACATTCTGAATAAGGATGATTTTGAACGGGAATTGGAAGAATTGGGCTCTTTGCATGCGAAGGCGGATGCAATCACCAGTAGGCTGTCGAAAAGCATCAGCGCAAAGTACGAGGAGAATCCTGCATATTATGATAGCTTCTCCAAGCGGATTAAGGATGCACTGGATCAATACAAGGAAAAGGTTATCAGCGAGGCGGAGTATTTGGCAAAGATGCGGAGCATTCTGGAAGATTACCGTTCCGGAAAGAGCTCTGTCAGCTATCCGGAACGGATTAAGCACAATGTTCACGCGCAGGCTTTTTATGGTGTAATAACGGCGTTGTTCGATGATGCGCAAGTCGAGGGAATGACCCCTGATTTTGCGGCAGAAATTGCTGAAGAAATTACGGCGATTATTGCGAAGCACAGCTGCGTAGACTGGACCAATAACCAGACAATCCACAATCGGATTTCCCAGGATATTGACGATCTGTTCTATGCGTATGAAAAGAGCCGGGGACTGGTATTGTCATTTGATTTGATCGATAAGGTCATTGAGAATGTGAAAACCGTTGCCCTGCGGAGGTTTTAATCATGCCGGAAGATATTACCTTCAGGGCAATCCAGATAGGCGAAAAAACGCTGAGATATTCATTGGAACGAAAAAATGTCAAAAATATCAACCTTCATGTGCGAAAAAACGGAAGCGTATATGTATCTGCCAATGTGGCGGTTCCGGCGGAAAAGATAGATGCGTTTCTGGTAAGCAAAGCGGCGTTTATTCTAAACGCACAAAAGAAATTTGCGTTGCAGGAACAGTATAAACTACAGCCAAAGCAATATGTCAGCGGTGAGACCTTTTATCTTCAGGGCAGAGCCCTGCGCCTGAAAGTGCTGCAGGCAAATAAGAACCAGGTGTATTCGGATGGGGTCTACTTATTCCTTGAGGTCAAAGATCCGCAGGATTTTTCCAAAAAAGAGCGGATGGTTATGAGATTTTTTGACCGGGAATGCAAAATCGTTTTTAGAGAAATTGTTAACGCAATTTACCCGGTATTCCAAAAATACGGAGTCATAGCACCTACCCTGCGGATTCGAAGCATGGATACACGATGGGGGTCTTGCTTGCCGAAAGAAGGGATCATTACGCTGAACAAACGGCTCTTGGAAGCCCCCCGAAACTGTATTGAATATGTCGTAATGCACGAGTTTTGTCATTTTATTCATCCAAATCACTCCAAAAACTTCTACGACTTTCTTTCTATGCTGATGCCGGACTGGAAGGAACGAAAAAAAACGCTGGATGCGAATGCCATGTTTTACTTATGAAGCCCAATGGAGCACTTATTATCTGCCGGGCATTCCTACCGGCAAGCAGTGTCCGGGTGCTACCCGGACGCAATTTGCTTGTTGGGGCAAAATCCCCAATCCCTAAGATCAGGACTTTGTTCTGGCTGCGCATTTGAAAAATGCTTCTCTGTCGGCCCAAAACAAAATCGTTTCAACGCTGACCGAATTTGCTGTATTTGAAAAATCCATTGCATACGAATGCTGCTATATGGTATGATATGGCTAATTAAAAAAACGATTTTGGACAGAGCGCAGATTCCTGTGGAAGACCAAAGGGGGGACAACCATGATTGACTTTTCCAAATTAACCTGATCGATATTGGTGAACGTGCCGGTAGTGGCATCCCAAATATTTTCCGGATTTGGCGAGAGCAGGGGTGGGAAGAACCCGTCATTGCGGAATCCGCGGAGCCGGATCGAACGGCGCTTTGTTTATCACTGCAAAAAAAGAGGCGATAAAAAGGTGTCGATAAAAAGGGACGATAAAAACCGTCAAGCAGAAGAATGAAATTATTCTGTACCTGACAGACCATACCTCGGCAAAAAGTGCGGATATCGCAATGCTCCTCGACGTAAAAAGCACACGCGTGAAGAAGCTGCTGTCTGAGCTAATTGCGGAAGGTGTGGTCGTGGCAGAGGGCAGCAATCGGAACCGGACGTATAAGCTGAAATCGTAAAGCGATGAAGAAAGCGCCTCATGTGGATTCATTAGAATGCAGGAGGAAAAAGTTTTGGCGAAAAAAACGGCACCTTCACATTGATAAAATCATGGATAATGGAAAATGTCGCATACTTAGAATCCTCTTGAATTTGAGCGTCCAATAAGCATGGGCGACATCCTAGCTGCGTGTTTCAGGAATGGACGATATGCGAAAAATGTGGTAAACTTATAATAATGTTGTCCCTGAGCGTCATATGCAAAAATGCGGATTGCTATGAAAAAGGAGGCTGAGGATATATGCTCGATAAGCTTATTGCGGAAGCGACAGAATGTGATTTCAAAGCTGCGCTGGAAACGAAAAAACCGAAAAGCTGGCTGAAAAGCGTCAGTGCCTTTGCAAATGGAATTGGCGGAACGCTGTTCTTTGGAATCGATGATGACCGAAAGATTGTTGGACTGCCTGATCCGCAGAAGGACGCGGAAAGCATCAGCAGGCTGATCAAGGAACGGATTACACCGATTCCCAGCTTTGTTTTGAAGCCGGATAGGGTGGAAGGAAAGAGCATCCTTGCGCTGATGGTGGAGGCAGGGCGCTCCACGCCGTATTATTATCGTGCGGACGGCGTGATGGAGTGCTATATGCGCATTGGCAATGAGAGTGTGGCGGCACCGGATTATATTGTCAATGAATTGATCCTCAAGGGAACCAATCGCTCCTTTGATGCACTGGTGACAACGGAGAAGAAAGATGCGTACAGTTTTACACTTCTGTCCGCAACTTATCGGGAGCGTACAGGTTTGACGTTGGAGCCCTCTGATTTTGTTTCCTTTGGGCTGGCGAACAAAGACGGCTTCCTGACAAACGCCGGGCGGCTGCTGGCAGACCAGCATATTGTGTTTAATTCCAGAGTGTTTTGTACCCGATGGAACGGACTGGACAAGGGTTCTATTTTTGACGATGCTCTTGACGATAAAGAATACGAAGGAAATCTAATTTATCTTCTGCAAAGCGGCTGTGCTTTTGTGCAGAACAATTCCAAGGTGCGCTTTGAAAAGAAGGCCCGCTACCGGGTGGATAAGCCGGACTATTCCGAGCGAGCAGTTATGGAGGCGCTGGTCAATGCGCTGATTCATCGGGACTACGTCGTGATGGGCAGCGAAGTGCACATCGATATGTTCGATGATCGCCTAGAAATCTATTCCCCCGGTGGAATGTTCGAGGGAAAGCCAATTCAGGATTGCAGCCTCAGCGAAATTGGTTCGGCCCGGAGAAATCCGGTTATTGCGGATTTGTTTCATCGCATGAAATATATGGAGCGCCGGGGTAGCGGCATCAAGAAGATTATTGCGGAAACAGAAAAACTTCCCGGGTATGACGATAGAAAACGGCCAAGCTTTTATTCCACCCATTCGGCGTTCTTTGTTACGCTGAGAAATATGAATTATGCTGAGAATGCTTGTGAAAATGAGATCACCCCACAAGTCACCCCACAAGTCACCCCACAAGTCACCCCACAAGACAAAGTGAAAGAGACAATTCTTGTATTCTGTAATGTCCCCAGAAGCAGAAAAGAGATTGCGGAATACTGCGGGTACAAGGATATAAGAAGCTTTGCGGTAAATTATTTGAGGCCATTGCTGGATGAGGGAAGGCTAAAGCTGACAATTCCGGAAAAGCCTACGTCAAGTAAGCAAAGATATGTTGCGGTAAAATAAAGGAAGCGCGGAAAAATATAAATTGAAGTGAGGTCATAAAACATGGACGCCCACAAACTTTGGATGCTCAGAGACTTTATAGGAACCAATAAAGTGCTATTCCGTATTCCTGTTTATCAGCGTAACTATGACTGGTCTGAATCGAACTGCAACCGGCTGCTGGACGATATTTATAGCATTATACAAAGTGGCGACAAGCATTTTCTTGGAACAATTGTTTTCATGGCTGCCAAAAGCGGCGGATTTTCGTTACAGGAATACGTTATCATACATTCATCCGGAAGATCATGAAGAATATCTCCACACATTGGGAAATCTGACAGTTACTGGGTATAATTCCGAACTGTCGAACAAGGGCTTTGCTGAAAAACGGGATATCATCCGGGAGAACTCAAAGGCGGTTGTTCTAAATTGTGACGTTTTGGACAAAAACAGTTGGGGGGTCACAGATATACAGGCCCGCGCAAAGCGCCTTGCCGGTATTGTTTTGACTAGATACAGGATTAAGCGTGTTGTAGATGAGTCGATAGAATTTGAGTACGTAGAAACACTGACACTAAACAACTATGATGCAGTCACCGGGAAAAAGCTGGTATCATTCAAACTATTCGGCGAAACATATCGTCAAAACAAGTATGCACTCATGCTGCTGGATGTTATAAAACTGCTCGACAAGAAAAAACCGGGGAAATTGCAGATGCTGGCAGAAAACAATTATTCCTTCAACGCAAGCAAGCGTAAACATGTTCATTTGAATGTTGATGGAGCAGATATGCGCTTGCCGTGGAAAGTAACGGATGGTGTATATTTGGAAGCCAATCTGTCGGCATGGTCCTGTGTCCGATTTATCGAGAATCTGTTACCTGAGTTCGGAGTTGAAAGGGATCAGTTCTCTTTTAACATTGTTGCGGAAGAACCGAGTGAGAACGACGAAGATTTGGAATAGAATGGATTCAGGGATGCTCAGGGAGGGAGTTATTTTCCTGGGATGAATTTGCGGATGCACACTAAGATAACGCTGAAAAGATACAGCCCACCAATCCTTGCAGACTGGTGGGCTGTACCATATTTATTTGCCTTAGTCCCTCAACCGATGCTCCGGGGTGCCGTTCAAATACTCTTCTAATCCACCGCCCAATACCAGCTGCGCATATTCCAGCGGTGCATTGTAAATCAGCCTTCTCATGTCCATATTCCTCCTAAATCGTAATGGAAGCTATGTACCGCACATTGACTTCATGCCCGATTGCGGTACGAGCCGTACGGGGATAATTCGCACTTCGTACGGGACACATCTTCTTGACCATCTGTCCGCCGACGGAGCCGGCTTCACGGGAGGTCAGGTCGCCGTTGTAACCCTGCTTCAGGTTGACGCCCATCTCCTGAGCGGCCTGCATCTTGAACTTGTCCATAGCCTCACGAGCCTGGGGAACATTGATCTGATTACTGTTCTTCATAGTGTTTCTCTCCTTTTCCATTTCTTTTGCGGTTTTTCTTCCGCAGTCATAGGTTGCGCGGATTTGCTGTATCGATGCGTGCCTTTTTGCGGAAAAGGTGGGGGAGAATGGAAATATGTATCAGGAACAAATAGGTACGCCGCAATGCACGTTTTACGCTTATTTAAGTTAAAACGGCATTGCGGCATTTTGCGGATATAAGCAGTGCGTACCACAGAGAAAACCGGGCGAGCATTGAGGCCCTTTGATGAAAGTAAAATTGAAATCATTGTGATAACTGTAGATATGTGCAAAAAGACCGTAGAAATGTCCCTGTCCGATAGGTGAATATCACAGTAAAATAACATGGAAAAACCAGGAGAAGGTCTTGCAATGTCAATGTGATGCCAAAAGGAGAAGGAAAAATGCTGAACAATTCTGTAAAGATTGGACTCGTTCCCATCCGGCGGGATGTGACGCCCAGGCCGGGAATTTTCAACTGGGAAAAGGCAGAGCAGCGGTGCGCCGCGGCGGTGGAGTATATCGAGACTCATTTTTCTTCACAGCATGTGTCATTTGCGGATTTGAAGGGCATCAACCCGGTGAACGTGCTCTACTGTGACCGGGATGTGGAGGCCGTTGTGGAGCGGTTCCGGCAGGAAAAGGTGGATGCCGTGTTCCTGATTAACGGCAACTTCGGCAACGAGGAGGTGGCCAGGGCAGTGGCCAAGGCCATCGGCAAGCCGGTGCTGCTGTGGGGCCCCCAGGACGATGTGTTTGAGCCGGACGGCACCCGGTATACCGACTCCCAGTGCGGCCTGTTCGGCATGAGCCGCCAGCTGCAACGGATGAACGTTCCCTTTACTTATATTGAAAACTGCCGCATCGAAGACCCGATTTTCGCCGAGGGCTTTCGGCGGTTTGCCTCCGTTGCCTGCGCCGTGAAGAATTTTCAGGGGCTACGCATCGGTCAGGTGGGGCTGCGGCCCAAGCCCTTCTGCTCCATGATTTTCAACGAAAGCCAGCTGATGGAGCAGTTTGACATCCATGTGATTCCCATCAACCTGGCGGTGGTGCAGGATAAATACAACCGGATTCTGTCCTCCCGGCGGCAGGAGCTGGATGCGGGCGTGGCGCAGATGCGGGAAATGTACGAAATTGATGACCTTTCCGAGCCGGTGCTGGATAAGGTGTATGCCTTTGTGCTGCTGTATCAGGAATTGTTCCAGGAATACAATCTGGCGGCCATTTCCGCCGAGTGCTGGACGGCCATGCAGCTGATGGTGGGGGCCATGCCCTGTGCGGCGTACCCCATTCTGGCGGACATGGGCTATATCATCGGCTGCGAAAGCGATATGCACGCCACCATCACCCAGGTGCTGCTCAAGAGCCTGACCTTCGGGGAGGAGAAGCCCTTCCTGGGCGAATTTACCACCCGCCATCCCACCGACCGGAATGTGGAGCTGTTGTGGCACTGCGGCCCCTTTGCCTACTCCTTAAAGAAGAAGGGCACCAAGGCCCGCTGCGTCAACATGCGCCAGTGGATGCAGGTGGAGGACGGCCACTATACCGTGGCGCGGATTGACCAGGACCATGGCGTTTACAGCATCGGCGTGACCGAATGCGACAGCGCCGACGGGCCCTATACCTTCGGCTCCTACCTGTGGGCAAGGTTCAATAACCTGCCCGGCATTGAGCGGAAGCTGATTGAGGGGCCCTATGTTCACCACATGTCCGAAGTCCGGGGCAGCTGGATGGAGGCCATCTGGGAGTTCTGCAAATACGTTCCGGCCCTGCATTTTGACGGCCTGGACGAACAGTGACAGGAGGAAAACAGTATGCGTTATGAGCTGAAAGAAATTCTGGATTTGGGCGAGCAGGGCGGCTTTGCGGTGCCCGCCTTCAATGTGTACAATCTGGAAACCGTTTTGGGCGTGTTCCACGCCGCCCAGCAGACCGGCGCGCCGGTGATTTTCCAGATGTACAGCCGCCTGTTTGACTCGGAGCTGGCCCGGTTTGTGGCCCCGGTGATTCGTCAGGCGGTGGAGGAGTTGAAAACCCCGGCGGCCATCCACCTGGACCACGGCGCAGGGGTGCCGGAGGTGCTGCGGGCCTTCCGCTATGGGGCGGACGGCGTGATGATTGATGCCTCCCGGAAGCCCATGGACGAGAATATTGCCATGACACGGGGTGTTGTGGAAATGGCCAAGGAACTGGGCATTGGTGTGGAAGGTGAGCTGGGCCTGGTGGGCATGGCGAAAGACGGCGTTCCCACGGACTACACGAAGGTGGAGGATGCTGCCCGCTTTGCCAAAGAGACCGGTGTTGCCGCCCTGGCGGTGGCGGTGGGTACGGCCCACGGTCACTATAAGCAGGCTCCCGTGCTGGCGCTGGAACGGATTGCCCAGCTGCACGAAGGAGTGGATGCCCATCTGGTGCTCCACGGCGGCAGCGGCGTGCCCGACGACCAGATTCGCACAGCGGTGAAAAACGGCATCCGCAAGGTCAATTTCAGCACGGATTTGTGTTGCTCTCTGATCGATGGAATACGTGCCGTGCCGGAGAATGTGGTCGCCATTGATCTGTTCATGAAGGAGCCCACTGACCGGGTGACGGAGTTTGCTGTCAGCAAAATTAAGCTCCTGGGAGCGGACCGATAATGGGCGGCGTTGTGGGAATCGGCGCAGCGCTGTTTGACGTGCTGATGACCGTGGACACCTACCCCGCCGAGGACACCAAGCTCCGGGGGGAGGAGACGAAATTCCAGTGCGGCGGCCCCTGCGCCACGGCGTTGGTGGCGGTGAGCAAGCTGGGCGGTCAGGCGGCCTACTGCGGAACCGTGGGGGACGAGATGTTCGGCAGCTTCGTGAAAGCCGAGCTGACCCGCTATGGGGTGGACACCGCCCAGGTGCGCACTGTCCCCGGCAGAAATGCCCACAGCGTGGTGCTGCTGAATACGGCAAACGGCACGAGAACGTGCGTCTGGAACCGGGGGGATGCCCCGTCGCCCCAGCCGGAGGAAGTGAACCTGGAAGCGCTCCGAACCGCGGACTTCCTCCACCTGGACGGCAATCATCTGGACTGCGCCGTGTATGCGGCGGAAAAGGCGCGGGAATTTGGCGTTCCCGTCAGCATGGACGCAGGGGGCGTGTACCCCAATATCCGGCGGCTTCTGCCACTGGTGGACATTCTGATTCCCAGTGAGGAATTTGCTAAAAAGATGACGGGGGCGCAGACAGCCACTCAGGCAGCGCAGATATTGCAGGACACCTATCACCCCAAAATACTGGTTATCACCCAGGGCAGCCGGGGCGGCTTCCTGTGGGAAAATGGCCGGGAGCGCCGCTACCCCGTATTCCCGGTGAACACCGTGGATTCCAACGGGGCGGGGGACACCTTCCACGGGGCCTTTCTGGCGGCGCGGCTGCGGGGGCTGGATGTGTATGACGCCTGTACCTTTGCCTCGGCGGCTTCGGCCCTGAAATGCACCCGCTTCGGTGCCCAGCAGGGAATCCCCGGCTGGCAGGAGGTGCTGGACTTCCGGAAGACCACCCAGGCAGTGGTGATGGATGAATAACCGGGGGATTTCCCCTTGTGTGAAAGAAAGGAACTTTAGACGATGGAAAATCATTCTTTGATGTTTTATATGATTCGTTCCGAATTGGAGGACGCCGTGGGCGTTGAGAATGTCTCCACCCAGGAGATGGAGCGGGCGGTGTACTCCGTGGACTATTTCTGGCTCAGCCGAAAATGGCAGGATGCCGGGCAGAAGGGTCCCATGCCGGACATTATTGTCCGCCCCGGCTCCGCGGAAGAGGTTTCCAAGGTTCTGAAAATTGCCAATTATTATAAAATCCCCGTCACCACCTGGGGCGGCGGCTCCGGCAGCCAGGGCGGCGCCCTGCCTGTTTCCGGCGGCATCCTGCTGGATATCAAGCGGATGGACAAGGTGCTGGAAATCAACACCGAGGCGGGCTACGTCATCTGCGAAACCGGCATCATCTTTGCCACCCTGGAAGACCTGGTGAACGAAAAGGGCTATTCCATCATGCACCTGCCCTCCTGCATGACCTGCTGCACCGTGGGCGGCGCCTTGGCCCACAACGGCATTGGCATCCTCTCCACCAAGTACGGCAAGATGGACGACATGACCCTCTCGCTGGAAGTGGTGCTGCCCAATGGCGACATTATCAATACCCTGCCGGTGCCCAAGCATTCCAGCGGCCCCAACCTCATTCCCGTCTTTGTTGGTTCCGAGGGTACCCTGGGTGTCATGACCAAGGTGAAATTCCGGATTGTCAGGCAGCCGGAGGTGCGCACCCATCATGCGTTCCTCTTCCCGGACATCCACACCGGCTATCAGGCCTGCCGGGAGATTGTCCAGGCGGTGAAGCCCTCCATCATCCGGTTGTTTGACGAGGCGGAAACCGTCTCCATTATCAAAAAAATCATCGGCTTTGAGAAAAAGGGCGCGTTTATGAACATGACCCTGGAAGGCTACGCCAAAATTGTGGAGGCCGAAAAGGAGATTGTCCTGTCCATTGCGGAGAAGTACGGCGCCCAGTATTTGGGCAACGAGTATGGCGAAA
Source organism: uncultured Oscillospiraceae bacterium (assembly GCA_934567355.1). Taxonomy (GTDB): domain Bacteria; phylum Bacillota; class Clostridia; order Oscillospirales; family Oscillospiraceae; genus Faecousia. The sequence continues at coordinate 14,836 of CAKTJC010000032.1, forward strand.
AGTGGTTCCAGAACCGCATCACCTTCTTCTACCCCGACCACATCATGGATTTGCCCCAGATGTTCGGTACGCTGGACACTGTGGCAACCCACGACAATATTGAAAAAATCTATTGGGCCATGAAGCACGCCGTGGAGGAGAACTTCAAGCAGTACGGTGTCCGCTTCATCTCCCACAGCTCCCACTGGTATGAGTGGGGCGCCATGAACTACTCCCGCTTCATCATCGACAATCCCCCGGCAGACCCGGAGGAGGCCCTGCGGCTCCACAACCGGATTTGGAACTGCGGTGTCCGGGCGGCGCTGGCCAACGGCGGTGTGCTGAACGACCACCATGGCGTGGGCCTGAAACTGTCCCGCCTGGTGAAGGAGCAGTACGGCCCCGCGCTGCAAGTGCTGCAAGCGCTGAAAAAAGAGCTGGACCCCAACGGCATCATGAATCCCTATAAGATGGGTCTGTAAGAAGGAGGTAGTGAAAAATGATTGAACAAAATGCGCTGCACCATGCGGAAAAATGCCGCTTTTGCTGGATGTGCCGTCACCTTTGCCCGGTGGAGCACCAGACGGGCCGGGAGGTCAACACGCCCCGTGCCAAGGGACTGCTGCTGAGCATGGTCAGCAAGGGAACCCAGGCCTTTGACAGGGACGTGGCAAGCGCCATGTATGAATGCCTGCTGTGCGATGCCTGCACCAACGACTGCGCCACGGGCTATCAGCCGCCCCTGTTCATCCGGCAGGCCCGCACCGAGGCGGTGGTGAATGAACTGGCCCCCAAGGCCGTGATGGATTTGATTGACAACATCGACCGCACCGGCAACCTCTACGGCGAGGACAAACCCTCCTTCGGGCAGGAGGGGCAAGACGTGCTGGTGTACATCGGTGAAATTGCCGCCCTGCGGGCGCAGGATATGGCAAAGAACTTCCTGACGCTGCCGAAAAAGGCGGGGGTTTCCGCCAAGGTGCTTGCCCAGGAGCCCGCCTCCGGCTTCCTGCTGGGCGATCTCATGGGCTACACCGAGGAAGTGCGGCAGCATGCCGTTGCCTGTGCCAAGGCGCTGAACGAGACGGGGCTGCCGGTTGTGGTGCTGGACAGCTATGACGCGGAAATCATGACCCAGAAATACCCGGAATGGGGCTGCGAAATCACCGCCGGAGTCACCACCGCCACGGCCTATGCGGCGGAGCTGCTGCGCCAGGGGAAGATTGCTCCCAAGGCCGCCAACGGAGAGAAGGCAGCCTGCCACGATGATGACCGGCTGGCCAGAACCTTCCACGAGTTTGAACCCATCCGCGCCCTGAGCCGGGCGGCGGGCTTTGACCTGGGGGAGATGTTCAACCGTGAGCGGCTGGCAAAATCCTGCGGCACGGCGCTGGCGCTGGCGTATATGCCGGAACTGACCGTCAAGATTGCTGCCGCCCGCTGGGCAGACCTGGAGCGGGTGGGCTGCACCACCATGGTGACGGCCAATCCCCAGGCGTGGCTGTGCCTGAACCAGTGCGTCCCGGCGGACTGCCATCTGGCAGACCTGTACGGCGCATTGCTGTAAAAAGATGAAGCAGATTCTCGTCTGCATGAAAGCCGTCCCCGTGGCCTCCTCCGTGGAGGTGGACGGCCAGTTCCGGCTGAAACGGGAGGGGGCAAAGCTCCAATGGAACATGGCGGACACCGCCGCCCTGGAAGCAGCCCTGAAATTGCGGGGGCAGGAAGGGACGGTCGCCGTCCTGACCATGGGGCCGGAGAAACTGAGCGAGCCGCTGCGGGAGCTGCTGGCGCGGGGAGCAGACCGGGCAGTGCTGCTGACCGACCGGCTCCTGGCCGGGGAGGACACCCAGGCCACGTCCAGGGCACTTTTTAAGGCTGTGGAAAGAATAGGGAATGTGGATGCGGTGTTCTGCGGCGCGAAAGCGCTGGACGGGGAGACTGGCCAGGTTCCCGGCAAGCTGGCGGCGGCTCTGGGCTGGCCCTGCGTGACAAATGCACAGTCCGTCCGGCAGGAGGGGGCGGCACTGGTGATTGGCCGACGGCTAGAGGACTGCTTGCAGCTGGTGGCGGCGGAATCGCCGGTGGTGCTCAGCTTCTGCCCCTATTGCTATTCACTGCGGCTGGCAAGCATTGCTTCCATGCGCCGGGCCAGGGGAAAGCAGATTGAAGTGCTGAATGCGGCCTCCCTGGGATTGAGGCCGGAGGAATGCGGCCTCGCCGGTTCTGCCACCCGTGTGCTTTCCGCCCAGTCCCGCTTTCCAGGGTTACGAAACGGGCCAAAGGAGGAAGACCCGGAGGCGGGTATCTCCTATCTTCGCACCATGATAAAGGAGGCAAGGCCATGATGTAATTTATAAAGGGTGGTTTCCACCAAGTATTACATCATGACTGCGGCTCATTTGTGGTGAATGGAAAACAGTTATGATATGGGAGGGATGCTTCCGGACCTGATTTGTAGCTGTCAACACACATTCACACAAAGGAGCACGCTATGGAACTGACTTACAGAAAATGCGGGGATTATTATATCCCGAATCTGACACTGGGCGACACGAAGGAATACAACATTGGGAAATACGGCTGGCTGCGGAGGACGTATCTGAAAAAGCATCGGCCTGCCGTGTATAATCTGCTGTTAGCCACAGATCGGCTTATGCCCCATCTTGAGGAAGTCGAAACCGCCTGTCAGGCACAGCTTGAGGTAATGGAAAAGGCCATGATGGCCAAAGAAGGTGTCACGGAAGCACTCAAGGCCACTGACCAAATGGAATGGGTGCGGCGGTGCAACTCCATTCGCAGCCGTGCGGAGGAAGTTATTCTGCGGGAATTTGTCTACGACTAAATGAGGATGGCCCTCACAGTATGCCGCTTGTGGCTGCTGTGAGGGCTTTTTGATATTATTCCTCGGATTCTTCACTTTTACTGCGAGATTTGTGCGCATTATACTGATTCTTACACCTGGGGCTGCAAAACTCCGCGTTGGAGCGGTTACTTAGAAATACCCGCTGGCAGTGTTTACATAACTTTAGAGGCTTGGCATCGTCTACCAGCATAAAGCTGAACATCATTTGAATCCCCAACAGCAGAGAATGAAAGTCCCAGAAAAGCGTGGGCTTGTCCAGAAGCTCAATATGGTAGGTAGGGGCAATGCCGCCGAAAGCCTTCATGGACTGCCGGAGGAGCTGGCGGCTGTCATCATCCAGAGGGTCATTATAGTAGAAGAACGAAGTGGACAGGTTGAAGGCCCAATCCTTGAACTGCTGGGCTACCCAATCGTATGGCTCTGCGTACTGGCGCTGGAAGCTCATATTCTTTGCCATTGGCTCGTCGCTGAACGTCGTGGTCAGGGCCATCATCATGCGATCCCCGGAAACGCTCCAACAGGATTCTACGCCTCGTTTGACCACAGCCAGCTTTTCAAAAGGAAAGAACAAGGCCAGGTAGTCCTCTGTGGACATTGTTTCCGCTTTGATAAAGTGGTTCTTCGGGAGGTAGACAGCCTCGTACTCCATGAAGGACGGCGTGGTGGGTAGGGCGGTTAGAAAGCCCAAAAGGCCGTAGTGGGTGACAAACTCCAGAATGGCCTTTTCTACCTCAGCAGGGGGCTTCTGCCCCATCATCAGCATTCCCACATTCAGAGCGTCCAGGACAATGCCGGGAGCTTCTTTCAGCGGGTTATATACGCTGGGCTTTGCGTTCTTACCTGATATTATATAGCGCTTGCCGTCCGGTGCTGTTTTCAGCTCATAGCGATCATACCGCACCCAGCAGGAGCGGGAGTTTTCAAAAATGTTCTTCATAGCGATTCCTCTTACCCGGTAATCTGTTTTCTCTGAATCCAATTACCATAGTATCAGCTGCTCTTGGCCTCGTCAAGGGCAGCTTTTTTCTGTCTGGGCTTTGTCTTGTTTTCTCTTGGGATTGCCGCATTCTTCCCCTGCTCCCTGACAGCCTTTTCGTATTCTTCCAGAAATGTCCGTTCCCGTTTTGTCAGGCGTTGGCTGCCAATCAGATGGTCATACATCCGCTTTTGGAGCTTGGCGCAGATGTTTTTCCGCTGCTTGCGGATGTTTCGGTCTGACGGTGCCGCATTTCCGCAAGGCGGGTAGTGCTGTACAGGCGCACGAACAGGAAGTACAGGATTTCCTGCTGGTCCTCGTTCAATTCCCGCAGCAGATCGGAGATAAAGGCATTTCCCGCCAGATTGTGCAGCTCATGGGGACAGTCAAAGAGAATGTCCAGATAGTTTCCGTGGCAGAGCTGCCGAAACGCGGGATCGTTCATCCAGATCGGTGCAATGGATGGATTGGGAATCGTCTGATACTCCAAAGGTACGTCCCCACGGAGGTTTTCGTGGTCCCGCTCCCGGCGCTCTCGATTCTGATCCAGTTTATCCCACTGGTTGATGACCGCTTGGAAATCCGCCTCGGTTCTGGCGGCCTCCTCCAGCCGCCGAAGCGCCTCGGCCTTGATTTCACGTTTCAGCCGCTTGTCACTGGTGGGGGCTGCTTCCTCAACCTCATCCTCCAACTCCGCGTCATAGTCCCTGGGATGCTCGTCCTGTACCAAGGACTGCTCAAACGCTGCCCGCCGCTCCTGGGAGATTGCGTTTCCCAATGTCTCGTTTTCTGAAATATCTTCTGCCGGGTCAATTTCTTCCTGACTGTCAAAGAAATCCTCGGACGGCCATTCCTCATACCACATCTTTGCCATGGCGTTACCTCACAGGGTATATACTGTTCTTTCATTATAATAAGAACATATGTTCGTGTCAACAATTTTCTGTGATATGACTTTGGAACGCGGCTGCTATGAATGTTTGTCTCCTTTACAAAAAATTAATATCACTTTTCCCGCAAATGGTTCCGATTTACATACCGTAATTCTCCTATCTGTGAAAGCGGTAATCCAGATACAGGTTATCTGGGTCACTGCTAAGCTGGCATTCAGAGAAAAAGGAGGAATCATCTATGCGAATGCGATATGGGTAGCCAGACAAATTTTCACAGCTGCAAAAAGAGAAACACAAAAACATTTTCACAGCCGCGTTTAATGCGCGGAGAAAGCGAGGTCTATGACAGAAAACAAAACCGTATTTTTAACCCGACACATCGGACACACCACCTACCGGGTGCGTGTCCATCTCAGCGAAACCGCTGAGGAAACCATGGAAGATAAAATTCTGCGGTTAATCCGCAATGATGGGATGACAAACAGTTCAGACTGTGGTATACTGGGCGTACCACAAATGAGCCGTCAGTCTGAAAGGAGCGCCTGATATGGCAGCAAAACAGACTGAAGGAAAAATCACAGCATTGTATGAACGACTGTCCCGTGACGATGACCTTACCGGGGACAGCAATTCCATTGTCAATCAGAAACGATACCTGGAAGCATATGCCCGTGACCAGGGCTATGAACGTATCGTCCACTACACAGACGATGGATATTCCGGCGGCAATTTTGAGCGGCCAGCCTGGAAACAGATGATTGCTGATATTGAGGAAGGCAAGGTCGCTCATGTCATCGTCAGGGATATGAGCCGGGCAGGTCGTGACTACCTGCAAACCGGATTTTACACAGAGGTGTTCTTCCGGCAGCATGGGGTTCACTTTGTGGCCATTGCCAACAGCGTAGACAGCAACGACCAGAACAGCAATGAATTTGCTCCCTTCCTCAACATTATGAATGAGTGGTACTTGCGGGACTTGAGCCGTAAGCAGAAAACTGCCATTCGTGTCAAGGGCGAGTCCGGGAAGCCAACCACCAACTGTGCCATTTACGGGTATAAAAAGGACCCAGAGGATAAGCACCATTGGTTGATCGACGAGGAGGCCGCCGCTGTTGTGCGGCGTATCTTCCAGCTGACCATTGAGGGCAAAGGCCCCTACGAGATTGCCCGGATACTCTTTGAGGACAAGATTGACGCACCTGCCGTCTACTTCGGGAAGCAAGGGAGAGGTATCTGGAAAAGCAAGGAGGAATTCTCCAATCCGTATAATTGGAGCGGCGAAGTCGTTGGAGCGATTCTTTCCAAGCCGGAGTACATGGGTCATACGGTCAATTTTCGCTCTTACAAGCCATCCTATAAGGACAAGCGCTCCGTGATGAATCCCAAAGAGGACTGGCTAATTTTTGAAGATACCCATGAGGCCATTGTTGATAAGCAGACTTGGGAGCTTGCGCAGAAGCTCCGCAGAACACCGAAGCGCGTTGATACCATTGGGGAGGCAAACCCGCTGACAGGGCTTGTGTACTGTGCCGATTGCGGAGAAAAGATGTATAATCACCGGAGAAAAGGCGGCACGGAAAGCTGTCCTTACCCGATTGACTTCTTTGACTGTTCCTCTTATACGCTGGCACTACAGAAGCACGCGCACTCTTGCAGAAGCCACTATATTGGGACAAAAGCACTGCGTACCCTGATCCTGGATACCATCCGATATGCCAGCACCTTTGCAATTTCCAATCGTGAGGCATTCATGGAAAAGGTCCGAGCCGCTTCCCAGCTGCGGCAGGAGGAAGCCGTCAAAGATGCCAAGCGGAAGCTGAACAAGGATAAGAAACGCATTGCCGAGCTGGAGGTTATCATCAAGAAGCTTTATGAATCCTTTGCCGTTGGCCGGATTACTGATGAACGCTTTGATCATCTGCTGGCAGAATACGAGGCCGAGCAGAAGGCGTTGCAGGCTTCCGTTGTGGAACTGGAAACAAAGCTGTCTGCTTTTGCCGAGGATACCGCCCGGGTGGAACAATTCCTGGAGCTTGCGAAAAAGTATACTGATTTTTCAGAGCTGACCCCTGTGATGATCAACGAGTTCGTTGAAAAAATTATTGTACACGCCCCGGAGAAAATTGACGGAGATCGGGTGCAGGATGTGGAAATTCATCTCCGATTTATTGGACAGTTTGAACTACCCGCTCCGGAACTGACGGCAGAGGAAGTCAAGCGTCAGGAGCAACTCAAACGTCACCGTATTAAGAGCCGGGAGCGGTATCAGATGATCAAAGCCGGTGAGCACACTGTCGGTCAGCCGTTCAAGCTGATCTGCAAATGCTGTGGTCAGGAATTTGAAGCCAAGCGAACCCACGCACTGTTCTGTGGGCCGAATTGCCGGACGAAATTTTACCGGCAGGAGGCCGCGGAAAAACGCAGCCGGAAATGTACCTGTGGGAACTGCGGCAAGGTGTTCACCACAACACGAAACAGCGTCAAATATTGCTCCGATGCTTGTCAGTATGCGGCACAGATCAAGCGGCAGGGCGAACGAAAAAAAGCCCTGCGAGAGGCTAAGAACGAACAATTGCCAGAATCAATTCCAACAGGAAAAGAACAGAAAACAGCATAAGCGCAGACGCAATTTGCGGCTTGCCCCTAACCGGGCAGGCCGCTTTTTGTACCCAAAATCATTTTTAAGTCCGCACAGCGGCAGAAAGGAATTTATATTTATGAACAACAACACAATCATCCTCGGAATCGATCACGGCTACGGCAATATCAAGACCGCCCACACCTGCTTCCCTACCGGTGTAACTACCCACGAGAAAGAACCAACATTCCACAATGATCTGCTTATCTACGATGGCCATTTCTACACCATTGGCGAGGGCCACAAGGAGTTCACCGCCGACAAGATGATGGACGGCGACTACTATGTGCTGACCCTGGCAGCCATTGCCAAGGAGCTGAGTCTTCGGCGGCTGACCTCTGCCAGGGCCTATCTGACTGCCGGCCTGCCTCTGACATGGGTCAGCGAGCAGAAAGACAGCTTCCGGGCGTATCTTCTGCACAATGAGAGCGTGGATTTCACCTATCAGGACACGGATTATCATGTGGAGTTTGCGGGCGCTGACATTTACCCGCAGGGCTTCGCCGCCGTTGCCGCCAATCTCCGGGCATTCCCCGGGACCAATATGCTCTGTGACATTGGCAATGGAACTATGAATATCATGTATATCAACGAGTTCCGGCCTGTTCTGAGCAACTGCTATACGGAGAAATTCGGCACCCACCAGTGTATGCTGGCTGTCCGGGAGAACATTCTGCGGCAGTTTGGCAAGACGCTGAATGACGCGACCATTGAGCGGGTACTACGGGAAGGAACCGCGGACATTGCGCCCAGGTATCTGAGCGCCATCCGGCAGACCGCTTCCGAGTATGTAGACGGCATTTTCCGCAGGCTTCGGGAGCATGAGTATGACCCGGAGCTGATGCGCCTGTATGTGCTGGGCGGCGGTGGCTGCCTGGTACGGAACTTCGGCAAATATGAAAAGGGCCGGGTGTTCTTCAATGACGATATTTGCGCCACGGCCAAGGGGTATGAGCAGATGACCACCCGCAGAATCCAGAAAGAGGGCGGGATCGTATGAAGCAGTTCTACACGACCACTCTGCGGCTGAATCTGGAAAACGAGGCAGACAGGGAGGCTATGGAGCATTTGCGGCGACTGAATCGGAAAAAGTACCGTTCCGTGAACAGCGCCGTGATTACCGCTGTCAACACCTACTTTTCCAGGCAGGAGCAGTTAGAGGCTGACCCTTATCTGGAAACCCGAGAGAAAGAGGATGCTTTTCTTCAGCGGGTAATTGACACCATCCAAAGCGCCCAGCAGCCTGCCCAGACCTCCGGAGTGGCTACCCTGCTCCAACTGCTGCAAGGAACGCAGGCTTCGCCATCCGCTCCTGCCAAGGAAGATGTTGAGGCCAACAACAGTACAGACTGGGATGCGGCGCTGGATTTTGTGGGGAGCTTTTGATACCAACCAGTGCCCATTTTGACAGCAAAACGCTTACAAGAATGTTGTGAAACGCGACATTCTTGCGGCTTTGAGCTTCACCGGAAGTATTTTCCTTACAAAAATCACTTGATAAATGTACTCAATGGGTGCATTATAAGAGAGAGGTGATAGATATGGATATTCGGGGAATGCGGATGCAGCTGGGCGATACCCAGAGCGAATTTGCCGCACGGTACAAAATCCCGTTTCGTACTGTCCAGAATTGGGAAACGGGTGTGCGTAAGCCGCCGGAATACATGGTCAACCTTCTGGAACATCGTATCCGGGAGGATTTGATCAACAGAAAAACAAGAGTGCTTCCGCAGTATGACCCGCAGAAGCGCAATCTTCCCAAGCGGCGTGATTATGTGGGAGCTTTTTCCTGGCTTCGGGCTGTCCGTGATTGTATCGGCCAGCCGGTAGTATTCGCGTTGGACGAAGCGCTGATGTGTCAGGGCAGTTTTGGTGGACGCAGCGACGAGTACCTGGTTTGGGTATATGGAGCGGACAGCGTAACGAAGTTTAATGGTGTCGCTGTTCTTGGAAATCAGATCAGCTCCATCGATGTCCAGAACAAGAATGGCCTCTCCTTTACGAGCTTCAACCGGACGCTCTCGGACGCGCTTGCCAACGAGTCTATTCTGGATATGCAGGGGATTACGGAGGCTGTCAGCCGGTATTACTATGCGCACGGAGACAGCTTTGAGGGAATCTTCGTTCCCCCCGAATATCAAAAGCAGTTTGAACGACTGGCACAGGACGCAATTGCATATTACGACAATTAAGGGGTGATTTTGTGAATCTGACAGCGGAAGAAAAGCTGATGTACGCAGTTATGAAAGCCATCTATGACAGCGGCATTCCGGTCAATTTTAAGGGGTCCATGGTTTTGAAAGCCTGCCTGCTGGAAGCCGGGTACGCAGATGAAACCCGGCATACGGTAGATATTGACGCAAACTGGTATTCTGCAACGCCGCCAACGGGGCCGCAGATGGTGGAATCTCTTGAAAAAGCAATCCAGAAAAGTGGCCTTGATTTGAAAGTTGGTCTCCATCGGATGTACGGAGAAGGACGCTCTGCCGGATTTGAGCTGATTGACAAGGATACGGACGAAGTCCTGTTTACTATGGATATGGACGTAAACAGGCCCGTACCACCAACCAGGATTTACGAAGTGGAAGGCGTTCGCTTTTGCGGCGTTTCTCCCTCTCAAATGATTGCGGACAAGCTATCCACAATCTCGACGGATAAAGTGTTCCGTAGAATCAAGGATGTTGTCGATCTATACTACATTTCAAAGGTATTTCCATTTGACAAGGACGAGATTACCCGGACACTTGAAAACAGCGGCAGAAAGCTGGATATATTCAGCGGTTTTCTGCATAGGCAGGACGAACTGAAGCATTCCTAAGAAAAGTTCCGATTCACAGGAGATGTGACAAAGCCGCCTTTTGAGGAAGTTTATCGCACTGTAAGAGCTTATGTAAAAGATGTGCTGCCCAGAGAGAAGAAACGGGAACTGGAGAGATGACCGTAGTGATGGCATTTCCCCCCAGTTTGGCATTAGAATGTCTGCAAGGGTGTCGTAAAACGCGACACCCTTATACTTTTTGACATCAATTTTAGAATTTCTACCACCAATGAGAATGCAACTCTAAACATTTTTCTATCGGTTTCCCAAGAGAAATGGAAACTACCATCATAATACCCGCCGCCTGATACCATTTTCCGGTATCAGGCGGCTTTTCTACTACCACAAAGGAGAATTTTACCACTATGACAGATACAGAAAAAGCACTGTTGCAGGCCCGGCACCGATTGGAAGAAGCCCAGGCACGGAACCGAGTGAAAGAGCGAAAGGCAAGAACACGCAGGCTCATTCAGACCGGGGCAATTCTGGAAAAGGTGCTGCCGGAGGTGCGGACGATGGAGCCGCAGACATTGGAGGAATATCTATTACGAAGAATACCACAGAAAGATTAAAGCGGTCAGAAGGTCTCCGGGAAACCGGATGCCGTTTTCTTTTCCCGAAGGGCGCACTTACTCACCACCTCGTCGTCGCAAAGTCCGCTTACCTCCGTTTCCGCCTTTGGCGAAAACTGCGGCCACTCCCTTGCTCCTCCTCTCCCCACAAAGCAGGCTTTGTGGGGACCCCTTTCCGGCGGTGGTACTGCTGCTTCGCATCAGCCGTGCGCTCTCCGAGGGGGATGCGGCTCCTGCGGGAGCCTATGGACAATGCCGCACTTCTGCGGAAGTGTCGTCATTGTCCACGCAGGGCGCAGCCGTTTCCCTTTGGAAACAACTGCGGCCCTGCCTGCGAAAACCTGCCACCGGCAGCTTTGCCGCAGAGATGGACGGTGCACCCGCACCGTCCATTTTCTCTTTTGCGAAAGAGAAACAGAAACGGGAGCGAGGTGATACGATTTGGCAATCTACCATTTGGAGGCAAAGGTGGTCAGCCGTGGGGCTGGCCGCTCCGCTGCCGCGGCGGCGGCCTATCTAAGCTGTTCCCGGATTTACAACGACTATGACGGGGTGCAGCATGACTACACCCGGAAGCAGGGGCTTGTGTGGCAGCAGGTATTCCTGCCGCCGCAGGCTTCCCCAGAATGGCAGGACCGGGAAAAGCTCTGGAATGCAGTAGAGGCAGCGGAAAAAGCAAAGGATAGCCGCCTTGCGCGGGAGTTCGTTGTGGCCCTGCCCATCGAATTAAACCAGGAGCAGCAAATTTCCCTGATAGAGAAATTTGTGCAGGAGCAATTCGTTGCTGACGGAATGTGTGCCGATGCGGCCATTCACGATACCGACGGACACAATCCACATGCGCACATTCTTCTGACGGTACGCCCGTTAGATGAAAAGAGCCAATGGCAGTACAAGACGGAAAAAGAGTACCTTTGTGTCCGAAATGGTGAGGAGCGAGGCTTTACCGCCGCCGAGTTTTTGAAAGCTCAGAAAGAGGGCTGGGAGAAGCAGTACCCTTACAAGGTTGGCAAAAAGAAAGTCTATATGGCCCCATCCGCAGCGGAGGCGCAAGGTCTTGTCCGTGCGGACAAGCACCCGAAAAGCAGCCGCTATGGCCGCCAAAACCCTATCACTTTGCGCTGGAACAGCGAGGAGCAGCTGCTTCAATGGCGGCAAAGCTGGGCCGCCGCTGCCAATCTTGCCTTGGAGCAGACAGGGCATGAGGAACGCATTGACCACCGCAGTCATGCCGCCCGTGGATTAGAGGAGACTCCAACCATCCATGAGGGTGTTGCCGCCCGTGCTATGGAACGCAAGAGTATCATTTCTGACCGCTGCGAGCTGAACCGGCAAATCAGGGCCGATAACGCCCTCCTGCGCCAGCTGAAAGCAGAGCTTCAGAAGCTGGCTGCCATCGTGGCAAAGACCATCCCTGCCATTGCGGAAGCGATGGAAAAGACTCGTGGCCATGTGATGCTCTGCTGCTTCCGGCTCCACCGTATCCGGGGCGATCAGTACGATATTCGCCGTTCCATTGGCGTGTGGAAGCCGGAAATGGAGCGGTATGTGGGCCTGGTGCGGCAAATCAAGGAAAAGAGCAAGGAGCGGACAGCCCTGATCAAAGAGAAAAAAGAGCTTCCCATTTTCCGCGTTATCCGCAGCCGGGAGCTGGCCGCTCAAATTGCGGAGCTTACGGAGGACTTGGAGGAGCTTCGCTCTGAAAAGGCACGGCTGCTTGAGAAGTTCTCTTTGGAGGATTCTACCGCCCCCGCCGCATTCCGCAAGGAGATTGCGGCTTTGGAGAGCAGTTTGAAAAAACTGACTGTGCAGGAGAAAATGTATTCCAGTGAACTGGATGAAGCGATTGCTGAATATAAAGCCCTCAAAGCACAGTCAGCGGATGTTGACCCTGTGAAGCTTTACAATGTGAGGCATGAGATTCGCCCGGAGTATGAACAGTCAGCGCAGGAGAGATATGCTAAGGAACCTCTGAATAAATAGCCCAATATTCTGCTATTCTTTCTATTTTAGAAATTTTTGCAGAATACTGGGCGT